>NZ_CP060714.1:616875-1233750 GCF_014395975.1 Diaphorobacter ruginosibacter | reverse complement strand
TACTCGCGCGTGACCATCGAGTCGGACCAGCGCCTGGTCACCAGGCACACGTTCGTCGAAACACCGCCGCGCCTGGCCGTGGATATCGAGGGCATCGACCTCAATCCACAGCTCAAGGAACTGGTCGCCAAGATCCGCCCGGACGACCCCAACATCGCCGGCATCCGCGTGGGCCAGAATGCCCCTGGCGTGGTACGCATGGTCATGGACCTCAAGCATGCGGCGCGTCCCCAGGTTTTCACGCTGACCCCGGTGGCTGCGTATCAATTCCGCCTGGTGTTCGACCTGTACCCGGCCCAGGCGCGCGATCCGCTCGAAGCGCTGATCGCCGAACGCCTGAACGATCCGAAGGCCACGGTGGCCGAGGCCCCGGCCCCCATCGACACGCCTGCGGGAACTCCTTCGGCGCATGATCCGCTCGGTGACCTGATCGCCCAGCGCAGCGAGAAACCGCTGCAGGACCGCCCCCCCGTGGCCGTCGCACAGGCACCTGCACCGCTGCCGCTGCCCGTTCCCGTGCCGCCGCCCGCTGCCACGCCGGCTCCGTCACCCGAGGTGATTGCATCCGCCCCACCGCCTGCGCCCTCGCCCGCCCCGGCTCCTCGCAGGGCGCCCTCGGTTGCGCGCCCCACCGACCGCCTGATCATCGTGGCGCTCGACCCGGGCCACGGCGGCGAAGACCCTGGCGCCACCGGCCCGAGCGGCACGCGCGAGAAGGACATCGTGCTCAAGATCGCCCACCTGCTGCGTGATCGCATCAACGCCACCACGGTGGGCGGCAATCCCATGCGTGCCTTTCTGACACGGGACTCCGATTTCTTCGTGCCGCTGGCCATGCGCGTGGAAAAGGCCCGCCGCGTGCAGGCCGACCTGTTCATGAGCATCCATGCCGACGCCTTCACCACGCCGGCAGCCAAGGGCGCGAGCGTGTTCGCGCTCAGCCAGAGCGGCGCCTCCAGCTCGGCCGCACGCTGGCTGGCCAACAAGGAAAACCAGTCCGACCTGATCGGCGGCATGAACGTCACCTCCCAGGACCGGCACGTTCAGCGCGCACTGCTGGACATGAGCACCACCGCGCAGATCAACGACAGCCTGAAGCTGGGCAGCGTGCTCCTGGGCGAGATCGGGGGATTTGCGAAGCTGCACAAGCCGCGCGTGGAACAGGCCGGGTTTGCCGTGCTCAAGGCCCCGGACATCCCCAGCGTGCTCGTGGAGACGGCCTTCATCAGCAATCCCGACGAAGAAGCCAAGCTGCGCTCCACCGCATACCAGATCCAACTGGCCGATGCCCTGATGCGCGGCATCACCCGCTACTTCGCCAAGAACCCGCCGCTGGCACGCAACCGGTCCGTCTAGGACGCGCGATCCGCAGGGGTAGGTGGGTCCCGTTCCTACAGGCATCGCATCACCGGGCCTACCCCGGCATCCCGGACGCCCGGTGACACTGAAGGCATGAACCGCGACGCCTTGTGAACTCCTTCGCAACGCATCCGTGGTCGACTAGAAGGAGCACACCATGAATGTACGCATCATCCTCTCTACAGTCGCCTGCACCGCAGCCCTGGGTCTGGCAGGCTGTTCCTCGAACCCCACCAATCAGCAGGTCGGCACGGGCGTGGGCGCCGTGGCGGGCGGTGTCGTAGGCAATGCCGTGTTCGGAGGCACACTGGGCACCGTGGGCGGCGCTGCCGCCGGTGCCCTGATCGGCAACGAGGTCGGCAAGGATCGCGACCGCCGTCGCTGAGCGAGACACAGCATGGGGGGGGGGGAGCCACCCCATGCCGTATCGCCTTGCAGCCAACCACACTGTTGGTAACCTTTTCTCAGTAATCTGATTGCCTATCTCGAACGTTGATAGTACATGGGCAGGCATCTGGATCTGCCCCGTCGGAGCGCCGTACATGCTGTCGGCGCATCCGCTTGGCTACCAATGAAAGGGGTACACACATGAAGAACATTCGCATCATCGTCACGACTCTGGCCTGTGCGGCCTCGCTGAGCCTGGTAGGCTGCGCCTCGCGCCCCTCCAATGCGCAAGTGGGTACGGGGGTAGGCGCCGTGGCCGGCGGTCTGGTTGGCAATGCCGTGTTCGGCGGCACACTGGGCACCGTGGGCGGCGCCGCTGCCGGTGCCCTGATCGGCAACGAGGTCGGCAAGAACAGCGACCGCAACAACCGCCGCCATCGCTATTGATGTCTGCACTGCGCAAGTAAAAAACCCCTGGAGCGCATGGCTCCAGGGGTTTTTTTTTGGGCGGTGGCGCGTTCGTCAATGCGATGCCGACGTGGCGGCCTTGTCCGCCCGGCCAGCCTTCCAGGCACCAAAGATGGCAATCAGCCCCGGCACCAGGATCAGGCCCCAGATGATCTTCTCGAGATTCGCGCGCACCCACTCCAGGTTGCCGAAGAAATAGCCCGCTGCAGTGATGCCGATGACCCAGATGAGCGCCCCCACCACATTGAACATCGTGAATTTGGCACGGGTCATGTGCGCAACACCCGCAACAAAGGGTGCGAAGGTACGGATGAAGGGCATGAAGCGCGCGAGGATGATGGTCACGCCGCCATAGCGCTCATAGAAGGCATGCGCCTGGTCGAATGCCTTCTTGTTGAACCAGCGCGAATCCTCCCACTGGAACACCTTGGGCCCCAGATAGCGGCCGATGGTGTAGTTGCACTGGTCTCCGAGGATCGCTGCCGCCAGCAGCACGGGCACGGCGATCGCGAAATTCATCAGCCCCGCGCCGCACATCGCGCCCACGATGAACAGCAGTGAATCGCCCGGCAGAAACGGCATGACGACCACGCCTGTTTCCACGAACACGATGATGAACAACAGGGCATAGACCCACGGTCCATACGTGACCACGAAGGCTTCAAGATGCTTGTCGATGTGCAAAATGAAGTCGATCAAAAAACTGACGATTTCCAATCCAGATCCCCGGTACTGAGAGAAGCCCCGGACTGTAGCGCATCGACGGCATCCACCGGCCCGGGTGGAGATTGGGGCCGGTTCCTGGACAGCCGCAAAGGACATGTCTCAACACTAGAATGGAATCGTGAATGAAGCCAACCTCTCTCCCTCCAGTCCCGAGACTGCGCGCCGCCCGATTCGTGACCTTCCCGACGAGCTGATCAGCCAGATCGCCGCGGGCGAGGTGGTGGAACGCCCCGCATCCGCGGTCCGGGAGCTCGTCGACAACGCACTGGATGCAGGTGCCCGGCAAGTCACCGTGCGGCTGCTGGCCGGCGGCGTCCGGCTGATTTCCGTGGAAGACGACGGGGTCGGCATTCCGCCCGAGGAGCTGCCCGTGGCCCTGCGCCGCCATGCCACCAGCAAGATCAGCAACCTGCACGATCTGGAATCGGTGAACACGATGGGTTTTCGAGGCGAGGCGCTGGCGGCCATCTCCTCCGTGTCGGAGACGGCCCTCCTCTCGCGCACGCAGGACCAGGCGAGCGCCTTCCTGCTCGATGCGCGCAGCGGCGAACTGCGCCCCGCGGCCCGCAGCCGCGGCACGACCGTGGAGGTGAAGGAGCTGTTCTTCTCCACGCCCGCGCGCCGCAAGTTTCTCAAGACCGACGCCACCGAACTGGCCCACTGCGTGGAAGCCGTGCGACGCCATGCGCTGGCCCGCCCCGACGTGGGCTTTGCCATCTGGCACGAAGGCAAGCTGGTCGAGCAGTGGCGCTCCACGCTGGAGACAGCCGACACGGCTGACGAAAACCGGCAACGCGAGGCGCTGGACCGCCGCCTCAGCGATGTGATGGGCGCCGACTTCCTCGAGGACTCGGTCGCCGTGGCTTTCAAGCTCGGCAATGTCACCGTCACGGGACGCGCGGGCCTGCCCGACGCAGCGCGCTCGCGCGCCGATCAGCAGTTCTGCTACGTGAACGGCCGCTTCGTGCGCGACAAGGTGCTCACGCATGCCGCACGCAGCGCCTACGAGGATGTGCTGCACGGGCAGAAGCAGCCGGTCTATGCGCTGTTCGTCGAGATCGATCCGCTGCGCGTCGATGTGAACGTGCACCCCACCAAGATCGAGGTGCGCTTTCGCGACAGCCGCGAAGTGCACCAGGCCGTCCGCCATGCCGTGGAAAATGCGCTGGCCGTGCCGCGCGCTCAGGCGCTGGCGGCAGCCGCAGCAACTTCGGACGCCGCCCCGGGCTCTGTCGGGGCAGCAGCAACCACACCGTTCTCACCCGCGCTTGCGCCCGCTTTCTCTCAGCCGACGGCATCAGGGGCATCGTCCGTCACTGCTCCATCGGCGTGGGCACCTGCCCCCAACTGGAAGGCCCAGGCTGCCATGCCTTTCGAGGAGCGAGTGGGCCACAAGGTGGAGGATCTGCAAGCCCTCTGGGGTGCTCCGCGCGCCATGGCGCAGCCAGGGACGGCTGCGATATCAGCGGCGCCCGATGAAGGAGCCTTCGCCGCTGCGCTCCCTCCGGCTTCCGCCGCAACCGAGGCCGATGCATCGCCATGGCCCCTCGGCCGTGCGGTGGCACAGATCCACGGCGTCTACATCCTCGCCGAGAACGCGCACGGCATGATCATCGTGGACATGCATGCGGCCCATGAGCGCATCGTCTACGAGCGCCTCAAGAGCCAGGTGATCGATGAGTCCGCGCGCATCGCCAGCCAGCCACTGCTGATCCCCGCCACCTTCGCCGCCACGCCGCACGAGGTGGCGGCTGCCGAGTCGCATGGCGAAACCCTGGCACTGCTCGGCATGGAGATAGCGCCCTTCTCTCCACGCACGCTGGCGGTACGCGCCGTGCCAACCGCACTGGCCGCGGGCGACCCCGTGGAGCTCGCGCGCAGCGTCCTGGCCGAATTGTCGCAGCAGGATGCGAGCACGGTGGTGCAGCGCGCCCGCAATGAGATCCTTGCCACCATGGCATGCCATGGCGCCGTTCGCGCGAATCGCCGGCTCACGCTCGACGAGATGAACGCCCTGCTGCGCCAGATGGAAGTGACCGACCGATCGGATCAATGCAACCACGGTCGCCCCACATGGCGCCAACTGACAATGAAGGAGCTGGACGCGCTGTTCCTGCGCGGCCGCTAAACACACCCCAGGGCCGGCTCATCCCCTGCCGTTGTTGCTGTCGTCAGCCTCGTCCTCGTACCAGGGCACGGCATCGCCAATCTCCTGACGCATCCCCCGGCTGGCAGCCACCAATGGGCTGCCGGCCCGGAGCGCTCCCGGCAGGAGCGCTTGCGGCCCCGCCGCCTGCGCGTCCATCCATGCCGATGCTCTCGCACCTCCCACAACACGCGTCGCGGCCGGCCCCGCCAACATGACGGTCGCCGCCATGGCGGTCGCGCTCAATGCGCATGCTCTCGTCATCGCTGTCATCGTCGGCATCTCGGCACTCCTTCCTGACCATCTGCCCGCTTCCTTGTCCGGGCTTTCGTGAACTGTGAACTCCCACGGTGACAGCGCCATGTCCATCCTTGCCCGGAGGCTCGCTTCGTCACCTTGGGTTCGCATCGGTTCAATGCATGCAGCGTGCCAAGTGGCGACGCGACAAAGCACCAATTCAGCGCAATCACTTCACCAATTTCGTGCAAATACAACCCCGTTTTTGATCAAAACAGTAGAGATCTGAGCGTTATAGGTGCATCACTACCATTTTGGTGCATAGCACCATGTCTTTTTGGCATAATGTCGCCTGCACTCCAGCAACACGTTGTCACTAAGTTAGAAGGTTCCGCTTTATGAAGCACGCATCCGTCGGGCAATTCCTCGAACAAGTCGCCCAACGCAACCCAGGCCAACCCGAATTCCTGCAGGCAGTCACCGAAGTGATGGAAAGCCTGTGGCCCTTCATCGAGAAGAATCCGCGCTATGCGGAGCACGGCCTGCTGGAGCGCCTGGTGGAACCCGAGCGCGTGATGATGTTCCGCGTGTCCTGGACCGACGATCACGGCAACGTGCAGGTCAACCGCGGCTTCCGCATTCAGCACAGCATGGCGATCGGCCCCTTCAAGGGCGGCCTGCGCTTCCACCCCTCGGTGAATCTGTCCGTGCTGAAGTTCCTGGCCTTCGAGCAGACCTTCAAGAACGCACTGACCACGCTGCCCATGGGCGGCGGCAAGGGCGGTTCCGACTTCGACCCCAAGGGCAAGAGCCCTTCTGAAGTGATGCGCTTCTGCCAGGCCTTCGTGACCGAACTGTTCCGCCACGTGGGCCCCGACACCGATGTGCCGGCAGGCGACATCGGCGTGGGTGGCCGTGAAGTGGGCTACATGGCCGGCATGTACAAGAAACTGGCCAACAGCGCCGCCTCGGTGTTCACCGGCAAGGGCCTGGCCTTCGGCGGCTCGCTGATCCGCCCCGAGGCAACGGGCTACGGCACGGTCTATTTCGCGGACGAAATGCTGAAGACCCGCGGCAAGAGCTTCGACGGCATGCGCGTCTCCGTGTCCGGCTCGGGCAACGTGGCGCAGTATGCGGTGGAAAAGGCCATGCAACTGGGCGCCAAGGTGGTGACCGTGTCCGACTCCTCGGGCACCGTGATCGACGAAGAGGGCTTCACCACGGAGAAGCTGGCCGTCCTCATGGAAATCAAGAACCACCTGTACGGCCGCGTGAACGACTATGCCGCCCGTGTGGGTGCCAAGTTCGAAGCAGGTGTGCGCCCATGGCATGTTCCGGTGGATATCGCACTGCCCTGCGCGACGCAGAACGAGCTCGACGAAAACGACGCCAAGGTGCTGATCAAGAACGGCGTGGTCTGCGTGGCCGAAGGCGCCAACATGCCGTCCACCATCGAGGCTGCCAAGGCCTTCGAGGCTGCCGGCGTGCTGTACGCACCGGGCAAGGCCTCGAACGCCGGCGGCGTGGCGACCTCCGGCCTCGAAATGAGCCAGAACGCAATGCGCCTGTCGTGGAACCGCGAGGAAGTGGATGCACGCCTGCTGCAGATCATGCAGAACATCCACGCAGCCTGCCTGAAGCACGGCAAGCGCGCCGACGGCACCGTGAGCTACATCGACGGCGCGAACATTGCCGGCTTCGTGAAGGTGGCCGACGCGATGATCGCCCAGGGCGTGATCTGATCCTCATCCCATCAAAAACCGATCACCTCTGCCCCCCTAAAAGACCGCCCTTCGAGGCGGTTTTTTTATTGGAACGCCTTAGACAATTTGCTCAGCGCTGGGTCGCCAATAAAAGGCCACCGGCCCCCATGAAGAAACCGCCGGTTGCGCGATTGAGCCGGATCACGCCCTTGGGCGTGCGGATCCAGCGCCTGATCTGCCTTCCGCAGGACGCGTAGACCAGCGTAGAGACATACTCCGCCATCAGGTAGATCGAGCCGAGCACCAGGAACTGCTGCGCGGCTGGCTTCGATGGATCGATGAACTGCGGGAAGATGGCTGCGAACAGGATGATGGCCTTGGGATTGGTGATACCGAGCAGAAACTCCTGCATCGCCAGCGTCTTCACGGAGTAATGCTTTGCCTCGGCCGATGCCGTGCCATCCCCGTTCTCGATCATCGCCGCGCCACCAAAATCGCGGCTGCGCCAGGCCTTCCAGCCAATCCAGAACAGGTAGACCGCACCGATCCACTTCACCGCCAGGAACGCCGTTTCAGAGGCCAGCAGCATCGCACCCAGCCCGATGGCCGACACGGCCAGAAAGATCGCGAAGGCGGCGACGCGGCCCGTGGTCGCCATCAGCGCCGGCACGACACCTGCCCGGATGCCGTTGTTGAGCCCGCAGAAATTGTTGGGGCCCGGCGTGAGTGAGATGGCAATGGAAACGGGAATGAAGAGGAGCGCATCCATGATCGTCCTGCCTTAGGAATATGGGGTCTGCGAAGTGTAATACTTGGCCTGCCTTTGTGTTGGTACTGCTGCACTCCGCCAGGAACCCCGCCCCTTTTCAATTCAGGAGACAAAAACCATGCGTCATTCCCACGCCCATCCCCACCCCCATTCCCGCTCTCTCGTCGCGCTCACGCTCTCCATCGCGGCAGGCACCGGCCTGCTGGTGGGCTCCGCAGCGCAGGCCGGGCCGCGCCTGGACAAAATCATGCAGACAAAGACGCTGCGTGTCGGCACGACCGGCGACTATCGCCCCTTCGCGATCAAGACGGATGCCGGCTACAGCGGCCACGACGTCGACGTGATCGAGGCCATGGCCAAGGAAATGGGCGTGAAGATCGAGTGGGTGCCAACCACATGGCCGCAGCTCATGCCGGACCTGAAGGCCGATCGCTACGACGTCGCCGTGGGCGGCATCACCCGCAACGTGGCACGCATTACGCAGGCAGACATGCTGCCGGGCTACGCGCCATTCGGCAAGGTGGCCCTGGTGCGCAATGCCGACAAACAGAAGTTCACCACGCCGGAAAGCCTCAACCAGGGCAGCGTTCGCGTCATCAAGAACCCTGGCGGCACGAACGAGGCCTATGTACTGCAGAACCTCACGGCGGCGCAGGTCAGCACGCACGACAAGAACGCCGAAATCCCTGCCCTGATTGCCGAGGGCAAGGGCGACGTGATGATCACGGAGACCTACGAGGCACTGCACTACGCACACACCGATCCCCGCCTGCACGCCGCGTTTCTCGACAAGCCCTTGACGCCGGTGAACATGCTGGGGTTCATGTTTCCTGCGGATGACGCAGACTATGCACGGGTGCTGCGCTTCACCTGGAATCAGATCGATCATCGCGGCGGCTTGAAGGCATCGGCACAGAAGTGGTTGAAGTGATATTGGAAAATTCACTCAATAAGTTCGGTCCTGATCTCCAGTCTGTACGCGCCAAGAGTGTGATTCCTCGTAAAATCGCGCATTCACGCAACTGCTGAGCTGGATTCCCATCCACGCGACCGGCTGAATCCGTGTCACAGCAACCTCTGCCACCGATGACCTCACAGGGCCCTGTTCCACTTAGCGAACTCTCACAGTGGCAGTTGTTGCGCCAGGATCTGGGCCTTTCCCTGCGCCAATGGCCACTGTGGATGCATCTGGGCTGGCAGGATCTGCTGCGGCAGTACCGCCGTTCGTTTCTCGGACCGACCTGGATCGCCATCAATATGGCGATCTTCACTGCAGCATTCGGCTGGATCGGGGCACAGTTGTTCAATCAGGACACGAAGACCTACATTCCCTACTTCTGTCTTGGCAATATCTTTTTCGGGTTTCTCACGTCCATGTTCAACGATGGATGCAAAACCTACATCGATGCTGCCCCTTTCCTGAAGCAGGCCTCCTACCCGAAATTCACATTCGTCTTTCGTGTGGTGTGGCGTAACCTGCTGCTGCTCGCCCACCAAATCCCGCTGATTCTGGTCGTGCTCTGGTACGGGGGACTTCTGCAAGGCGTGCTTTGGCATGTCTGGTTGGCAGGGTTTGTCCTGAGCACCATCGGCGCCACCCTGGTGCTCGCAATACTTGCAGCCATAGCCACCCGATTTCGCGACGTCCCCATGGTGGTGAGCAGCATTCTCCAAATCGCCTTCTTCGTCACGCCCGTGATGTGGCAAAGCAGCCAACTGACCACATCGCGAGCCCATCTGCTCACAACGCTCAATCCGCTGGCGGCCTGGCTGGAGCTCATGCGCGCGCCGCTCCTTGGGAAAATACCATCCGCTACGGCATTCCTGGCAGCAGGGAGCACTTTCTGCGTCCTTCTGGTGCTGTGCGTGGGACTCTATCTCGCAGTGCGTCGACGCATCAACTATTGGCTGTGAGCGCAGATCCGCGATGAAACCCTTTATCCAGCTCACCGATGTCGAAATAGAGTTTCCGGTTTTCGACGCACAAAGCATCGGTCTCATCAACACAGTGATGCGCTTCACGGGCATGCCGCGCAGCCAGGCTTCGTCCCCGGCACCTATTCGCACCGTGCAGGCGCTGCGCGGTATCAACCTGGAACTTCGGTCCGGCGACCGCATTGGCTTGATCGGCCACAACGGGGCCGGCAAGTCGACGTTGCTGCGCGTGCTCTCTGGAGTCTATGAACCCGTCCAAGGTCACATCCGGCAGTATGGGACTGTGTCTGCGCTCACAGACATCACGCTCGGCATGGATGCCGAAGCCTCGGGACAGGACTTCATCATCACGCGCGGAATCGTGATGGGCCTGTCCCGACGCGAAGCCCGTGCCATGGTGGAAGAGATCGGCGCATTCACCGAATTGAGCGAGCGCTTGCACATGCCCGTCCGCACGTACTCCACCGGCATGCTGCTCAAACTGGCGTTTGCCGTGGCGACCACGATCACGCCGGATATTCTGTTGATGGATGAGGTCGTCGGCGCTGGCGACGCCAAATTTCAGGAGCGTGCACAGAAGCGGCTGCACGACCTCATGTCGCGCGTAAGCATTCTTGTAGTTGCCAGCCACAACGAGCACTTGCTCAAGTCATTCTGCTCTCACGCATTGGTGCTGGACCACGGCCGCATTGCCTGTCGCGGCACTGTCGACGAATGCCTTGCCTTCTATCACGCTGCTGAATGAACCAAAAGTCTTGCGATGCAGTGGTAACGGCATACCACTGCGCCCGTTAGAGTGCTACGCTTGCAAGCAATTGTCACACGGCGGCAAGCGCCAGCGCAGGGCTTGACCGCCTACCCGCCACTCACCGGGCTTTGCGGCCCCGTTGTCCGAGATGAGAATACTCATATCGATGTGTTGCATGCAGTACCGGAGCGGTGCCGAGTTGTTTGTGCGCGACATGGCACTGGCCCTGCACAGACGGAGGCACGATGTCATCCTGTACTCCCCCATCATGGGGGACATGGTGGACGAACTGCGGGCCGTCTGCATCGCCTGCGTGACAGAACTCGCGCTGGTAACGGCTGCACCGGATGTCATCATCGGCAACACGCGAGACGAAACTGTCGCCTGCATGGCCCGGTTCCTTGGGGTACCAGCGCTCTCGATCTGCCACGACCGCACAGCGTCACACGGACGTCCGCCCTTGTTCGGCCGCATCCGACAGTACGTTGCCGTCGATGAAAATTGCGCGCAACGGCTCTGTCTGGAACACGGCATCGCACGGTCGTCTATCAGGCTCGTATCCAACGGCGTGGATCTGGCGCGCTTTCAGCCACGCGCACCACTGCCGGACAAACCAGTGCGCGCCGCCATCTTCAGCAATTACTCAACGAACCACGAGGAAACCGCAACCATCCGTGCGGCCTGCCAAGCCCATGGCATTGAGCTGGAGGTTATCGGCTCAGGAGTGGACCGGCAGGCCAGATCCCCGGAACAGGTCCTCGCGCAATACGATCTTGTCTTTGCCAAAGCCCGTTGTGCCATGGAGGCCATGGCCATAGGGTGTGCCGTCATCCTGTTCAATGAAAACATGGGCATGGCCGGTATGGTGACCACTGCCAACGTCCAGGCATGGCAGCCTTGGAATTTCGGTCGCCGCCTTCTGCAAACAGAAGTCTCGCACGCCAACGTGGTCGATGCGATCGCCAACTACAGCGCTGCCGATGCGAAGTCCGTGAGCGATTTTGTGCGTGCGAACCTATCGCTGGACGCAACAGCGCATCAACTAGAGAGCATCGCCCTCCACATCGTGGAGGATGAGCCGAATCACCCGCCCATGGCACCTGCCGATGAGATTGGAGAATTCGCGCGCCACTGCATGGACAACCTGCTCCCCTATGGCAGCGCCCATCAAGCGGTTCAAACGGGCATGATGCAAGAACGCATCGAGGCCCGAGACGCTGTCATCGCTGCGCAGCAGGAACAACTCACACGGCTGGCCCGGCAGCTTGAGACGAATGCCAAAGACGCGCGGGACGCCTGCTCACGCGAGCTGGTCACCACGATCAACCAGCTCTACGAGCGGGAGCGTCATGTGAATGCGCTGCTTGCCAGCAGAAGCTGGCGTGTGACAGCCCCCCTGCGCTGGTTGGCGGCAAGACTGGGAGTGAGATGAATCCCACACACTCCTGCCATGCCACGAACACCCTTGCGATCCCGCCATGAGACCTCTTCTGCTTGTCGCGCACCCGGGCCATGAACTGCGCATCATCCAATGGGTTCACAGAACCAGGCCCCATATCGTCATGCTGACCAATGGGGAAGGTTCCATCGGGCAGCCACGCCTCGAGCATTCGCTCCAGCTGCTTGAGCCCATCGGTGTACAGATACGCAATGACTGGCTTGCCTCCGTTCCTGACTCCCATATCTATGGCGCGCTGCTGGGCACGGCCCCCTCACCGTTCGGAGCCTGGCTCACCCGCTTGGTCGACCTGGGAATGCAGGGCCAATTCGACACCGTTGTCGCGGACCAGGCGGAAGGCTACAACCCAAGCCATGATCTATGCAGAGTGATGGCAAACTGCCTGGTGGACAGATTGCGCAAATCGGGCAAGTCAGTCAGAAGCCTGGAGTTCCCCGTGGTGGGTCCATCATGTGATCCCGACAGGCAAAGCGAGGTGGAGGACACGGTGATCCTGAGCCCAGCCGAACTCAGGCACAAGCTTGCCCTCATGCATCTCTACGCCCAGCGCACCAGCCCGGTGCTGAAGCAGGAGCTGGACGCCATGCTCGCCTCCTTCGGAGAAGAGTCCTTTGGCAAGGAGTACCTCTACCCTGCCTCACGTACGCCCTATGAGCTTGACGAGATGCCCACGGTATTGCCCGAGTTCGAGCGCATCGGCGAAGAGCGCTTTCGCGCCGGCGTCTATCGACATGTGATCCGGGCAGAGCATCTGCGGCGACTCGTGCAAGACATGACAAAGCCATGCTGATGCCATGAGCACCATGCCGCACAAGACACGCATTGCCATCATCGGGTATGGCCGGTTTGGCCGAATACACGCCAGGCGTGTTCGCGTGCATCCCGCGTTCGAGATCGTATGCGTGGTCGACCCCCTGCCGCATGCGCGCGATGCCGCACATGCCGCCGGATTCAAGGCTTTTGCTCGCCTGCAGGACATGCCGCGGGGTGTAGAAGTTGCTGCCGTGGTCACTCCCTACGATACGCACGCAGAGGTTGCGATCAGGTTGATGCGCATGGGCATCGACGTCCTTGTTGAAAAGCCGCTTGCAGCAACCGAAAGGGATATCGATGCACTGCTCGAAGCAGAATGCACAAGCCGCCGCCTGCTTTGCACCGGGCATGTCGAGCGCTTCAATGAGTGCCTGAGCATGCTGCCATGGACGCACACACCGCAAAGCCTGGCATTCACCCGCTGCTCAAGCGCTTCATCCGGAAGCAGATCCATCGCTCTGGATCTGATGGTTCACGACCTGGACACCGCCTCCCTGCTGCTGGGTGGCAAGGACCGTGAGGCATTCACCATCGTCGACGTACGACAACGAGACCAGAGATTGGATGCCCAGGTAATTTTTTGCGGAACACCGATGAACTTCAGTGCGTGGCACGGCGCTCCGAGCTCCGATGCTCGGCTGTCATGGCAAGAGACGGACGTACGCCATGAGTTTTCCCTCCGTCAGCCCATGAGTCCAGACGGTGTGGATGCATTGACTCTTCAGTACACCGCATTCCAAGAACGACTTCACGGGGCACGGACACACCCTGCCATCGCCAGCGCGGCAGATGGCGCGGCTGCGGCACGCCGGGCCATTGCCATCGAGTCCTGGCTATGAGAGTGCCGTTCTTCCGCAGCCCGTGGCAGGCACCAGAGCTCGCACAGCGCATGGGACTCCGTTTTGCGGACGTGCTGCAGAGTGGCCAGTACATACTGGGCTCGCAACTGCAACAGTTCGAACGAGCTTTGTCGGAGCGCTTTCCCTGCGGGCACCAAGCAGTTGCAGTGAATTCCGGAACGGATGCCCTCGTACTCGCCCTCCATCTGTTGGGACTGCAAAGCGGTGATGAAGTCCTGCTTCCCGCAGGCACGTTCATCGCTTGCTTTGAGGCTGTCGTGCGCACAGGCCTTACGCCCGTGCTGGTGGACTCGCCAGTGGATGATTTTGTCTGTGGCGCCGAACAGTTCAGCGCCGCCATCACCCCACGCACCCGAGCCATCGTGGCCGTCCCCTTGTTCGGGGATACCTGCGCTACTCCAGCCATTGCCAGGCTCTGCAAAGATCGGCGAATCGCACTCGTCGAAGATATTGCACAAGCTCTGGGTGCTCGAGCATACGAAGCGAATGGACACGGGATCCATGCAGGCGCAATGGGCGACATCAGCACGCTGAGCTTCTATCCCACAAAGACATTGGGAGCGGCAGGCGACGCGGGAGCGTTGATCAGCCCCCATGCACATCTCATGGACAGGGCTCGGGCCTTGCGTAATCACGGTCGCCGTCACGGACTGCACGACGAAGTGGGCTTCAACAGCCGCATGCATGAGTTGCAAGCGACCCTTCTTCTCGAAGGTATCTCATTGCTTGATGACTGGCTGCAAGAACGCTCCTTCATCGCACGCCAGTACCTGGAGCAATTGGCCGATCTGCCAGGCATAGTCCTGCCTCATGACCGTGACGGACATGCATGGAACTACTTTGTCCTGCGCAGCAAGCATCGCGATGAATTGAAATCCGAGTTGCACCGCCAGGGCATAGACACACGCGTCTACTACGACCCGCCCATCCACCAACAGCCAAGCTATCTACAACGCTTCACCCCCCTTCACCTACCCAATATCCAGAGTCATGCGCGGCAATCCTTGGCACTGCCCCTGTTCCCCGGGATGACGCCATCAGAAACGGCCTCGGTGATCGGCGCAGTACAAGCGGCAACACGCCGCACGCAGTGACAGGCCGCTCATTGGCAGAACAACATTGAATTCAGGAAGCAAACATGAATCAACAAAGAATGAAAGGCCCGGACGCCAACGATGTGGCCGAGTGGCGGTTTTCAGGCAGCAAGGACAGGCAGACAACTTATGCCAACTGGGACCTGGCTCCCGGACCCGGCATTGACGGAGTGCTGGTCAAGCAGATCACCAACGTGCTCACCGATGATGGTACGTTGACCGAAATCTATCGCCAAGACTGGAAGCTGGACAACCTCCCCGTTGAGCAGGTATTCCAGAAGATCATCTCGCCAGGCGGCATCTCCGCATGGCACGCTCATCGCAAGGCGACGGACCGCCTTTTCTGTGGATATGGTCGCATCAAGGTTGTCTTGTATGACGCGCGCAGACAGTCACCTACCGTAGGACAGCTGTCGGTTCATCGCCTGGCCCTCGAGCGCCCTGCCCTGCTCGTGGTTCCACCGGGTGTGTGGCATGGTGTGCAGGCGGTCTCCGATACGCCGGCCATTGTCGTCAACGCGGTCGACATTGCATATTCCTATGAAGACCCGGACCACTGGCGCCTGCCAAGCGATGCCGCCGAGATACCATTCCGGTTCACGCACAGGAACTGAGCGCCACGGCGCCCCTCCACCCACATGCCTCGCGTATCCATCATCATGGCCGCATATGGCCGCCCGCATCTGCTGAAGTGGGCAATCCAGTCTGTGCAGCGCCAATCATTCGTGGACTGGGAACTGCTTGTCGTGTCGGACGCCTGCCCCATGGGTACACGGGCAACGGTAGAACATTTCGCCGAGAGCGATCCTCGTGTCCACCTTGTCGAGCTCGCACGCAACTGGGGGGAACAATCGGGGCCCAACAATGCCGGACTTGCCCGGTCGAGTGCGCCCTTGGTTGCGTTTCTCAACCAGGACGACCTCTGGTTTCCAGATCACCTGCAAGTGCTGCTCGACTGGATGGATGCGGCTGGCGCTGATATCGCACTCGGTGCGAGTGCTCACATGGGTATCGTGTCAAACGATACCGAGCGCTTGAACTGGCCCAGTGGCCTGGCGGGTATTGGCGTCCGTGGACGCTATTGCCCAGTCAAGACCTTCTCACCCATGTCGGCCTGGCTGGTACGACGCAGCTGTTTCGAACGCATCGGTTTGCTGCCAAGTGCAAGAGATTGCATCGCTGAATCGTCTCAGACGTGGCTCTTCAGAGCCTGGCGCAACAGGCTTCACATTGCCACCTGCCCCGAGCTCACCAGCTTGATATTCTCATCAGGTTCACGCGCAGGCTCCTATCAGTCCAAAGATAGCGCGGAGCAGGAACACTTCGGCCAGCAGTTGCAAAGCAATCCCTATCTGCGCTCGCAGCTGTTGATCCACGCACATGCAAGTTACGCACCCCAACCCAATCCTCGCAAGGAATTCGCCAGCTACCACTTCAAACGCTTGCTCGCGTTCCTGGGTCTGTCTCCCCGCACCTGGGAGTTCTGGCGCAAGCATGGTCGCAGCAAAGGTGACTACATAGAGCAGTTGCGCAGCGTTCGCGGGCTGGGTCGCAAGCGACTCGACGAGTCCGACTACCCTCGCGCTCTCCTGCGACAAGCCATGGAGCGCCATTGCCAAATCAACATCGGTGAGCGTATCGACTGCAACGACGCAGGAGAAGGTGGCCGTTTCTTGATGAGCGGTTGGCATGCCCCCGACGGAGAGGGCTGTCTCATGCAAGCGAACATAGTTTCTCTGTGCATGCTGGTTCGCGACAGTGAAGTGCGGGCAAGCAGATTGACCACGGTGTGGGTACTGCCACCCGGCACCATACTGTATGCAAGCGCCAATGGCGAAGGCATTCCGCTCGTGGACACGCAGCCTTGCCAGACTCCCCTTGGAGCAACCAGGTGGTGTTGGAGCATTCCCGAGCAAACGGGCTCGGCGAAAAGCATGGATTTCATCATTCACACGCCAACGCCGGGAGCGCGGCTCGTGCAGATGTGGCTGGAGTAAGTCGCTTCCGGCGCCTACTGCAACGTTTCCTTGAGCGCATCCGGCAGCACGAAGGGCATCACGTCGATGCCTTCCTCCATCAGCTCCGCCGTCTCCTCGGCAGTAGCGTGGCCCCGGATGCCGCGCTCTGGCGCGTCGCCGTAGTGCATGCGGCGGGCCTCGTTGGCGAAGCGCTCGCCGACGTTCTCGGTGTTGGCAATCACATGTCTTGCGACGCGCAGCCACGCTTCCTGCAATTCCGCGGGCATTTGTGGAGGGGGAGCGACCTGTGCCGCGACAGGTGCTCGCTGCCCGGAGTCCGCCGGCATCGGCACGCCATCCCTGCGGGCCGCCGCCGTGTCATGCGCAGCGGAAGACTTCAGGTTCAGGCGCGGTGCACTCAGGCCCTTGCGGACATCGGCACGGCCGCACATCGGGCATTGCACAAGCCCTCTCTCAAGCTGGTTCTGGAAGTCGTCTTCAGATGCGAACCAGCCCTCGAATCGATGGTCTGCACTGCACAGGAGATCAAGCACCTTCATAGTCGACTTTTCAGGGAGGCCTCACAGGGAGAGAAAACAGAAACCGGATGCGGCCATGGTAGCACCGCCCGCATTCCTGCGAGGCTCGTGCGGCTCTGGCGCCAGCGGCCTGCGGGAGGGGGCGTCAACCCCTGCGACGCATCAGGTAGCGATAGACGAATCCGGGAAACGCCAGCGTCAGGAAGAGCGTGGCCGTGATGGCGTAGAACTCCCATCCCTGCGGTGCGTTCTGGCCCGCACGGCGCTCAAGCGCCATGGCCAGCAAGCCGACGATGAAGTACAGGATGATGAGTTCGAGCAGGCGAATGAAGAAGGGCTTGGCGCCCTGCCTGGGATGCGGCCCCACGAGCATGAGGCGCTGAGAAAGGAAAGGCCAGTTGGCGGCAGCGAATGCAGCCAGGATCACGAGCCAGATGGCTGCGGTCTGTGACATGGGACCTTTCCTTGATCTCGGGTGAGGCTGTCAGGCCTCAGGTTGCGAGGGCGCGGACGATGGCGTCTGCGCACAGGCTCATCAGTCCGCCGGGCAGCAGGCCCAGCACCAGCAGGGCCGCCGCGTTCAGCGTGAGCACGGTGCGCACGTCCAGCGGAGCGGACACATTGGTCGCGGTGAGGGGCTTGTCGAAGTACATGACCTTCACGACGCGCAGGTAGTAGAACGCACCGATCAGCGACATGACCACGGCAAACACCGCCAGGGCGATGTGCGAGGTCTCACCCGAGGAGACCAGGGCCTGCAGCACGGACAGCTTGGCGTAGAAGCCCACCATCGGAGGAATACCGGCCATTGAGAACAGGCACAGCGCCATCACCCCGGCATACAGCGGGCTGCGCTGGTTCAGGCCTGCGAAGTCGGAGATTTCCTCGCTTTCGAAGCCATCACGCGCCAGCAGCAGGATCACACCAAAGGCCGCCAGCGTGGTCAGCACATAGGTCACCACGTAGAACATGGCGGAGCTGTAGGCATTCTCGACGGCGCTCGTATCCACGTTACCGTGGATCACGCCGGACATCAGGCCCAGGAGCACGAAGCCCATCTGAGAAATGGTCGAATAGGCCAGCATGCGCTTGATGTTGGTCTGCTGCAGACCCGCAAGGTTACCGATGAGCAGCGAGCAGACCGCCATCACCATCAGCATCTGCTGCCAGTCGAAGGCCAGCGGCAGCAGGCCATCCACCAGCAGGCGCATGGTCATGCCGAAAGCCGCGAGCTTGGGGGCGCTGCCGATCAGCAGCGTAATGGCTGTAGGAGCACCCTGGTAGACGTCCGGAACCCACATGTGGAAAGGAACCACGCCGAGCTTGAAGCCAAGGCCGGCCACCACGAACACGGTGCCGAACACCAGCACCTGGTGACGGATCTGGCCGCCGTTGATCGCCTGGAACACCTGGCCGATGTCCAGCGAACCGGTTGCACCGTAGATCATCGACAGTCCGTACAGCAGGAAACCGCTGGCCATCGCGCCGAGGACGAAATACTTCATCGCGGCTTCCACCGATTGCGAGTGGTCGCGGCGCAGGGCCACCAGCGCGTAGCTGGCCAGAGTCAGCAGTTCGAGGCCGAGATAGACGACCAGGAAGTTGTTGGCGCCGATCATCACGAACATGCCGAGCAGCGACAGCAGCGACAGCGTGAACATTTCACCGCCGCGCAGCATGTCGCGGTCGGCTGCGTAGGGACGGCCGTAAACCATGGTGATCATCATCGCCACGGCAGCGAAGCACTTGAGCCAGCTACCCATGGAGTCGCTCACGACCATGTTGCCCCAACCGTAGAAGGTGGTGCCGTTGCGCGCATACATGGCCTCGAGCACGGCCACGACAACGAGCGTGAGCAGCGTGAGGATGTAGGTCGGAGTGCGGGTCCTGCTCTTGACGCCCAGGTCGACCAGCGCGATCACGCAGGCCATGACCAAGAGAACGATCTCCGGATAAATTGCCAGCCAGCTGATGTTGTCAATCATTTCTTATCTCTCAATCCAGTCTGGTCAGTTCAGTTTCGACTGCGCCACATGCTTGATCAGCTCGGCAACCGAAACATCCATCACATCGGTGAATGGCTTCGGATACAGGCCCATGTAGAGCACGGCAATCGCCAGAATCGCCAGCACCAGGAACTCGCGGCAACCGATGTCCTTGAGTTCGGCCACATGGTCGTTGGCGACGGGACCCAGGTAGACGCGCTTGTACATCCACAGTGTGTAGGCAGCGCCGAAGATCAGGGCCGTGGCAGCGCCAAGGCCAATCCAGAAGTTGAACTGCACGGCACCCAGGATCACCATCCATTCGCCCACGAAGCCGGCCGTTGCGGGCAGGCCGCAGTTGGCCATCGCGAACAGCAGAGCGAAGGCCGCAAACTTGGGCATGGTGTTGACCACGCCGCCGTAGGAGGCGATTTCACGCGAGTGAACGCGGTCGTACAGCACGCCGATGCAGAGGAACATCGCGCCCGAGACAAAGCCGTGGGCAATCATCTGCACCAGGGCACCGGAGATGCCCAGGTTGTTGAAGATGAAGAAGCCCAGCGTCACGAAGCCCATGTGCGCGACGGACGAGTAAGCCACCAGCTTCTTCATGTCCTTCTGCACCAGGGCCACCACGCCCACGTAGATCACGGCGATCAGCGACAGCGTGATCATCAGCGGAGCGAACCGGTGTGCCGCATCGGGGGCGATCGGCAGCGAGAAGCGCAGGAAGCCGTAGGCACCGAGCTTCAGCATGATCGCGGCCAGCACGGCGGAACCGCCGGTGGGCGCTTCCACGTGCACGTCCGGCAGCCAGGTGTGCACCGGGAACATCGGCACCTTCACCGCAAAGGCGGCCAGGAACGCGAAGAACAGCAGGGCCTGGGCCGTTGCCGACAGCGGCAGGGCATGCCATGTGGCGATGTCGAAGCTGCCGCCCGAGGCGTTGTACAGGTAGATCAGCGCGATCAGCATCAAGAGCGAGCCGAACAGCGTGTACAGGAAGAACTTGAACGCCGCGTAGATGCGGTTCGGGCCGCCCCAGATACCGATGATCAGGTACATCGGGATCAGCGTGGCTTCGAAGAACACGTAGAACAGAATGCCGTCCAGTGCCGTGAACACGCCGATCATGATGCCCGAGAGGATCAGGAACGAAGCGAAGTACTGGTTGACGCGCTCGGTGATGTTCTCCCACGAGGCGATCACCACGATCACCGTGATGAAGGCGGTCAGCGGCACGAACCAGAAGCTCAGGCCATCAACGCCCAGGTGGTAGTGCACATTGAAGCGCTCGATCCACATGGCCTTCTCGACGAACTGCGCAGCGGCAGTCGTGTTGTCGAAGCCAGTGAACATGGGCAGCGTGACCGCCAGCCCGACCAGCGCACCGATCAGCGCGATCCAGCGCACCATGGGTGCCTGGCTGTCACGCCCGAAGAAAAGGAGCAGAACGCCAAAGGCGATCGGTGCCCAGATTGCAAGACTCAACAATCCCATTTTTATATTTCTCCTACTACTTGTTGAGCCACACGAAGTACGTCATGAGCGCGAACACACCCAGGATCATGACCAACGCGTAGTGATAGAGATAACCGGTCTGCCAGCGGCGAGCCAGTTCACCCAGCTTGGCCATGAGCTTCCATGAGCCATTGACGACTGCGCCATCGATGATCGCCTGGTCGCCGACCTTCCAGAAGAAGGTACCGAACGCACGGGCACCACGGGCGAAGATGTTTTCGTAGACCCAGTCCACGCCGTACTTGCCTTCCAGCACCTGGTACAGGCCGATCTTCTTGGAGAACGACATGATGGCCGCCGGAATTTCAGGCTTGAGCATGTAGAACACATACGACACGACCACACCAGCCAGCGCCAGCCAGAACGGAGCCGCGGTGAAACCATGCAGCGCCATCGGTACCCAGCCATGGATCTCTTCGGCCAGTTCGGCCATTGCGTGGTGCTTGGTGCCGTCAACGGTGATCACACCCTTGAAGAAGTCACCCAGAACCATGGGCGCGAGTGCCATCGCACCGATCACCACGGAAGGAATGGCCAGCAGAACCAGCGGCAGCGTGACCACGGCGGGCGACTCGTGCGGCTTGGCATCGTGGCCATGGCCGTGGTGGTCGTCGTGCGCATGATGGTCGTCATGGTGCGCATCGGGATTCTGGTCGTAGCGCTCCTTGCCGTGGAAGACGATGAAGTACAGGCGGAACGAATAGAACGCGGTGATGAACACGCCCGCGAGCACCGCGAAGCTGGCGAAGCCGGCGGCGGGTAGGTGCGAAGCGTGGACCGCCTCGATGATCGCATCCTTGGAGTAGAAGCCCGAGAAGAACGGCGTGCCGATCAGCGCGAGATTGCCCAGCAGGAAGGTGATCCAGGTGATCGGCATGTACTTGCGCACGCCGCCCATCCAGCGGATGTCCTGATTGTGGTGCATGCCCATGATCACGGAACCCGCGCCAAGGAACAGCAGCGCCTTGAAGAACGCGTGCGTCATCAGGTGGAACACGGACACCGAGTAGGCCGACACGCCCAGCGCGATGGTCATGTAGCCCAGCTGCGACAGCGTGGAGTACGCGATCACGCGTTTGATGTCGTTCTGGATGATGCCCAGGATACCCATGAACAGCGCGGTGATCGAGCCGATGACGAGGATCAGGTTCAACGCCACATCCGACATTTCGTACAGAGGCGACATGCGCGAAACCATGAAGATACCCGCGGTCACCATGGTCGCCGCGTGAATCAGCGCGGAGATCGGTGTCGGGCCTTCCATCGAGTCCGGCAGCCATGCATGCAGAGGGAACTGGGCCGACTTGCCCATCGCGCCCACGAACAGGCAGATGGCGGTCACGGTCACCAGCAGCCAGCCGGTGCCCGGCAGTGCCGTGTTCTGCAGTTCGGGCAGCTTGGCAAAGATCTCCGAGTAGTTCAGCGTGCCGGTGTACGCGGCGATCAGGCCGATGCCCAGGATGAAGCCGAAGTCACCCACGCGGTTGACCAGGAACGCCTTCATGTTCGCGAAGATCGCGGATTCCTTCTTGAAGTAGAAGCCGATCAGCAGGTACGACACCAGGCCCACCGCTTCCCAGCCGAAGAACAGCTGCAGCAGGTTGTTGGCCATCACCAGCATCAGCATGGAGAAGGTGAACAGCGAGATGTACGAGAAGAAACGGTCGTAGCCGTCGTCTTCCGCCATGTAGCCCATGGTGTAGATATGCACCATCAGCGACACGAAGGTCACCACGCACATCATCATGGCGGTGAGGCTGTCGATCAGGAAGCCGACTTCCATCTTGAGGCCGCCCACCACCATCCAGGTGTAGATGGTTTCGTTGAACTTGGCGTCATCGAACACGACCTGCTTGAACACATAGGCGGACAGCAGGAAGGAAAGCAGAACGCCCAGAATCGTCAGCGAGCTGCTGCCGGTGCGGCCGATCTTGTTGCCGCCGAAGGCGGTACCCCAGATACCCGCCAAGGCTGAGCCGACCAGCGGTGCCAGGGGCACTGCCAGCAGCATGGATGCATTAAGGGTTTGACTCATTCTTCAGAACCTTTGTTATGCGCCTCAACCCTTGAGGGTGTCGAGATCTTCAGCGTTGATGTTGCGGTTGTTGCGGAACAGCAGCACCAGAATCGCCAGACCGATGGCCGACTCCGCGGCGGCCACAGTCAGGATGAAGAACACGAATACCTGGCCATGCATGTCGCCAAGGTAATGGGAGAACGCGACGAAATTCATATTGACGGCCAGCAGCATGAGCTCGATGGCCATCAGCAGAACGATGAGGTTCTTGCGATTGAGGAAGATGCCCACCACCGACATGGCGAACAGCATCGCGCCCAGTGCCAGGAAGTGACCCAACGTCAAAGTCATTATTTCTTCTCCTCTGTGGTGGGTTCAGCTTGTGGCGCAGCGGGGGCGACAGCCTTCTGCACGGCGTCCATCTTCACGATCTTCAGGCGATCGGAAGCGCGCACGCGGATCTGCTGCGACGGGCTGACGGCCTTGCTGTCCTTGCGATGGCGCAGGGTCAGAGCAATGGCAGCAATCATCGCAACCAGCAGGATCACCGCGGCGATCTCGATGGGATACAGGTACTCGGTATAGAGCAGCTTGCCCAGTTCCTTGGTATTGGAATAAGGGATCACCTTGCCCGCGGCATCGACCACCACGGCCAGCGCCTTGGGCTCTTCCATGCCGCGGAAACCGGTCATCAGCACCGCGCCCATCTCGAAGGCCACCAGGGCACCGATGAAGGCCGCCAGCGGGAAGTGCCGCCAGAAGCCCTTTCGCACCGTGTCGATGTTGATGTCCAGCATCATCACCACGAACAGGAACAGCACCATCACGGCACCGAGGTACACGAGCACCAGAGCGATGCCGAGGAATTCGGCCTTCAGCAACAGCCAGATGGCGGCCGCCTGCGAGAAGGCGAGAATCAGATTGAGCACAGCGTGAACCGGGTTGCGCGCCGTGATCACCCGGAAGGCTGCGAACAGCAGCACTGCCGAGAACAGGTAGAAAAATGCGGTTTTGGCGTCCATGAATCGAATCTTCTTTGTTTGATCAAGGAGCCGCTTCAGCGGTACTTGGCATCTGCTGCCTTGTTGGCAGCGATTTCGGCTTCATAACGATCGCCAACGGCCAGGAGCATGTCCTTGGTGTAGTACAGATCGCCACGCTTTTCGCCGTGGTATTCGAAGATGTGCGTCTCGACGATGGAGTCCACCGGGCAGCTTTCCTCGCAGAAACCGCAGAAGATGCACTTGGTCAGGTCGATGTCGTAGCGCGTGGTGCGGCGGGAGCCGTCATCGCGCACATCGGACTCGATCGTGATGGCCATTGCCGGGCAGACTGCTTCGCACAGCTTGCAGGCAATGCAGCGCTCTTCGCCGTTGTCGTAACGGCGCAGTGCGTGCAGGCCACGGAAACGTGGCGAAAGAGGCGTCTTCTCTTCAGGGAACTGCACCGTGATCTTGCGACGGAAGGTGTAGCGGCCGGTCAGCGCCATGCCCTTGACGAGTTCCACGAGCATGAAGCTCTTGAAGAAATCCTTGACGGAGAAAGCAGACGCAGGAGCAGTAACGGTAGTCATTCTTGTCCCCGCTTATTTCCAAATGTTCCAGGGCGACAGCAGCCAGCCAGCAATCACGAGCAGCCAGATCAGAGTCACCGGGATGAAGATCTTCCAGCCCAGGCGCATGATCTGGTCATAGCGGAAGCGCGGGAAGGTAGCGCGGATCCAGATGAACATGGATACCACGATGAAGGTCTTGATCGCCAGCCAGATCCAGCCGGGGATGAAGCCCAGGAAGTCGAACGGAGGCAGCCAGCCGCCGAGGAACATGATCACGGCGAGGATGGACACCAGCCACATGCTGGCGTATTCGGCCAGGAAGAACACGGCAAAGCCCATGCCCGAGTACTCGACCATGTGGCCGGCCACGATTTCCGCTTCGCCTTCGACCACGTCGAACGGATGGCGGTTGGTCTCGGCCACGGAGGAGATCAGGTAGACGATGAAGATCGGCAGCAGCGGCAGCCAGTTCCACGACAGGATGCCCGCACCCATGGCCGCGAAAGTGCCCTGGCTCTGGCCGGCGACGATTTCGGTCAGGTTCATCGAACCCGACACCATGATCACCACCAGGAAGCAGAAGCCCATGGCGATTTCATAGGACACCATCTGCGCGGAAGCACGCAGCGCGCCGAGGAAGGCGTACTTCGAGTTCGAGGACCAGCCGGCGATGATCACGCCGTAGACTTCGATCGAGGTGATCGCCATGATCAGCAGCAGGCCGGCATTCACGTTGGCCAGTGCGACATCGGGCGCGAAGGGAATCGCCACCCAGGCGGCCAGGGCCGGCATGATGGCCATCAGCGGGCCCAGGTAGAACAGGCCCTTGGCAGCCGCCGTCGGCTGGATCAGTTCCTTGGTCAGCAGCTTCAGGCCGTCGGCCAGGGGCTGCAGCAGGCCCATGGGGCCGACGCGGTTGGGACCGAAACGGATCTGCATGAAGCCGAGCAGCTTGCGCTCCCACAGCGTCAGATACGCCACGGCGCCCATCAGCGGGGCCACGATGCAGACGATCTTGAGCAAAATCCAGAGGACCGGCCATACCACGCCTGTCCACCAGGCCGCCTGAATGGCGTTCAGGCCGCCGTTGTAGATTGCGTCAATCATTGGGCAGCTCCTTTCAGTGCTGCACGACCGTCAGCAGTCAGTTGCAGCGAAGGTGCGCGGCGCACCAGGCTGTCCAGTTGGTAGATGCTTGCAACGCACGGTTCGGCGGATGGGGCCTTCTCGGCCTTCAGCGGCGCCTTGGTGGCGTTGTTCAACAGCTCGGCGGGAACCGAGGTCACTTCGCCGGCCTGCTTGCCCGTGATGCGGGCCAGCACGTCCTGCGAGGTCTCGTAGTTCATGTCCTGCAGATCCATCAGGTTGCCCAGAACACGCAGAACCTTCCATGCGGGACGCGCGTCGCCTGCAGGCTTGACCACGGCGTGGAAGCTCTGCACGCGGCCTTCCGCGTTGACGAAAGTACCTGCGGTTTCGCTGAACGGAGCGATCGGCAGCAGCACATCGGAGAATTCCATGTTGGCCTTGAAAGGGCTCATGGTCACCACCATCTGTGCGTTGTTCAGGGCCGACTTGGCCTGTGCGCCTGCGGAGGAGTCGAACTCCGGCTCGGTGTTCAGCAGCAGCACGGCCTTGAGTGCGCCCTGCAGCATCTGGCCGGCATTCAGCCCGCCCTGCTGCGGCTGGGCCTTGGCCCACTGCGCGCCCACGGTGTTGGCTGCTTCGGTCAGATAGCCGACGGATGCGCCCGTCTGCTCGCCGATGAACCGGGCCAGTGCCAGCAGGTTCGATGCGTTGGCGTGATGCGCCGCGGCATTGCCCAGCAGGATCGCCTTGCGCTCACCCGACAGCAGCGATGCAGCCACGGCACGCGCACCTTCGCTCACGCTTTCCACGGCGATCGGTGTCGGCATGGACTTCTCCGCGGCCACGGCGGCAGCGATCTGAGCCAGTGCGTCGGTCCACAGGGCGGACGGAGCCACGATGGCCTGCGCCACCGGCATCGCCCAGTCGTGGACCGAGGCGTTGATGACGTTCACGGCGCAGCCCTTGCGGGTGGCCTGGCGGATGCGCTGAGCGAACAGCGGATGATCCTTGCGCAGGTTGGAACCCACTACCAGCACGGATTGCAGCGTCGACAGCGAAGCGATCGACGTGCCCAGCCAGCGCACACCCTGGGGCGCTTCGAATTCCGAATTGCGCAGGCGGTAGTCGACGTTGTCGCTGCCGATGCCGCGCACCAGCGAACCGGCCAAGTACAGCTCTTCCAGCGTGCTGTGCGGGCTGACCAGCGCACCGATGCTGTTGGCGCCATGGTCGTTCTTGATGCCGCGCAGGCCGTTGGCCACGTATTCCAGAGCGGTCTGCCAGTCGACTTCCTTCCACTCGCCGCCCTGCTTGAGCATCGGGCTGGTCAGGCGCTCTTCACCGTTCAGGGACTCGTAGGAGAAGCGGTCACGGTCGGCAATCCAGCACTCGTTGACTTCTTCGTTCTCGAACGGAACGACACGCATCACCTTGTGGTTCTTGACCTGGACGATCAGGTTCGAGCCCGTGGAATCATGCGGCGATACCGACTTGCGGCGCGACAGTTCCCAGGTACGGGCGCTGTAGCGGAACGGCTTGCTCGTGAGTGCACCCACGGGACAGATGTCGATCATGTTGCCCGAAAGCTCGGAGTCGACCGTGTCGCCCAACACCGTGGTGATCTCGGAGTGCTCGCCACGGTTGATCATGCCGAGCTCCATCACGCCGGCCACTTCCTGGCCGAAGCGCACGCAGCGGGTGCAGTGGATGCAGCGGGTCATCTCCTGCATGGAGATCAGCGGGCCGACGTCCTTCACAGGAACGACGCGCTTTTCCTCTTCGTAGCGCGAAGTGGAGCCACCGTAGCCGACAGCCAGATCCTGCAGCTGGCACTCGCCGCCCTGGTCGCAGATCGGGCAGTCCAGCGGGTGATTGATCAGCAGGAATTCCATCACCGATTGCTGGGCCTTGATGGCCTTCTCGCTCTTGGTGCGGACGATCATGCCCTGCGTGACCGGCGTGGCGCACGCAGGCATGGCCTTGGGCGCCTTCTCGACGTCCACGAGGCACATGCGGCAGTTCGCCGCAATCGACAGTTTCTTGTGGTAGCAGAAGTGAGGGATGTAGGTGCCCGCCTTCTCAGCCGCATGCATGACCATGCTGCCTTCGGACACCTCTACCTTCTTACCGTCCAGTTCAATTTCAACCATATGCTTTTCTCGCGATCCGGCGGCTTATGCAGCCTGCTTGGAAGCGTTCTGGATCTTCGCTTCAAACTCGTGACGGAAGTGCTTGATCATGGCGCGCACCGGCATTGCAGCCGCATCGCCCAGCGCACAGATCGTGCGGCCCATGATGTTCACCGACACCGAATCCAGCAGTTCGATATCTTCCGGACGGCCTTCACCGTGCTGAATGCGGTTGACCACGCGCCACAGCCAGCCCGTGCCTTCGCGGCAGGGGGTGCACTGGCCGCAGGACTCGTGCTGATAGAAGTACGACAGGCGCAGCAGGCTCTCGACCATGTCGCGCGAATCATCCATCACGATCACGGCGCCCGAGCCCAGCATGGAGCCGGCCTTGGAGATGGAGTCGTAGTCCATCGTGCATTCCATCATGATGTCGGCGGGCAGCACGGGCGAAGACGATCCACCGGGGATCACGGCCTTGAGCTTGCGGCCGGTGCGCACGCCGCCCGCGAGCTCGAGCAGCTTGCTGAACGGTGTGCCGAGCGGAATCTCGTAGTTGCCCGGCAGGTTCACGTCACCGCTCACCGAGAAAATCTTGGTACCGCCGTTGTTGGGCTTGCCGCACTCGAGGTAGGCCTGCCCGCCATTGCGGATGATCCACGGCACGGCCGCGAATGTCTCGGTGTTGTTGATGGTCGTCGGCTTGCCGTACAGGCCGAAGCTGGCAGGGAACGGCGGCTTGAAGCGCGGCTGCCCCTTCTTGCCTTCCAGCGATTCGAGCAGCGCGGTTTCCTCGCCGCAGATGTAGGCGCCGAAACCATGGTGCGCATGCAGTTGGAAGCTGAAGCTGCTGCCCATGATGTTGTCGCCGAGGTACCCGGCTGCACGGGCTTCCTCCAGAGCGGCTTCAAAGCGCTCGTAGACCTGGAAGATCTCGCCGTGGATGTAGTTGTAGCCCACCGAAATGCCCATCGCATACGCGGCAATGATCATGCCTTCGATGACGATGTGGGGGTTGAACATCAGGATGTCGCGGTCCTTGCAGGTACCCGGCTCACCCTCGTCCGAATTGCAGACGAGGTGCTTCTGGCCGGGGAACTGGCGGGGCATGAAGCTCCACTTGAGGCCCGTGGGGAAGCCCGCGCCGCCACGGCCGCGCAGGCCGCTTTCCTTCATGGTGGCGATGACCTGGTCCTGCGTGAGACCCTCGCCGCCATCCTTGCCGAGCAGCTTGCGCAGCGCGACGTAGCCGCCGCGCGCTTCGTAGTCCTTGATGGACCAGTTGCTGCCGTTCAGGTCCGCATAGATCTGCGGATTGATGTGGCGGTCATGGAAGCAGGTCTCGACACCGGTGGCGGCGAACTTGTTCAGGACGGCATTGGCTGCTGCATTCATCATGCCTTGCCCTCCGCAGCCTTGAGGCCGTCGATCAGTTCGTCGAGCTTTTCATTGCTCATGAAGCTGCACATGCAGCGGTCGTTCACCAGCATCACGGGCGAATCGGCGCAAGCGCCGAGGCATTCCGACTGCTGCAGCGTGAACAGGCCGTCGGCCGTGGTCTGGCCCATCTTGATGCCAAGCCTGTGCTCGAGATGGTGCAGCGCCTTGTAGCCGTCGCGCAGTTGGCAAGGCAGGTTGGTGCAGACGTTGAGCTTGTACTTGCCGACAGGCTGCTGGTTGTACATGTTGTAGAACGTGGTGACTTCGTGCACCGCGATCTCGGGCATGCCGAGAACTTCGGCGATCACCGCCTCGCTCTCGGCGCTGACCCAGCCCTGCTCCTGCTGGACGATCGACAGGCAGGCCATGACGGCCGACTGCTTCTGATCAGCCGGGTACTTGGCCACCTCACGCGCAAAGCGCTCCTTGGTCGCTTCAGTAATCATCGGTCAACGTCTCCAAACACGATGTCCAAGGTGCTCAGCACCATCACAGCATCGGCCAGCATGTGGCCGCGGCACAGCTCGTCCATGGCGGACAGGTGTGCGAATCCTGGTGGACGGATCTTCAGGCGATAGGGCTTGTTCGCGCCATCGCTGATGAGGTAAATGCCGAACTCGCCCTTGGGATGTTCGACGGATGCATAGGCTTCGCCTTCCGGCACATGGAAACCTTCGGTGAAGAGCTTGAAATGGTGGATCAGGTCCTCCATGTTGCTCTTCATGCCTTCGCGTGCAGGCGGTGCAATCTTATGGTTCTCGGTGATGACCGGGCCGGGATTGGCACGAAGCCAGTCCACGCATTGCTTGATGATGCGGTTGGACTCGCGCATCTCGGCCACGCGTACCAGATAGCGGTCATAGCAGTCGCCCTTGGTGCCGACCGGCACGTCGAAGTCGAGGCGGTCGTAGACTTCGTAGGGCTGGCTCTTGCGCATGTCCCAGGCCAGGCCGGAGGCACGCAGCATCGGACCTGTCAGGCCGAGGTTCATCGCGCGCTCTGCGGTCACCACGCCGATGTCGACGTTGCGCTGCTTCCAGATACGGTTGTCGGTGAGCAGGGTCTCGTACTCGTCGCAGTTCTTGGGGAAACGTGCCGTGAAATCGTCGATGAAGTCCAGCAGCGAACCCTGACGGTTCTTGTTGATCTCCTCGATCGCACGGGCATTGCGGACCTTGCTTGCCTTGTACTGGGGCATGGAATCCGGCAGATCGCGGTACACGCCACCCGGGCGGAAATAGGCCGCATGCATGCGCGCACCCGACACCGCCTCGTACATGTCCATCAGGTCTTCACGCTCGCGGAACGAGTAGATCAGGATGGTGGAGCTGCCGGCGTCGTTGCCCGACGAACCCAGCCACATCAGGTGGTTCATGATGCGGGTGATCTCGGAATACATCACGCGGATGTACTGCGCGCGGATCGGCACCTCGATGCCCAGCAGCTTCTCGATGGCCAGGCAATAGGCGTGCTCGTTGCACATCATCGAGCAGTAGTCCAGCCGGTCCATGTAGGGGAGCGACTGGATGAAGGTCTTGCTTTCGGCGAGCTTCTCGGTCGCGCGATGCAGCAGGCCGATGTGGGGATCGGCGCGCTGAACGACTTCGCCGTCCAGCTCAAGCACCAGACGCAGCACACCGTGCGCTGCTGGGTGCTGCGGACCAAAGTTCAGTGAGTAGTTCTTGATTTCAGCCATGGTCTTCCGTCAAAAAGGCGCTTGCGCGCCTTTCAATGCAGCCCCCCGTAGTTGTCTTCCCGGATGATGCGCGGGGTGATTTCCCGCGGCTCGATGGTCACCGGTTGGTAGACCACACGCGCGGCCTCCGCGTCGTAGCGCATTTCGACATGGCCCGACAGCGGGAAGTCCTTGCGGAACGGGTGGCCGATGAAGCCATAGTCGGTCAGAATGCGGCGCAGGTCATCGTGGCCGTCGAAGACGATGCCGAACAGGTCGAACGCCTCGCGCTCGAACCAGTTGGCACCCGCCCAGATCTCGGAGATCGTGGGCAGCACGGGGAAATCGTCATCCACGCAGAACGCACGCACGCGCACGCGCTGGTTCAGCGTCACGGAAAGCAGGTGCGAGACCACCGCAAAGCGCGGGCCGTCGGTACCCACGCCCGCATAGGCCGAATAGTCCACGCCGCACAGATCCATCAGGATCTCGAACTTGCAGCTGGCTGCGTCACGCAGGGTCTGCATGACTTCGAAATAGTGGGCGGCCGGAACCTCGATGGTCACCTCGTCGAGCGCGATGCTGATGCTGCGCACCTTGTCGCCGAGCACGGAGGCGAGGTTGTCGCGCAGGATTTCAGGGTGAATTGCATTGACAGTCATATTCACCTCTTCAGACGCGGGCGATGGTGTTGGTGCGGCGAATCTTCTGCTGCAGCTGGATGATGCCGTAGATCAACGCTTCGGCTGTCGGAGGGCAGCCCGGCACATAGACATCCACCGGTACGATGCGGTCGCATCCGCGCACCACCGAGTAGCTGTAGTGGTAGTAGCCGCCGCCATTCGCGCACGATCCCATGGAGATCACCCAGCGCGGCTCGGACATCTGGTCGTAGACCTTGCGCATCGCCGGCGCCATCTTGTTGCACAGCGTGCCGGCAACAATCATCAGGTCGGAGTGACGCGGACTCGCGCGGAACACTTCAGCACCAAAGCGGCCGATGTCGTAGCGCGCAGCGGCCGCATGCATCATCTCCACCGCGCAGCACGCCAGACCAAAGGTCATGGGCCACAGCGATCCGGTCTTGGCCCAGTTCACCACCGAGTCGTAGCTCGTGGTGACGAAGCCCTTGCTCATCACACCTTCAATCATCGTCTTTGTCCTTTGAACGACCGGTCATTCCCAGTCGAGGGCGCCTTTTTTCCACTCGTAGGCGAAGCCCACGACCAGAATGGCCAGGAACACCAGCACTGCCACAAAGCCCGTCATGCCGACGTCTTGCAAGGTCACCGCCCACGGGAAGAGGAAGGCGATTTCCAGATCGAACAGGATGAAGAGAATGGCAACGAGGTAGTAGCGCACATCGAATTTCATGCGCGCGTCGTCGAATGCTTCAAAGCCGCATTCGTAGGGGGAGTTTTTTGCTTCGTCCGGGCGATTGGGGCCCAGAATGTACCCTAGTGCCAGAGGTACGACGCCTACGCCGATACCAACCAGGATGAACAAAAGAACGGGGAGGTATTGATCGAGGTTCATCGGAGGGCGCTCACCGCAGAAGGCCGGGACCCAGGCTTGCCGCTTGCCGAGCAAGCCTGGGTTGGTCTTTGTGTATTGGTGCCGTCGGCGAGACTCGAACTCGCACAGCTTTCGCCACTACCCCCTCAAGATAGCGTGTCTACCAATTTCACCACGACGGCATTTGACTGCGTCCGGATGGCATGAGGAGTCCTTCGCTTTGCTTCAGACTGTTTGGCTTTCCAGACAGAACGGTATTCTACTCCGGAAAAACCCTGTCACAACCAAGAACGCAGAAATTTCTAATTTTTTTAGTTCTTCGGAATTTCGGCAGCGCCGGAAGCCGGCACGGCAGCAGGCGCAGGCACCGAAGCGTCTGTACTGGCAGGCCCTGCGGCCGGCGCAGGAACAGCGGCGGCAGGGCCCTCGAGCACGCTGCCGGTGCTGGTCGGACGCGCATTGCCGAAGTAGGCCAGCGCCAGCGTGGACACGAAGAACACGGTGGCAAGCGCCGCCGTGCTGCGCGACAGGAAGTTCGCGCTGCCCGATGCACCAAACAGGCTGCCCGAGCTGCCGCTGCCGAACGCGGCGCCCATGTCGGCGCCCTTGCCGTGCTGCACCAGGATCAGACCGATCATGCCGAGCGCGGACAGGATCTGCACCGCCAGAATGATATTGACCAACATACCCATGTTCTAACTCCTAACGTATTCGTATACGGTTTGATTGCGGCTTCAGGATGCCGCGGAAATGATTTGCAGGAAGTCGGCCGCCTTCAGCGAAGCGCCTCCGACCAGACCCCCATCGATATCGGGCTGCGCCAGCAGCTCGGCGGCATTGGCCGCATTCATGCTGCCGCCATAGAGCAGCTTGATATCTGCCGCACGCTGCGAGGCTGCCGCCAACTGAGCACGGAGCACGGCATGCACCTGCTGCGCCTGCTCGGGCGTGGCCGTCTTGCCTGTACCGATAGCCCAGACCGGTTCATACGCGACGATGATCTCGCTCACGCAGTGGCTCACGGCGTGGATTGCCGCCGCCAGCTGGCGCTTGACGACCGCCTCCGTCTTCCCTTCTTCGCGCTCTGCCAGTGTTTCGCCGACGCACACGATCGGCGTGATGCCGGCAGCAAGGGCACGCTGCGCCTTCGCACCGACGACGGCATCCGTCTCGCCATGGTACTGGCGGCGCTCGGAATGGCCGACCAGCACGTAGCGCACACCGAACTCGCCCAGCATCGCGGCCGACATTTCACCGGTGTACGCACCGGATTCATGTGCCGAGACGTCCTGCGCACCAAGGGCGATGGGCGAATTGGCAACCAGCTGCTGTACCTGCGCGAGGTAAGGCGCAGGAACGGCCACGGCGATGTCGCAGCGCGCACGCGCGCCGACACCTTCGCGCAACGCGCTCAGCAGTGCGGCATTGGCAGCAAGGCTGCCATTCATTTTCCAGTTTCCGGCGATGAGTTTCTTGTTGTTCATGAGCCCCAAGTCAGAACGATCTTGCCTGTATGTTGATTGGATTCCATCAATTCATGCGCCTGCGCTGCCTGATCGGCCGGGAAGGTGCTGTGGATCACAGGACGAACCTTGCCAGCCGCAAGCAACGGCCAGACACGCTCGCGCAGCGACCTGGCAATTGCACCCTTGAACTCGACCGGACGCGGCCTCAGGGTCGATCCCGTGATGGTCAGGCGGCGACGCAGCACGAGGCCGGCGTCGACTTCAGCCTTCACGCCACCCTGCACCGCGATGATGACGATGCGGCCATCCTCGGCAAGGCACTCGACCTCGCGCGCGACGTACGATCCCGCCACCATGTCGAGCACCACATCGACACCCTTGCCTGCCGTGAGGCGGCGCGACTCCGCCACGAAATCCTGCGTCTTGTAGTTGATCGCATGATCCGCACCCAGTTCGAGGCAGTTCTGGCATTTCTCATCGGATCCGGCCGTCACGATCACCGTCGCGCCGAAAGCCTTCGCCAACTGGATGGCCGTCACTCCGATTCCGCTGCTGCCGCCCTGGATCAGCAGGGTTTCACCCGCCTGCAGGTGGCCGCGGTCGAACACATTGCTCCATACGGTGAAGAACGTCTCGGGCAACGAGGCCGCCTCGACATCGCTGAAGCCCTCGGGCACGGGCAGGCACTGCACGGCCGGCGCCACGCACCATTCGGCATACCCGCCACCCGCCACCAGTGCGCAGACGCGATCACCGACCCGGATACCCGCCGCCTGCATGGCCTCGGCATCTCCGGCCTCGACGACGCCTGCAATCTCCAGCCCGGGCAAATCGGATACCCCCGCCGGCGGCGCGTAGCTGCCCTTGCGCTGCAGCACGTCCGGACGGTTGATCCCACTTGCACGCACGCGGACCAACACCTCGCCCTTGCCCGGCTGGGGCACGGGGCGTTCACAGATCTTCAAGCCTTGCGGCGGTCCAAAAACCGCGATCTCCACGGCACGCATTGTCGACGTCATCCCTACCACGATCCAAGGTTGCATCCAAAAACGAAAACTGCCGCCAGCCCGAAGACTGGCGGCATGCGCCAGCGCAGCTTATTGCTGCTGCTGTTGTTGCTGCTGGTCGCGGTCTTCGTTGCTGCGACGCTCGCCACGGTCGTCGCGACGCTCGCGGCGTTCGCCACGCTCACCGCGCTCGCCACGTTCCTGCGGTGCGGGGCGTCCGCTGTCACCAGCAGGGCGATCCAGCAGCGCCTTCATGGACAGCTTCACGCGGCCCTTCTCGTCGGTCTCGAGCACCTTGACCTTCACGATCTGGCCTTCCGTCAGGTAGTCGGACACCTTCTCCACGCGCTCGTGGGCGATCTGGGAGATGTGCAGCAGGCCATCCTTGCCGGGCAGCAGGTTGATCAGCGCGCCGAAGTCCAGGATCTTGGTGACCGGGCCTTCGTAGACCTTGCCGATTTCCACTTCAGCGGTGATTTCCTCGATGCGGCGCTTTGCCTCGTCAGCCTTCGCGCCATCGGTTGCGGCGATGGTGATGGTGCCGTCTTCCTCGATGTTGATCTGCGTGCCGGTCTCTTCGGTCAACGCGCGGATGGTGGCGCCGCCCTTGCCGATCACGTCACGGATCTTCTCGGGATTGATCTTCATGGTGTAGAGCTTGGGAGCGAAGTTCGACACTTCGGTCTTGGCCTCGCCCATGGCTTCCTGCATCTTGCCCAGGATGTGCATGCGCGCTTCCTTGGCCTGAGCCAGGGCGACCTGCATGATTTCCTTGGTGATGCCCTGGATCTTGATATCCATCTGCAGCGCGGTGATGCCGTTGGTCGTGCCGGCCACCTTGAAGTCCATGTCGCCCAGGTGATCCTCGTCACCCAGGATGTCGGTCAGCACGGCGAAGCGGTTGTCTTCCTTGATCAGGCCCATCGCGATACCGGCCACGTGCGCCTTCATCGGCACACCCGCGTCCATCAGCGACAGGCAGCCACCGCAGACCGAAGCCATGGAAGACGAGCCGTTCGACTCGGTGATTTCCGACACCACGCGGATGGTGTAGGGGAACTCCTCCTTGGTGGGCAGGCAGGCCACCAGGGCACGCTTGGCCAGACGGCCGTGGCCGATTTCGCGGCGCTTGGTCGAGCCCATGCGACCCACTTCACCGGTCGCGAAGGGAGGCATGTTGTAGTGGAAGATGAAACGGTCTTCGAACTCGCCGGCCAGCGCGTCGATGCGCTGTGCATCACGCTCGGTGCCCAGCGTGGACACCACCAGCGCCTGGGTTTCGCCACGCGTGAACAGCGCGGAGCCGTGGGTGCGCGGCAGCACGGAATTGCGGATTTCGATGGGGCGCACGGTGCGGGTATCGCGGCCGTCGATGCGCGGTTCGCCAGCCAGGATCTGGCTGCGGACGATCTTCGATTCGATCTCGAACAGCAGCCCTTCCACCTTCACGGCGTCGAAATCGGTGCCTTCGGACTTGAGCGACTCCAGCACGGAAGCCGATGCTTCGCGCAGGGCCTGTGTACGGGCCTGCTTGGAGCGGATCTGGTAGGCCGCGCGCAGCTTGTCTTCGGCCAGTTGGGTGACCTTGGCGATGAAGGCCTCATCCTTCGCGGGAGCCTTCCAGTCCCACACGGGCTTGCCGGCATCGCGCACCAGTTCGTGGATTGCGTTGATGGCGATCTTGCCTTGCTCGTGGCCAAACACCACGGCGCCCAGCATCACTTCCTCAGGCAGTTGCTCGGCCTCGGACTCCACCATCAGCACGGCGGCCTCGGTACCGGCCACCACCAGGTCCATCTGCGAGTTCTTGCGGGCGGTCTGGCCCGGGTTCAGCACGTACTCGCCATTGATGTAACCCACGCGGGCTGCACCAATCGGGCCGTTGAACGGAATACCGGAGATCGACAGCGCTGCCGACACGGCGATCATGGCGGCGATGTCGGCATCGACTTCGGGATTCAGCGAAATGGTGTGGATGACCACATGCACTTCGTTGTAGAAGCCTTCGGGGAACAGCGGACGGATCGGACGGTCGATCAGGCGGCTGGTCAGCGTTTCGAGTTCGCTGGGCTTGGCCTCGCGCTTGAAGAAGCTGCCGGGGATCTTGCCTGCGGCGTATGTCTTCTCGATGTAGTCGACGGTCAGCGGGAAGAAATCCTGGCCGGCCTTGGCGCTCTTGGAACCCACGACGGTGGCCAGCACCACGGTATCGTCGATGTTGACGAGCACGGCGCCGGAGGCCTGACGTGCAATTTCACCCGTTTCCATGACGACGGTCTTGTCGCCCCACTGGAAGCTCTTGGTCACTTTGTTGAACATGGTCATTGAATGAACTCCATTCTTTTGTTTCGATAGCAGAAGCATCAACCTCTGCAAGGGATGGAGAGCAATTCAGAACACGATGCCATTCCAGTGGACCTGCCCTTTCGCGCCGGTGCGCAAGGCCATTGGAATGACACAGCTTCGCTCTTTATTGCAACTCCGAAGTAAAAAACGCCTGAGCTAGCGTGCTAACCCAGGCGTTTTTCCATGCCGGTACGATTACTTGCGCAGGCCCAGCTTGGCGATCAGCGCGGTGTAACGTTCTGCGTCCTTGGACTTCAGGTAGTCCAGCAGCTTGCGACGACGGCTCACCATGCGCAGCAGGCCGCGGCGACCGTGGTGGTCCTTGGCGTGTTGCTTGAAGTGGGGAGTCAGTTCGTTGATGCGAGCTGTCAGCAGTGCAACTTGCACTTCCGGGCTACCAGTGTCGTTTGCGGAACGGGCATTGGCCTTGACGACTTCAGCCTTGACTGTCGATGCGATCATGATTTTTTCCTTGGTATGGGATTCGAGAACGCTATTGAATCAATAGCACCAGAATCCTGTAATTACTTGCGCCACTGGCTGGAAGGGTCAGCGGCGTGCGTCTTGCACCATGCAAAACCCAACGATTATAACTGACTGCACTTCCCCCACCTGCAGCACCGGCCCGCGCATGGGCCCATGACGCGAGGCTGATCTGGCGCAGCCATGTCTTGGCGCATTCGGGAAATGATGCGCTGCGCACCCATTCCCCACCATGCATTGCCATCACACATTCGCCATCACACGAGGGAGATCCACATCATGCACATTCACATGCCACTGGGCATTCTGGCCGTCATGGCGGCCATTGCCGGCACGCCTTCCGCACAAGCCGCCGCACCTCGCCCCTCCGGCAGCAAGAGCACACCTGCCAGCAAATCATCCGTCAAGATCAAGGAGCACAGCGGCCATGCCGGGGAGACTCCCGCCGAACGAGACAAAAGACTTTACCGGGAATGCCGCGGCTTGCCCAATGCGGGCGCCTGTTCCGGGTACACTCGCAGATAACGCAAGCAGATTGAAGCGCCATTCAAGGATGGCGGCGCGAGGCGGATCTCTTCCGCAAGGATGAACAAGCCTCCACTTTTTTGAGAAATTTGGACTTTTTCCAAAAGAGGCAAAAAAGTGCTGCTATAATTCAATTCTTCAGCAAGCGGCTGTAGCTCAGCTGGATAGAGTACTTGGCTACGAACCAAGGGGTCGTGGGTTCGATTCCTGCCAGCCGCACCAAACGTCAAGCCTCAGAACAGAAATGTTCTGAGGCTTTTTCGTTTTCCACATCGCCGTGCAGCAACGAAGCGCTCGCTTCTCCACTCGCTCACGACACCAAAAGCCCGCGCGCCGTCCCCATTCAACCGAAGCGGCTCCTGTTCTAAGGCAAGATGGCAACATGAACAAAGCCTTCACGAAAGAGACAGACTCGGACGACGATGATGACGACCTGCCGCAGGCAGCCGGCATTCCAGCGGGCAGCAAGAACTACATCACACCCGAGGGCTATGCGCGGCTGCGCGCCGAACTGATGCATCTGATCGACGTGGATCGCCCCCAGATCGTGGACATCGTGCATTGGGCCGCGAGCAACGGCGATCGCTCCGAGAATGGCGACTATCTCTACGGCAAGAAGCGGCTGCGCGAAATCGATCGGCGGATTCGCTTCCTGACCAAGCGCCTGGAGATCGCCGAGGTCGTGGACGCCTCGCAACACGCGGGCAGCGACCAGGTGTTCTTTGGCGCAACCGTGACTTACATCGACGACCTGGATGGCGTCGAGCGCACGGTGACCATCATGGGCATCGACGAGGCAGACAACGCCCAGCAGCAGATCAGCTGGGTCTCGCCCGTCGCGCGTGCTTTGGTCAAGGCACGCGAAGGCGATGAGGTCACGCTGCAGACGCCGGCAGGCATACGCACCCTGGAAATCATCGAAGTCCGGTATCCCGAGCCGCCAGCCATCTGATCGGCGGGTGGAGTCGGCCTGAAGGGTTCAGGCCGCCAGCGGGATTTCCCGCAGCACGCGCAGCACGGAATGTGTGCGGCGCAGATTGCGCAGGATCGCCTCGAGGTGCGTGGCATCCTGCACCATGATGAGGAAGCGCAGATCGATGGTCTCCTCCATCGCCTCCCCTTCCATCTCCACACGCACAATGTCCGCCTCGGAATTGGCCAGCTCCGCCGCCACACGCGCCAGAACGCCCTTGCCATTGGTCACGGTCACGACGATGCCGGTTTCGAATGTGCGTGAAGGCTCCTCCGCCCAATCGACCGAGATGAATCGATCTCCATCCTTGGCCTGCAGCTTCTGCGCGACGGCACAGCGTGCGTTGTGCACCACCAGGCCCTCTCCCCGCCCCAGATACCCGGTGATCGGATCCCCCGGAACCGGCCGGCAGCATTGGGCGTACTGCACCGAGGCGCCTTCGCTGCCATCGAGCGTGATGCCGCCCTGGGAAATGGTCTCGTGCGAGCTGTAGCGCTCCCGCGTGAGCAGCAGTGCGTCGGGACGCTGGCCATCCTCGGACATCAGCAGCGCCATGCGCTTGGCAACGATGCTCGCAACGCGCTTTCCAAGGCCGATATCGGTCATCAACTCGGAGCGTGTGCGGCTGCCCGTGAATCGCAGGAGCTTCTCCCAGATGCCGGACTGCGCATCCTCGTCGGGCAGGCCTTCCATGCCTTCCGCACGCACGGCCTGAGTGAGCAGTTTCTCGCCAAGGCTCGCGGATTCGGTCAGCTCCATCGTCTTGAGGTAGCGACGGATCTTGGAGCGCGCGCGCCCCGTGCGCACAAAGGCCAGCCATGCCGGGTTCGGGTGCGAATCCGGCATGGAAATGATCTCGACCACGTCGCCATTTCTCAGCTCGGTGCGCAGCGGCACCTGCTCGCCATTGATCTTGGCAGCCACGGCACGATCGCCCACGTCTGTATGCACCGCATAGGCAAAATCGACCACGGTCGCGCCGCGCGGCAATGCCATGATCTGGCTCTTGGGCGTGAAGACATAGACGGCGTCGGGGAACAGATCGACGCGCACATGGTCCCAGAACTCCGCCGCATCGCGGGTCTCGTTCTGGATGTCGAGCAGCGACTGCAGCCACTTCGTGCCCATGCGCTCGACCGAGGACGCGCCCGCGCCGCCGACCTCCTTGTAGAGCCAGTGCGCCGCCACGCCGGCCTCGGCCACCACGTTCATCTCTTCCGTGCGGATCTGGAACTCGATGTTGACGCCCGCCGGCCCCACCAGCGTGGTGTGCAGCGACTGGTAGCCATTGACCTTGGCGATCGCGATGTGGTCCTTGAACTTGCCCGGCACCGGCTTGTACATCTGGTGCAGCACACCCAGCGCGGTGTAGCAGTCGGTCACCGTCGGCACGATCACGCGGAAGCCGTAGATGTCGGTGACCTTGGCGAAACTCAGGTGCTTCTCGGTCATCTTCTCGTAGATCGAGAACATGGTCTTTTCACGGCCGGCCAGGCGCACGTTCATGCCGATGCGGCCGAAGGCCAGGTCCACCTCGGCCTGCACCTTCGTCACCAGGTCGCGGCGGCGGCTGCGCGCCCTGTTCACCGCCTTTTCCAGCGTGGCATAGCGCCAGGGGTGCAGGTGGCGGAAGGCCAGCTCCTGCAGCTCGCGGAAGGTCTGGTTCAGACCGAGGCGGTGTGCGATCGGTACGTAGATATCGAGCGTTTCGGACGAAATACGGCGCCACTTGGAGCGCGGCATGTCGTCCAGCGTTCGCATGTTGTGCGTGCGGTCCGCCAGCTTGATGAGGATGACGCGCACATCGCGCGCCATGGCCAGCAGCATCTTGCGGAACGACTCCGCCTGGTTTTCCTCGCGCGTGTCGAACTGCAGCTTGTCGAGCTTGGTCAAGCCATCGACCATTTCGGCAACCGATGCACCGAAACGCGTCACCAGATCGGACTTGGTGACGCCGCAATCCTCCATCGCGTCGTGCAGCAGCGCCGCGCTCAGCGCCTGGGCATCGAGCTTCCAGCTCGCGCACAGCGCGGCCACGGCGATCGGGTGGGTGATGTAGGGCTCGCCGCTGTTGCGCATCTGCCCGAGATGGGCCTGGTCGGCGAAACGGTAGGCCTGGCGCACCTGCTCGATGCTCGCGTCGTCCAGATAGTCGAGCTTCTCCAGAAGCGCGGCAAAGCTGGCCGCAGCCGCGTTGGCTGCCGCCGCTCCAGCACCCGCCGGCTTGGCCGGAGCGCTGACATTCGACTGAGTCGCTGATGCCTGGTTCGACACTACTTCATGCCCTCAAATAGCTTTAGCAAAAAACGATGAACACAGAGAGCGCATGGCACATCTTGTGCCATCAACTCTGAATTTGAATCGCTCCCAACCGATTTCAAGTGCTATTGCTGTAGGTTGTTGCTTAAAAAAAACATATTGCAATGCAGCAAACAGCATAACAAACCTGCGCACTTCATGTGCAACGCGTTTCCACGTAGACAAGGGAAAGCGCTGTCGCACACAAGCCACCCATCCGGATCGTGAATCCGGTTGTCCAGTTGCAGCATCCCCTTTACAGGCTAGCAAAAACAAAAAAGCACCGCTTGGCGGTGCTTTTTTTCTGGAGGAAGACTCCGTGTGCCGATAGCGATCAGCCCGGAACCTTCTTGAGCATTTCCAAGCCCACCTTGCCCGCAGCAATTTCACGCAGCGCGGTCACGGCCGGCTTGTTGCGGCTTTCGATCTTGGGGGAATGCCCCTGGCTGAGCATGCGAGCGCGATACGTCGCAGCCAGAACCAGTTGAAAACGGTTGGGGATCTGCTCGAGGCAGTCTTCCACAGTGATGCGGGCCATGTGATTCTCCGGGGATCCAGTTCAGGGGATGTGGAGCGACTCGAAAGTATCGGCCCGGGCTCTGCGCTGGGCGGCGTACTTCAGACGCTGCGCGTGAACGATGCTCTTCAGGTCGAAAAGCGCGCGTTCAAAAACTTCATTGATTATAACGAAGTCGAAATTGCACGCCTGCGCCATCTCTTCCGCGGCATTCACCAGCCGGGTTTCGATCACGGCGGCCTCGTCCTCTCCGCGCCGCTCAAGGCGCGAGCGCAGTTCCTCCCAGCTGGGAGGCAGGATGAAGATCAGCACGGCATTGGCAAAGGTCTTCTTGACCTGCATGGCGCCCTGAAAGTCGATCTCGAGAATGACGTCGGAGCCTTGCCCCACGCGATCCTCGATGGCCTTCCGGGAGGTGCCGTAGCGGCGGCCATGAACATTCGCCCATTCGACGAAGCCATTGGCTGCCACCATGGCGTCGAACTCCTGGTCGGAGGTGAAAAAATACTCCCGCCCGTGCTTTTCCTGCCCGCGCGGGGCGCGGGTGGTGTGCGAAACGGAAGGCTGGACGAGCGAGTCCAATTCCCGAAGGGCCTTCACCAGACTGGATTTACCTGCCCCGCTCGGGGCAGACACTACATAGAGGTTTCCTGGATAGTCCATAGATTCGAGCGCATTGCGCTTCCAAAACGGAATTATCACTCGATGTTCTGCACCTGCTCCCGCATCTGCTCGATTAGCACTTTCATATCCACGCTAATTTTGGTCAGTTCCATCGCGGCGGACTTGGAGCCGAGCGTATTCGCCTCGCGGTGCAGTTCCTGGATCAGGAAATCAAGGCGCTTGCCGACCTCGCCCCCCTTCTTCAGCAGATGCTCGATCTCGTCGAGGTGCGAATCAAGACGCGTGAGTTCCTCGGCAACGTCGATGCGGATGGCAAACGCGGTGGCCTCGGTGAGCGCGCGATCCTGCGCCATCTCGGGCGCCACGCTGCCCTCCGCAAGGCCCATGGCCTCCTTCCAGCGCTCCATGAAGCGCTGGCGCTGCTGCTCCACCAGTTGCGGCACCAGCGGACCGGCCTGCTTGGCCAGGGCACGCAACTGGCTCACGCGGTCGAGCAGCGTGGCGGCAAGCCGCTCGCCCTCGCGCTCGCGGGCGGTCGTCAGGTCCTTGAGCGCTCCCTGGGCCAGTTTCTTGAGCTGTTCCGACCAGTCCGCAGCCGGTGCGGAGCCCGCCAAGGACAGGCGCAACACATCCGACACGCTCAGCGGGGCGGCATCGGGCAACCAGGCCTTGACGGTGTCCTGGATCGAGCACAGGCGCTGCAGCACCTGCGGCGAAGGGTCGGGCAGCGAGCCGCTGTCTCCCGTCTCCGCGAAGAACGCCCGCACCTCCACCTTGCCGCGCTTGAGCTTGGCGGTCAGCAGCGCGCGCAACATCGGTTCCTGAGCGCGCAATTCTTCCGCCAGGCGGAAAGAAAGGTCCAGAAAACGGCTGTTGACCGAGCGGATCTCCAATCCCAGTTGACGATGCGGCGCGTTTTGTCGCTCTTCGTTCACGAGTGCCTCCAGCTGAGCGCTGGCATACCCTGTCATGCTGTAAACTGCCATGGGACTTTCGGTGTTTGGTTGCTTGCAATCCGGCGATTATCCGGGTTCTGACCGAGCCCTGATTGCATCCACTGCCATATGTCGAAAATCAAGCCAGCCCCCCTCCCTCCAGATACCGTCATCGGCGGCTATCGCGTCGTGCGCCGCGTGGCCGCCGGAGGCTTCGGCGTGGTCTACCAGGCGCTGGGCACCGACGACCAGCCGGTCGCGATCAAGGAATACCTGCCCTCCTCGCTGGCCACGCGGGCTCCCGGCGAGCTCGCCCCCACCGTCGCGCCCGAAAAGCTTTCGCTCTACCGCCTGGGCCTCAAGAGTTTTTTCGAAGAAGGTCGCTCGCTTGCGCAGATCTCCCACCCTTCGGTGGTCAGCGTGCTGAACTTCTTTCGCGAGAACGAAACCGTCTACATGGTGATGAACTACCTGGAGGGGGCCACTCTGCAGGACTTCATCATCACCGCGCGCGAGCAGAAGGCACAGAAGATCTTCCGCGAATCGACCATCCGTTCGCTGTTCGACGAGGTGCTGCGGGGCCTGCGCATCGTGCACCAGCACAAGATGCTGCACCTGGATATCAAGCCCGCCAATATCTTCATCACCGACGACGACCGCGCCGTCATGATCGACTTCGGCGCAGCCCGCGAGGTGCTGTCCAAGGAGGGCAACTTCATCCGACCCATGTACACGCCCGGCTTTGCCGCGCCCGAGATGTACCGCCGGGATTCGCAGATGGGCCCCTGGACCGACATCTATGCCATCGGCGCCTGCATCTATGCGTGCATGCACGGCTACCCACCCACCGAGGCCACCCAGCGCTCGGACAAGGATCGCCTGACCGCGGCGCTGTCCAAGATGCGCGGCCTCTACTCCGACAACCTGATCGAGGTGGTGGAGTGGTGCATGGCCCTCGATCCGCTGTCGCGCCCGCAGTCCGTGTTCGCACTTCAGAAGGAGCTCAGCCGTGAAGGCGAGCGTCGCTATACCAAGCTCACCGTCGCGGAGAAAATGCGCCTGCAGCTCGACACACTGGTCGCCGATACACGCGGCAACGCGCTCAAGGTCGGCAGCGGCCCAGGGAAGATCCAATGAAATTCTCAGTTTTCCAGATCAGCCGCCGGGGCGGCCGCGAGAAGAACGAAGACCGCATGGGCTATTGCTACACCCGGGAGGCCGGCCTGTTCGTGCTGGCCGACGGCATGGGGGGCCACCCCGACGGCGAAGTGGCGGCGCAGATCGCCATCCAGACGGTTTCCGCCCTGTTCCAGCGCGAAGCCAAGCCGGCTCTGGCCGATGTCCCCGCGTTCCTGACTTCCGCGCTGCTCGCCGCGCACCACCAGATCCTGCGCTACACCAGCGACCGTTCGCTCGGCGACTCGCCGCGTACCACGCTGGTGGCGGCCGTCGTGCAGGATGGGCGCGCGCAGTGGATCCACTGCGGCGACTCGCGGCTGTACATGGTGCGTGATGGCCAGATGCTCATGCGCACACGCGACCACTCCTACATGGAGCTGCGCAACGCGTCATTCCAGGGCCTTGAAAACATCAACCGCAACGTGCTGTTCACCTGCCTCGGATCGCCGTCCAAGCCGGTATTCGACGTCAGCGATCCGATGCTGCTCGAGCAGGGCGACCGCATCCTGCTGTGCTCCGACGGGCTGTGGGGTGCCCTGGACGACGACAAGATATCTGCCGAACTCGGCCGGCATACCGTCTCGGAGGCAGTACCCAACCTGGTGGAGGACGCCCTGCGCGAGGCAGGCAGCTCCAGCGACAACGTCACGGTCGTCGCGATGGAGTGGGAAATGCCCGACCAGTTCGCCTCGACAATGGGCATCTCCACGGACGACATCCAGGAGGATGTGTTCGCCTCCACCATCCAGGCCAGCCTGCTGGACAACAGCAGCTTTCCGGAGGATGTGGACGAGCTCGATGACGAAGCCATCGAACGCTCCATTGCCGAGATCAACGAGGCCATTCGCCGTACCTCCGCTGCGCGCAAGTTCTGAAAGGCGCACAATTGCGGTTTACCTGCATCGGCGTCCCGCGAGAGCCGCGCGCCGGTTGCTGCGCTGCCAGTGCCCCGAAACGGTGACCTACCCGCGCACCGGCACGCACGGCGCGGGCGATGCCCTCTTCATGACGGCCTCCTGCCCCCCCGGTCGCGAGCACCAGGCCCTTGCAGACAATTTGAACGCGATTTCCAGCCACACGACATGCGGCCATGCATCTGGCCTCGCCGCAGGAGCACCACCATGAGCACCACACCGGACACCCCCTTCGCCCGCATCGGTCGCGCCAACGACGAACTGCGCGCGGTGCGCATCACGCGCAACTACACCATGCATGCCGAAGGTTCCGTGCTGATCGAATTCGGCAACACCAAGGTGCTGTGCACGGCATCGGTCGAAGAGCGCGTACCCCCGCACAAACGCGGCAGCGGCGAAGGCTGGGTCACCGCCGAGTACGGCATGCTGCCGCGGGCCACGCACACGCGCAGCGACCGTGAAGCCGCACGCGGCAAGCAGACCGGCCGCACGCAGGAAATCCAGCGCCTCATCGGCCGCAGCCTGCGCGCGGCATTCGACCTTCGGCTGCTTGGCGAGCGCACCATCCAGCTCGATTGCGACGTGATCCAGGCGGATGGCGGCACGCGCACCGCGGCCATCACGGGCGCCTGGGTCGCGGCACAGGATGCGGTCAACCGACTGCAGGGCAAGGGCATGATCGCCCAGTCTCCCATCATCAACGAGGTGGCAGCCATCTCGGTGGGCATCGTCGGCGCGCAGCCCATGCTGGACCTGGAATACCGCGAAGACGTCGCCTGCGACACCGACATGAACGTCGTGATGACGGGCGCCGGCCACTTCATCGAGGTCCAGGGCACGGCGGAAGGCGCCGCGTTCTCGCGCCAGGAAATGGACCAGTTGCTCAACCTGGCCGAAAAAGGCATCTCGGAACTGATCGCCCTGCAGCAGAAGGCACTCGCCTGACCGGCCCCATGGCACCGTCCGGCCCTCTTCGGGTGGCGGAGCCGAAGACATCCCGCATCTCATGAAAATCGTTCTCGCATCCAACAACAAAGGCAAGCTCGCCGAACTGCAATCCATGCTCGAGCCTCTGGGCGTGGAGCTGATCCCGCAGGGCCAGCTCTTCACCGGCGAAGCCGAGGAGCCCTTCCATACCTTCGTCGAGAACGCGCTCGCCAAGGCGCGCTTCGCATCACAGCACACGGGACTGCCGGCGATTGCCGACGACGCGGGCATCTGCGTGGAAGCTTTCGGCGGACTGCCAGGTGTGCAGACCGCCTACTACGCCACGCAGTTCGGCTACGAAAAAAGCGATGCCAACAATGTGCGCGCCATGCTCGAGCAGATGGAAGGCAAGGACAACCGCCGCGCCACCATGGTCAGCACACTGGTGGCCGTACGCAGTCCGCAGGATCCCGAGCCCTTGATCGCCGTGGGCCGCGTGCGCGGAGAAATCACACGCGAGCCGCGTGGTGCCAATGGCTTCGGCTTTGATCCCGTCATGTTCATTCCCGAACTGGGCCATACCTTCGCCGAGCTGCCGACCGCCGTGAAGAACGCATACAGCCACCGTGGCCGGGCATCCAAGCAGCTGCTCGACATGCTGCATGACAACTGGCTCTGACTCCTTCCCCAGACAATAGCGTGAGCATTCCCATCACCCCCGCCAGCGAGACGCCAACGAGCGGCAAGGCACTCCAATCCATCCAGGACTACATGCGTCCCGGCCTGTTGCAACTGAAGTCGCTGCCGCCCCTGTCGCTGTACATCCACCTGCCGTGGTGCCTGAAGAAATGCCCGTACTGCGACTTCAACTCGCATGAGGTGCGCCCGGGCAGCAGCGTCGGGGACCAGCCCGCATTGCACAGGCAGTATCTCGCCGCGCTGATGGCCGATCTCGAAGCAGCGCTGCCCCTGATATGGGGCCGCTCGGTGCACAGCATCTTCATCGGCGGCGGTACGCCCAGCCTGTTTTCGCCCGAGTCCATCGACCAGTTGCTGAGCGACGTGCGTGCCCGCCTGCGCCTTGAGGCCGACTGCGAAATCACCATGGAGGCCAATCCCGGCACCTTCGAGAAAGACCGTTTCCGCGCCTACCGCGCGGCCGGTGTGACACGGCTTTCCATCGGGGTGCAGAGCTTCGATGACCGCTATCTCAAGGCACTGGGCCGCGTGCATGACCGCGCCCAGGCACTCGCGGCCGTCGAGGAAGCCGCGCAGTCCTTCGAGACCTTCAACCTGGACATCATGTATGCGCTGCCCGGCCAGGGCCTGCTCGATCTCGAACGGGACCTGCAGACCGCGCTGTCGTTCGCGCCACCGCACCTGTCGGTCTATCACCTGACCATCGAGCCCAACACCTATTTCGCCAAGTTCCCGCCCGTCGTGCCCGACGAGGATACGGCCTACGACATGCTCGACCGCATCACCGACCTCACCGAGGCGGCCGGCATGCATCGCTACGAGATTTCGGCCTATGCACGCGCGCAGCACGACTGCGCGCACAACACCAATTACTGGCAGTTCGGCGACTACCTGGGCATTGGCGCCGGCGCGCACAGCAAGCTCAGCTTTGCTCACCGTGTGGTACGCCAGGTGCGGCTGCGTGATCCAGCGCGCTACATGGAAGGCGCCCTGGCAGGCATGGCCATCGCGCAGGATGACGACGTGCGCCGCGCCGACCTGCCGTTTGAGTACATGCTCAACGCCTTGCGGCTCAGAAGCGGCTTTTCGCTCGACGATTTCGTGGAGCGCACGGGCGCACCCCTCTCCACGATCGAGCCCGGCCTGAAAGAGGCCGAGCGCAAGGGCTTGGTGTTGCGCCAGGGCCTGAAGATCCAGCCGACCGAACGCGGCTTCGACTTCCTGAGCGACCTGCAGTCGCTGTTCCTCGCACCCTGATCGCCGGCGAGTGCTCAGCCGCAGGTGACGCCGACGATCTTCCCGCCCTGGTCCACGCTCAGGTTCAGCCGATCGGCAAGATACTCGGTGGTGGCAGGCTGACCGGCGCGCACGATGCGCGCCATGCGCGCGCCGGAGCGCACGCGTGCCTGCTCCGTCGCTTTCGCCGTAGCCATCTGGCCGACGAAGGATTGGGCTCCCTGCGCGCTGCAGGTGCCGCCCACCGGCGCGGTGGAGGCACCAATGGCCGGGGGTGGTGGCGGCACGGAGGCCGCGGGGCTTGCGGATCGCCCCTGGGGACCGAATGAAGAACACCCCGATACCAGTACAGCCACGCAAGCGGCCCACAATCCAGACGACAACTGACGCATCGGGTTATTCCTTCTTTGATTCTGCGTTGAAACATCAACGATAACGCAAGCCGGGGATCGCGAGGTTCTCAGGCGTAACCTCGCGTCGCAAACCGTACATGCACGCCTTCTGGGCGCAGGATCAGTGGCGCAGCTTGCTGTGCTCCACGGCTCCCGTCGTGGCGTTCACATACAGCTTCAGGCGCTCCCCCTGCGCGTTGTGGACCTTGGCCTCGTAACGCCCATCGTCCCATTCGATCTCGCGAATGTCGCGGTAGCCTGCAGACTCGAGGCGGTCGTAGATCTGCCGGATGTTCAGAGCGGGTGTCGTGGCAGGTGCCGGTGCCGCAGTGACGGCCGCAGGCGTTCCTTGCACCGCGGCGCCCCCTTGAGCCACGGCGAACGAAGCCCCGCCGGCAATCGCGAGCACGGCAAGCACCGGCATGGCGGCGCGGCGGCTCCAGGTGGCGATGGAAGCACCGACGGAAGTGCCGGGGGAAGTAGGATAGGAATGCGACATGAAAAAGCTCCCTGAGACGATGTCTCGTTCGTTGTGTCGATGAAAACAAGTGACGGCTTGCTGAGCCGGACAGCGGCCCGGGTGAGGTTCCCTGCATCTGTCGGAATCGATTCTTGAAAAATCGCCGTGAAGCGAACCTGAATCACCCGTTCATCCGTCGTTCATCGGCGATTCGGTATAAGAAACATCCACAGGAACGCTCCCCGTCATTTCCATGCAACACATCCCCGCCCTGCTTTTACGACACGTCCGGCAGACACGGAGCATCAACGCCGTGCTGGTGATGGCCGTGCTCGCGCTGGGCGCCTGGCTGCTCGCTCTTCCACCGGCGGGCATTGCGCATGCCGGGGAAAGCGATCATGAGATGGCACGCAAGGCGCTTCGCGAAGGCAAGGTGCTGCCGCTCAAGACGGTGCTGGATCTGCTGGAGCGCGACTATCCCGGGCAGGTGCTCGAGGTCGAGCTGGAACGCGATGACGGCATGTTCATCTACGAGATCAAGCTGCTTCGTGCGGATGGACAGCTTCTCAAGCTCAAGCTGGATGCCGCCACCGGTCGCGTCGTCGGGGTCAAGCAGAAAAGGACGCCGTGATGCGCATACTCGTGGTCGAAGATGAACCCACGTTGCGGGAGCAACTGGTGCAGGCACTCACGCAGGCCAGCCACACGGTGGAAACCGCCAGCGATGGAGAGATGGCACAACACCTCGGCGAGGTCGAGGACTTCGATGCGGCCATCCTCGACCTGGGCCTGCCGGTCGTCGACGGGCTGAGCGTGCTGAAGCGCTGGCGCGCTGCGGGACGGAACATGCCCGTGATGATTCTCACGGCGCGCGGAGCCTGGCACGAGAAAGTCGCCGGCATGGACGCAGGCGCCGACGACTATCTCGCCAAGCCGTTCCACATGGAGGAGCTGCTGGCGCGGCTGCGGGCCTTGCTCAGGCGCCTCAGCAATCAATCGAGCGCCGAATGGCAGTGCGGTCCCATCCGCCTGGATACGCGACAGGCGCGCGTGCTGGTCGATGGCCAGCCGCTGGTCCTCACCAGCCACGAATTCAAGATCCTCTCGCTGCTGATGCAGCGCGCGGGCGAAGTGTTCTCGCGCACGGAACTGTACGAGCACATCTATCCGCAGGACAGCGAGCGCGACTCCAACACCATCGAGGTGTTCATCGGGCGGCTGCGCAAGAAGCTTCCAGCTGGCTGCATCGAGACCGTGCGGGGAATGGGGTATCGGCTCATCGATACGGGCGACGCAGCATGAACGGCGTGAAGGGCCAGGGACCCAAGCCGGACGGCGTGTCGCTGCGCGCGCGCCTTCTTGTCGGCGCGGTGGCCTGGATCGTTCTGGCGCTTGTCCTGGCCGGCTGGGGTCTTCGCAATCTGTTCAAGGAGCACATCGAACAGCAGTTGCAGGCACAGCTCGTGCTGCACCTGAACCAGCTGAGCGCAGCAGTGAATGCGAAGGCCGACGGAAGCATCTCGGTCACGCCGATCGCCGGCGATGCCCGCTTCGAGAAGCCGCTGTCCGGACTGTTCTGGCAGGTGGATGAACTCCGGCTCGACGAGCACCGCCAGCCGGTGGTAGCGCGTGAGGCACTTGCCCGCTCGCGTTCGCTGTGGGACCAGGCACTGGCCTTGCCGAAGGCGGCCGCCGCCGCTCAGGCAGGCCAGAGCTATCGCACCCTTCAGCTTCGCGATGCAGGCGGGAACGAACTGCTTGCCGTGGTACGCAACCTGCAGTTGCCGGAGAACGATGCACCACCGCTGCGGCTCGCCGTCGCTGCGGACCGAGCCCTCCTGTCGGAGCCGCTGCAGCGTTTCACGTCCATGCTGACCGCCACGCTCGCCCTGCTGGCCCTCGGGCTCGTGATTGCGGTGCTGGTGCAGCTCCAGGTCGTCATGCGTCCGCTGGCGCAGCTGCGCCTGCGGCTTGCTGCCGTGCGCGAAGGCGAGGCGCGCAATCTCGAAGGACAGTTTCCACGGGAAATCCAGCCGCTGGTCGACGAGTTCAACAAGGTGCTCAACACCAACGCAGACATCGTGCAACGTGCGCGCACCCAGGCCGGCAACCTGGCACATGCGGTGAACACGCCACTGTCGATCCTGGGCAACGCGGCGGCGCAGGAGAGTGGTCCGCTCGCGGCGCTCGTGCGCGAGCAGTCCGATGTCGCGCGTCGCCAGATCGAGCATCACCTTGCGCGCGCGCGCGCCGCCTCTGCCGCGCATGCCGGCGGCCTGAGCACCCCGGTCCTCGCGCACCTGCAGGCGCTGGTGCGCACAATGGAAAAACTGCATGCCGAGCGCGGCATCCGGTTCCGCATCGGCGAGATCGATCCGATGCTGGCATTCCGCGGAGAAGAGCAGGACTTCTACGAACTGCTCGGAAACCTGCTCGACAACGCAGGCAAATGGGCGCGCGGGGAGGTGTCCGTCACCGCGACCGCAGGCGATGGCGATAGAGATGACGGCATGCTGGAATTGCTGGTCGACGACGACGGCCCCGGCATGAACGAGGATCAGCACGCGCAGGCCTTCCAGCGCGGCGTGCGCCTCGACGAGCGCCGGCCGGGATCGGGGCTCGGGCTCGACATCGTGCGCGAGCTGGCGCAGACCTATGGCGGCGACATTGCCGCACAACGCTCGCCACTCGGTGGTCTGCGCATGCGCCTTACGCTTCCTGCCTCCAGGATGCATTGATCCCGCGGGCCACGCGGCGCTGCGATCAGCCCTCCGCGCAGCCGTCCTGTGGTGCCGCCAGCATGATGCGCTCGTCCGGCACATCGAAGGTGGCCGCCAATCGATCGGCGACCTCGCGCAACTGGGGCACCCATTGCATGAGATCGTCGATGGTGAACTGCTCCGCGCTCGCCTGGATGGCCACGGCCGCACCGACCTTCTTGGCATGGAGCATCACGGGAACAGCCACCGCCACCACACCCGGGATGTATTCGCCCGTGTTCAGGCCCAGGCGGCGCCTGCGCGTCTCCTCCAGGTCCGCGCGCAAGGTGTCCATGTCGCAGATGCTCCGCTCCGTCCAGCGCCGCAGCGGCAGCTTGCGCAGCAGCAGCTCGCGCTGCTGGCGCGGCAGAAAACTCATCAGCAGCTTGCCGCTGGCCGTGCAGTGAAACGGCACGCGCGTGCCGGGAGTGAGCTTGGCCGATGCGCTCCAGTTCGACTCGACGCGATCGAGATAGACCACCGCGTCGCCGCCCGAGATGGCCAGATTGCAGCTGGCCTGCACCTTGTCGGCCATTTCCTGGAGTATCGCGCGCCGTGCCGCCGCCGGCCCCGTGGTCATCAGCAGGTTGATGGCCATCTGGCGGACGCGGCTCGAGCACACATAGTGCTTGCCCGGGCCATCGCGATTGACCAGCCACGCGCTCTCCAGCTGCTTGAGCAGCCGGTGCACGGACTGCTTGGGCAGGTCCATGCGTGTGCTGATCTCCATGAGCGTGAGCGGCTCGCGCGCCTGGGCAAGCAGTTCGACGATGCGAAATGCGCGGATGGCGGCGGCATTGGATTGGGTCGAAGTCATGGAGCGGCAGTGAGGTCGATGGCTGAACGTTCAGCGCCTGGCGGGCGGTGACACCCGTCGCGCGGCGGGCGCATGGTGCGATCTTGTCCCGAAAATTGCATTTTCGGCTCCACACGGCCCCGCGAATCGTGGAAAACGCAAAAAACGGGACTCGCGGATTTCTCTCCTGCATAGCCTGTGCATCAGACGGGCCGACGGCATGCATGCGAAGGCGCAGTGGCCTGTCCAGGTTCGGCGACACAACGACGACATGCAAGGAGACAGACAATGGAAGTGCAGGAGACACAACGAGATCCGCTGCAGGCCGCACAGCAGGCCATTGGCGATCTCATTCAACGCGCTCGCGCGGCGCAGGCCAGCTTTGCGCAACTGGGCCAGCAGGGCATGGACGATGCGGTTGCAGCCGTTGGCTGGGCCATCATGGAGCCCGGCCGCAACCGGCAGCTCGCGGAACTTGCCGTGAAGGAAACTAGCCTCGGCAATGTCGCCGACAAGATCACCAAGAACCACCGCAAGACGCTCGGCCTGCTGCGCGACCTGAAGGGCGTGCGCACGCACGGAGTGATCAGGGAGGACCGGTCCTCCGGCATCACCGAGATCGCGCGCGCGGTCGGCGTGGTCGCGGCCATCACGCCATCGACCAACCCAGGTGCCACCCCTGCCAACAACATCATCAACGCACTCAAGTGCGGCAATGCGGTCATCGTCGCACCCTCGCCCAAGGGCCTCGGCGTGAGCCGCATGCTGATCGACTTCATCCATGCCGAGCTGCGCAAGTGCCACCTTCCGGTCGACCTGGTGCAGACGCTGCCCAGCCCCATCAGCAAGGTGCTGACGGCCGAACTCATGCGCCAGGCGGACCTGGTGATCGCCACGGGCTCGCAGGCCAACGTCCGCATGGCCTACACCTGCGGCACGCCGGCCTTCGGCGTGGGGGCCGGGAACGTGGCGTCGATCGTCGACAGCTCGGCCGATGCGGGGCAGGTGGCGGAACTGATCCTCGCGTCCAAGACCTTCGACAATGCCACCAGTTGCTCCTCGGAAAACAGCATGGTGCTGCTGGACGAGGCGCGCGAGACCATGCTGCAGGCCCTGCGCGAGAGGGGTGCGCTGCTGCTGACCGCCGACGAGAAGGACAGGCTGCAGGCCCTCATGTGGCGCGACGGCAAGCTGAGCGACACCATCACCGGCAAGAGTGCGGCACTGATTGCGCAACTCGCACAGATCGACTGGCGCGGACGCATTCCGCAGGACGCCCCCCGGGTACTGATGGTCGAGGAAAGCGGCGTGGGCAAGGACCACCCCTTCTCGGGTGAAAAGCTGTCGCCGGTGCTCACCGTATATGCGGCGCGCACATTCAACGACGCTGTCGCCACCGTGCGGCGCATCTATGGCTACATGGGGGCTGGCCACTCGGTCAGCCTGCACTCGCAGGACGACGAGCAGGCGCTCTATCTCGCGCAGAACCTGCCGGTGGCGCGCGTGATCCTCAACCAGGCCCACTGCTTTGCAACCGGCGGCAACTTCAACAACGGTCTGCCGTTCTCGCTGTCGATGGGCTGCGGCACCTGGGGCGGCAACAACTTCTCCGACAACCTCAACTACCGCTATTACATGAACGTGACGCGCGTCTCGCGCACGATCCCCGAGAACCGTCCGTCGGTGGAGGACATGCTGGGCGACTACTTCCGGAGGTACGGAGCATGACGACGAACACGGCATTGCACAGCATTGCGGAACTGATCGACGCGCGGGCAGCGGAGCGCGGCGAAGAGACCTTCATGATCAACGCGCAGGACGGAGCCCTGTTTTCGTTTGCACGGTTGAAGGAAGAGACGGACAGGCTGCGCGCGAACTTCGATGCCATCGGCCTGGCACCCGGCGACAAGGTATCCGTCTACATGCCCAACGGGCCGCTTCCGGCGATCCTGCTCCTGGGCATCATGGCCAGCGGCCTGGTGGTCAACCCCGTCAACCTGCTGAGCCAGCCATCGCAACTGGTGCATGTGCTGCGCCACTCGGACACGCGGCTGGTGTTCACGAGCAGAGAACACCAGCCCGCGCTCGAGCAGGCACTGGCCCAGGTCGAGCGCAGCGTCGCCGTCGTGCTCTGCGACCCCGAGTCCATGCATGTGCCGCTGGCGCCTTCGCTGCCGCCCGTGGCGGGTGTCGCCGATCGGCTTGTCACGCACCGCATCGCGCCCGACGAACCGGCGCTCATCATGTACACGTCCGGCACCACCGGCGTTCCCAAGGGGGTGCTGCTCACGCATGCGAACCTGCTGGCCAATGCGGCCAGCACGTCGCAGGTGCATGCCCTGGGCGAGAGCGATCGCGTGATGGTCTCGCTGCCGCTCTATCACATCAACGCGCTGGTCGTCGCGCTGATCACGCCGCTGTTCCATGGCGGCTCGCTGGTCATGTCGCCGCGGTTCTCCGCCAAGACGTTCTGGGCCGATGTGTGCGGATTCGGATGCACGTGGATCAACGTGGTTCCCACGATCATTGCCTATCTGCTCAACGACGAGGCCGGAGCCCAGGGCCGCGATCTCTCCGCCCTGAAGTTCTGCCGATCGGCATCGGCGGCACTGGCTCCCGAGCACCACCGCGCGTTCGAGTCGCGCTTCGGTCTCGGCATCATCGAAACCATGGGCCTGACCGAGACCGCGGCCCCTTCGTTCAGCAATCCGCTGGCAGCCCGCGAGCGCCGCATCGGCAGCGTCGGCCGCCCCGCCGGTGCGCTGGCGGCCGTCATGGGCGTGGACGGCCAGCTTCTTCCCGCGGGCGAGCGCGGCGAGATCGTGCTGCAGGGCCCCCATGTGATGCAGGGCTACTACAAGGACCCGGTACGCACGCGCGAGGCCTTCACCGACGACGGATGGCTGCGCACGGGCGACGTGGGCTACCAGGATGCGGACGGTTTCTTCTACATCACCGGCCGCTCGAAGGAGCTCATCATCAAGGGCGGCGAGAACATCGCGCCACGCGAGATCGACGAAGCGGTGCTCAAGCATCCCAAGGTGCTGGATGCGGCTGCCGTCGGCGTTCCGCACCCCGAGTACGGACAGGAAATCGCCGTGTACCTGGTGATGCGCGACGGCGCGGAATTCGATGCGGCCGACCTGCGCCGGCATTGCCTCGCCGAGCTGGGCAACTACAAGTGCCCGAGCCGTTTCGTCCAGATGCTGGAGCTGCCACGCGGTCCCTCGGGAAAGCTGCAGCGCCTGCGGCTGCTCGAACAACCCGCCTGAACTCATCGACAACGCGAAGCAGGCCGCTTCACGCGCTCGTGAATCCCGCGGCTTCCGCTCCCCGCCCCATTCTTTCGAAAGGAACCGCCGCCCTTCCCCTCTTGCCGTCCGAGCGACGACTGCAACGTATTGCCTGTAGCGGCGCCCCTGGCGCCATCCATTGAAATGAACAAAGGCCCGTCCGCGATGCACGCAGGCAAGGGCCCAAGGAGACAAACATGCAACGCAGAGTCAAAACGCATCACATGGTTCTGGGCGTGATGTGCCTGATGTATTTCATCGCCTACATAGACCGGGTCAACATGTCGGTGGCTGCACCGATGATCAAGGAAGAGATGGGCCTGAGCAACCTGCAGCTCGGCCTGATCTTCTCCGCATTCGCGTATCCGTATGCGGCCATGCAGATCATGGGCGGCTGGCTTGCCGACCGATTCGGCCCGCACAAGGTGCTCACGGTGCTGTCACTGATCTGGGGCGCGGCCACGCTGTTCACCGGCTTTGTCGGATCGCTGGCAGCCCTGCTGGTGCTGCGGCTTGCACTGGGGCTTGGCGAAGGAGGCGCCTTTCCCACCGCCACGCGTGCCTTCACCTACTGGATTCCGCTGAAGCAGCGCGGCTTCGCACAGGGCATCACGCACTCGTTCTCGCGCCTGGGCGGCGCCGTCACGCCGCCGCTGGTGTTCCTGATCATCGCGATGGCGGGCTGGCGTGAATCGTTCATCGTGCTGGGCGCCGTCAGCCTGGCATGGACCGCGCTGTACTGGTTCACGTTCCGCGACACGCCGCAGCAGCATCCTCGCGTGACCGAGTCGGAGCTTGCCGAGATCAACGAAGGCCGCGCGGAAAAGCCCAGGCAGGAGAAAGGCCCCACGCCCTGGAAGCGCCTGATCGGCGGCATGTGGAAGGTCACGCTGGTCGACTTCTGCTACGGCTGGACGCTGTGGGTCTTCCTGACGTGGCTGCCTTCGTACCTGAAGGATGCGCGCGGATTCAACCTCAAGGAAATGGCCATCTTCACCGCGTTGCCGCTGCTCGCGGGGGTCGTTGGCGATACGCTGGGTGGCGTCGTCTCCGACCGCATCTATGAACGCACGGGTAACCTGCGCTTTGCGCGTGTCTCGGTTCTCGTATTCGGCCTCGTGGGCGCGCTCATCTTCATGGTGCCGATGATTTCCGTGGACAGCGCCATGACGGCCGTGCTGCTGCTGTCCGCATCGTTCTTCTGCCTCGAACTGACCAACGCGGTGCTCTGGAGCCTTCCGCTGGACATTGCAGGCGACTATGCGGGCACGGCCTCCGGCATGATGAACACGGGCTTCGGCGTGGCCGGAATGATCTCACCGGTGGCGTTCGGGTACCTGATCCAGACCACCGGAAGCTACTCGCTGCCCTTCATGATTTCCGCCGGCCTGCTGGGCTTTGGCGCATTCATGGCGCTGTTCATCAATCCGCTGAACACCGTCAAGCGCGAGGTGGCAAGCCTTCCCGTCGGGGCACGGCTGTCGGGCGTGGGGTCTGCCTGATCTCAGGCACGTCCCACGAACGACCAGGGCATCGCCCTACGCCCCGGCTCCGGCAGGCAGCCTAGTCTTGTGGAGTGCAGCGGCTTCTTCTGGAAAGCCGCTGCACAGACAAGGAAGGAGCAGCAGCCATGAACAACGAAGCCGCAAGGAGCGCGATCCGGTCGCCATTTCACCTGTCCCACGAAGATACGGCAACGCTCGCGACCGGATGGAGCGCACGGAACAACCTCATCGGGCTCGAGGTCTACAACGAACGCGAGGAGCATGTCGGATCGGTCTCCGACCTGATCGTCGGCACGGGCGGAGCCCGCATGTTCGCCATCGTCGGCGTTGGCGGTTTCCTGGGTCTGGGCACCCGCGACGTCGCCATTCCCGTGGAGTTCTTCAAGCTGCGCGATTCGCAATTGATTCTGCCGCAGGCGACCGAAGAGGCGCTCAAGCACCTGCCCGAGTTCATCTATCCCGCCGAAGGCTGGAACACCTACGACTTCTCCCTCACGGCCCCCACCCCGGGCCGCGCACAGGCGAGCACGAAGCCTACTGGAGGGAGCGCTACGCCAGCGAACCCTATGTATCGCAGGATTTTGTCTACGAGGACTATGCCCCGGCCTATCGGGCCGGCTATGTCTGCCGCCTTGAAGGCCACGCCGAATGGGAGGCCGCACGCACGCATGCGCAAGGCCGGTGGGACGTCGAACGTGGAGGCAGCCGCCTGCCCTGGTCCCAGGCCGAACCTGCAGTCAAGGCCGCATGGGATCGCGCCAACCGGCAATACATCCAGGAAACAGGCTACTGAGAAAAACCCGGGCTCGCGGCAGACGGTTGTCGCGGGCAGAGCCGGGTGGCCCATGTCTGGGGCGAACAGTATGGACACCAAAGTCCTCGCTCGTCCATCGCACAAATAGACTAGGCCCGGGCGTTTCAAGTTGCCTCATACTTGGCCCATGCCCGCCCTGTTGCTGCTGATCGACGACCATACGCTGTTTCGCACCGGCCTGCGCCTGATCGTGCAGGAGCACCCCGGCGTGGGCAGCATTGCCGAAGCGGGCACCGTCACGGAAGCCTGCGCACTGGCACCCATGGACGTGGACCTGGTGCTGCTGGACATCCTGATGCCGGGCATGAGCGGCCTGGACGGGCTTCTTCCGTTGCGCAAGGCTTTTCCGCGCGCGCGCATCGTGCTGGTTTCCGCCAGCGTGGCGCCCGACGCCATGCGCGAGGCCCGCATGCGGGGCGCGGACGGTTTCCTGCCCAAATCCGCCAGCGGGGACGACATCCTGGCCGCCATCAGCCTCGCGCTGTCAGGCGTGGCCTGTTTTCCCACGGACAGCCCGATCGGCAGCGCCGCGGCCATCCCGTCCACCGCCACGCCGATGCTCACGGCGCGGCAGATCGATGTGCTGCGCCTTCTGTGCATGGGCAAGTCCAACAAGCTGATCGCGCGCGACCTGGGGCTCAGCGAAAACACCGTGCGGGTTCATGTGACGGCCATCTTCACCCAACTGGGCGTGAACAGCCGCAGCACCGCGCTGCTGCGCGCGCAAGGCCTGGGGCTGGTGGATCTGCCGCCCTCCTCGCTCACCGCCTAGACAGGACTCCCGATCCTTGGCCTCCACGCTGACCTCCTCCGAACGCTCTGCCCTTGTGGCTCTGCTCTATCTGCAGTCGCGCGCAGTGTTGCTTGCCAACTTCGTGATCCCCGTGCCGGTGCTTGCCGTACTCTGGCCCTACGCATCCCACGCCACCCTGCTCGCATGGGCGGGCGCGGTGTTCCTGGTGACGCTGGCTCGCCTTGTGCTCAGCCTTGCTCAAATGCGCCGCCCCGATGGCGCGCACAGCAGCACATGGGCCTGGTACTTCACCGCGGGCAGCAGCGTGTCCAGCGCCTTGTGGGGATGGATGGGCTGGGCACTGTACCTGCCCGAGCAGCCCCAGCTGGTGGCCTTCATCTGCATCGTCATCGCGGGGCTGTCCTGCGGCACCATCGCCTCGTTCGCGGCGTTTCCGCCCGCGGCCGCCATTGCGCAGGTCCTGCTGGTGCTGCCCTTCGCGTTGCGCAATTTCATCGTTGGCGAAGGCCTGGCGCCGATCTACGGCGTCTTCGCGCTGTGTCTCTTCGCGGTCAACCTCTACTACAGCCGGGGCACCTACAACACCCTGCTTGCCAGCGTGCGGCTGCGCTTCGAGAACATGGCCCTGGTGGAGCAGTTGAAGGTCGAGCGGGACCGCGCCGAAACGGCCAACCTTGCCAAGTCCAGGTTCCTTGCCGCGGCCAGCCATGACCTGCGCCAGCCGCTGCATGCGCTGGGTCTGTTTCTTGATTCACTGGAGCGACATGCCATCTCACCGAGCCAGGCCACGGTGTTCGGCCATGCACGCTCAGCATCGGTGGCGGCGTCGGAAATGCTCAACACCTTGCTGGACTACTCTCGCCTGGAAGCCGGCGTGGTGCAGCCCCATGCGGCCCCGTTCGCCGTGCAGCCGCTGCTGGGCGCGCTGGAGCAGGAGTTCGGCGTGCAGGCCGATGCCGCGTCCCTGATCTACCGGACGCGCGAGACCACGGCAGCCGCTCTGGCCGACAAGGTGTTGGTCGACCTCGTGATGCGCAACTTCATTTCCAATGCGCTGCGCTACACCCATGCGGGAGGCGTGCTGGTCACCTGCCGCCAGCGCGCGGGGGCACTGGCCCTGGAGGTATGGGATACAGGCTGCGGCATCGCGGCAGAGCATCAGCGGGACATCTTCAAGGAGTTCCACCAGCTTGGCAATTCCGAACGCGACCGCCGCAAGGGACTGGGGCTGGGCCTCGCCATCGTGCAGCGCCTCGCCCATGCCATGCAGGCCCGGGTCGAGGTGCGCTCTCGCCTTGGACATGGCTCGGTCTTCCGGCTGTGGTTGCCCGCATGGTCAGGCACGCTGGAGGACGAAGCCAGTGCGACACAGGCCATCGGCGCTATTCCAGGCGGCCTGCGCATCCTCGTGATCGATGATGACGAAGCCGTGCGGCAAGGCATGCAGTCGCTGCTGGAGAGCTGGGATTGCACATGCATCTGCGCCGAATCATCTGATGACGCGATTGCCAGGGTGCACGCGGCAGAGCCGCCGGACGTGATCGTGACCGACTTCCGGCTGCGCAACGGAGAGACGGGCAAGCAGGCGCTGCAGGCGCTGCGGGAGCACCTGCAGCGCCCTGTGCCCGCCATCATCATGACGGGCGACACCTCCCCGCAACGACTGCGCGATGCGCAATCCACGGCGGCGCTGCTGCTGCACAAGCCCGTCTCCACACGGCAGTTGCGGGAAGCACTGGGGAACGCCAGCCTCCATGCGCCTGTCGGCCCTGAGCGCCCCTGACGGTGCAGTAGCAAACGACAGGAAGGGGTTGATCAAGGCTGGTGCTCTGCCAGTCGCTCGCCTGGCAGTGACCCAGACCAGCAGACCGCCGGCCTTCACCCCCTGCGCATGCTGCCGAGACCCATCGCGGCAAATCCAGCCAGCGCAAGGGACAACAGCATCAGCGCCCAAGCCCCCAGCGTGGGCACCGGCGTGGGTGCCGCGTTGATGGGTGCTGCAGTGATGGTGATGCGCTTTTCCACCGTCACGTCATGCGCTATCGGGTCGGCCTTGAGCCGTTGCGCGGACAACGGTCCCGCGAAGGTGGCATCCGCAATGTGCAGCGTGAAATGGGCGACCTCCACACGGGTCGGCGTGCCGCTGAACTCGATGGAGCGGCCATCCGCCGACAACGCCGCATTCAATCCAGCAGGAAGTTGCCCACCGACGATGGCGAATCGGTACTGCGCCAGACCGCCACTCAAAGGCAGGCGAGCCAGGTAGGTCTGGCCTTGCACTCCGGCGGGCAGATCGCCGCCGGGCGCGAGGATGCTGCCGATGGGTGTCGCCGGCCCGGCGGTGGCGGGGGCACTGTCGCCCACGATGTTCCGCGCCACGACGTTGAAGTCATAGACTTGCTGATTGGTCAGGCCCGTCACCGTGCATTGGTTCTGGCTGGCCACGGCGATGCAGAACTTGCTGCTGTCGCCCACCACCTCCACGCGGTAGCCGGTGATGGCGCTGCCGCCATCGCTGGACGGGGCATCCCAGGTGATGGTGACCTGCCCGTCTCCCGCCAGGGTCTGGGCGCGGCGCGGCGGGTGCGGCGGCATGGCACTACCCGTGGGCGTGGCCGATGCAATGGCAACGGGGCTGTCACCCACGACGTTGCGAGCCACCACGTTGAAGGTATAGCTCAGGCCATTCGTCAGGCCAGTGACCGTGCAGTTGGTGCCATCGGCTGGCGCTGTGCAGAACTTGCCGGCGTCGCCGGCCACCTCAACCCGGTAACCGGTGATGGCACTGCCGCCATCGTTGACCGGAGGCATCCAGGTGACGGTCACCTGCCCTCCACCGGCCAGGGCCTGGACACTCCCCGGCGCATCCGGCGCGGTGGCGCTGGGTGCGCCCGAGATGCTGGCGGCCACGCTGTTGCCCACGACGTTGCGAGCCACCACATTGAATGTGTAGTTCTGGCCATTGGTCAGGCCGGTGATCACGCAACTGGTGCCATGGGCCGGGGCCATGCAGAACTTGCCGGGATCGCCCGCCACCTCCACCCGGTAGCCGGTGATGGCACTACCGCCATCGTTGGCAGGTGCGGTCCAGCTGAGGGTGACCTGGCCCGAGCCCGGTACCGCCTGGACGGCCACGGGCGCGTCGGGCGGCGTGGGCGTGCTGCTGGCGAGATAGTGCAGGCGCACCGAATGCACCAGGCCGCTGGAGCCACCGTACTGCCCGCCCGTCGCCACGCCCTGTGCACGCACCCAGACAGTGCTGTCGCGCGGCAAGTCCAGGCCGTTCAACTGCCAGCCACCCGGAATGCGTTCACCAGGTCCCAGGTCTTGCCAGCCGGCCTCTGGCGCATCTGCACCGGTGGTGCTCAGCGCAAAACGCACCTGGCTCAGCTCGGGCCCGCTGCCCGAACGCAGCCAGCGCAGTCCGGTATTGCCAGCGGCCACCAGCTGCTGCAACGCGGCCTCCGGCGGGCTCACGCGGGCCATGGCCTGACGTGGCTGACCGCTGAAACTGGTGAAATCGCCGCCCACCACCAGCTTGCCGTCGGCCTGCAGCGCGATGCTGTGCACCTTTACGCTTGCGTTGTACGGCTCGTTTGCATTGGGATCCAGCGCGGCATCCACAGCACCGCTGGATGTCAGCCGGGCGATGTTGTTGCGTGGCTGGCCGCCGATGCTGCCAAAGGCCCCGCCCACCAGCAATTGGCCGTCGGTCTGCAGCGCGATGCTGTAGACCGTGCCATCCGAATTGCCGTTGACGTTGGGATCGAAGTCGAGGTCCAGCGAACCATCGGCGTTCAGCCGGGCAAGATGGTTGCGCTGCTGGCCATTGACCAGGGTGAAGTCGCCGCCCAGCACCAGCTTGCCGTCCGGCTGCAGCGCGATGACGTAGACCGGTTTATCGACACTCGGGGCGAAGTCGGTATCCAGCGAGCCATCGGCATTCAGCCGGGCAATGCGCGCACTCGGCATGCCGTTGACGGATGTGAACAGGCCCCCCACCACCACCTTGCCATCGGGCTGCAACGCGAGGCTGGCAACCTGGCTGTTCATGCTGGCGTTGAAGCCTTCGTCCAGCGAACCGTCGCTGTTCAAGCGGGCGACCCGGTTGTGTGTCACCCCGCCCACTTTGGTGAACGTTCCCCCAGCAGCAGCTTGCCGTCCGGTTGCTGCACCATGCTACGGATCTGGTTGTTCACAACGGGGTTGAAGCCGTTATCCAGCGAATCGTCGGCATTCAGCCGGATAAGGGTCTGGCGCGCTTGCCCCGCAAACTGATTGAACATGCCAAATACGACCCGCTTGCCATCGGGCTGCACCACGAAGCCGGCCACGGTGCTGTTCGCGCCCGGGTTGAAGCCGGTGTCCAACGTGCCATCGCCGTTCAAACGACCGATGTTGTTGCGCACCGCTCCGCCCAGAGTGCCAAAGTAGCCGCCCACCAGCAGCTTGCCATCGCGCTGCATGACCGTGGCGACGACCGTACCATCGGCTTGGGGGTCAAATCCGTCAAGCACTCCAGCCGCCAGCGCGGGCCGGGCGAGTGCGATCCACGCCAGCAGGAACAGAGTCAGGCCGATACGAAGCCATCGGACCGAAGTAATGAACATGTTTCTTCCTCGATAGGTGCGATGAATGCGCCGCCCACCACCAGAGAGGCAGGGGCCAGACAGGGATGCGCCTTACATCGTGTATCGACGTTAACCATGCATGCACAGTTTGAAAATGTGCTGTCGGCACATTGCGTGCGCCATAAGGCCCGGCAGCCGTGCTTTCCGACCTGGGTCGAGGGCCAGGATTTCAAGCATGCGAAAGCACCATGGCCCCTGCAGGCCTGCATGCGGGGCAGCAGTCAATGCTTTGGCGATGCAAGCGCACGCATCCAGCGTTCGTGCTCTTCGTTCTCCAACTGCAGCAAGCTTTCCGGCGAGCCGCCTCCGCCCACAACCTGAATGTCTTGCAAATACCTGCGCACCTCGGGCTTGGCAAGCACCTGAGCCACGGCCTCCTGCAGGAGGCGATTGGATGCGGCATCCGAGTTTGCAGAGCCCAGAGGCTGAAACGGTCATATGCCGTATAGCCCGCCAAGGCCGGGCTCGAAGCCAGCGTGGGCCACAGCACCCCTTGGACGGTTTGCGGATGCGCGGGGTCGGCCGTGGTGCCCAGCACACGCAGTTGGCCGCGCCGCACCGCAGAGATCGCGCCCGTTCCGCCATGGTTATGCCGTGGTCGTGGGCGCTTTCCCGGAGGACTGGCGGCCGCCCGGGTGGCAGGACAGTTGGCCGATCATTCGGGCCTCATGGAACTGCGGCGCGATCGCCCATTGGCCCTGCGCGTTCTGGTACCCCCAACGACCGGTATCCACATCCTTGGCCGGTCGCAGTGCGACACCAGCGCAAACCGGTCATCAGGTCCGGAACCGTGCCGATCGTGAACGAGAAGATGTCTTCCCATCGCTGAGACTGTGCATCCACCGGCTGCAATTGCCAGGCTGCCTGCATCGGCAATGCACGCTCCGGATGGGCCTGCAGTTCCTCGTAACTCGGCGGTGCGGCATGGGCCGGACAGAGGACGATGCCAAGCCACAACAGAAGTGAGAGGACATGCAGGCGCTTCATGGAGCGATCGCGGCAGCCCGTGCGAGCGCATGTCGCCGAGGCTGTACTCCTGCATGGAAGGGTGTGGGGATGTAGGCCACGAACAAGATCAGGACGCAGTCCATCGATACAGTTCTTCGAGCTCCTGCTACGACCGGCCCGCAGTTGGATGCGGCGGCTTGCCGTTCAAATTGTGCCATAGCGAACCCACCCCGGACGAAGCCCCGCAACAAGGCTCATCCGGGCTGCAGTGCCTGCTTAAAACCGCAAAGCGCATAAGCCAGCGCATATTTATTCGTTTTCTTCGTCCGCCGAGCTTTGGACACTCAGGCCTCCAACGTAGCTGGAGGCTCTTTCATGTTGTCCATTTCTTCTGTGCTTTCCAACGCACGGATTGCTGCCTGCGCACAGGCCCGATGGGGCGTGCTGCGCTGCTTCTGGGCGGCCCCGGTCGCGAACGTCGTCGAGCTCGCGCTGCAGCGCTATGAGTTCAACGTCAAACCCATCGCCCGCGAAGTCGCAGCAGACCAGCAGCGCATCGCCGACGCCTTCCACGCACTCAAGTGGATTCCCAAGCCGATTCAGGTGGGCGAAGCCGTGGTGTTCGCGCTGGACTGATCTTTCAACGCCCCCTTCAAAACAGACATGACCCGTATCTCCTCTCCTCGCCGCCGCCTGATCCAGGCCGGTGGTGCCGCCCTCGCCCTGCCCGCCATCAGCACCCTCAGCGCCTTCGATGCGTTCGCGCAGGCCCCGCAACGCACGCTGCGCATCGGCTACCAGAAAGGCGCGCTCAGCGTGCTCAAGGGCCGCGGCACGCTGGACAAACGGCTGGCGCCACTGGGCGTGAGCATCAAGTGGACAGAGTTCACCGCCGGCCCCGTGCAGCTTGAAGCGCTCAATGTCGGTTCGATCGACTTCGGCGACGTGGGCGAAGCCCCGCCGATCTTCGCCCAGGCGTCGGGTGCGCCACTGGCCTATGTGGCCGCCACCGGACATCGTCCGGCCTCGGAGGCCGTGCTGGTGCCCGCGCAGTCGGCCATCAAGACGGTGGCGGATCTCAAGGGCAAGAAGATCGCGCTCAACAAGGGCAGCAATGTCCACTACTTCATCGTCAAGCTGTTCGAAAAGCATGGCCTCGCGTTCAAGGACCTGAACCTGGTCTACCTGCCCCCGGCCGACGCCCGCGCCGCCTTCGAGAAGGGTTCGATCGACGCCTGGGTGATCTGGGATCCGTTCCTGGCGGCGGCCGAGAAGAGCCTGGGCGCGCGCATTCTGGCCAATGCCGAGGGCGTGGTCGGCAACCGCGCCTACTACTTCTCATCGCTGGACTATGCGGGCCGGAACGCTGACGTGCTGGCGGCCGTGATCGAAGAGATCAACGCGCTGGAGCGCTGGGCCGAAGCCAACCGGAGCACCTACGCCGGCGAACTCGCAGCGGTGCTGGGCCTGCCCAAGCCGGTGCTGGATCTGGCGGTCAGCCGCAACCGCTTCGGCATCACGCCGATCACGCGCGCGATCCTGGCAGAACAGCAGCAGATCGCCGACACCTTCTTCTCGCTCAAGCTCATCCCCAAGCCGATCCAGGTTCTGGATGCCGCAGCCCCCAACCTCAACGCCTGATACGCCCATGAAAGTCTTCTGGTTCCTCCCCACCCATGGCGACAGCCGCTACCTGGGCACCGGAGAAGGTGCGCGGCAGGTGGACCTGTCCTATCTGCAGCAGGTGGCTGGTGCGGCGGACCGCCTCGGCTACGAGGGGGTGCTGATCCCTACCGGCCGGTCCTGCGAGGATCCCTGGGTCATCGCCTCCAGCCTGCTCGGTGCCACCCGGCGCCTGAAGTTCCTCGTGGCCGTGCGGCCCGGCCTGCACCAGCCGGCACTGGCCGCGCGCATGGCAGCCACCTTCGACCGTCTCTCGGGCGGCCGCCTGCTCGTGAACCTGGTGACGGGTGGCGATCGCGGCGAGCTCGAAGGCGATGGCGTGTTCCAGGATCACGCAGAGCGCTATGAGCAGTCGGCCGAGTTCATCCGCATCTGGCGCGAGATCCTCGCGCGCAGCCACGGCACGGACAGCTACGACTTCGAGGGAAGGCATCTGAGCGTCAAGGGCGCGCGGCTGCTTTTTCCGCCAGTGCAGAAGCCCCATCCTCCCGTCTGGTTCGGCGGTTCGTCGCCAGCCGCGCAGGACCTGGCCGCGGAACAGGTCGAGGCCTATCTGACATGGGGCGAACCGCCCGCCGATGTCGCGGCCAAGATCGAGGAGGTACGCGCCCGCGCGGCCGCCCGGGGGCGCAAGCTGCAATACGGCATCCGCCTGCATGTGATCGTGCGAGAGACCGAGGAAGCCGCCTGGCAGGCCGCCGATGCGCTGATCAGCCGGCTTGACGACGCCACGGTGGACCGCGCCCAGGCCGCGTTCGCGAAGATGGACTCCGTGGGCCAGCAACGCATGGCGGCCCTGCATGCCGATGCGCGCGCCAAGGGTGGAGCATCGAGCCGCTCGCGCGCGGCGCTGGAGATCAGTCCGAACCTGTGGGCCGGCATCGGCCTCGTGCGCGGCGGTGCGGGCACGGCCCTCGTGGGCAGTCCGCAAACCGTGGCCGCGCGCATCCAGGAGTATGCCGACCTCGGCATCGAGACCTTCATCCTGTCGGGCTATCCGCACCTGGAGGAGGCTTACCGCTTCGCCGAGCTGGTATTCCCGCTGCTGCCGCTGCAGCTGCGCGAGCGCCTGAGCGGCAGCCATGTGACAGGACCTTTCGGCGAAGTCGTGGCCAACCTGGATGCGCCGGCGCGGCTCGCATCCCAGAGCTGAGGAGGCAAGACCATGAGCACCTTGGGCTCCGAAATCCACGATTCTCAGGCCACGCCGCTGGCCGCAGTCACCGAGCGTCCCGGTTCTCCGGCCTGGGTCGGCACATTGGCCCACCAACTGCTGCCCTGGCTCGTCCCCCTGGTGCTGGTCGTCACCTGGCAGGTGGCCTCCAGCCTGGGCTGGCTGTCCACGCGCGTGCTGCCGGCACCCATCGACGTCCTCCGCGCGGCCTGGACGCTGACCGTCTCGGGCGAGCTCTGGACCCATGTGAAGGTCAGCGCCGGTCGCGCGCTGCTGGGACTGGCCATCGGCGGCGGACTGGGCCTCCTGCTGGGGTTGCTGACGGGCTCGATCAGGTTCTTCGAGACCTTGCTCGACTCGACGATCCAGATGGTGCGCAACATTCCGGCGCTGGCACTGATCCCGCTCGTGATCCTGTGGTTCGGCATCGATGAGACGGCCAAGCTGTTCCTGATCGCGGTGTCGGTGTTCTTCCCGATCTACCTCAACACGTTCCACGGCATCCGCAACGTGGACCCGCAACTGATCGAGATGGGACGGACCTATGGCCTGTCGCGCTGGCAGCTTTACAAGGAGGTGATCCTGCCCGGTGCGGTCTCCTCAATCCTCGTGGGACTGCGCTTCTCGCTGGGACTGATGTGGGTGATCCTGATCGTGGCCGAGACCATATCCGCCCAGGCCGGTATCGGCTACCTGACCATGAACGCACGCGAGTTCCTGCAGACCGACGTGGTGCTGGTCGGCATCCTGCTCTACGCGCTGCTCGGCAAGCTCGCCGACCTGCTGGCGCGTGGCCTCGAACGCTGGTGGTTGCGCTGGCACCCCGGCTACAACCAATGAACGGCGACAACTCCATGAACCTCATCCCCTTCCAACGCCGCACCTTGCTGGCCGCCGCGGCCTCCTTTGCCGCGGGTGCGGCCTGGGCGCAGGGCGCACCCGCCACCGTGCGCATCGGCTACCAGAAATCCTCCACGCTGACCGTGGTGCTCAAGGCGCAGAACACGCTCGAACAACGACTCGCGCCGCTGAACGCCAAGGTCAGCTGGCACGAATTCACGAGCGGCCTGCCGCTGCTTGAAGCACTGAACCTGGACAACCTGGACTTCAGCGCCGACGTGGCCGACACCGTGCCCGTGTTCGCGCAGGCCGCCGGCGCGCAGCTGACCTTCGTTGCCCAGGAGGCGCCGTCGCCCACGGCCCAGGCCATTGTGGTGCGCGCGGATTCACCGCTGCGCAGCGTGGCCGATCTCAAGGGCCGGAAGGTCGGCTTCGCCAAGGCAGCCGGCGCGCACTACCTGCTGATCGCTGCACTCGAGCAGGCGGGCCTGTCGTTCAAGGACATCGAGCCCGCCTACCTCACACCGGCCGATGGCCGGGCCGCGTTCGAGCGCGGAGCCATCGATGCCTGGGTGATATGGGACCCGTTCCTGTCTGCAGCCCAGCGCCAATCGAACGTGCGTGTGCTGGCCGACGGCACGGGCATCGCAAGCTACCAGCGCTACTACCTGGCCAGCACCCGGTTCGCGAACAAGCGCCCGGATGTGCTGGAGGTGATCTATGCGGAACTTGCCAAGACGGGCCAATGGGTCAAGGCCCAGCCCGAGGCTGCCGCCGCACTGCTGTCGCCGGTCTGGGGGGTGGACGTACCCACGGTGCTGCAGGCCAACGCCCGGCGCAGCTATGCCGTGCGCCCTGCCGTGCCCTCGGGCCTGGCCGAACAGCAGAAGATCGCAGATGCCTTCTTCGCCGAAAAGCTGCTGCCGCGGCGCGTGAACGCGGCAGATGTCTCCCTCTTCAGACCCGGGAGCCCGGCATGACAACCCAACAGGCCGGAGGCGTGCGCCTGCAGGCACGCCATCTCTCCAAACACTATGGCGCACGCGCCGTGCTGCAAAACGCGCAACTGGATATCGCACCCGGTGAATTCATCGCCATCGTCGGCCGCAGCGGCTGCGGCAAGAGCACCCTGCTGCGCCTCGTGGCCGGGCTCGAGGCTGCGAGTGGCGGCAGCCTGCAGGTCGATGGCGAGCGCATCAGCGGGCTCGACCCTCGCACCCGCATCATGTTCCAGGAAGCCCGCCTGCTGCCCTGGAAACGCGTGCTGGACAATGTGCTGCTGGGGCTGCCCGAGGCGGCCCGCACGCGCGGTGAAGAAGTGCTGGGCCACGTTGGCCTGGCCGAGCGCGCACGCGAATGGCCGGCCCGCCTGTCAGGCGGACAGCGCCAGCGCGTGGCCCTGGCCCGCGCCCTGGTGCACCAGCCGCAGTTGCTGCTGCTCGACGAGCCCCTGGGAGCACTCGACGCGCTCACGCGCATCGAGATGCATCGCCTCATCGAAGGCCTGTGGCAACGCCACCGCTTCACGGCCCTGCTGGTCACGCACGACGTGCAGGAAGCCGTGGCGCTGGCCGACCGCGTGATCCTGATCGAGGACGGCCGCATCGCGCTGGACCAGCGCATCGACCTGCCACGCCCGCGCTCACAGGGCGATGCGAGCTTCGCGGCCATCGAGAAGCACATCCTCGACCGTGTGCTGCAGAAGCCCGGTGTCGAAGAGCCTGAACCCGAGCGGCTGCTGCCGGCCCACGCATTGCGCTGGGCGGTCTGATCCACCAGACGCTTCAGGGAGCGCGTGGATTCAGCCCAAAATTGCCGGGCCAGCAACGCCAGGATGATGGTGGTGGAGACGCGGATAGGCGGCATTGGGGCAGCATGACATCGCTCGATCACTGGGTCATAATCCGCGCCACCATGAAATCCAGCCAGCCCTTGACGCCCACTCCGCGACGCCGTTCGGCAGCCAATCCCGGGATCTCCGACATTGACAGCAACGATGCGAAGGCCGCTATCCTGAAGGCCGCGCGCGCAGAGTTTTCGGCCAAGGGACTCACCGGCGCGCGGGTCAACGAAATCGCAGCGATCGCGGGTGTGAACAAGCAGCTCATCTACTACTATTTCGGCAACAAGGAAGACCTCTATCGCACCGCGCTCGAGGTGGTCTACACGGAGATACGGACACTGGAGAGCGGGCTTCATCTGGGCGACATGCAGCCCGAGGAGGCCATGGCTGCGCTCATCGGCTTTTCGTTCGACTACCTGCAGGCAACGCCGGATTTCATCGGTCTGCTCAACCACGAGAATGCACGCGGCGCCTCGCATGTGCGTGACTCCAAGGCCATTCGCGAAACCAACTCGCCGCTCATTGAATTGCTGGCCAAGACACTCTCGCGTGGGACGCGAGCCGGGGTTTTCCGGCGCGGCATCGATCCCGTGGAGCTCTATGTTTCCGTGGCTGGCATGTCGTACTTTTTCTTCTCCAACCGTCTCACCCTCTCGTCCATTTTTGCGCGCGATCTCGAATCGAAAGCCGCTGTGCAGGCCTATCGCAAACATGTGGTGAGCTTCGCAATGGCTGGTCTGCGGGCCTGAGCCATCCGTTCTGAAATCACCCCGGGAATACCCTCGCCTCAAAATTCAACCAAACGGTTGACGTCGATTTTGCGAAGCCATAAAGTTCGTACATCAATCAATTTGCAGCACGAGGAAAGCAGATGCAGAGCATTCAGGTGGAGCCCGCCGCACCAATCACGACACCGCTGCTGGACGTCTCGAATCTGCCCGCGAGTTTCGAATCCGTGGAAGCACTGGACGATTTCCTCGCACGGCCGAGCCAGGCGCTGGTCGACGATCTTGCACGGCTGGACGGCGACATCATGATCCTCGGCGTGGCGGGCAAGATGGGTCCCACGCTTGCACGCTTGGCCAAGAATGCCGCTCCGCACAAGCGCGTCATCGGCGTGGCTCGTTTCAGCGAGAGCGGTGTGCGTGAGCGCCTTGAGGGCTGGGGCATCGAGACCATTGCCGCCGACCTGCTGGATCGTCGATCTCTGGAGGCTCTGCCGCGCATTCCCAACATCGTCTTTGCCGCCGGCCACAAGTTCGGCGCCAAGGACAATCAGGCGTTGACATGGGCAATGAACACACATGTGCCGGCGCTGGTGGCTGAGGTGTTCCGCGATTCGCGCATCGTGAGTTTTTCCACTGGCAACATCTACGCGCTCACCCCTGTCGGCCGCCAGGGCGCAAGTGAAGCCACGCCACCTGCGCCCGTTGGCGAATACGCGCAGTCCTGCATTGGCCGAGAGCGCATGTTCGAGTATTTTTCTTCCCGGCACGGCACGCCGGGCCGCATCTTTCGCCTCAACTACGCGATCGACATGCGCTACGGCGTGCTGTACGACATCGCATCCAAGGTGCATCGCGGCGAGACCATCGATCTCGCAATGGGCTATGTCAACGTGATCTGGCAGGGCGACGCGAACGCACAGGCATTGCGCAGCCTGCTGCATTGCACCGTGCCACCCAAGCCCATCAATTGCACGGGGCCCGAGACGATTTCGGTGCGCTGGCTGGTGCAGCAGTTCGCCGCGCGCTTCGGCATTCCCGTGAAGGTCTGCGGCGAGGAGTCTGCCAATGCACTGCTGTCGGACACCACGCTGTCATCAACGCTCTTTGGCTATCCACAGGTTCCGCTGGGCGTGATGCTCGACTGGGTGTCCGACTGGGTTCGCCGCGAGCAACCCGCGTTCAACAAACCTACCAAGTTCGAAGTACGCGACGGTGCGTTCTGACGTTCTGAAACTGCCCGACAGACATTGAAGAGTTCCAGCATGAGTGCCTTGACACCCGAGAAGGTCGCCCACGTCCGCGAGTTGTTGCAGCGCGGCCTGGCCATTCCCGCGCATCCGTTGGCGTTGACTTCCGAACGACAACTCGATGAGCGCCGCCAGCGCGCATTGAGCCGTTACTACGTCGATGCCGGCGTGGGGGGACTGGCCGTGGGTGTGCATACCACGCAGTTCGCAATCCGCGAGGTGGGCCTGTATGAGCCGGTGCTGCGCCTGGCGATGGATGCCGTGCGTGAATGGGCGCCTGGCGATCGCGAGCTTGCGATGGTGGCGGGCATCTGCGGCCAGACCGCGCAAGCGGTTGCCGAGGCCCGCACGGCGCACGGCCTGGGATATCACGCAGGCTTGCTGAGCCTGGCAGCCCTGCGCGGGCAACGCGAAGATGCCTTGATAGCGCATTGCGAAGCGGTTGCCCGCGAGATCCCGCTCATCGGCTTCTACCTGCAGGCCGCCGTGGGCGGTATGGATCTGAGCGCTGAATTCTGGGCACGATTCGCCTCCATCGATAACGTGGTTGCGATCAAGGTGGCGCCGTTCCACCGGTATCGTACGCTCGACGTGGTGCGCGGCGTGGTCATGGCGCGCGCGGAAAAGCGCGTGTCGCTCTACACCGGCAACGATGACCACATCGTGCTCGACCTGGTCACGCCATTCACCGTGCCGCGCGATGGAGAGCCGGTCACCGTGCGCTTTCGAGGCGGCCTGCTTGGCCATTGGTCGGTGTGGACATCGAGCGCCGTGCGCATTCTGGACCAGTGCCAAGCCGCTGCAAAGCGGGGCGAGGTCGATGCGCAAATGCTTGCACTGGACAGCCGCGTGACCGACTGCAACAGCGCATTCTTCGACGTGGCGAACGACTTCCACGGCTGCATCGCCGGATGCCATGAAGTGCTGCGCCGCCAGGGCCTGCTCGAGGGCATCTGGTGCCTGGATCCGCAAGAAGGGCTGGGCCAGGGACAGAAGGATGCCATCGACCGCGTGTATGCCGAACATGCCGATCTGGCGGATGACGCATTTGTCGCTGCCAATCTGAGCCGTTGGCTTGGATGAGCGCGCAAGCGAAGAACAGGAAGGGTACGGAACGTTCACCATGAACCGCAACAAGATCACGCGCTGGCTGGCACACTATCTGCCGGCCATCGGATTGTTTATTGGCTTCGTCATCCTCTGGCAGCTCGCGGTATCGGTGTTCGATATCCGCGAGTACCTGCTTCCAAGCCCCGGCGCAGTGGTGCAGGCGATGTTCAGCGACGAGATTCCGTGGCTCGGCCACACCTGGGTCACGGCGCTTGAAATTCTGGGCGCATTCCTCATTGCCGCCATCGCGGGTGTGATGCTTGGCATGGCCATTGCATGGTCGGATGCCATGTCGCGTGCACTCACCCCATTCCTGGTCTTCGTGAACACCCTGCCCAAGGTGGCGATCGCTCCGCTGTTTCTCATGTGGATGGGCTACGGCATCATCCCCAACATGCTGATCGGTGCACTGATCGGTTTCTTTCCGGTCGTGATCAATACGGCAGTAGGACTGACTCAGATCGACAAGGATCTCGTCGACCTTGGTCGCGTGTTCAGCGCACCGAAATGGAAAGTGTTCTGGAAGATCCGCATTCCCAATGCCTATCCCTATATCCTCAGCGCACTGAAAGTCACCGCAACCTCGGCGGTGGTCGGCGCCGTTGTCGGTGAATTCGTGGCGTCGCAGAAAGGTCTGGGCTACGTCATCATCACCACGCAGAGCAGCATGAATACGCCAGTGGCGTTTGCCGCCCTGGTGTGGATTTCCATCCTGGGCCTACTGCTGTACGGCATCGTCGCGATGCTCTCGCGCGTACTGGCCCCATGGGCCGAGTGAGCCCTTGTTGACAACCCGTCTTCACTTGAAAGCCAAGCCATGACTTCCAGGAAATCGACCGTCACTTTCGTTGCCGCAGCCTGCGCGGTGCTGCTGTCCGCCGTGGCGCCCGCTGGCGCCAGCGCACAAGACCGCGAAAAGTTCACGTTTGCACTGAACTGGTTCGCGGTAGGTGATCACGCAGCCTATTGGGTGGCGCTCGACAAGGGCTACTATGCACAGCGCGGGCTCGACGTAACGATCCAGAACTCCAAGGGCTCCGGCGAATCCATCGCCAAGGTGGACAGCGGCCGCGCCGATGCGGGCGTGGCCGATACCGTGCCGGTGATTTCCGCCGTTTCGCGTGGTGCCCGCGTGAAGATGGTCGGCATGGTGTTCGACAAGACACCGATGACGTTCTTCAGCCGCGCCGACAACGCGCTCACCAAGCCCAAGGATCTGGAAAGCAAGACCATCGGTGCGCCTCCGGGTGACAGCCAGCGCCTGGCGTTTCCCGCATTTGCGCGGCTGAACCAGATCGATCCGGCCAAGGTGAGCTGGGTGAACATCGAGCCCACCGCGAAGGTGGCTGCGATTGCAGAGAAACGCGTGGATGGCGTGGTCGACTACACCACCGGCCAGCCGTTCTATGACAAGGCCATGGGCTCGGGCAAGGCGGTGCGCCTGCAATGGGCGGACTTCGGTTTTGACATGTACGCCATGGCCATCCTGGCAAGCGACAAGACCATGAAGGATCGTCCCAAGGCGTTGCGCGCATTTCTCGAGGCCTCCTACATGGGCTGGCGCGACGTCATGGCCAACCCCAAGGAAGCGCTTGCGATCTACAAGAAGCGCGTGCCGGAGATCGACGTTGCCATCATCGAAGCCAACATGAACATGGGTTTCGAACTCATGCGCACCAAGAACTACGCCGACAACGGCATCGGCTGGATCGATGACAAGAAAATGTGCAACTCGGTGGATATCGTCAACACCTACATGGGCTTGCCCAAGAAGGTGGATTGCACGGCGGTGTACGACAAGCAGTTTTTCATCAAGGTGGCGATGCCGCTGACGGTGCAGTGAGCCCGCTGGCCTGAACCCAGCCGGATCCCGGAACGCAGAGAAGAGTCAAAGTGAGCATCACCACGGCAACCATCCAGAGCGCGCTCAATGTGGCTGCGCCCATGACACGACCATTGATCGAGATCGAGCACGCGGGCCTCATCTATCAGGCAGAAAGCGGGCCGGTAGAGGCGTTGCGCGATATTTCACTCACGATTCACGAAGGCGAGTTCGTGGCCCTGCTGGGGCCGAGCGGCTGCGGGAAATCCACGCTCATGCGCGCGATCGCGGGCCTGCACAATGTCACGAGCGGCCGCATTCTGGTGGACGGCGCGCCGGTTGAAAAGCCGATCGCCAAAGTGGGCATGGTGTTTCAGGCGGCGTTGCTGCTCAAGTGGCGCACGATCCTGGACAACGTTCTGTTGCCCGTGGAGCTCGCGGGCGGCAACCCCGAGCAGTATCGTGAACGTGCGATGTCGCTGCTCAGGATGGTGGGCCTCGGCGACTTCGCCGGCAAGCGACCTCGCGAGCTCTCGGGGGGCATGCAGCAGCGTGCGTCGCTGTGCCGTGCGCTCATCATGGACCCGCCGATTCTCCTCATGGACGAGCCTTTCGGCGCACTCGATGCGATGACGCGCGACGAGATGAACATCGAGCTGTTGCGCATCTGGGGTGAAAGTACCGCGGGGGCAGCACGCAAGACCATCGTGTTCGTGACGCATTCCATTCCTGAGGCGGTGTTCCTGGCGGATCGCGTCGTGGTCATGTCGCCGCGCCCGGGCCGCGTGGCCAGCATCCGTCCGGTGGACATTCCGCGACCGCGCACCGCGGAAACAAGAGCCCACCCGGAGCTCGGCCGCATGTCCTTCGATCTCTACACCGAGCTCTCCGGTGCCAGCGGAAACGCACAGGCGCGTTCCGGCCCGCACTGGTAGACCGACATCGCCTGCGGCATCTCCATGCAGACCGTTCCACATGTGAAGGTGCTCTCCGTCGAATGCGCGGAGTTGCCCTATGTGTTGCGCATGCCGTTTCGCTTCGGCGCGACCACGGTGCGGGAAGGACTGCAGGCCGTGATTCGCGTGCGCCTGGGACTTCCGGGCAAGGGGGGAGAAATATTCGGCTACGCCGCCGAAGCCCTGGCCGCCAAGTGGTTCGACAAAAGCCCCGCGTTGAGCGATGCGGACAACGTGCAGCAACTGCGTGATGCGCTACGGCTCACGGCCAAGACCTATAAGGCGGCCGCCGCATGCAGCGCGTTCGACCTCTTTGCGAACCATCACGCCGAGATTGAAGCAGATGCGCATGCCCACCGCCTGCCGCCTCTCGTGATGAGTTACGGTCCCGCGCTGCTCGACCGCGCAATTCTTGATGCCCTGTGCCGCGCGCATGGCCTGAGCTTCCGGCAGGCCATGCAGGCCAATCTGGCGGGCATGCACCTGGGAGCGCTGGATGCATCGCTTGGATCGTTTGAAACTTCGGCATTTCTCGCATCGCTCAAGCCCCAGACACAACTCGACGTGCGGCACACGGTGGGCATGCTGGACCCCATCACCGAGGCGGACCTTCCAACATCCGGGCGTGCCGATGATGGCTTGCCGGAGACCCTGCAAGAGGTCATCGCCCACTATGGCAATCGCTATTTCAAGATCAAGCTCGGCGGTGACGATGCTTCCGATCTGGCGCGCCTCGAGCGCATTGCCGCCGTGCTCGACGCCCGGAGTTCTCCGTACTTCGTGACGCTGGACGGCAACGAGCAATACACCAGCGCCGAAGCAGTAGCGATGCTTTGGAAAGCCATGGAGGAGAGGCCACGGCTTGCGCGCCTGTGCGCATCGACATTGCTGGTGGAGCAACCGATTGCGCGTGGCGTGGTCTGGTCGCAGCCGGTGGAGGCAATTGCACGCCACAGACCCGTGATCATCGATGAGTCCGACGAGGACGTGGGCGCGTTCACCCGTGCGCGAGCCCTCGGCTACCGCGGCGTCTCCTCGAAATCATGCAAGGGTTTCTACAAGTCCCTGCTCAATCTGGCGCGCTGCCATGTATGGAATGCGCAGGCCGCGCCGGGGGAGCCGCCCTTCTTCCTCTCTGCCGAAGACCTGACCACGCAACCCGGCTTCAGCATGCAGCAGGACCTCGCACTCGTCAGCCTGCTGGGCATTTCGCATGTGGAGCGCAACGCCCACCATTTTGTCCACGGCTTCAATGGCAAGCCGAATGCGGAGGCCCGGGAGTTCCTTGCAGCACATCCTGATCTCTATGAAATCGGGGATCGCAGCGCAGCGCCACGTTTGAGAATCCGCGATGGCCGTGTGCATCTGGCATCGCTCGACGCAGTGGGCTTCGGCACAAGCCTGCATCCGCATATCAAAAGCTGGGTAGAAGTCGTGTCCTGACGATGGGGCATTTCAGAAGCACTTCCCCGTTGAACCACTGACTGGTGGGTCAAAGAACGTCTGAGTCCGATAGTCGTGCCGACTGCTGACCCTGGCGAATCGACGCATGTACTACCTCGTAGGTTTGCGCGGGTACCTCATCAGATGAGATAGCCCCACTGAATCTCCTGACACGGTCTATTGCTCGCCTTTGCGAAGAATTGTTGCAACCGGAAGATCCTGGCGTGCAGAGCGCAAGAGGGCAAGGGCTGGCGGTGCACAGGTGCGAGACATACAACCCAGGGTTTATACCGAATCACTTTTATGTATTCGATATCAAAATTCGCACACTCATTTTCAGTTTTGCATACAAAACACTGAATTGCATACAATATGAAGACAGCGATGGGGCGTTGCCTGCGGTCGCATGCAGAAAGAAATCTATGAATCGCTTGCTAACCACCTACTGCAAAGCCCTGGATGCCGCAAGTGCCCTCTGTATGGCTGTCATGGTCGTTCTGGTGTTTGGGAATGTGGTGCTTCGCTACTTTTTCAGCACCGGGTTGCTCATTTCCGAAGAGATTTCGCGCTGGCTCTTCGTGTGGATGGTTTTCATGGGCGCTGTGGTAGTAATGCGCGAGCGCGGTCACATGGGCACCGACATGGTCATCGCACGCCTGCCAGTCAAAGCCCAGCGACTGTGTCTTGTTGTCGCTCAAGTGATGATGCTCTACATCACATGGCTAATGCTGACCGGCAGTTGGGGGCAGGTCATGGTGAATAGAGAAACCGAAGCCCCTGTCAGTGGGCTGTCTGTGGCGATCTTTTACTTCGCAGGCGTGCTATTCGCCGCCTCTACCCTGCTCATTCTTATCCATCAAATTTGGCTCACTGTGAGCGGCCGACTCTCAGATTCTGAACTGGTGGTGATGGTCGAGTCCGAAGAATCAGCGCACCTGGTATTGCCCCCGACAACAGGCGCTTCGACAGACGAGCGTCAATAAGCATTTGAATTGAGGAATCGGAGACAGAAATGACGGTGCTCATCTTTGTTGGAGCGCTCTTGGCGGCAATGGCCATCGGCGTACCTATCGCTTATGCCCTATTGTTCTCAGGCTTGGCCCTGATGCTTCACCTGGATCTATTCGACGCGCAAATCCTCGCCCAGAACGTGATCAATGGGGCTGACAGTTTTCCCCTGCTCGCAGTTCCCTTCTTCATGCTGGCCGGCGAAATAATGAATGTGGGTGGACTATCCAAACGGATCGTGAATTTGGCTATTGCGTTGGTGGGGCACCTGCGTGGCGGCCTGGGCTTTGTTGCCATCATCGCAGCGTGCCTCATGGCAGCCTTGTCTGGCTCTGCGGTGGCCGATACCGCTGCCCTGGCCGCGTTGCTGCTACCCATGATGGTCAAGGCAGGGCACGACAAGGCCAGGGCTGGTGGTCTGATTGCGTCGGCGGGCATTATTGCGCCAGTGATCCCTCCGTCCATCGGTTTTGTGGTGTTTGGAGTCGCCGCCAACGTCTCCATCGGCAAACTTTTCATGGCCGGCATTGTTCCCGGTCTGATGATGGGGGTCAGCATCGCAATAGCATGGTGGCTGGTGGCACATCGTGAGAACGTCTCCCTGCCGGAACCAACAACCCGCAAAGAGAAGTTGCATGCACTCAAGGATTCCTTGTGGGCGCTGGGTCTACCAGTGATCGTCCTGTTCGGATTGAAGTTCGGTGTCTTCACTCCTACTGAAGCTGCGGTGGTAGCTGCAGTGTATGCATTGCTGGTCTCCACCGTCATCTATCGCGAGATCGGTTTGCGTCAGATGTATGGCGTATTTGTGTCGGCTGCCAAGATCACCGCTGTGATCATGTTTCTAGTCGCAGCCTCCATGGTATCGGCGTGGTTGATCACAGTGGCGGACATCCCCGACCAAGTGATCGCGTTGCTCAAGCCCTTCATGGACAGTCCCACGCTGCTCCTGATCGTGATCATGGTCCTGGTAATGATCGTGGGCACCGCGATGGACATGATGCCCACCATCCTGATCCTGACTCCCGTACTCATGCCGGTCATCAAGGAAGCGGGAATCGATCCCGTCTACTTCGGTGTACTTTTCATCATGAACAATGCCATTGGACTGGTGACCCCCCCTGTCGGCTCTGTGCTCAATGTGGTGGCCGGCGTGGGCAAGATGCGCCTCGACGATGTAGCCAAAGGGGTGATTCCATTCATGATCGCCCAGTTCATCGTCATGTTTCTGCTAGTGCTGTTTCCATCGATTGTGCTGGTGCCACTGAATCTCCTGACCAAATGACCTGCAAAGAGTTCTCATGAACGCCAAGCTACCTCAAAAATCTACAGGCTCCGGTGTCTTCGAGGCCGTTAGCGCTCACCTCAACGAGTTGCGCTCCGAGATCACTGAGCCCATTCGCGTGCGCGAAGAAGACTTGGCAACGCAATTGGGCGTTAGCCGTACTCCTGTACGCGAGGCATTGATCCGCCTTGACAGTACAGGCCTTATCAGCCTGCGTCCCGGCCGCGGCGCAATTCTGCAGCCAGTGAGCGACCGGGACTATCGCGAATGGCTACAGCTCCGAGAGCAACTCGAAGGGTTTGCCGCGCGCGAGGCCGCCCTGAATGCCTCACAGCGCGATGTATTGGCGCTACGCGCAATCTTCGAGCCATTTCTCGAACCAGGAGTTGCGGAAGCGAGGGCCGCTGAGTACTCGCAGGCCAATGTTGCGTTCCATATCGAAATCATCCGACTTGCCAACAACCATTTGCTGGAGCGAGTTTGGGCGTCATTCGGTCATCCACAAACCAGCTACCGACGGCAGACGATCGCTCGCTTGCATCGCAGTGCCGACTCGCTACGCGAGCACCTTGAAATCATTGATGCCATCGAACACCGCGATGCCGATCTTGCCGAATCCCGAGCCCGTGCACACGTGCGCGAACTCTATGTGGCCGTCGAGCAGGCAAGCTCGCGAGAAAGATCTTGATCCTCCATCTCCCTGAAGAAGCTATGAAGTTCCTCAACTTTACCCATACCGAAGGTGTCCGGCTTGGCGCCCTCATCAATGACACTCGGATTGTGGATCTCACCGCAGCGTGGCCTACCAAGCCTGCACCGCAATCAGTCGATGAACTGATAGCAGGCCAAGACATCGCCCTGGCGATCGCGAAAGAATTAATCGAGGCCTGCGGCGATGCGTTGCGCAATGACGGCACTCAACACACTCTGGCCTATTCCGAGGTAGTCGTGCTTCCTCCCGTCGCTGCGGTCGGCAGAAACATATTCAACGTTGGCCGCAACTACCGAGAGCACATCATCGAAGGCAATCTGGCCAACGGCCGTCCTGCCGATGCTTTCCCGCCAGCCATTGAGTTCTTCACAAAGCCCCGAACCGCGCTGGTTGGCCATCGCGCAAAAGTACTGCGCCATGAATCGCTCACCAACAGTCTTGACTACGAAGTCGAACTGGCCATCGTCATCGGTAAAGGGGGAAGAGACATTCCGGCCGCGCGAGCCCACGAGCATATTTTTGGCTACACCATCCTCAACGATGTCACGGCCCGTGACCTCCAGCGACTGCATGGCCAGTGGTTCAAGGGCAAAAGCCTGGATACCAGTTGCCCGCTCGGGCCTGTGGTCGTCCACGCAAGCTCCATCGACGACCCGGACAACCTGGCGTTGGAACTGGATGTCGACGGTCAGCAACGCCAATGCGACAACACCAACTCCATGATCTTCAACGTGGCCACGGTCATTGAACAACTCTCCGCGGGCATGACGCTTTTGCCGGGTGATGTGATCGCCACGGGAACCCCAAAGGGCGTTGGATTCGCTCAGACCCCCCCGAAGTGTCTGCAAGTGGGGCAAACCATGCGCGCACGAATCCAGGGAATCGGCGAGCTGACCAACACCGTCATTGCCTAGCGCTTGCAACTTGCACATTCAGGCTTTTCGCCCAATACCACCACTATCTGACTACAGGAGACCCCCATGGCTCTGATGACCCCCTTCCTGCCCAATGCCGACAAATATGGTCCGCTCGATTCGCGGAACATGGCCATTGATGAGCTCCCCTGGAAGCCTACGCCTACAGCGGGCATTGACATGAAGATCCTCGTCAAGGATGACGACACAGGCCTTCTGACTGCCCTCTTCCGCTGGCAACCCGGGTCGGAGCTGGCCTTGCACGAACACGTAGAAATCGAACAAAGCTACGTGCTCGAAGGCGAGTTCGAAGATGCTGATGGTGTGTATCCCGCCGGCAATTTTGTCTGGCGCCCCAAGGGCCATCGCCATACCGCCCGTTCACCCAAGGGAGCACTTGTGTTGTGTTTCTTTCTCAGGCCCAACAAATTCCTGGGTGGCGAACTCGACGGACAAGAACTGAAGTAAGCCCAACTAGCTACGCTGCATCACCCATTCGGAGACAAAACATGACCGTTGCAAAGATTTCCCTGTTCACCCGCCGCATCCCAATGGCGCTTGCCGCAGGCACCATTGCGCTGACAGGCGTGCAAGCCCACGCGCAAGACATTCAGGAACGCAAGATAAAGTTCAGCCATGCAGTCGCCAAAGACAATCCCATTGGCCTGGCCGTGGACAAGTTTGCGCAGATAGTCAATGAAAAGAGTGCGGGCAAGATCAAGGTAACGGGTTACCCCAATGCCACCCTTGGCAACGAAATTCAGTCCATGTCGTCTGCCCAAGGCGGTATTCTGGAGATGTCCGTAGTCTCCACTGCCGGAGCGGCGGGCAACGTCAAGGAGCTCGCTATCTTTGATCTGCCTTTCATTTTCCGCAGCGAGAAAGAAGCTGATGCGGTTGTCGATGGTGAAGTCGGGCAATCGTTGCTCAAGAAATTCTCCGAGAAGAACCTGATCGGTCTTTGCTACATGGATTACGGTTTCCGACAGGTCACCAATAGCAAGCATCCCATCAAGCGCCTCGAAGACTTCCGTGATCTCAAACTGCGCACCTTGCAAAACCGCGTCTACATTGACATCTTCAAGGCTCTAGGTGCAACACCGCTGCCCCTGCCTTACCCGGAGACTTACACGGCGCTGGAGACCAAAGCTATTGACGGACAGGAGAGTGCGTACCTGGTCACCAAGTCCAGTTCCTATCAGGACATCCAGACCTATCTGACAGAAACGCGCCACGTCTATCTGCCCGCGGTGGTTCTAGTGAGCAAAAAGTTCTGGGACAAACTGAACGCAACCGAACGGGGAGTGCTTGAGTCATCGTGCAAGGAAGCCCAAGCCTTTCATCGTGACGTAAGCCGGAAGATGGAAGCAGCCGTAGTGCAAGACCTCGTCAAGGCTGGCATGAAGTTCAATACCATTGAGCCAGCAGAACATGCGCGCATGGTACAAGCCACCGCCTCGGTCATCGAGAAATACAAGCCCGAGTTGGGAGCTGATCTGGTCAACAAAACCATGGCTACTCTCGAGAAGGCGCGAAAGGCGCCCTGAGGCAAATCGGACGACAGCAGGCCAGATGGTTCGGCCAGTCTTGGCAGGTGGTGCGCCTCGGCCGGCCCCGACGCTCGTACGGGTTTCGCTCACGGCTCGATCCACGACCCAGACCCAGACCCAGACCTAGATATGGCCTGCGACCAGCGCCGAATGATCCCAAGGGCGGGACATTGCTAGCGTCTCGCAGCGCCATCAATCTGCCGCCATCTATTGCCTCATCAGTCCCTATTTCGAGATATCGCTATGGATACGTCTTTCCAAAATCTACGCGTCATGGTCTCTGCGGGGGGATCCGGTATTGGCCTGAGCATTGCACACGCCTTCGCCCAAGCTGGTGCCAAAGTGCAAATCTGTGATATCTCACGGGAAGCTATAGCGGCAGCGCTGCCGCTTTTACCCAACGGTGGTGGGCAATGCGCAGACGTGTCGATCTCTGCCGACGTAGATGCCTGGTTCGAGCGCGCATTGCAAACCCTGGGCGGACTGGATGTGCTGGTCAATAACGCTGGGATTGCTGGCCCAACTGCACGTATACAAGACATTGAGCCGCATGAATGGGACCAGACCTTGGCAGTCAATCTGCGCAGTCAGTTCCTGTGCGTGCGTCGCGCCATTCCGGTACTCAGGGAATCGTCTCGTGGCTGCATTATCAATCTCAGTTCAGTAGCCGGCCGACTAGGTTACCCACTCAGAACCCCATACGCTGCTTCGAAATGGGGAGTCGTTGGTCTGACCCAAAGCCTCGCACTCGAACTGGGGGATGAAAATATCACGGTAAATGCGATTCTTCCCGGAATCGTTGACAGTGAACGATCGCGCAACGTGACTGCAGAGAAAGCGCGTGCGCGCGGCATTAGTGAAAGCGAGATGCTAAGCGAGATCCTCGCCAACGTTGCGTTGCATCGCAAAGTTCCATTGTCCGATGTGGCCCAAACAGCCCTGTTTCTCGCTTCCCCTGCGGGACGCAGCATCACCGGACAGACTATGAATATCTGTGCGGGTGTGCAGTCCTTGCGCTAATCCATATCCATACCATGACAGCCTCCTATTTTCAGAGTACCTTTGGACTCCAGCAACGCGTTGCCTGCATTACTGGCAGCGCGAGTGGTTTGGGATTCGCCATCGCTCGCCACCTCGGGCGCGCAGGCGCTCGCGTCGTAGTCAATGATCTCGACCTCAAGCGCTGTAACAATGCTGTCCAGCTACTACGCTCCGAAGGCATTCAAGCACGCGTTGCAGTATTTGACGTATCGCAGGCGGATGCGGTAACCCGGGCCATCGAAACTCTTAACGAGGATGACTGGGCTCCCGACATCATGGTGAGCAATGCGGGAAATCAGAATCGCAAGCCAGTGACGGAAATGTCGCTTGAACAATGGCAATCACTCTTCAATGTGCATGTCAACGGTGCATTCAATTGTGCACATGCAGTGCTGCCACATATGGTTCGCAAGGGCTTCGGTCGCATCATTCTGATGTCCTCTGTCGCCGGCCAAGCATGCATGCCTGGCATTGCCGCTTACGCCTCTGCCAAGGGTGCCATTGCTGCCTTTACCCGCGCACTTGCGGTGGAATATGGAAGCTCAGGCATTACCAGCAATGCCTTGGCGCCGGGCTTCGTTCGTACTCAGTTCACGCAAGGCTTGCAAGAACGGGAAGGATTCGACAGCTTTCTTCAGGGGGCTGTCCCGTTGGGCCGCTGGGCCGATCCCGATGACATCGCCCCCGCCGTCGTATATCTATCTTCGAACGCAGGAGCATTTGTCAATGGTCACGTGCTCTCTATCGACGGAGGCATGTTGGCGCGCATGTAGTGGGTCTGCATGAGACAGCCCCAAATTCCATCACGGCACCATCGCAAATAAATAAAACTGCATTGTATGTACACGCACATCGTCATGATGGGGTTTACTCCCGATACCGGCATCGAGTTTTTCGCCACGGTTGAGGCCTTTGCTGATCGAATACGCAAAGAATGTCCAGATGTGGAGATCTATCACTTTGGCGTGAACGAAGCTGCACGCGCGAACGGCTATACGCATGCCGTTGTTTCGGCCTTCAAAGACTCAGCTGCCCACGATGCCTACCAAACCAGCCCGGCACATGTCGAGATGAAAACCTACATGGGACCGCATATCCTGCGAATCGTCGTTTTTGATGCATCAGTACCAGAACCTGTCTGAACGTGACTCTGTGAGGGCAGCAACCTCGTAAAAATGAGCCATTGTGTGAGGCTTTCCCTGAAAACAGGATTACATAACCCGATGATCAAGCGGCAGATTTGCGCTGCGCCGCCAACCAGCGTTGTTCGAATTGCATCGCGCTGAGATAGCCCAAGGGCGTAGTCAGCGATGGCGAAGGCCGCAATGCACGGCTTCACGCCGAGCTTCAGCACCACCGTCGCTGCCGTGCCTGTGGTGGCCACGCCGACGCCAGTGCCGACTTGGGAGGAATGGGGTGTGGGTGTGATTGCTCTGTCATCGTTGCTCGCGATGTTCGGGCCGGCGCGAAGCCGACACCGTCTGGGCTGATTTGAAAGCCGCCTCGGAGCGTTTTTTTCCAGCAGCCACACTGGGCGCCCCTGGGTCGTGGAGCTCAGCCTGCATCCTTTGCTACGAAAAGTAATGCGCTCAGCCTCTGTCCTACTATATACAGCCGACTCCTCTGAAGCTACGCGCCGTAACACTCCCTTCTATGGAACTCCTAGCATCGCGCTGTCTAACCACGATGAAGGTGTTGTATGAAAAATTTAAAAGAATTCCGGCCTGCCAGGGCTCTGGCATGGACCGGTCTGGGTCTGATAGCCGCCACCTTGGCAGCATGCGGCGGCGGTGGAGGCGGTGACTCTTCCCAGCAAGGCACACTGAAACTTGCCATGACTGATGCTCCGGCCTGTGGATACGATCACGTCTATGTCACTGTCACCAAGATCCGCGTTCACCAGAGCGCGACAGCAGGCGTCAATGACGCTGGTTGGAGTGAGCTTGCCATTCCGGCTCAGCGTATTGATCTGCTGGGCCTGACCAATGGCGTGTTACAGGAGCTGGGGTCGCTGCCGCTCCCGGCCGGCAACTATCAGCAGATCCGTTTGGTGCTGGCAGACAATCCTTCCAATCCCACACCTGCCGCGCCCTTGGCCAATGCCCTGGTTCTATCAGGCTCGGCAAAGGAGATTGCACTGGCCACTCCCAGTGGCCAGCAGAGTGGCTTCAAGCTCAAGGCGAACTTTGATGTGACGGGCGGCCAGGTCGCCGATATGGTCCTTGACTTCGATGCTTGCAAGTCTGTTGTCAAAGCAGGCAACTCAGGCAACTACAACCTCAAACCTGTGGTGGCCGTGATCAAGCGCTTGACAACGCAGATCGTGGGCTACGTGGATCCGGCGATGGCCTCCGGCGTGATCGTATCCACGCGTGATCCGGACAACAATGTACGAGCAACCGTGCCAAACGCCACGACAGGCAGGTTCGTGTTGGCCTACCTCCCCGAGAACACCCATTACACGGTGACGATGGCAGGCCAGAATCTGACCACCGCTGCCGTCACGGGCATTCCCGTATCCATCGCTGCAGGAACTACAACACTCAATACCGCAACGACGCCCATCGTTTTGGCAAAATCGGCTTCTGCTACGGTTTCCGGGGTTGTGACCAACGCCTCCAATACGCCTCTCACTGAAGCTACCGTGAATGCTCAGCAGATACTCAGCGGTGGCCAGAGACTGGACGTGGCATGGGCGCAGGTTGACCCTTCCAGCGCGGCCTACGGCCTGAGCCTGCCCCTGGCAGCTCCGTTTGCTGCTCCCTATGTGGCGAACGGACCTCTGGTATTCTCTGCGGACACGGCTACCGCCGGAAAGTACAACATATTCGGTAGCGCGCCGGGTTATACCGTCCAAAGCACTGCGCCAGCCGTGACACTCACCGCACCAAATAGCGTTACGCCCAAGAATCTGGTGCTAACTCCCTGAAACACGGGTCGCCGAAGTGGCTGCGAAAGATCCCCCAGCCACAATAAAAAAGCCCGCGGATGCGGGCTTTTTCTCTTGTTACGCACTCACAAAAAGAGCCATATCCGTGTCGCAGGTGCGCCGGGCAGGCCCTTTGTTTCCATGTCAGCAGTTACCCTTTTTGGCTTGGCCTGGTGGGCAACCATGTGGATGCGCCTTTTTTCGGGGAGCGTTATCGTAGTAACCATCACCGTAAACAGCGCAACCGCTCATCAACAATGCGACAGCAGCAAGGGACAAAATCTTCTTCATGAAACACCTCTAATTGTTAGCAGGTGAGTCTACGAGATGAGCTAAATATTGCTGTAAATCATTGTTTGACCCGCCAACGCGCGCTCCCTTAGGCTTCCCCGCTTCCGGCTTCATCTTCCATCCAAACAAGGTGTCATCGAAACCGGCTGCAGCCCAGCTCGCCGAAATTCCTTCAAAGCGTCAACTGGTAACATACGATTACCAACTATGAAGGAGACAAAATGAAACCCAAATATTTCTCAGCGCTCAGGCTTCTGCTTGTGCTTGTGGCGCTCATAGGGTTCTCGACAGTGAAGGCCCAAGGGTTCCTATTCACCCCAACAAGCACGGTGAACTTCACCAACACGGCTCCAGGCAGTGTTTCCCCCGAACAGATCGTGACTATTCAGTACTTCGGGCCACCTACGCTGATAACCGTGACTGTGATTCCGCCGACGAACCCGGCCTTTACCGTAACCAACAGTACATGTTCCTCTGGCCTTACTCTGGACTTCGCCCAGTGCGTAGTCCACCTCACTTTTACCGCTCCAAATACGGCAGGTAATGTGAACGATGTCTATCAATTTGTGACCAGTGAGTTCGGCAGCCAGAACATTGCACTAAACGGCAGCTCAGTTGGCGCGCCTCCACTCACGCCTCAAGCTATCACCTTCACTTCAACTGCTCCGACCAACGCGGTGGTGGGCGGGGCAACTTATGACGTGACCGCTACGGGTGGTGGATCGAGCAATCCTGTTGTGTTCTCCATAGACCCAAGTGCAGCCAGCATCTGCAGTATCAGCGGCAGCAGCACCGTGAGCTTCTTGGCTCCAGGCAATTGCGTTGTAAATGCGGATCAGGCCGGCGATGCCTCGTACGAGCCTGCACCACAGGCACAGCAGAGTTTCGCTGTTTCTCCCGCCCCGCTGACACCACAATCCATCACTTTCACATCGACACCCCCAAGCCCTGCAACAGTCGGAGGAACCTATGAAATTGCCGCGACAGGAGGTACATCGGGTGAGCCGGTGACGTTCTCGATTGATCCAGCTGCATCTGCGGTCTGCTCGATCACCGGCAGCACCGTGAGTTTCCTGAGCGAAGGCAATTGCGTGATCAACGCCAACCAGGCAGGCAACACAACACATGAGCCTGCTGCTCAAGCAGCTCAGAGCTTCAGCATTTCCCCGGCAACCGTTACTCCAAGTGCAGCCACCCCCGTTCCCACTCTCAATCAATGGGGCCTGATGCTGCTTGCGTCTCTTCTTGGTGGCCTGGCTTTCTGGCGCCAGCGTCGCAGAAACTGAAATGACCACACGCGGTCGTACGGCAAAGAACGACTGCGTGTCTCATCAGATGGCAGGAACCTTCAACCAATGATCAAGATCTATGTGGACACCGGTGGCTCCATGCCCGTACTGCGCGATCTCATCTCACGCGGCCTTGCTCACTGCGTCGGAGCAGATATAGATGCCAACGCATACACGATCCGACGAGGGGAGAAAGTCAAAAGCACACTAGAGGCCTGGGACAAGGATGACCAACCCTGGAAAGAAGACACTGGATCCTGGGCCGACGAAAAAAACGCCTCACCAAAGTTCGATGACATCAGACGCCTGGTTCAAACGTACGATGACTCGCGACATCTTGACACCGCATATAGGAATGGGTGCCAAGTCTTCCTCACCTCCGACAAAGACGATATCTGGATGCATCGTGAGCAGTTGCAAGAGCTACTCAATCTTCGAGTGATGCACAGCGCCTCTGAGATTGGACAGCTTGTGCAGATGTGCGAGGCGCAAATGAGCAATTCACCCCCAAAGCCATGAACTCCACTGACACCAAGATACCATCAGACTGCCACACGGCTGGAGTTGCTGTTCGCTCTACAAGCCCCCTTGAGCTTGGGGTAAGAGTCCCGCGCAATCAAATCTCTCATGCACGGCCGGGCTTGCTCCAGGTATGAAGGCGGGTATGCCTGCTTGCTATAGTTCCCCAAGGCGCTGCCTAGCGCACAACAGGGAGACCACATGCTCATTCTCAAACGCTGCATCCTGAGTGCAGCCGCTCTGACTGTCTCGGCTTCTGCGATTGCAGCCTTGCCGGATCCCGGCCTCTGGGCCATTGACGGCGAAATGAACGGCAAACCCGGTCGCGGCATTCAGATTGACCGCCAAGGCGGCGAGACAGTCATCGCGTCCTACTTTGGATATCGCGCAGACGGCACTGCTGTGTTCTATCAAGCCGTCGGCAAGATCACCGATGGCAAGACCTTTAATGCGAACCTGATCGAGTACAAGGGTGGGACGGTCATCGGCGGTTCAGTGGAGGACGCCACTGAAGCGAAGACCATCGGTCCGATACAAGCCGTCTTCAACACCGACTCATCGGGCAGCGTGACACTCCCGGGAACTAAGCCGCAGGCATTCATTCGCCTGGCGCACTCATCACTTACGATGGTGAACTCAAGAATAACGGAACCGGCTTTTCCTCAAGCGGAATCGGTGGAACAAACGGTGATGGAGACGTCATCTTGGGTATGCCAATATTTTTGAGATTCGAAAACCTGTCTGTTAGCGACAAGGGCATCATCTCAGGCACCCTTCACATGGGCGGCTCCGCTGAATCACCGAATAGAACAGTGACCTTGTTGGGCATGTGCTACGGAATACGAACAGGAGACAACACCGACTCTCCACCAACTCTTTGCGATGCTCAACACCTCGGACTGTCTCGGTGATAAATGCAAAAGCCGCCCACTCGGGACGGCTTCGTAGATGCATTTGCAATAACTTAGATGGGGTCAGCTCATTCAACAGAGCCTTGCTTGACGATGATTTCAAAAGGACCGACCTCAACCACATCGCCAGTGAACAGTATCTTGTGCCTGACTGGAATGCCATTCACACGAATCCCGTTCGTGCTGTCGTTGTCTTTCAGACTCACGAGATTTGACCACCGCTTAATCACGCCATGCACGCGGCTGACAAAAGGCGATGGAAGGTTGATCGCATTTCCCGGCTCTCGACCAAAAGTGTTCAAGCCTTGCTCCAATGCGATCAAGTGAACCTCAGAGGAACCTTTTCGTTTTATCTGTATTTCTGGATTGTGCATCTCCGCCTCCCAGTGCCCAGCTATCTCACCGCTCCGGTAAAACGCCACTAGGCACACGATGCAACAATCATAGTTATTAACTAACAAATCAAATACAACAATAGTCAATAGAAAGATTTTTAACAAAAGCAAAGGCCCCGACCATTTCTGATCGGAGCCTCCACAGCTCAAATTCTGGGCGAGCGCCTCCATCGACTTCCTGCTGGCCCGAACCCACCGCTCGAGGCGTTTCTGCAAGTGATGGCAAGGGAGGTTTTCTTGCTCCTGCGCTATAGGAGGCGCTGTATACCCTATTTCTTTCCTGCTGCAACCTCTTTCAACTCACGCAGGTGTTTGAGCATCGCAACAGTGCCGCGTCGCGAGTCATCCACCAGCTTCGCGATCTTCTCGGAGATAGTCAGCCCATCAGCCCGGTGAGGAATGTCCCGCTCACGAAGCCCTTGCAGCAGGAGCACGCCATTTCGCTACGCACCCCGGCTCCCTTGCAGGAGGTGCAGCGGCGATCCGCCCACCAGCCCAGCACGTCCAGCAGCTTTTCGCGCGGGTTGGTGAACCCCTGCTCGACCACCCACGGCAACAGCCCCGAATGCGGATCCATCAGCTTGGACAGACTGCCCAGCCGTCCGAGGATCCGACGGCGCTCCATGGCCAACCACTGCTCCAGTTCCAGGCGCGCTGCGACAACCTGGCGCCCTTCGAGACTGGCGGCCTTGGGTTTCCCGCGGCGATCGAGCTTCACGGCTGGCAACTTGTCCCCCACCGCGCCACATCAGCAGCACCCATCGCCTTGGCCAACCGCTGCATGTCCTCTTCGGTGAATGGCCTGGGCTTGGCCCAAGCATCCCATTCCGACATCAGCTGATAGACGAGGCCAGTTGCACTGGGCACGGACAAGCGCGCCGCCATCCAGAAGATTCTCGACATGAGCGGATCGGGCAGGACACGGGAACGATAGACGAGCTTTGGAGGGCGTACCAACTGATGCCGCAATGGATCTGGTGACTGGACTTGACGACGTCAGAGCGTCATCGCTCACGCCTGATGTTGACCTATGGCACCATGAAGGCTTGATAGGATTGAGGAGATATTAATGAGTGATCTTCACACGCGAGTGGCGAACAGCTTTGCTGCGCAAGGCTTAATGGCGACCATTGGCGCCCGATTGGCCATGGTTTCTGAGGGCGAGGTGCACATTGAGTTGCCCTTCTCAGGTGCCTTGTCCCAGCAGCACGGCTATTTGCATGCTGGCGCCACGACCAGCATCGTGGACAGTGCTTGCGGCTACGCTGCACTCACCAAGGCTCCCCCTGGATTCGAGGTTGTGACGGCGGAGTTCAAGATGAATCTCTTGCGGCCGGCACTCGGCACGCACTACTTGGCCGTCGGGCGAGCTGTTAGTTCGGGCAAGCTCTTGACGGTCTGCACCGGCGAGCTTCGGGCGTTTACCTGATCTTGCCCCCGTAGTTCCGGACACCGTCCAGTCGCTAAGTTAGCCCTGATGGGCGGGGTGATTCTGCCGTCGTCGGAACTCCCTGGGCGACATCATCTTCAAACTCGAATGTGGGTGGATTTCGTTGAAGTGCTCGAACGCACCCGGCAATTGCGCCAACACGGTCGGCGCATCGCGCAGGTCCATACGGCTCATGTAGTCGCGCTTGAAGGTGTTCACGAAGCTCTCGGCCATGCCGTTGCTCTGCGGGCTACACACGGGCGTGTTGATCGGCTTCAGGCCCAGCGATCTAGCAATGCCACGCGTCTCGTGCGCGATGTAGGCGCTGCCGTTGTCGGTGAGGAACTCCAATTCACGCTCCAGGGGCACGGCTTCAACCGTGCCAAAGCGCCGCTCCACGGCTTCCACCAGCATGTCGCGCACAGGCTCTCCCGCAAGTCCCTTGCCCTCCCAAGCCCGCCAGGCCAGGATCTCCCGGTCGCAGCAGTCCTTGGCGAAGGTGGCTGTGACCGTCTCGCCCGAATCGCACTTGATCTCAAAGCCGTCAGAGCACCAGCGCATGTTGCTCATCGGCACACTGACCTGGCCATCGTGAATGCGGCTCGAATGCCGTCGCTTGGGCGCCTTGGGCAACAGCAGTCGATGCCGCGCCATGACCCGGTAGATGCGCTTGTGGTTCAGCGCCTGTTGACCTTGCGAACGTCGCTCTCGATTGAGCAGCGCACCGGCGCGGCGATAACCATAGCTGGGCAACTCGGCAATGTGGCGCCGCAGGTCGGCCAGCAAGAGCTCATCCTGGGCCGGGGTGCGGCCTCTGCGGCTGTCCTGCCAGTGGCCAGGGCGGTGATGCCGCACATGCAGATTCGAGCGCGCCACGCCCAGCACCGAGCAGACCGGCTTCATTGGTCGTCCCCGGGCAACAAGGGCGAGCGCGCAATCCATTTTTTTGCTGCAGCGATCTCCACGGCTTCCTTGAGTATCTCGTTCTCCAAGGTCTTCTTGCCCAACACGCGCTGCAGCTTGGCGATCTCGGCACGGGCGGCTGCCAGTTCCGATGCCGGCACAACGGCCTCGCCTGCACCGACAGCCACCAGCGCGCCTTCGCGCTCCAGCCGCCGCCAAGTGAATAGCAAGCTCGCCGACACGCCCTCCTGGCGGGCCACGAGCGAGACGCTCATGCCCGGTTCATACGTCTTGCGAACCAAGGCGGCCTTCTCGGCAGCCGACCAGCGCCGCCTGCGCTGGTCTCGGGTGATGACCTCAATCGTTTCTGTATGCCTAGTCATACGCACAGTCCTATGCCTATCTCGAAGATAAGCGATGGACCGTGTCCGGAGATTCAAGGGGCTATCTCACACCGACGACGGCGATTCATACAAGGTTGTGGCCTTGATGCAAGCCACAATCGTGAACGTCAACGCCACGCCGGCGTAGCTTCTCAACTGAGACTTCTTTCTCAAAATACCGAGAAGTTCCATTGCGACACTCCTGGACCCAATGTTGCCACATGGAATAGGCAAAACAAAAGGCGCTTCACAGGAGGCGCTTTTTGCTTTTCAAGGAGCATCATGGATATCTGACTTCGGGGTATAGGCCCGGCGTTGTGGCCCGCAAATGTTAAGGCGCGCTGACCTTGCAGCAAGGGCACCCCATGCGCACCGGGAAGTCGGAGAGTGAAGCAGCGAAGTTTGCGGGTTACAAGAAGCCGCCCACATCAGAGGCTGTCGCCAAGGCCATCGCGGACGGCGTCACGATGCAATGGGGTAGCAAAGCGCTGGACTATGCGCGTGATGTTGCCCGCGAACGCGTTGGTGAAACTGCCCCAACAAAGTTCCAAAATGCAGCGATGCGGATCGGGTCTGAACAAGAGGCTTCTGCACGGGCAATGTACGAAGGCCGCGCCGGGTATCTGGTGGATGAGGTTGGCTTCTACACAACTGAATACGATCTCTTTGGCCTCTTTCCGGATGGTCTCATTGACGATAACGGCGTACTTGAAATCAAGACCATGGTCAGCAGTGACACGTTGTTTACTGCCGTTGCCGACGCCTACATGGATCAGTGCCTCGGCTACCTATGGCTCCTTGGCCGCCAGTGGGTTGACCTAGTGCTCTGGTGCCCCGATCTTGGCCACATGGTAATTCATCGAATCACCCGAGACGAAGATGCCATTGAAGCACTTGAGGCCGATCTGATGGCCTTCGCCGAACTGGTCAAGGACTATGAGAACAAGCTGCGCGCCGCACTGGCCGCAAATGACGAACTGGCCAAGCAGGCCGCATAAGGAATCAACATGGCAAAGATGTACGGACTCATGCGCCTTGGGCGAGATGCAGAAGTCAAGACACTTCCAAGCGGCAAGAAGGTGGCGAACCTCTCGCTCGCCTATAACTATGGGCAAAAGGAAGGCGACGAGTATCCATCTCAATGGATAGACGCAGCGTTTTGGGGAACGTCCCGAGAAGCTAGCTCAATATCTGATGACCGTATGCTCAAGCGCGCATATGCCAAGGCGGGAGTTGCTGACTTCCGGTTCCACGACTTGTGTCACACCTGGGCAAGCTGGCATGTCCAGTCTGGAACGCCGCTTTTTTGTGCTCAAGGAACTGGGAGGATGGAGACCCTGGAGATGGTAAAAAAGTACGCCCATCTTGCGCCGGAACATCTGGCGCACCACGCAAACGCGGTCATTTTTTGGTCAGAGAGGGCTCATTCTGGCAAAAAAGAAGCCCCCAAACATGCGGCCTAATGGCTTGATTTCATTGAGAAATATCTGGTAGGACCTCCCAGAGTCGAACTGGGCACCAACGGATTATGAGTCCATCACCAGATCCTTTGTTTATGCGGCCTCCAACCCTATCCGTGGGAATATTCGATGTTTTCCAAGGCTTCAATGGTGCGGCCTTGCGGACCCAAGTTCCCATGCTTTCGGCTCTCCCCATCCTCGGATCGCTGAAAGGCTTTGATAGTAGGCTGCGTTGTACTTTCCCACGCTGGCGGTGCCGCTCGCAAGGGCCGCGGTCTGTCGCTCCATGGAGCGCTGTGCCGCGCGTGCGCCGGCCTCCATGTCATCGCTGGTGCGCTTGATTCCTTCGCTGATTTTGCGCTGAGAGCCCGCCACCTTCTGAGCCGCCTTGTCGGCACCGTCGCCCATTGACGAGATACCCTTGGCGGCTGTCTCGCCGGCGCGAGCAACGCTCTGCGCCATGTCCTTGACACCGCGATTGATCTGGTCAAGACCGGCTTGCACCTCGGTGCCGTCCACGCCGAATTTCAACTCGGCTTTTCTTTCTTCGTCTGCCATGTGGACCCCTCAAATGCAAAAGGCCCATGCGGTGAAGCGTGAGCCCATGAAAAAAGCCCGCCGAAGCGAGCCTTGAAATCGAAACCGCTGAGAGGCGGCAGTTGCTTATCCGTACTTTATCTTTAGAGCCTTGTGTAGCTCTGAAGGATCATGAATGACTTCACACAATTGATGCTTGGGAAGTGAAAATGCTATTCCACAAATGCTCTCCAATTGCTTCACCAAATTGCACTGCGTGGCAAGCTTCACGTACCTATTGGTGCCGCCTGACTGCAGGTCGAGCCATAGCCCACGGAAATCCGAATCTTCAGGCGCGTTGACAATCGCAACAGTGTCGGTAATTTGCTCGTAGAAAAATGGGGCATTTCCAGCATATCCACCCATGCGATTTTTAGCGTTCACATATCCACAAACATCGCCCTTTTCCTTACCCGCAACGAGTCCCGAAAACTGAGCGCTATCAGGATCACTCAGTAGCCCTTTAACAGCGTTTTTGGCAGTTTGATTAGAGCAAGCCATTAGTAGCGCAGCCGCCGCAACTAAAGCCAACATCCTTCCTGTGCGCATAACCCCTCCAGAATGAAAAGGCCATGCTACCAAATGTCACCGCTGGCTCGAAGACTTCTTCGCCCGCTTCTCGCGCTCGTCACTCATGACAGCCAGGGCTTCAGCCTCCATCTCCATCACGCCCTCCTCGATCTCGGCTGCCTCCTCGTCGGACAGACGGCTTGCCCTTGGTGGGCCGTCGCATGGCCGAAGAACGTCTCAACCAGGCTGGTGACTACCGAGCCCCTGCAGGGTTCAACTGGAGCAAGTAATGGGAAGAAAGCGAGATCGAGCATCAGGGTTCGGCTTGCTTCCAAGAATGGAGGCTCGCCCCTGGAGCGATGGAAAAACCGTGTCGTACCGCTATCACCCGATCGCCGGCAAGCCTGTTGCACTGGGCACGGACAAGCGCGCCGCGATCCAGAAGGTTCTCGACATGAACGGATCGGGTCAGGACACAGGAACGATAGACGAGCTTTGGCGGGCATACCAACTGATGCCGCAATGGATCAGGTTGGGCGACCGCACCAAAAACGACTACAAGGTCTACAGCGAGAAGTTGCTCGCGGTAATGGGGAAGGTTTCGGCACGCCTGATTCGACCTGCTGACATTGCCCGATACCTGCGAGTTGAACGAGCTGATGCGCCAGTTCGGGCCAATCGGGAGATTGCGCTCCTGTCCAACTTGATGAATGTCGCCGTGGAGCGGGGAAATATTGACGTCAACCCCTGCAAGCAGGTCAAACGGAACTTGGAGCGTCCCCGGACAGAGGCGCCAGAGCCTGAAGAACTTGCCGCGTTCATCCACTGGCTGAAACGGCAGGGCCAACAGCGCGAGGTCATTGCCCTCATGGCTGAGTTTGCAGCCATGGCCGGCAGCCGGCGAATCGAGTTCCTGCACCTCACCCTGCCGCAGATCGATGACGGCAAAAGCGTGATCCGTCTCATGCGCGCCAAACAACATGGCGGAAGCAAGCGCACTGAGAACGTCAACATCACTCCGGCAATGGAGGGCCTGGTGGCACGTCTGAAAGCGCTTCCCCGGCCCGATGGATGCCTGACCGTGTTTGTGACGCGGAACGGCAACCCTTATACGGACAGCGGGTTCTCCTCAAACTGGCAGAAGATCATGCGCGAAGCGATAGAGCAAAACATCGTGTCCCGCCGCTTCACGTTTCATGACCTGAGGGCGTACTACACAACACAGCACAAAGCCCAGTACGGGACGTTGCCAGAACTCCATGCCGACGGCTCCACAACGGCCAAGGTGTATGACCGGACCCGGATTTCTGTTCGCAAGGGATTGGGGTGATATTCCCACCGTGGGAATATTCAGGGGTTTCCGCTATTTAATCAATAGCATGAGCCCCTGAATGAATATGGTAGGGCCTCCCAGAGTCGAACTGGGCACCAACGGATTATGAGTCCGCTGCTCTAACCAAGCATGAGCTAAGGCCCCGGATTTTTGCGCCAAGACCTGCATTGCACAAGCCGGCAAAACGACCATTGTAATGGCTTAACTCCTGTGGCTCAGGGCATTGGTCACCAATTTGGACGTGATATCGACGATCTGGATCATCCGGTCGTAGGGCATGCGGGTGGGGCCGATCACGCCCAGGGTACCGACGATCTGGCCGTCGACCTCATAGGGGGCGCTCACGACCGAGAGCTCCTCGAAGGGTACGACCTGGCTTTCGCCGCCGATAAAGATGCGCACGCCTTCGGCCTTGCTGGAGATGTCGAGCAGGCGCAGGATTTGCGTCTTCTGCTCGAACAGGTCGAATGCCCGGCGCAGATTGCCCATGTCGCTGGAGAAATCACTCACCGACAGCAGGTTGCGCTCGCCGGATATGACCACGCTGTCCGTCGATTCGGAGAGAGCGTCCGACCCCACGCTCACCGCCGCCTGCATCAGGGTGGCAATCTCTCCGCGCAGGGATTCGACCTCGGACTGCAGGCGTTCGCGGACCTGTTCCATCGTGAGGCCCGAGAAGTTCGAGTTCAGGTAGTTGGCCGCCTCGACCAGTTGCGAGGACGAATAGTCGCTCTGCGTGAAGATGACGCGGTTCTGCACATCTCCATCGGGTGAGACGATGATCACGAGCAGGCGCTTTTCGGACAGCCGCATGAATTCGATGTGCCTGAACACCGAGGGCCTGCGCGGAGCCATCACCACACCGACGAATTGCGACAGGTTGGACAGCAGGTTGGCCGCATTGGCGATCACCTTCTGCGGCTGCTCGGGCATGAGCTGCAGTTCAGGCAGCCGATCGCGCTGCACCGTGAGCATGGTGTCCACGAAAAGCCGGTAGCCGCGCGCCGTGGGGATACGGCCAGCCGAGGTGTGCGGACTCGCGATCAGGCCGAGCTCCTCGAGGTCGGCCATCACGTTGCGAATGGTCGCCGGCGAAAGCTCCAGACCCGAGGCACGCGACAGCGTCCGGGATCCGACAGGCTGGCCGTCCGCGATATAGCGTTCGACGAGGGCTTTCAACAGCAACTTGGCACGATCATCAAGCATCTTGGCATTCTAAGGTGGCGGCACCGCCGTGCATGGCGTGCACGGACAGCCAGGTTTACCCCAGGATGCCGTGCCGGCTCTGCATGCAGACCCGCGGCAAGCGCATGCAGGCATGATATACAAGCAATCAAGAAGAACAGACGCTGTGGGCCGTTCCGGCCAGGCGTCCGTAGTGGCCTGACTTTCCGGCCCCACAGGCAAACAGTCAAAAAACCACATCACATTTAATGATGTAATTTCCGAATGACCATCAACTTTCGCAAAGTCGCCCTTATCGGCAAATACCAGCGCCAGGCATCCGAGGAGGCCTCGGAGAAGTCCCGGCTTGCGCTGGAGGGTATCGGCCAGTTCCTCGTCGGGCAAGGCTGCGAGGTGCTTCTTGAAGCCGAAACCTTTGCCAACACGGGGCTCTCGGGCCACCGGGTGGCCGAGGTCGACGAGATCGGCGCACAGGCCGATCTCGCACTGGTCGTTGGAGGCGACGGCACGATGCTGGGCGCGGGCCGCCAGTTGGCGCGCTATCACACGCCACTGGTCGGCATCAATGGCGGGCGGCTCGGATTCATCACGGATATCGCACTCGAGGACTACCAGGACGCGCTTGCACCTATCCTGCACGGTGATTTCGAGGAAGACCTGCGTCCGATGATGCAGGCGCGCGTGATGCGCGGCAACGAATGCGTCTTCGAGGCGCTCGCACTCAACGATGTGGTGGTCAATCGCGGATCGACATCAGGCATGGTGGAGCTGCGCGTGGAAGTGGGCGGGGTGTTCGTCTCCAACCAGCGGGCCGACGGCCTGATCGTCGCATCGCCGACCGGATCCACCGCCTATTCGCTGTCCGCAGGAGGCCCGATGCTGCATCCCTCGCTGCGCGGCTGGGTGATGGTGCCGATCGCGCCGCACACCCTGTCCAACCGGCCGATCGTGCTGCCGGATTCGGTGGAGATCGCCATCGAGGTCGTGGGCGGGCGCGATGTCTCCGCCAACTTCGACATGCAGTCGCTGGCCACCCTGCTGCACGGCGACCGCATTCTCGTCACACTGGCCGAAAACTCCGTACGCTTCCTGCATCCACGCGGCTGGAGCTATTTCGCCACGCTGCGCAAGAAGCTGCGCTGGAACGAGGGAGGCTCCTGACATGGCGCTCAAGCGCATTGCCTTGCGTGACTTCGTGATCGTGCAGACCCTCGATCTGGACCTGCACCACGGATTCACGGCGCTCACCGGAGAGACCGGTGCCGGCAAGTCGATCCTGATCGATGCGCTGCAGTTGCTGCTGGGCGCGCGCGCGGAAACCGGCGTGATTCGCGAAGGCGCCGAGCGCACCGAGCTGGCTGCCGAATTCGATCCACCGGCCCACATGCAGGCCTGGTTCGAGGAGGCCGGCATCGAGCAGGAAGAAGTGCTGTTGATCCGCCGGACCATCGATGTCCAGGGCAAGAGCCGCGCGTGGATCAATGGAAGCCCGGTCACCGCCACGCAGTTGAGGGCCCTGGGCGAGCACCTGCTCGACATCCACGGACAGCATGCGTGGCAGAGCCTCACGCGCCAGGACAGCGTGCGCGGCCTGCTCGATGCCTATGCCGGCGTGCAGGCACAGCCGCTTGCAGCGCTGTGGAGCGAATGGCGCGAAAAGCTGCGCGCACTGGAGCATGCCCGCGCCGCGCAGGACACCCTGCAGCAGGAACGCGAACGACTCCAATGGCAGATCGGAGAGCTGCAGAAGCTCTCGCCGCGCGCCGACGAATGGGACGAACTCAACGCGCAGCACGCCAAGCTCTCCAACGCGCAATCGCTGCTCGACAACGCCCAGGAGGCCGCCCTGGCACTGGAAGACGAGGAAGGCACGGGGGCGATCTCGCGGCTTTCGCATGCGCAGGATCTGCTGCAAAGCTATGAGCATGTGGACGATGCCTTCCGTTCGATGAACGAGGTGCTCAGCAACAGCCTTGCACAGGCCGAGGACGTGCTGCGATCGCTGCAGGGTTTCCTGCGCCATACCGAACTGGAGCCGGAGCGGCTTGCGGAGCTGGACACGCGGCTCTCGCAATGGATCTCTCTGGCACGGCGCTACAAGCGACAGCCCGAAGACCTGCCCGCGCTGCTCGACGGCTGGAAGTCGGAGCTGCATGCGCTCGACTCGGCAGCCGATCTCGATGCATTGGCCAAGGCCGAAGCCGCGAGCCGTGCCGCCTATGAAAAAGCTGCGCGCGTGCTGTCGCAGAAACGAACCAAGGCCGCGCCCCAGTTGGAGGGAGCTGTCACACAGGCCATGCAGAATCTGGGCATGGCTGGCGGCAGGTTCGTGGTGTCTGTGGAGCCCGCGGCCGAGCCGGGGTCACACGGCATGGATCTGGTGAGCTTCCTGGTCGGCAGCCATCCGGGCATGACGCCCAAGCCCATCGGCAAGGTGGCATCGGGCGGCGAGCTCTCGCGCATCTCGCTGGCGATCTCGGTCACGACCAGTGAACTGGGTGAGGCGCCCACGCTGATCTTCGACGAGGTGGACTCGGGCGTGGGCGGTGCCGTGGCGGAAACGGTCGGGCGCCTCATGCAGCAGCTTGGCAAGGCGCGCCAGGTGCTCACCGTGACCCACCTGCCGCAGGTGGCCGCATGTGCGGATCACCATCTGGTGGTGGCCAAGCACAAGACAGCGCGCAGCACCAGCAGTTCGGTGCGCGCGGCGGATGGGGATGAACGGGTCCAGGAAATCGCCCGCATGCTGGGAGGAGAGAAGCTGTCCGCGGCCACTCTGGCGCATGCGCGCGAGATGCTGGAGCCGGTGCCGCCCCGTGAATCCGTGCGCTCGGCGCATGGAGCCTGAGTTGCCTGTTTGTTTGTTCGTTGATGGATCTAGAAAGCCTGTAGCAAGTCTGTGGTGAAGGAAATGTCGCTCGAAATTGTGCTCATCACCGGAATGTCCGGATCGGGAAAATCCGTGGCGCTGCACGCGCTGGAGGATGCCGGCTTCTATTGCGTTGACAACCTGCCTCCGGAGCTGCTGAGCGCCTTCGTGGCGCTGGAGCATGTCAACCATGGCAACCGCCTTGCCATCGCCATCGATGTGCGCAGCGCCACGGCGTTGCCCATGGTGCCGCAACAGCTTGACGACCTGCGCATGCAGGGCGTGCGCGTGCAATGCCTGTTCCTCGATGCCAACACCGAGACGCTGGTGCGCCGTTTCTCCGAAACCCGCCGCCGCCACCCGCTGTCCAAGGACGAGCTGCGCGACGGCCAGAATGCGCTGCTGCAGACCATCGAACTGGAGCGTGAACTGCTGGCCGATCTTCGGGAGCAGTCGCACGTCATCGACACCAGCGCCATCCGCGCGTCGCAGCTGCAGGGCTACGTGAAAAGCCTGGTGGATGTGCCGCCGAGCCGCATGATCCTGGTGTTCCAGTCATTCGCGTTCAAGCGCGGGGTGCCGGTAGACGCCGACTACGTGTTCGACGTCCGCATGCTGCCCAATCCGCACTACGAACCGGCCCTGCGTGAACTGACCGGTCGCGATGCCGCCGTGGCGGAGTTCCTCGAACAGCAGCCTGCCGTCCATGCGATGGAGCTCCAGATCTCGCAGTTTCTCGAAAACTGGCTCGACGCCCTGGCGGAAAACCACCGCAGCTACGTGACGGTGGCGGTGGGCTGCACGGGTGGGCAGCACCGCTCCGTGTATCTGGTGGAGCGGCTTGCCCGCCACTTCAGCCCGAAGTGGAACACGCTGCGGCGACACCGCGAGCTCGATGCGCTGAAAGCCCCGAGGCAGGGCTGATCGCAGGAAGACCGCCGGCGGCGCTGTGTGCCCGAGGCCCGAGATCGCTACAGCGCAGCAAGCAGCTTGCGCACGGGCGCGGGCAGCCCCAGCGCGGGCCACTCGGCGGGCGCATAGAAGCCTGCGCCATCGCCCTCTTCGCCCTTGCGCCGCAACGCGCTTGCCGTCGACAGCTGCATGCGCACCGGATGCAGGTACAGGTCGCGATGGGTCAGCACATGCATCACCACCGGCAGGTCATCCAGCGCGGCCTTCGCATCGTGCGCGGCGCGCTGCGAAAGAAGCTCCCGGTCCTCGAACACCGGCGGGCAGTACAGCCCGGCCCAGATGCCGGTCTGCGGCCTGCGTTCCAGCCAGATACGGCCCGATTCGTCGCGCTCGATCAGCAGCCACCAGGACTGGGCGCTGCGCTTGAGCTTGCGCGTGCGCACGGGGTAGTCTTCCGGATTGCCCTCGCGATGGGCCTTGCACACTTCGGCCAGCGGGCATAGCAGGCAGGTCGGTGAGCGTGGCGTGCACAGGCCCGCGCCCAGGTCCATCAGGCCCTGCGTATAACGGGGCATGTTGCTCGCCAGGTCCGTCTCGGGCAGCAGCGCTTCGGCCAGCGCCCAGAGCCTGCGCTCGTTGGCGGCGGTTGCCAGATCGTCCTCGAAGCCCAGCACGCGCGTGAGCACCCGGCGCACGTTGGCATCGAGAATCGCCGCGCGCACGCCGAAGCAGAACGAGGCGATCGCCGCCGCAGTGGACTTGCCAATGCCCGGCAGCGATGCGAGCTCCTCGACCGTGCGCGGAAATGCTCCGCCGAAGTCGCTCACCACCCTCTGGGCACAGCGATGGAGATTGCGCGCGCGGCTGTAGTAACCCAGGCCGCTCCACAGTGCCAGCACGTCGTCCTGCTGCGCGGCTGCAAGCGACTGCACATCGGGGAACCGCTCCAGAAAGCGCGCGTAGTAATCCAGCACCGTGGCGACCTGCGTCTGCTGCAGCATGATCTCGCTGAGCCAGACGCGATAAGGGTCACGCGTGTTCTGCCATGGGAGATGGTTGCGCCCATGCTCTTTCTGCCAGCGCACCACGCGCATGGCAATTTCAGGAATCCCGACCGTCATCAACTCATCTTCAATCGAACAGCAGCAGATCCACCGCATCCTCGGGCCGCGAGACACGCTCCTGGGGAGCCAGCGGCATGTGCACCAGCTTGTCGGTCAGCGTCGTCAGACGCACCTCGAGCTCCTGGAGGTGCGCCTCCGCGGACTCGATCTCGGCAATGCGCTCCACCAGGCCATTGGCCGCACTCTGGATGCGATCCACCGCCTCGATGCGCCGCGAGAAACTGCGCTTTCTTTCACGCAACTGGGCATCGAGCTGCGCCGTGGCGGACTTGCTCCACAACTCCAGTTCGTTCGACGCCGAATCGAGCACCGCACGCAGGCGCAGCGTCAGGCCGCGCTGCAGGCGCTGGGCGAACTCGGGCTGCGCAAGACGCAGCGTGTTGCCCATGCCGATGTATTGCTCGTGGCGGCGCTCGATCTCGGTCACGTCGGCCACGTAGGATTCGAACTCGGGGGCCTTGGGCGCCTGCAGCGAAAAGCCGAATTCCGCATTGAGCTGCTTGTAGGTGCCGCCGAGCATGTCGCGGATCTCGGTCCCTGACGCCTGCGCGGCCTGCAGCAGCGCGCGCACGCGGGCGAACGTGTCGGCATAGACCTTGCGCAGGCCGAGCTTGATCACCCCCCCGTTCTGCAGGGCTTCCGCCAGAGGCTGCATCTCCGCCTTGAGGGCGCGCGAGCCCAGGCGGTGGAACACGTCGCGCATCATCTTCAGGTGCACCGCGCGCAACGCGAGCACCTTGGCCGTGCTGGAGTCGAAATCACGCTGCTCCAGTTCGATGCGGCCGCGCATGGCCTGGATGACCGTCGAGTTCTTTCCGCGCAGGCTGTTGAGCTCGGACATCTGGTCGTCGAGATCACGGCGGCGGATATTGAGCACGCGCGTCGTCTCGGCATGCAGACCTGCCACGCCGTTGGCGACCACGCCACGCAGGATGGCCTGACGGCGCCCCAGGATGCCCTCGCCCAGCGCCTCTTCGAGATGCGGCAGGCCGCTGGCCTCGAGCAGCACATCGTCGCAGTTGATCTTGGCAACCAGGCCCTTCTGCGCCGACACCGGCACCACCTGGCTGAGCGACACGCCCAGCATGTCCGCCGAATTGCGGCACTGCTGGTCGAGCTGCTCCTGCACCTGCGTCGGGGAGTTCAGGGAATCCCACAGCGTGTCGATCTTGTTGAGCACGACCAGCCGGGTCTCGTTGTTCTCGCTCGCAGCGCCCAGATGCTCACGCCAGATCGACAGGTCGGAACGCGTCACACCCGTGTCCGCGCCCAGGATGAACACCACCGCGTGCGCCTGGGGAATCAGGTTGATCGTCAGCTCGGGCTCGGCACCGACGGCATTCAGGCCCGGCGTATCCAGAATCACAAGGCCCTGCTTGAGCAGCGGATGCGGCACATTGATCAGTGCGTGGCGCCACATCGGCACGTCCACCATGCCGCCCGCGTCGACCATCGGGTTGTCGTCTGGCGCATCGTCGTGCCAGAAGCCCAGGGCCCGCGCCTCGTCGATCGACACGCGGCGCACCTCGGACACCTTGGCCAGGGCCTCGGCCATCTGCTGCGCGTCATCGATGTCGAGAGCAATCTCGTTCCACTGGTGCTGCTTGAGGCGCCACTCGGCCAGTCCCTGCGGCTGCAGGCGGGTCTCGATGGGCAACAGGCGAAGGCACGGCGCCGAACCCTCCTCGTACGACAGCTCGGTCGGGCACATGGTGGTGCGGCCCGCGCTCGCCGGCATGATGCGGCGGCCGTAGTCCGCAAAGAAGATCGCGTTGATCAGCTCGGACTTGCCGCGCGAGAACTCCGCGACAAACGCCACCATCACCTTGTCGCTGCGGATCTGCTCTTCCAGGCGCTTCAGGCGTTCCTCGATGGACGAATCCATCAACTCGTGCGCACCCATCCAGTCCGCCAGTTGCTTGAGTTGCTGCGCAAACGAGCGCTTCCAGGCGCCGTGCTGATCGAACTGTTCGTTGAATGAAGGTCCCACGATATATATCTACTTATTGTTTTCTCGCATCCACTCATCTGGGGCGATAGTGAGCAAGAGTTACCTATATGGTGCAATATAGCATCGCGGCGTTGAAAAGGCGCCATCCGGCGCGGCTCAGGGCCTCTGGCAATGGGCACAGAAAAAGGTGCTTCTCTGCCCCTGTCGCAACTGCCGGACAGGCGCGCTGCAAACCTTGCACGGCAGCCCCTCGCGGGCATAGACATTGGCTTCGAGCTGGAAGTGCCCGGCATTGCCATCCGCGGCCGAGAAATCCTTGAGCGTGCTGCCGCCCGTCTCGACGGCACGTGCCAGTATCTGGCGGATCGCCGCGTGCAGGCGCAGGGCCCGCTCGCGTCCGATCCGGCCGGCCACTGTCGTCGGTCGGATGCCGGCGAGGAACAGCACTTCCGACGCATAGATGTTGCCCACGCCCACCACGACCTTGCCGCTCAGCAGCAGCGGCTTGATCGCCAGCCGGCTCGCCTTGAGGCCGCGCGCGAAAGGCTCGAAATCAAAATCATCCTCGAGCGGCTCCGGGCCCAGCCTGGCAAGCAGCTTGACCGCCAGCGGGTCATCATCGCCCGACACCGCCAGAACGGCACCAAAACGCCTGGGGTCGTGCAGCCGGAGCAGCCCCTTGTCCGTCGTCAGTTGAAAGTGATCATGCACACCCGGCAAAGGCAACTCCGCCGCGAACCGCAGGCTGCCCGACATGCCCAGGTGCAGCATCAGCATGCCGCGATCCAGGTCGACGAGCAGATACTTCCCGCGGCGGCGCACCTGCAGGACCTGGCGGCCCACCAGCTCCTGCGGATCCACGCCCAGGGGCCAGCGCAGCGGCTTGCCCAGGAAAACAGAACTTATCCGCGCTCCAGCGATCTGCTCAGCAAAGCTGCGCCGCGTGACCTCGACTTCTGGCAACTCCGGCATATCCGCAATCACTTTCCTTTTAGAGCGTGTTCATGACCTGGCAACGCGTGCGCATGGATTATTATGGCCCGATGATGCAAACTCATCGTTTTCGTGCAGTTGCCCTGGCCGCCGTGCTGGCCCTGCAAGTCCATGCTGCATGGGCGCAGTCGCCCGCTCCCGCCGAGCCCGAATCGGCCGCCGCGCTTCCCGCGGAGAAAGAGGACGTCAGCGATGAAAAGGCAGCTGTCGATGCCGAACTGTTCTACGAAATTCTCGTGGGCGAGCTCACCACCGGCCAGGGAGATCCCGCCTCCGGCTATGCGCTGATGCTCGACGCTGCGCGCCGCAGCGGCCAGGAACAGCTTTATCAGCGTGCCACGCAGATCGCGCTGCAGTCCCGCTCCGCCGAAAGTGCCTTGATTTCCGCCCGCGCATGGAAGGACAGCTTTCCGCAATCACGCGACGCCAACCGCTATCTGCTGCAGATCCTGGTGGTACTCAATCAGGTTGACGAAACGGCCGGACTGCTCAAGCAGGAACTCGCAGCCTCGCCGCAGCGGGTGAAGCTCATCACACTCAAGGCGCTTCCGCAGATCTATGGCCGCGTGAGCGACAAGACGCTGGCCGCCAAGGTCGTCGAGGAAGCCTCGTCGGACGAACTCAGGAACCCCGCCACCGGCCCCACGGCATGGACCACGATCGGCCGCATGCGATTGGCAGCCGACAACGCCGCAGGTGCACTGGAAGCCGCTCGGAACGCCATTGCGCTCGACCCGGCGGACGAAGGCGCCGGCATGCTCTCGCTGCAGCTTGTCGATGCCGGGGTTTCCGGTGCCGACCGCTTGCTCGGAACGTACCTGTCCGGCAAACCTCATCCGGAAGTGCGCATGAGCTATGCACGCTATCTCCTGCAGGAGCGCCGCAACGACGAGGCTCGCGAGCAGTTGGAACAGCTCACGAAGTCCAATCCCGAACTGGCGGACGCGTGGCTGGTGCTCGCGTCGCTCAACCTTCAGGCCAAGCGCCCGGAGCAGGCCGACGTGGCCCTGCGCCAGTTCATGACGCTGTCCGAGCCCAATGCCGGCAACCCGACGGTTGCCAAGGCCCTCTCGCGTGCCTACCTCATGGAGGCGCAGATCGCCACCGACCGCGCCGACTATCCAGCGGCCCAGGGTTGGCTCGCCAAGGCCGACAAGGTCTCGCCCGGTGACTTCTCCGTCAACGTGCAACAGGCCTCGCTGCTGGCCAGGCAGGGTGAGCTGGCCAAGGCCCGCGCGCTGATCCAGGGTCTGCCCGCCGCCAACACGGACGAGATGCAGCGCAAGCTGCTGGCGGACGCACAACTCCTGAAGGAAGCCAAACAGTACGACGAGGCCTCCAAGGTCCTGGGTCAGGCCATCGAGCTCACCCCCCTGGACAACGACCTGCTCTATGAACAGGCCATGCTGGCCGAGAAGGCCGGCCGCCCCGAAGACATGGAACGTCTGCTGCGCACGATCATCCGCCGCCAGCCCGACTACTACCACGCCAGCAACGCGCTCGGCTATTCGATGGCCGACCGCGGGGTGAACCTCGAGGAGGCACGCGGACATATCGATGCCGCGCTCGTACATGCGCCCGAGGATCCATTCATCCTCGACAGCAAGGCGTGGGTGGAATTCCGCCTCGGCAACACGCAGGAAGCACTCAAGATCTTCGAGAAGATCTTCGCCAAGCAACAGGACGCCGAAATCGCAGCTCACTACGGAGAGGTGCTCTGGAGCGCGGGCGACCGCAACAAGGCCATGGCCGTCTGGCAGCAGGGCCTGCGCAGCGAACCCGGCAACCAGACGCTGAAGGACACCCTGAAGCGCCTGGGCGCCACTCCGGGAGCCCCGCAGTGACGGGATCCCGCGTGGCGGTCGCGCCCCGCGGCCCTCTGCGCCGACGCGTGCTGCTGCTGGGCCCCGCGGTGCTGCTTGCCGCCTGCGCCCAGCCCCCGCTGCGCGAGCACGCCATGAGCGGCGAGGATTCCTGGAGCGGCCGGCTCGGACTCCAGGTCGACGAGGGAACGGACAAATCCTTCAGCGCGGGTTTCGACCTGTCAGGCAATGCCGACCGAGGGTCGCTCACGCTGTACAACCCGCTTGGCAATGTCATGGCCACGCTGCGCTGGTCGCCTGGCGTCGCCTCGCTCGATTCGCCCGACCAGCAGCTGGAATCGGACTCCCTGAGTGCCCTCGTTGTTCAGCTGACGGGCAATGACCTGCCGATCCAGGCACTCTTCGGCTGGCTCAAGGGCGTCGACGTGAAAGTCACCGGCTGGGAAGCGGACCTGAGCCGCATCGACTCCGGCCGCATCGTCGCCACCCGTTTCTCGCCGTTGCCAGGAGCCGTGCTGCGCATCGTCCTGAACCGCTGAAGCGGCTCGCGCCGCGCCGCTCGTCCCCCCCCCCCACTCTTCCACCGGATCAACCACTCGAGGCATCAGTCAGTCATGCAGGCCCTCTACGACGTGCCGGCTCCCGCCAAGCTCAACCTCTTCCTGCACATTACCGGTCGCCGTGAGGATGGCTACCACCTGCTCGAATCCGTCTTCACGATGATCGACTGGCACGACACGCTGCATTTCGACAAACGCAGCGATGGACTGATCACGCGCGAGGATCTGTCGTCACCCCTCCCCCCCGACGACCTTTGCACCCGTGCCGCCCGTGCGTTGAAAGAGGCGAGCGGGTGCCCGCTCGGTGCGCATATCGGCATCGTCAAGAGAGTGCCTGCCCAGGCCGGCATGGGTGGCGGCTCCTCGGATGCAGCCAGCACGCTTCTGGCCCTCAATCGCCTGTGGGGATTGAATCTTCCGCTATCACAACTTTTGCCCATCGGCCTGAAACTTGGCGCAGATATTCCGTTTTTTTTATTGGGCAAAACGGCTTTCGTGAGCGGAATCGGTGACATAATTCACCCACTCGATTCGCAGCAACTGCCACCACCAACCCAGTTGGTCGTCGTGAAGCCCGAAGCCGGGTTGGATACGAAAGAAATTTTTTCAAGTCCTTCCCTTAAACGTGATTCAAAGCATGCTACAATCGAAGACTTTGCTGCGGCACCCAACGGTTTCGGAAGATACTTTGGAAGAAATGATCTGCAGCCAGTCGCTCAGGCACTCTGCCCGGAGATAAAAAAAGTCACTGACTTTTTGAAATCGAAGGAAATGCATGCTAGAATGACAGGCTCAGGAAGTGCGGTGTTTGCACAAATGCTGAATGCAGTTGATTTGACTGACGCGCCAAGCGAATGGAAAATCAAGGTATGCAGCCAACTGACGGTTCATCCCCTGACAGGGTGGGCGTCAGACAAGGTTTGAGGCTGATTGCTTTCGGCAGTCGGCCTGTGTAGGGGAGTCGCCAAGCTGGTTAAGGCACCGGATTTTGATTCCGGCATGCGAAGGTTCGAATCCTTCTTCCCCTGCCAAATAATTGTCCCGACGGGATTTAAGTCAGACTGCTGAGCAGCTCATGCACGCCAATAACCCAGACTTCATGGTTTTCACCGGCAACGCCAATCCTGGTCTTGCAGCTGAAATCGTCAAGCACCTCGGCACCAACCTCGGTGCAATGGATGTGGGTCGTTTCTCCGACGGTGAAGTCACCGTGGAAATCAAGCAGAACGTCCGTGCCCGAGACGTTTTCGTCGTTCAATCGACCTGCGCCCCCACCAACGAAAACCTGATGGAACTGCTGATCATGGTGGACGCCCTCAAGCGTGCCTCCGCAGATCGCATCAGCGCCGTCATTCCCTATTTCGGCTATGCCCGCCAGGATCGCCGCCCGCGCTCGTCGCGTGTGCCGATCTCCGCGAAGGTCGTTGCCAACCTGCTGCAGACCGTCGGCGTGAACCGCGTCCTGACCATGGACCTGCACGCGGACCAGATCCAGGGCTTCTTCGATATTCCCGTCGACAACATCTACGCCTCTCCGGTGTTGCTGGGCGACCTGAACCAGAAGAAGTACGAAAACCTGATCGTCGTGAGCCCTGACGTGGGTGGTGTGGTGCGTGCCCGCGCCCTCGCCAAGCAGCTCGGAACCGACCTTGCCATCATCGACAAGCGTCGCCCCAAGGCGAACGTGTCCGAAGTGATGCATGTGATCGGCGACATCGACGGCCGCAACTGCGTCATCATGGACGACATGATCGACACGGCCGGCACGCTGGTGAAGGCCGCCGAAGTGCTCAAGGAGCGCGGCGCCAAGAACGTGTATGCCTATTGCACGCACCCGATCTTCTCGGGTCCTGCCATCGAGCGCATCTCCAAGGGTACGGCCCTCGACGAAGTGGTTGTGACCAACACCATTCCGCTGAGCGACAACGCCAAGGCATGCAGCAAGATCCGCCAGCTGTCCGTGGCACCGTTGATCGCCGAGACCATCCAGCGCATCAACACGGGCGAATCGGTGATGAGCCTGTTCTCGGATCAGAACAACAATTTCTGATGCGGCGGCAGCCCACAAGGGTTGCGGCACATCGAAGAACCAGCAAGCCTCCCTCGGGAGGCTTGTGTGTTGTCCGCAAGCGGATGGCACAAGTGAGTGGCCGGGAAAGCCGGCCTTTTGTAAACGGATCAGGCTGGTCGCGGCCGATCCATCCAGGAGTTGATTATGAAATTCGTCGCTTTTGAGCGCGCAAAGCAAGGTACGGGTGCGAGCCGCCGTCTGCGTATTACCGGCCGTACACCCGGCATCGTCTATGGCGGTGAGGGCGAGCCCCAACTGATCGAACTCGATCACAACAACCTGTGGCACGCCCTGAAGAAGGAAGCCTTCCACGCATCCGTGCTGGACATGGATCTGAACGGCAAGGAAGCCAAGGTTCTGCTGCGTGACGTGCAATTCCACCCGTTCAAGCAACTGGTTCTGCACGTGGACTTCCAGCGCGTTGACGCCAAGACCAAGCTGCACATGAAGGTGCCACTGCACTTCAAGGGCATGGAAGAGTCTCCCGCCGTGAAGGTTGACAAGTGCCAAGTGACGACCCTGCTGAATGAGCTGGACGTGACCTGCATGCCTTCCGACCTGCCCGAGTTCATCGAAGTGGACCTGAGCGGCCTGACCAAGGGTGCTCCTCTGCACGTGAACGATGTGAAGCTGCCGAAGGGCGTGTCCATCGTTGTGCGCGGCGGCAAGAACAACCCTGCCCTGCTGTCCATCACGGCTCCTGCCGTGGAAGAAGCCGCTCCAGCCGAAGCAGCTGCTGAAGAGAAGAAGCCTGCAGGCAAGAAGTAATTCTTGAGTCCTGCCTGAGCCTTGCGGCCCACTTCGGTGGGCCGTTTTGCTTTCTGGAACGAACATCGCGGCTGCATGCGCCTGGCGCGTCGATGCATGCGGCCATGTTCCTGCCGACCTTCCCCGATAATGCCCCCTCATGATCAAACTGTTTGTTGGCCTGGGCAATCCCGGCCCCGAGTACGAAGCCACACGACACAACGCCGGATTCTGGTGGATCGACGAACTGGCGCGCGACCTGAAAGTCTCGCTCATGCCCGAGCGCAGCTACTTCGGCCTGATGGCACGCGCGAATGTGGGCGGCAACACGATCTGGCTGCTCGAACCCCAGACCTTCATGAATGCCTCGGGCAAGTCCGTAGGCGCACTTGCCCGCTTCTTCAAGATCGCGCCACACGAAGTGCTCGTGGCGCATGACGAGCTCGACATTCCCCCGGGACAGGTCAAGCTCAAGCGCGGCGGCAGCCACGCGGGCCACAACGGCCTGCGCGACATCCATGCGCAACTGGGCTCATCGGACTACTGGCGCCTGCGCATCGGCATCGGGCATCCAGGCGTGAAATCGGAAGTGGTGAACTGGGTGCTGAAAAAACCCTCGCCCGATCAACGCAAGCTCATCGACGACAGCATTTTCCACTCGCTCAAATCCTGGCCGGTGATGGTCGAGGGCGACATGGAGAAGGCGACCATGCAGGTGCACACCAACAAGCCCCCAAGGCCCAAGCCTCCAAAGCCCGAAGGAGCAGCCGGAGCCTCCGGCGCGAAGAAAGAGCAGGAATAGAAGCAGGGAAAGAGCCGGAAAAGGAAAAGGGCCGGCCTGTCCGGATGCCTGCTCCCAAGGAGCAGAGGGAAAAACCTCAGGCTGCCTGCAGCCGCAGGTATTTCTGCATCAGCGTCTCGCGCGTCTCGACGTGCTCGGGATGGGTGGGAATGCAGGCCACGGGGCAGATCGCCACGCATTGCGGCTCATCGAAGTGCCCCACGCACTCGGTGCACTTGTCATGGTGGATGTCATAGTGCTCCTCGCCCATGTAGATGGCGTTGTTGGGGCACTCCGGCTCGCAGACATCGCAATTGATGCATTCGTCGGTGATCATCAAAGCCATGGCGCAGCTCCATCACCCTGTGAGGGCAAGGAAAAAGGTGGGACCAAAGGCCGGTAACGATGCGTTGGCATGGGAGGATTATCCAACGCCCGCGTCCATCATGCGAAATCCGCACACATGGCCGGAAGCGGTTTGCGGTTTTTGCCGCTATGCTCGCATCCCATGGCCATCTTTCTCATCAAGCGCCTGTTGACGCTGCTGACGACGCTGCTTGCGGCGTCGGCCGTGGTGTTCCTGGTGCTGGAGATTCTTCCCGGCAACGCCGCCCAGGTGCTGCTCGGGCCGGATGCCTCCCCGGAAGCCGTGGTGGAGCTCACCCAGCAGCTCGGGCTCGACCAACCCGCACTCTCGCGCTATCTCCACTGGATCGGTGGATTGGTCCGTGGCGACATGGGCACGAGCTATGCCTATGGTTCGCCCGTGGGCGAGCTGATCTTCGAGCGCCTGGCGCTCACCATTCCACTGGCCATCATGGCCATGCTGTTCACCACACTGATCGCGCTGGCCGCCGGCATCTACGCCGCATCGCGCCACAACCGGCTGGGCGACGTCGGCGTCATGGGATTGGCGCAGATCGGCATTGCCATACCGAACTTCTGGTTCGCCATCCTGCTGATCCTCGTTTTCTCCGTGAAGCTGCAATGGTTCTCCGCGGGCGGCTTTCCCGGCTGGAGCGCGGACGACGGCGGCGGCCTGCTGCCGGCACTTCAGGCGCTGCTGCTCCCCGCAATTTCCCTCGCGGTGGTTCAGGCCGCGATCCTCGCGCGCATCACGCGCTCGGCGGTGCTCGATGTATCGCGCGAGGATTTCGTGCGCACGGCACGTGCCAAGGGACTCACCGAGCGGGCGGCGCTCTGGCGCCATGTGCTGCGCAACGCGATGATCCCCGTCGTCACCGTGATGGGCCTGCAGTTCGCCAACCTGCTGGCCGGCACGATCGTGGTGGAAAACGTGTTCTACCTGCCGGGCCTCGGTCGCCTGATCTTCCAGTCGATCGCCAATCGCGACCTGATCGTCGTGCGCAACTGCGTGCTGCTGCTCGCGGCCATGGTGGTGGTGGTGAACTTCGTCGTGGACGTGCTGTATGCCGTCATCGATCCGCGCGTGAAGGCAGGCGAGCTCTGATGCACCCGCGCACATCGAACCCTGCATTGCCCTCCGCACCGGGCTTCTGGCAGCGCGCGCTGCGCAACCACAGCTTCGTGCTGGGGGGCGTGCTCACCCTGCTGCTGCTCGCCATGGCCGCGCTGTCCTTCGCCTGGACGCCCTATTCCGCCTATACCGTCGAGATGGACTCGGCACTTCAGCCTGCCAGCGCAGCGCATTGGCTCGGCACGGATGCCTATGGCCGCGACGTGCTCACGCTGCTGCTGGTAGGTGCGCGCAGCTCCATCACGGTCGGCGTGATCGCGGTGGGGATCGGTCTCCTCATCGGCGGCGCCCTGGGCCTGCTCGCCGCCGCGCGCAGGGGCTGGGTGGAAGAGCTCGTGATGCGCATCGCCGACTTCACCTTTGCGTTCCCCGCGCTGCTGCTCGCCATCATGCTCACCGCCGTCTATGGCGCGAGCATCCGCAACGCCATCATCGCGATCGGCATCTTCTACATTCCCACTTTCGCCCGCGTCACACGGGCCTCGGCCAGGCAGATCTGGTCGCGCGACTACATCCTTGCCGCGCGGGCCTGCGGCAAGGGCCCCATGCGCATCACGCTCGAGCATGTGCTGCCCAACATCCTGCCCGCACTCATCGTGCAGGCCACGATCCAGTTCGCGCTGGCGATCCTGGCCGAGGCCGCTCTGTCCTATCTGGGCCTGGGAACGCAGGCGCCCGAGCCGTCCTGGGGCCGCATGCTGGCCGAGGCGCAGACGCTGATGTTCCAGTCCCCCCTGCTGTCGGTGTGGCCGGGCGTGGCGATTGCTCTGGCGGTGCTGGGCCTGAACCTGCTCGGCGACGGTCTGCGCGACGTGCTCGATCCACGGCTGGCACGCCAACGCTGAGCGAGGTATCGCGATGAACGAAGACAACGCACCGACCCGCGAACCACCCCTGCTCGACGTCTCTGGGCTCGGCATCACGCTGCGCACCCATCGGGGGCTTGCGCAGGCGGTGCGCAATGTGAACTTCCAGCTTGCACGCGGCGAGACGATCGGCCTCATCGGCGAATCGGGCAGTGGCAAATCGCTGACGGCCATGGCGCTCATGGGCCTGCTGCCCCAGGGCGCCGCCACCCAGGGCCGCGTGACGTTCGCGGGAGACGACCTGCTTGCGCTTCCCGAGCCCAGGATGTGCCGGATTCGCGGGCAGCGCATCGGCATGATCTTCCAGGAGCCGATGACGGCGCTCAACCCGGTGCACACCATCGGCGCACAGGTGGCCGAGCCCCTGCGGCTGCACCGCGGCCTCTCCGCCCGCCAGGCCCGGGCCGCGGCGCTCGACCTGCTTGATCGCGTGGGCATTCCCCAGCCCGCGCAACGCATCGATGCCTATCCCCACCAGTTCTCCGGCGGCCAGCGCCAGCGCATCACCATCGCGATGGCGCTCGCCTGCAAGCCCGACCTGCTGATCGCGGACGAGCCGACCACGGCGCTCGATGTCACGGTGCAGCAGCAGATCCTCGACCTCATCGCTGACTTGGTCGACGAGCACCGCATGTCGCTGATTCTGATCTCGCACGATCTGGGGGTGATCTCGCAGAACGTGGACCGCATGCTCGTGATGTACGGCGGCACCGTGGTGGAGAGCGGCAGCACCGGACAGGTCTTCGAGCACATGGCCCATCCCTACACCCGCGGCCTGCTCGCGGCGCGTCCGCGCATGGCATCGGCCGACGCGCCGCAGAAGATTCGCCTGAGCACGATCGCCGGCACCGTGCCCGAACTCTCGGACCTGCCTACGGGATGCCCCTTCGCGGGACGCTGCAGCTTCACGGCGGATGCCTGCTGGACAAGCAGCCCGCCCGATGTGCAGCCGCAGCCCGGGCACGTCGTGCGCTGCCTGCGCGATGAGGCCATGAGTGGAGCCGGCGCATGAATGACATGAACGCCACGCATGCAACGCATGCCGCGAGCGCAGCGCCGCTGCTGCGCATCACCGATCTGGAACGCACCTACGATCTGCCGCGCAGCCGCCTTTTCGGCCCGCGCGAGCAGGTGCATGCCCTGCGCGGCGTGAGCCTGTCCCTGAACAGCGGGCAGAGCGTGGGCATCGTCGGCGAATCGGGCTCGGGCAAGTCCACCCTCGCACGCATCGTCATGGCGCTGGATGCGCCGACAGCGGGCAGCGTGGAGTTGGATGGCCGCGACCTGCACCGCATGGATCCCAGTGCCCTGCGCGCCGCGCGCCGCGACTTCCAGATGGTGTTCCAGGATCCCTACGGCTCGCTCGACCCGAGGCAGACGATCGAGCGCATCGTCTCGGAGCCGATGCAGGCACTGCAGCATGCCGCGCGCGACCTGCAGCGCGAGCGCGTGGCCGAAGTGCTCGGCCAGGTGGGCCTGCGCGCAGGCGATGCCCAGAAGTATCCGCACGAATTCTCGGGCGGCCAGCGCCAGCGCATTGCCATCGCACGGGCTCTGATCACCCGGCCTCGCCTGATCGTGGCGGACGAGCCCGTCAGCGCGCTCGATGTCTCGGTCCAGGCCCAGGTACTCAACCTGATGCAGGACCTGCAGCGCGAGCAGGGACTTTCGTATCTGCTCATCAGCCACGACCTCGCGGTGGTCAGCCACCTGTGCAATGAGGTCGTGGTCATGCACCAGGGCCGGATCGTCGAACGCGGCACGCCGGCCCGGCTGTTCGCCCACGCGGAGCATCCCTATACGCGTGCGCTGATCGCTGCCGTGCCGCAGATCGCCCCCGGCGGAGCACGCGCACGGCGCGCAGCGCGCAGGCTGCAGGCATCTTCCTGATTCGTGCGCCGCGGGCTTCGCACGCAAAGCCGTACTCTGTAGTAAAACACGTGCTGAAATCAGGCCGTGCTCCGCACGGGTGCGGCCTGCATGCAACCCTCAGGAGACCCCCCATATGCTCAACCGTCGCTGCATTCTGGCCACCGGCGCGCTGTCCGCCCTCCCCCTCGCCACGCCGTTCTCCGCGCTGGCACAGGCCAGGAAAGACAGCCTCACGCTGGCGCTGGTGCTCGAACCCCCGGGGCTCGACCCCACGGCAGGCGCCGCCTCCTCCATCGCCGAGATCACGCTCTACAACATCTACGAGACGCTCACCAAGATCAATCCGGACGGCAGCGTGTCTCCGCTGCTGGCCGAAAGCTGGGAGGTTTCACCCGACCTGCGCACCTACACCTTCAAGCTGCGCAAGGGCGTGACGTTCCAGAACGGCGAGCCCTTCAACGCCGCCGCCGTGAAGTACTCGTTCGACCGCGCGGGTGGAGACAAGAGCACCAACAAGGACAAGCGCACCTTCGCCAGCCTCAGCACCAAGGTCATCGATGACAGCACGGTCGTCGTGATCAACAGCGAGATCGACCCCGACCTGCTCTTCATGCTGGGCCAGGCCACGGCCATCATCGTCGAGCCCAAGAGCGCGGCGACCAATGCCACCAAGCCCGTGGGCACCGGTCCATACAAGCTCGATGCCTGGGCCCGCGGCTCGTCGATCACGCTGAGCGCCTGGCCGGCCTATCGCCAGGCAGCCAAGATCAAGATCCGGCGCGCGGTGTTCCGCTTCATCCCCGATCCGGCCGCGCAGGTCGCTTCGCTGCTGGCGGGCGACATCGACGTGTTCGCCCGCATCACGCCGCGCAGCGTGGCCCAGTTCAAGGCCAACCCACGCTTTCAGGTGGTCATCAGCGGCTCGCGTGCCAAGACCATCCTGGCCATCAACAATTCGCGCAAGCCGCTCGACGATGTGCGCGTGCGCCGTGCGATCGCCGCCGCCATCGACCGCAAGGCGGTGATCCAGGGTGCCGCCGACGGACTGGGCGTGCCCATCGGCAGCTATTACGTGCCGGGCGCTTTCGGCTATGTCGACACCACGGGAGTGAATCCCTACGACCTGGAAAAGGCCAAGAAGCTGATGGCCGAGGCCGGCGTGAAGACACCGCTTGAGCTCACCATGACGCTGCCGCCCACGCCCTATGCACGCCAAGGCGGAGAGATCATCACCGCAGAGCTCGCCAAGATCGGCATCAAGGTGAAGACGCAGAACGTGGAATGGGCGCAGTGGCTGTCGGGCACGTACGGCAACCGGAACTACGACCTGTCCATCATCTCGCATGTGGAGCCGTTCGACCTGAACAACTACACCAAGCCCGACTACTACTGGGCCTACCAGTCGGAGAAGTTCAACGCGCTCTACGAGAAGATCAAGACCGCAGAGCGCCCCGCCGACCGGGCACGCCTGCTGGGCGACGCACAGCGCATGCTGGCCGACGAGGTGCCGGGTGTCTACCTGTACCAGCCGCAATGGGTGAGCGTGGCCAACAAGAACCTGCGCGGCCTGTGGAAGGACATGCCCGTGTTCGTGAACGACCTGAGCACCATGTCCTGGTCCTGACCCGCCCTGCCATCGCGCCATCGCATTCCGCAGCCAGTTCGGTAACCCCTTCAGCCTGACCTTGCCCGACATGACGACAACCGCCTCGCTTCTCCATGACCTCAGTGCCAGCGACATGCTGGAGGCCTTCCGCACGCGCCGGCTCTCGCCGGTGGATGTCACGCGCGCCGTGCTCGAGCGCGTTCAGCAATGGGAGCCGCAACTGCACGCCACCTATCTCCTGCGTCCGGAGGCCGCGCTCGCGCAGGCCCGGGCCAGCGAGGCACGGTGGATGCGCAACGCACCGCAGGGCCTGCTCGACGGCGTGCCGGTCACCATCAAGGACAACATTGCCACCCAGGGCGATCCGACACCGCTCGGCACGGCCGCGGTCGAGCTCTACCCCGCCAGCGCGGATGCCCCGCCCGCCGCCCGCATGCGCGAAACCGGTGCCGTGATCTTCGCGAAGACCACCATGCCCGACTACGGCATGCTGTCGTCGGGACTGTCGAGCTTTCATGCGCTGGCGCGCAACCCCTGGGACACGGACAAGGGCCCCGGAGGATCAAGCGCCGGTGCGGGCGCCGCCGCCGCCGCGGGGTACGGACCGCTGCACCTGGGCACCGATATCGGCGGCTCGATCCGCCTACCCGCAAGCTGGTGCGGCATCTTCGGCCTCAAGCCCAGCCTGGGACGGATTCCCATCGATCCGCCCTACACCGGGCGTGCCGCGGGCCCCATGACGCGCACGGTGACCGATGCGGCGCTCGCCATGCAGGTGCTGTCGCAGCCGGACACCCGCGACAGCATGAACCTGCCATTCCAGGACATCGCCTGGCACGAGGCGGCCGATGCCACGCCGGAGTTCTTCAAGGGCAAGCGCATCGGCCTGCTGCTCGACGCGGGCTGCGGCCTGCCGCTGGATGCCGAAGTGAGGGCCGCCATCGAGCACGCCGCGCGGCTCATCGAGGCGGCGGGCGCACAGATCATCCCGATGAAGCCGTTCATGACACCCGCGATGCTGGAGGGCATGGACCACTTCTGGCGCATGCGCTCGCTGGCCGACATGCGCCTGCTGTCGGCCGAGCGCCTGGCGAAGGTGTTGCCCTACATCCGCGAATGGGCAGAGAGCGCAGCCTCCTTCACCGGCGCACATGTGTTCAACGCCAGCCAGCAGTTCCACGTCACGCGCGTGGTCACGGTGAAGGCCTGCAGTGCGTTCGACTATGTGATCTCACCCGTGGCTCCACATGTGGCCTTCAGGGCGGAAGACGCCTCGCCCACCAACGATCCGCTGCGGCCCCTGGAACACATCGGCTTCACAGTGCCGTTCAACATGTCGGAGCAACCCGCATCCTCCATCAACTGCGGCTACACGGAGGCCGGGCTGCCGATCGGCCTGCAGATCGCAGGCGCACGCTTCGATGACCTGGGCGTGCTCAAGGCGTCCCGCGCATTCGAGCAGATGCGCGGCGGGCAGCACCCGTGGCCCGAACCTGCGCAGCGGTAGGAGCTCCGGAATCTCAGCTCAGCGCTGCGAGGTCGCCAGCTTCACCGCCAGTCCCACGAACACGATGGCGGTGATCCTGTTGAGCCACCTCTGCCCCCTGGCGGAGCGCAGCAGCAGGTTGCCGAACACGCCGGAGAAGATCGCGATCGAGCCGAACACCAGGAACGTCGCCACGATGAACACCGCGCCGAACACGAAGATTTGCGGCGCCACCGGCCCCAGGGAGGGATTGGCGAACTGAGGCAGGAAGGCCAGGAAGAAGATCAGCACCTTGGGGTTGGTGAGGTTCATCACCACGCCGCGCAGCACCATGCGCATGACATCGGATGCCGAGGCGCGGGGCTCGGACGAAGGCGAACCCACCGCTTCCTCATGCTTCACACCGACCGGTGCGCGCCATGCACCCCATGCCAGGTAGATCAGATATGCCGCGCCGCACCACTTGAGCACGTCGAACGCGATCTCGGATGCGGCAAAGACGGCGGCCAGCCCCAGGGCAACGGCCGTCGTGTGGCCGATGATGCCGATGCACAGCCCCACCACCACCGCAATGCCCATGCGCCAGCCGCGCTGCGCCGACTGCAGCAGCACGAAGAGATTGTCCGGCCCCGGGCTCAGGCCGAGAAGGACGGCGACGCCAAAGAAGGTGAGCAGTGTCTGGAGAGTGGGCATGATGTGCGGACGCGGGCGAATGACCCTTGCATTCTGCACCGAAGCGCCCGCAGCGGCGGGAGAAGCCGTCGCACAATAGAGGTCCTGCCCCCGCTTTGGTTTCCGCGGCGGGCAAACACTTCACCCGAACGCATATCCATGGATCCGATTCTTCTGGTGCTGCTCGCAGCAACGGCCTCCTATTTCGTCAACGCCAAGCAGCAGCGCCAGCGCATCGCGGTGCTCGCCGAGCATCTGCAGCCTTTCCAGATCGAAAAGCACATCGAGTCGCTCACGCAGGGCTACCTGCGCGCCATGGGCGAGAAGGAGGACGAGCGCAGGCTGCAGGTGCTCGCGCTGCTCGGCGACAGCGAGCAGTCGCTCGTCGGCCAGTTCGGGCGCTTTGCCACCTCGTTCCAGAAGGTGAGCGAGCCCATGGCGCGCGTCAGCAAATGGCCGGTGAGCCTGCCCTTTGCCACGCAGATCGTGCCCGCCAGCACCTTCGACATGCGCAAGGCGCTGCAGATCCATGCGCAGGGGTTCGAGCGCGTGGTGCGCAACGAGGCGGGCCGCACGCCTCGCGACAGGGCCTTCATGATGACCGCCGAAATCCTGCTGATGCAGCACACCTGCCATTGGTATTGCAAATCCAGGTCGGTGGCGTCGGCGCGCATGCTGGCGCGCAACAAGACCCCGCACGATCAACTGGTGCAGTCGGTCTCGCCGGAAACGCGTGCGGCCTATCAGGCCCTGATTCGCTGAGGTGCGCCGAGGTTCTCCGCACTCCGTGACGGCTTCAGGGAAGCCCCTGCCTGAAATGGAATTCAGATAAGAATATTTCCAAATATTGGAACACTGGTTTACGAAATAGACCTTTTGGTTCTACGATGTCTCCATTCCTGAGCAAAAAGGAAACGGAGACAACGTGAAGCAGCCACAGCGTTCGAGGTTGCTGGCACTTGCGGCGCCAGCACTGATACTTGCTCCCTTCGCCACGCGTGCCGAGTCCCCCTGGCCGGCGTCGCCGATACGGCTGGTCGTGCCGTTCCCCCCGGGCGGCTCGTCCGACATCCTCGGGCGGCTCATCGCCGACCGCCTGAGCAAGGACCTGCACGCCAACATCTTCGTGGACAACCGGCCCGGCGCCACCACGCAGATCGGAACGGAGCATGTGGCGGGCGCGGCACCCGATGGCAACACGCTCCTGCTCGCCGCCGCCTCCAGCTTCACGGTGCTGCCCAATCTGCGCAAGCTCAGCTACAGCCTGCAGAGCTTCGAATCGGCCGGCGGCATCGCCGACTACATCGCGGTGATGGCCGCGCGCAAGACACTGCCCGTGACGACGTTACAGCAGTTCGTCGACCATGCGCGCCAGCAGTCCAACCCGCTCTCGTTCGGTTCCGCGGGCGAAGCCTCGCAGGGACACCTCTATGGCATGACGCTGGCGCGCGATACGAGCATCCAGGTGCAGCATGTGCCCTATCGCGGCTCGGCGGCCGCGGTCAATGGACTGCTCGCGGGCGAGATCGACTTCATCATCGACGGAGCGGTCACGCCCATGGTGAAGGCGGACAAGGTCCAGCCCCTTGCAGTGTTCTACAAGCGCCGCCATGTGGAGCTGCCCGACGTACCTACCGTGCTGGAGGCAGGCTTTCGCATCAAGTCGACCAAGGGTGCCGGCTGGGGACTGCTCGCGCCCAAGGGCACGCCCCGGCCCATCATGGACCGGCTCGCGCAATCGCTGCAGAAAGTGCTGGAGCAGCGCGACGTGCAGGACGCCCTGGCGCGCGCCAACTCCACGGCCGCATGGCAGGCGCCGCAGGAATTCGTCCAGAACATCGATGCCGACCGCCGGCTCTACGCAGAGCTGCTGCCCGCCATGGGCATCAAGGAAAACTGAGGTCGCCCCGCCGCGTCGCATCGCATCGCTCCGACGAAACGGCGGTCGCGCTTCTTTTCTTGCTTCTTGTCCGTTGTCTCCTCTTGCCAGTCTTTTGGGAACGCCATGAAATCTGCAGCCACCGTCAGGGAAATATTGCACCCGAAAAGCGTCGCCATCGTGGGTGCCTCCGAGAGCCTCGACAAATGGGGCGGCCGCCTGCTCAGCTACATGCTGCGCCACCGGCTCGATGGCCGGCTGTATCCGGTGAACGCCCAGGCGAGGGAACTGATGGGCGTTCCCTCCTATGCGTCCGTACTCGAATGTCCCGGGGACGTCGACCTGGCGATCCTGCTGGTGCCCCATGCGCATGTGAAGAAGACGGTGGAGGAATGCGTCGCCAAGGGCGTGAAATGCGCGCTGTGCATCACTGCGGGCTTTGCCGAAGCGGGCCCCGCAGGCCGTGCGCAGGAGGAAGCGCTGGTCGCCATCGCACGCGCGGGCGGCATGCGCCTGATCGGCCCGAACTGCATGGGCCTGATGAACACGCAGCACAGCCTCTGCGCCACCACCGGCGTGGTGATGGGATCGATCGAATCACTGCCCAGGGGCGGCATCGGCCTTGCCAGCCAGAGCGGTGCAATGATGGGTGCGATGATCTCGCGCGGCGTCGATATCGGTGCGGGCTTCTCGTCCACCATTTCGGTGGGCAACCAGGCCGATCTCGACCTCAACGACTTCTTCGAATACCTGATCGACGACCCGTTCACCGATGTCGTCTGCCTGTACATGGAAGGCGTGAAGAATGCACCGCGCTTCACCGCCCTGCTCGCAAGGGCGGCGGAGGCCGGCAAACCGGTATGCATCGCCAAGTCCGGCCGCAGCGAAGCCGGTGCCAAGGCCGCCGCATCGCACACCGCAAGCCTGGCGGGCGCCTGGTCCGCATTCGAGGCAACGTGCAGGCGCTGGGGCGTCTACCTGTTCGACAACGTCTACGATCTGCTGCACGGAGCGCAGCTGCTGCAGCGCGGCAAGCGCGCGGCTCCCACGGGACGCGTGGCGGTTTTTTCCGGCTCGGGAGGCGGTGGCGCCCTGCTCACCGACGAGGTGGACACCACCGCTGGACTGCGCCTTGCGCAGATTGCGCCCGCGACGCAGGAGCGCCTGCGCGAGGTTCTGCCCGAGACCCATCGCCAGCTGCCTTTCGACTTCGGCATGCTCAACCACCAGGCCGCACCCGACCCGCAGGTCGATGGTGGCTCGGTGGGCCTGGCACTCGATCGCGCGATGGCCGACGACCACGTCGATGCGGGAATTCTGCTGCTCACCACGCAGCCGCAACAGGAGCGCGTTGTACAGGCGGCCATCTCAGTGGGCGAGCGCAGCGGCAAGCCCCTGCTGTTCGTACAGGGCGCGGGCAATTTCGGCGACCTCGCGCGCCAGAAGCTGCGGGATGCAGGACATGGCTATCTCGACAGCACGCATGACGCGGTCCGTGTCGTGTCCGCGCTGTGCGGCCGCCTGCCGCCGGAACCCGCATCCGCTGCGGCGCACCGGATCGATGCGCCGACGGGCCTGCCCCCGGGCTTTCTCACCGAACCCGATGCGCGCCGGCTGCTCGAGGCCGCGGGCATTCCCACCACCCACTGGCGCTTCGCCCGCAGCGCCGACGAGGCCGTGCGTGCTGCGGGCGAGATCGGCGGCGCTGTCGTCATCAAGGCCGTCAGTCCCCAGATCGTCCACAAGAGCGACGTGGGCGGCGTGGTGCTTGGAGTGCAGGGCGAACAGGCCGTGCGCGAGGCCTGCACGAAGATTGCACATGCCATCACGGCCGCCCATGCGGAAGCGGTGCTCGACGGTTACCTGGTCACCGAAATGTGGCGTGCCGATACCGAGCTGATCCTCGGCATCCAGCGTGACCCCGATTTCGGTCCGCTCGTCATGGTGGGCGCCGGCGGCGTGCTGGTCGAGCTGATGAAGGACGTGCAACTCGCGCCCGCCCCGATCTCTCATGCGGCCGCGCTCGCCATGCTGCGACGGCTGCGCAGCCTGCCGCTGCTCACGGGCTACCGGGGCCGCGCACCAGCCGACCTGGACGTGATCGCCGACGTGATTGTCCGGCTGGGCGAGCTCGCGCTCGGCCTGGACGGCCGCGTGCAGGAACTCGACATCAACCCGCTGTTCATTGCAGGCGGCCGCGTGGCCGCAGCCGACGCGCGCGCCGTTCTGAGTTGATCCGACCGGCGCATCGACAGATTTTCACGACCATCACAGGAGACCCATCCACCATGTCCGCCATCCTCTATGAAACCAATGACGGCATTGCGCTCATCACCATCAACCGTCCCGAGGCGCGCAATGCCATCAACAACGACGTAGTCCAGGGCCTGCACGAGGCCTGGCGCCGCTTTGCCGAAGACGACGATGCACGCGTGGCGGTATTGGCCGCGACGGGTGACGCGGCATTCACCGCCGGCGCCGACCTCAAGGACATGCCGCGCGACATCTGGTACTCCATGCCCAATCTCTCGGTGCCGACCGACAAGCCCATCATCTGTGCGGTGAACGGGTTCGCCGTCGGCGCCGGCTCGACCATCGTCATGCTGGCCGATCTGGCGATCGCCGAAGAGCAGGCGCAGTTCATCTACCCCGAGGCCAAGATCGGGGCCTTCGCCGGCGTGATGGCGGGCTTTGCGCCGCGCATGCAGTACAAGGCCGGGCTCGAGTGGCTGCTGACCGGCGATCCGATGACCGCGCAGCGTGCCTACGAAATCGGGCTCGTCAACCGCGTGGTGCCCAAGGGCCAGGCCAAGGCTGCCGCAATGGAGCTGGCGGGCCGGATCGCGCGCAATGCGCCGCTGGTGGTGCAGGCGATGAAATCCATCTCGCGCAGCACGATGCCCAAGTCGTCCACCGAGCTTTACTACCCGCAGCGCCGCATGCTCGACGCGATCGCCAACAGCGAGGACATCCAGGAAGGCGTGTCCTCGTTCAAGGAAAAGCGCGCGCCCCGGTTCAAGGGACGGTGACCGGAAACCGCCGCCCCTGGCCTTCCAGCCTGACCACGCGATAAGGAGCCTCCCATGAGTCTGCAGCGCCGCCATGTCCTGCTGTTGCCGGCAGCCCTTTTCGTTCTGAACATCTCCCGCGCTGCATTCGCGCAGGGAGCGAAGCACTGGCCCGACAAGCCGATCCGCTTCATCACGCCCTACCCTCCGGGCGGGTCGTCGGACATCATCACCCGCATCGTGGCACAAGGGATCGCGCAGGGGCTGGGCCAGTCCATCATCGTGGAGAACAAACCCGGCGCGGGCGCCACGCTGGGCACGGAGTATGTCGCACTGGCACCGCCGGATGGCTACACCTTCCTCGTCGCCCCGATGGCCACGGTGACGATCGCCCCCTGGCTCAAGAAGCTGCGCTACACCAGCGAGAGCTTCATCCCGATCGCCAAGCTCAGCTCGTCCTACGGGCTGGTGTCCGCGCGCAAGGATGCCCCTTTCAGCAACTACGGCGAATTCGTCGCCGCTGCCAAGGCGAATCCAGGCAAGTTCACGTTCGGCTCGAACGGCGTCGGCTCCGTCGTGCACCTCACGGGCGTGCTGCTGCACAAGCAGACGGGTGTCGACGTGGTGCACGTGCCCTACAAGGGCGCCGTGGAAGCGGTCAACGACATGCTGGGCGGGCGCATCGACGTGATGTACGACCCGGTTCCCGCTCCCTATGTGAAGTCGGGCCAGCTCAAGGGACTGGCAACGGTCAGCCCGATTCGCAACCCGCTGCTGCCCGATCTGCCCACGCTCCGGGAACAGGGCTTCAACACCAATGCTTCAAGCTGGTTCGGCCTCTTCGCACCCAAGGACGTTCCCGACGACATCGTCGCGCGCATGGCGCAGGAGGCCCGGAAGGTCATGACCTCGGAGGCGGTGAAGGGACCGCTGCAGGCGGCCTCGATGTACGCCGATTTCGAGGATCCGCAGACCTTCATGAAGCGCGTTCAGGGCGATGCGCAGTATTTCGGCGACGTGATCCGCAAGGAAAACATCAAGGCCGATTGAGACGCGGCCTCCCCGTCCCGCACGGTTCACCGTCGGCTTGTAGGACAATCCCGGGCCTTGTCGGACAACTATTGCCGCACAGCGCATGCATCCCTCAGAATGCCTACGCACAGGGGTTGCATGCAGCAACGCCGCATTTCCAACGACGACAATGACCGAATCAGCCACCCCCTCCGCATGGATTGCCGCCGGCGTCCAGCATGCCGTGCTCTCGCGCACCATGCCCGCACTGCGGCACGAACTGGCGGGATCGGTGTCCGTGCTGCGCATGGGGCTGGCCGTCGTCAAACGCAAGCTGGAGCTCACGACCGATCCCATGGTGGATTGCGATGCCATGTCGCAGCGCGTGGAGTCGCTCGAAAGCGGCATCACGGACTTGAGCCAGAGCCTTCGCAGGCTTCGTCATTGGGACAAGCCTGCCGATGAAATGCTGAGCCTGCGCGCGCTGGTCTCCGAGGTGTGGGAGCTTGCCCGCCCCTTTCTCGCGCTGCGCAACATCGAGCCCGCGGAGCTGCCCGACGAGCATGCGGCATGGTCTGACGAGCCAGTCAGGCCACAGCCGCTGATGTACATGCTGCTCGCCTGCATCTACCACCTTGCCGAAGGCTCGGGACACACGCCCCGGCGCCTGATGCTCACCGTGAAAGGCGCACGGCTCCAGGTATCCGGCGATACCGGAGATACCAGCGAAGGCCTCGCTGCGGCTTCTACGGAACCTGCGCGTGCAATCTCCAGCACCCTGCAGACACCCCCCATCGATCGCTTCGCGCTTCAATGCCTGGCAGAGTCGTTGCACGGCCGGATCGAATTCAGCGCGGATCAAACCGTATCACTGCAGGCGGGCTGAACGCCCGCGATCCAGCCTTCGAGCGGATCCATTCCGGGCGGCAGGCCGTAGAGCGCATCCCCGGCAAGATAGCGCCCATGCGCCCATCCAGCGGCCAGCATGCACAGCACCGCATCGACGCTGTCGCCACGTGCATCCTCCACCAGTTGCGCGCGCTGCGGCTGCGTGAGGCGCACGCGCAGGCCGCCCAGCATCGCCAGCGGACGCTCGATGGCCTCGACCAGATGCTGCCGCGCCGCACTGCGCTCGGGGGTCTGCCGCGATCGGTCATCGCTCTTGTAGCTGCTGCGCCCGACCAGTTGCCGCGCAATCCAGCCGGGATAGGCCTCGAGGGCAACGCGGCCGGAGTCCCCCGCATGCAGACCCGGCAGATGGACGCCGGCATCGAGCAGCAGGGGCACGCCCGCATGCATCATGAAAGCGACCGGAGGATTCACCCATTTCATCGAGGGGCTGGAGCCTGCGGGCCCATCGGTTACGCGATGCGCGAACTTGCCGCCCGCGGGCCTGTGCGCGCAGAAATCGGCAAAGCGGTCTCGAATCTCCGCACGGCTGAGCGATGCATAGTGGCGCATGCACGGCTGCCACTGCATCGGCCACCCCTGCGCGACCACCAGTTCGCGGGGCAGGCCGAAAGGCAGATCGAAACCTCCGACCCACGCGCCTGCCTGCGTGAGCCAGGCCGCGAAGGCTGGCAGGGTCTCGAAGCTTTCCAGCGCCAGCAGCCGTATCGCCCGGCTCTGCGGGTTCTGCGCATCCCACTCCCCACGCGCCAGCATGATGGGCTTGCGGCGCGAAGGACTGCTTGAGAAGTCGCAGCCCACGAGTTGCGGCTGCGCGGGCATCACCCCAGTCCCAGCGCCGTGACGCCGGCGGCGATCAACACCGCCCCGAAGATGCGCGCCTTGCGGTCGCCTTCCTTGAGCAGGTGGCCGCCGATCAATGCGGCGAACAGCATCGACACTTCACGCGCCGGGGCCACGTGGGACATGGGCGCATGCTGCATGGCATAGAGCACCAGCACATAGGCGATCGGGCTCACTGCCGCGACAAGCAATGCGTATTTCCATTGCGCCTTCCACAGCGGCATCAACTCCCCGGGCTTGCGGAAAGCCACGGGCGACAGCAGCACGATGCGCACCAGGTTGCCCATGTAGTCCACCAGGATCGGCGACAGCAGCATGACCTTGACCGCATAGCCGTCGACCACCGTGTACGACGCAATGAACACTCCGGTCAGCACCCCGTACAGCATGCCCTTGTGGACACGCGTGCGTGCCACCGGATCTTTCGCCGCGCGCAGCAGCCCGGGACCGCCTGCGATCAGGAAGACGCCACCCACGACGCCCGCAATGCCGAGCGCCCCGAGGGCCGAAAGGTGTTCGCCGAGAAAGGTGATCGCCACCATCGACGACAGCAGCGGCCCCGTGCCGCGAGCCAGTGGATAGACCACGGTGAGATCGGCCTTGCGGTAGCCGCGCAGCAGCACCACGTAGTACAGGACGTGCAGCACGCCGCTCAACGCGACGATGCCCCACTCCTTCGCGCCCCACAGCGGCACGACGTCACGGCCCAGCCACCACCCGAGGGGCGCCCAGACCACCATGTTGAGGATCGAGGTGAAGAAGGCGAAGCGTGAATCGCCGCCCGCGCGTTTCGCCGCGATGTTCCATCCTGCATGGATCAGCCCCGCGACGATGATCAAACCGAAGGCCGTCAGTGACATGCGTTGAGTTGGCGTTGTGTGATTGTCTGCATGTGCTTGAATGCGGGTCCCTGCCGTACCCGTGCGTCATGTGTACCGCCTCTCTTCCACCGGGGAAGAAGGCGGCAGGTGTTCAGGCGCGGCCGATGACCGAGGCCGTGGCCATCAGTTCCTCGAGCAGTGCGAAGGACACCTTGCCCGAGGTGGAGTACGGATCGAATTCCGGACGTTCCGAATACTTCAGCACGATCGAGTGATTGAGCTTGGCGAGGTTCACGTGCCCCATCGTCCAGCCACCGAAGCGGCGCTCCGAGATCTCCTCGAACGACAGGAGCTCCACATCCTTGTGGCGCGCATCCGCCTGGATCGAACCATAGAGCTCGCTCACCGTCGAGCGGCCGCCCTCGATGGCCTGCAGGAAGATGCCGCCGCCATAGCACAGCACGCCGGTGATGCCGCTGGCCGGGTTGTGCGAACGCGACTGCGTGAGGATGGCTTCAATCGCCGCGGGGGATGTATCCACCGCGCGGCTCACATACAGCAAACGCACGAGCATGATGTTCAGTTCCTTCCGGGAATCAGTGACAGGAATTCGCGGCGTAGCGTGGGATTGGTGAGGAACACACCGCGCATCACCGAATTGATCATCTTGCTGTCCATCTCGCGCACGCCGCGCCAGGACATGCAGAAATGCGAGGCCTCCATCACCACGGCAAGGCCGTCGGGTTGCGTCTTTTCCATGATGAGGTCGGCCAGTTGCACCACGGCCTCTTCCTGGATCTGCGGACGGCCCATGACCCAGTCCACCAGCCGTGCGTACTTCGACAGGCCGATCACGTTGGTGTGCTCGTTGGGCAGCACGCCGATCCAGATCTTGCCGATGACCGGGCAGAAATGGTGGCTGCAGGCACTGCGCACGGTGATCGGTCCGACGATCATCAGCTCGTTCAGATGTTCCGCATTCGGGAACTCGGTGATCGTCGGCGGCGTGACGTAGCGGCCGCGGAACACCTCGTTGATGTACATCTTCGCCACGCGGCGCGCCGTGTTCTGCGTGTTGTGGTCGCCCTGCGTGTCGATAACCATGCTGTCGAGCACGGTCTGCATCTTCTCTTCGACCTCATCGAGCAGCTTTTCCAGCTCTCCGGGCTCGATGAACTCGGCGATGTTGTCGTTCGCATTGAAACGCTTGCGTGCAGCGTTCAGGCGCTCGCGGATCTTCACGGAAACAGGCGTTCCCTCATCAGCGGAAGGCGCGGCGGATTTCGGGTCAGCGTCTTTGTTTTGCGACATCCTGGCATGGTACCAGTGAATGAAGACAGCGTCGGAGTATGGATTTTCAAGCACCCACGCCATGCTCTACAAGATCTTTTTGCTTCTTATTTGATAGCTAATTCAGGTCAACAATAAAGATACATTCAGATTCAATTAACAAGTTTCAATAAAAAATTATCGAATTACAATAATTTCATTCTAATCAACCAAGACACTCCATGCCGTTCAATCGTCTGGCCCGTTGCATGGCCTCCACTACCCTGTGCCTTATCGTCCTCATGCTTGCAGCGAACCTTGCTGTCTGGCTGTTCCCCCGGCTGGGCAGCATCGAAGGAGGACTTGGCTTGTCCTTCTCACTATCCGACCGGATGGTGTCTGCGCTGGGTCCGAATGTGACCTCTATGCCCTGGTGGCAGACGCTTGGCGCGATCATGCTCTCCAGCCTTCCTCTTCTCGTGCTGTCCTTCGGACTGCTGAACCTGCGGGCGCTGTTCAAGAGCTACGCCGCTGGCGAGTACTTCAGCGCGACGACATCCACGCACATGCGCCGCTTGGGTATCGCCGTGGCGCTCTGGGTGGTGCTCGGCGTCCTGTGTGAACCGCTTCTGAGCGCCTGGGCAACGATGCAGCTGCCCCCGGGCCAACGTTTTATCTCGCTGAGCTTCGACTCCTCCGGCATCGTTGCGCTTTTCCTGGCCGGCTGCGTCATCGTCGTTGCCAGCATCCTGCGGCGAGCCCACGAGATCGACAGCGAGAACAAGCACTTCGTGTAAGGCAGCGCCATGCCCATCGACATCACACTGAACGTCATGCTGGCTCGTCGCAAGGTCAAGTCCAAGGATCTTGCAGCAGCGATCGGCATCACGGAGCAGAACCTGTCCCTGCTGAAGCAGGGAAAGGTCAAGGGCCTGCGCCTGTCCACACTGGAGGCCATCTGCAAGTACCTGGACTGCCAGCCCGGGGACCTCCTGAGCTACTCCGCCGGCGACATCCCTGACGAACGATTTTCCGAGGAGGAAAAGGAAACCTGAGCCTGCAAGGCCGGCGGGCAAAGGCAGCGGATTTCTGCTCAGTAGCGGTTGCCCGTCACCCAGATCAGCGATCGCATGATGGCCGAGGCAATGTGGTCAAGCACCCGCTGCCTGAGCGGCCTGCTGGCAAAGCCCTGGGGATCCATGAGCTCCCCCTCGTGCTCCATGGCCAGTTCGAGGCGCCGGTGCAGATCCTGCGCGAACTCGGCATCCTCGACCACCACGTTGGCCTCGCGTGCCAGCAGCAGCGACAGCGGCTCGAGGTTGGACGACCCCACGGTGGCCCAGGGCTTCTCGACATAGGCGTCGATCACCGCAACCTTCGCATGCAGGAAGCTGGGCGCGTATTCATGGATCTGCACGCCCGCCGCCAGCAACGCGCCATATACCGGCCGCGAGGCGTGGTACTGCATGAAATACTCGTACTTGCCCTGCAGCAGCAGGCGCACCTTCACGCCGCGCTGGGCTGCCAGGATCAGCGCTCGCCGAAGCTTCCTGCCCGGCAGGAAGTAGGCGTTGGCGATGATGATGTCCTGGCGCGCATTGGCGATGGCACGCAGGTAGGCCTTCTCGATGCGCGCACGGTTGCGCAGGTTGTCGCGAAACAGGAGCGCGGCCCGCATGCCGCGCGTCTTGGCATCCGAGAGGCGGGCCGCCGTCCTCGCCACGCCCGCTGCGCGCAGGTCCGCCACCGCGCTGGAAATGCGGCGGTTGCGCGCATCATGCACCGCGCGCATGCGCCACCAGAGCTTGTCCATGTTGTCGGACGCCTGCTCCACCACCGCTCCCTTGGCACGCACGGCAAAGTCGAACCGCGGTGCGGTGAGCGCGCCATGGTTGGGATCGTAGAAATCATCGAGCACGTTGATGCCCCCGCAGTACAGCACCTCGTCATCGACCACGCAGAGCTTGCGGTGCAGCCGGCGCCAGTGCCTGGGCAGCAGGAGCGCCAGCTGGCTCACGGCCGAGAACACCTGCAACTGCACGCCCGCGGCATCGAAGCGCTCGCGCAGCGGGGCCGGGATGGGCCCGGTGCCGAAGCCGTCCACCGCCAGGCGAACGTCCACACCGCGCTGCGCCGCACGGATCAAGGCGTCGGCGATGTCCTCGCCGCTCGCGGTGCAGTCGAAGATGTAGGTCTCGAACTGGATGCAGTCCTTCGCGGCGTCCATGTCCGCGACCAGCGAGGGAAAGAGTTCAAGGGTACCCTGGAGCAGCCGGACCTCGTGCCCGGATTGCAGGATGATGCGCTTGCCAGCCCGGGCCGCCGGCTGCTTCAAAGCCTGAACTCCGCAATCAGCGGCAGGTGGTCGGACATGCGCCACCAGATGCGCCCGTTCGGCACATGCAACCCCGTGGGACGCAGTCCGCGCACGTAGACATGGTCGAGCTGCACCATCGGCAGGCGCGCCGGATAGGTGTTGGAGCGCGGGCCTTCGTCGAATTCGAACAGCCCGAACCCTGCGAGCATGCGCTTGATCTGAAAGCCCCAGTCGTTGAAGTCGCCGGCGACGATCAGCGGCGCATCCTTGGGAACCTCGCGCTCGATGAAGCGGTGGATCTGCGCAATCTGGCGAATGCGGCTCTCGTGGATCAGGCCCAGGTGCACGACGATGGTGTGCACACGCTGGCCCTGGAAGTCGATCTCCACGTGCAGCAGGCCACGCTGCTCGAAGCGGTGATCGGAGATGTCCTCGTGGCTGCTGCCGACCACCGGCCAGCGCGTGAGCAGCGCATTGCCGTGCTCGCCATCGCGCGTATAGGCATTGGTCCGGTAGACCGACTCATACCCCTCCGGAGACAGGTACTCCGCCTGGGACACCTCGGGCCAGCGGTCGAAATACTGGGCCTCGCGGCGGTTCATCTTGCGCACTTCCTGCAGGCACACGATGTCGGCATCGAGCTGCTCGACGGCCAGCCCGAGGTTGTGGATCTCCAGCCTGCGCGCGGGCCCCAGGCCCTGCACGCCCTTGTGGATGTTGTAGGTGGCAACGCGCAGGATGCCCGGGTGGTCGTCATGCGCGTTGCTGTGAAAATCTGTAATCATCGTCCGGCAAATCGTGGCAGCCATAGTATGGCTTCTGCATTGGAGGACGAGTAACAGCGATCCGCCGCATCCCGCCAGTCCCACCATCCATATGCTGTGTGTTCCCTGGGATTCAAGGTCACAGATGTGTCCGGTGGCACTTCGAGGCTGAAGATCCGCTCGGTGTTCTCCCGGACGCCGGGAGCATAGCGATGCAGCCACTGGGGGTAGATGCTGTAGACGTTCTCCATGTTCCAGTCACGCAGCGTACATTCCGCAGCCCGGCTGTCAATGCCCGTCTCCTCCAGCACTTCGCGGTGCGCCGTGAGCGAAAACGCCTCGTCGAGAGCATCCTTGCTGCCGGTGACCGATTGCCAGAACTCGCTGCGGGCGTCCTCGCCGGTTTCACCCGTGCCCCCGGTGCGCCGCATCAGCAGCACCTGCAATTCGCGCGTATGGATGATCACCAGCACCGACTGGGGAATCTTCCAGGGGCGCACGGGCAGCGCCTCGTTCATGCCAGCGTCCATCTCAGTTGTCATCTGTCAGCGCCCGTCCTGCCCTGCCGCCTTGGTGGCCACGGGCGGCGGAAGCTCCTTGGCCTGCAGCAGCCGCAGTTGCTGCACGAGCTGGTTGTGCGAATGCAGGAAGGCCGCCGCGATCACCTTGCCTTCGTTGGTATTGCTCCAGCCCGCACCGGCGCCACCGCCGACCCTGCCGAGCACGAATCCGCCCACGCCGAGGTCGGTCGCCTTCGCCGAGCCCGTGGACGCCGCGACCTGCTCGGTGGTCTCGTTGTCGGTCAGGAAGAGCGCGGTCTGCGCCTCCTTGAACTTCACCTGCTCGGCCACGCCCGCAAGCCCCGCGATGTCGCGAAGCACTGGAATCATCGCGATGATTCCCGCGAGGCCCCGCCCCGCATCCTGCTCGCTGAAGGTCAGGCTGGGCGTCATCGTGTACTGCGCCTCGTAGCCCTTGCCCTTTTCCACCGTGCCATTCTTGCGCAGCACCCCGGCATCCCGCAGCTCGCCCTCCCGGAGGGTGCCCTGCAGCCCCCCCGCGCGGTCGACCACGCGAAAGCAGCCGCTTTGCTGCATCAGCAGTTTCACCAGCGGTACGGGCGTGGGCGGCAGATTCACCGCACTGGGCATGACATAGCCGCGTGGGTTCTCCAGCAGCGCCACCGTGGCGATGGGTTGCTCGCAACGCTCAAGCGTGGGATTCGCGCCCTGCGCCCCCGCAGGCCCGGCCGATCCCGTCACCTCGGAGCTGCCCTCTCCCAGTTCGGTCTTCTTCTCGCCGCACGCCGTCATCGCGCATGCGGCAAGGGCGCTTGCGCAGATCACGATGCAAGCACGGAGATTCACGGACAGGCAGCGCGCAGAGTTCATGCGATCACTCACAAAGTCTTCAAAAGGTCACAGATAAAAAAAACGCCAAGGCCCGAAGGCTTTGGCGTTATACCGTTTTTCCGTTGCCGGACTGTCAGTGCATCACTGAGCCGCGGGTGTCGGGTTGCGCAGCTTGATGTGCAGTTCGCGCAGCTGCTTCTCGTCGACGGGCGACGGAGCCTGCGTGAGCAGGTCCTGCGCGCGCTGGGTCTTCGGGAAGGCGATCACGTCGCGGATCGACTCGGCACCGGTCATCAGCGTGATCAGGCGATCGAGGCCGAATGCCAGGCCGCCGTGCGGAGGCGCGCCGTACTGCAGCGCATCCAGCAGGTAGCCGAACTTGGCACGCGCGTCTTCGGCCGAGATGTTGAGCGCTGAGAACACCTTGCTCTGCACGTCCGCACGGTGGATACGCACCGAGCCACCGCCCAGTTCCCAGCCGTTGAGCACCATGTCGTAGGCCTTGGCAAGGCACTTGCCCGGATCGGTGTCCATGAGGTCTTCGTGGCCGTCCTTCGGGGATGTGAACGGATGGTGCACGGCCGCCCAGCGGTTGTTTTCCTCGTCGTGCTCGAACATCGGGAAGTCCACCACCCACAGCGGCGCCCACTTGTTCTCGAACAGGCCGTTCTTCTTGCCGAACTCGCTGTGGCCGACCTTCAGGCGCAGTGCGCCGATGGAGTCGTTGACGATCTTTTCCTTGTCGGCGCCGAAGAACAGCAGGTCGCCGTCCTGGGCACCAGTGCGCTTGAGGATCTCGGCGATGGCCGCGTCGTGCAGGTTCTTCACGATCGGGGACTGCAGGCCGTCACGGCCCTTGGCCACTTCGTTGACCTTGATCCAGGCGAGACCCTTGGCGCCGTAGATCTTCACGAACTCGGTGTAGGCATCGATCTCGCCGCGCGAGATTTCGGCGCCGCGCGGAACGCGCAGGGCCACCACGCGGCCGCCCTTGGTGGTGGCAGGCGTGGAGAACACCTTGAAGTCGACGTCCTTCATCACTTCGGTGAGCTCGGTGAATTCGAGCTTCACGCGCAGGTCGGGCTTGTCGGAGCCGAAGCGGAAGGCCGCGTCCTGGTACGTCATGATCGGGAACTCGCCCAGGTCGACGTTCAGTTGCTCCTTGAACACTTCCACGATCATCTGCTGGAAGATCGCACGGATTTCTTCCTCGTTCAGGAACGAGGTTTCGCAGTCGATCTGCGTGAATTCAGGCTGGCGGTCGGCACGCAGGTCTTCGTCGCGGAAGCACTTGGTGATCTGGTAGTAGCGGTCGTAGCCCGCCACCATCAGCATCTGCTTGTAGAGCTGGGGCGACTGGGGCAGAGCGAAGAACTCGCCGTCATGCACGCGGCTGGGCACCAGATAGTCGCGCGCGCCTTCGGGCGTGCTCTTGCCGAGCATCGGGGTCTCGATGTCGATGAAACCCAGCTTGTCCAGGTAGTTGCGCACCTGGATGGCGGTCTTGTAGCGCAGCATCATGTTGCGCTGCATGTAAGGACGGCGCAGATCCAGCACGCGGTGCGTGAGGCGCGTGGTCTCCGACAGGTTCTCGTCGTCGAGCTGGAACGGAGGCGTGACCGATGCGTTGAGCACGTTCAGCTCGTGGCACAGCACTTCGATCTGGCCGCTCTTGAGCTTGTCGTTGGTCGTGCCCGCAGGACGCGCGCGCACCAGGCCCTTGACCTGGATGCAGAACTCGTTGCGCAGGTCTTCGGCGATCTTGAACATCTCCGGACGATCCGGATCGCAGACCACCTGCACATAGCCTTCACGGTCGCGCAGGTCGATGAAGATCACGCCACCATGGTCGCGGCGACGGTTCACCCAGCCGCACAGGGTCACGGTTTGGCCCAGCAGGGCCTCGGTCACAAGACCGCAGTATTCGGTACGCATTGCCATGGTCTAACTTCCTGCGTCCTCGTGGAACGCTTCAATTGCAAGTTTGCTTGTTTGTTTATTGTTTGGGTTCGTGGGCGATCGGGTCCGGCGGCGTCACCACACCCATCGACACGATGTATTTCAGCGCTGCGTCGATGCTCATGTCGAGCTCGATGCAGTCGCTCTTGCGCATCATCACAAAATAACCGCCGGTGGGGTTCGGCGTCGTCGGCACATACACGCTGACGAACTCATCGCGCAGGTAAGCAGCCACTTCCCCGGTCGGTGCCCCGGTCACGAACGCCACCGTCCATACGCCTTCTCGCGGCCACTGCACCAGCACGGCCGTGCGGAACGCGTTGCCGCTTTCGGAGAACAGCGTATCCGACACCTGCTTCACGCTCGAGTAGATCGAGCGCACGACGGGAATGCGGCTGACCAGCGCATCGCCCCACTGCACGAGCTTGCGCCCCGCGAAGTTGCTGGCGAGACCGCCGACGAGCAGCAGGATGAGCAGCGTGAGCACCACCCCGAAACCAGGGATATGCATGCCGAGCAGCTTGTCGGGCTGCCAGTCGCCCGGCAGGATCTGCAGCGTCTGGTCGAGCGTGGAGACGATCCAGTTGAGCACCCAAGCGGTGATCACGCCCGGCACGATGACCAGCAGACCCGTGAGAAGCCACCTTCTGAGAGCAGACATCATCGTGTACCAGTCAGGCCTCTGTTGCGGATGCGGGAGCCGGCGCGGCGGCAGGAGCTGCCGCAGCCGCGGCATCGCCGGACGCCTTGACATCGGCTTTGGACTCGGGATTGGCGGCGCTTGCCGGGCCACTGCCGCTGTTCTTGAAATCCGTGGCGTACCAACCCGTTCCCTTGAGCTGGAAGCCGGGGGCCGTCAACTGCTTGGAAAACGCCTCTGCCGCGCATTCCGGGCACTGGGTGAGCGGCGCATCAGAGATTTTCTGCAGCACGTCCTTGGCAAAACCACAGGCGCTGCATTTGTAGGCGTAAATTGGCATGGAAACCGAAAGGAGCTGGTATGCAAAACCCTTAATTATAGGCGTTGCTACCTATTTCCCTTCATTTGGCCACCTCTTCCACGCCGACGATGCGGTGATGGCTCGCGTGGGTGTTGTCCACCATCTGCGGCATCAGAGAGCCCGCCACCATGCCGAACATGGCGGCCAGCACCCCCGCGAGCTGCTGCGGGAAGGCCTCGCTCAGCGCAGGAGTCACCATGAAGACGATCCACACGCCGATGCCCAGCACCACGGCGGCAATGGCGCCCTGGGTGCTGGCACGCTTCCAGTACAGGCCAAACACCAGCGGCACGAACGCGCCGACCAGCGGCACCTGGTAGGCGCTCGAGACCAGCTCATAGATCGGCGTGCCTTCCATCTTGATGGAGTAAGCAAGCACACACACAGCGAACACCAGCACGCTGATGCGCATGGTGAGCAGCACTTCGCGGTCGCTCACCTTCTCCGGGCGGAACTGGCGCCAGATGTTCTCGGTGAAGGTCACGCTGGGCGCAAGCAGCGTGGCCGAGGCGCACGACTTGATGGCCGAAAGCAGCGCGCCGAAGAACAGCACCTGCATCACCAGGGGCATCTTGTCCATCACCAGCGTGGGCAGCACCTTCTGCGGATCGTCCTTGAGCAGGGCCGCCGTCTCGGCCGGCATGATCAGCAGCGCGCTGGCGACCAGGAACATCGGAACGAACGCGAAGAAGATGTACGCCGTGCCGCCGATCACCGTGCCGCGCACTGCGGCCTTCTCGGAGTTGGCCGACATCACGCGCTGGAACACGTCCTGCTGCGGGATCGAGCCCAGCATCATCGTGATGGCAGCGCCAAAGAAGAAGATGATTTCATGCCAGGTCGGCTCGGGCCAGAACTTGAACAGGTCGCGGCTCGTGGCCAGGTCGATCACCCTACCCGCGCCACCCGCCATGTCGCTCGCAAAGACGGCCAGCACCACCAGGCCGACCACCAGGATGATCATCTGGATGAAGTCCGTCACTGCCACCGACCACATCCCGCCCCAGAGCGTGTAGACCAGGATCGACAGCACGCCGATCGTCATGCCCCACGGAATGCTGATCACGCCGCCCGACAGCAGGTTGAACACCAGCCCCAGGGCCGTGACCTGCGCGGACACCCAGCCCAGGTAGCTCAGCATGATGATCAGCGAGCAGACGATCTCGATGCTGCGCCCGTAGCGTTCGCGGTAGTAGTCCGAGATGGTCAGCAGCGTCATGCGGTAGAGCTTGCCCGCGAAGAACAGACCGACCAGGATCAGGCACATGCCCGCGCCAAACGGGTCCTCCACCACGGCATGCAGCCCCCCTCGATGAACTTGGCGGGCACGCCGAGCACGATCTCCGAGCCGAACCAGGTCGCGAAGGTCGTGGTGATGATCATGTACATCGGCAAATGGCGCCCTGCGATCGCGAAATCGGCAGTGTTCTTGACCCGGCGGGCAGCCCACAGGCCGATGCCGATGGTGACGAACAGGTAGGCAATCACCATGAAGAGCAACACAATGGCACTCCTGAGGAAGATAGAGGGGGTTGGATTGAAAAAGTGGGATTATCAGTAGAAATGCCGCATGCGCATCAGGATTTGCATCACCAGCAATCCCAGCACGAAACCGACACCCCCGTAGACGATGCGCTGCAGCAGGCGGTTGGTGCGTTTCTGCTCCGCCAGCAGTTCCTGCAGCTCGGTGCCGTAGTCCTTGGGCCTTTGCTGCAGGTAGTCGTGCATCAGGCGCGGCAGCTGGGGCAGCATCTTCGCGTAGAGCGGCGCCTGCGATTGCAGTTCGCGCCATACGCGCTTGGGCCCCATCTGGTCGAGCATCCACTTCTCGAGGAAGGGCTTGGCCGTGCTCCACAGGTCGAGCTCGGGATCGAGCTGTCGGCCCAGGCCCTCGATGTTGAGCAGCGTCTTCTGCAGCAGCACGAGCTGGGGCTGGATCTCCACCTGGAAGCGGCGTGAGGTCTGGAACAGGCGCAGCAGCACCATGCCCAGCGAGATCTCCTTGAGCGGCCGGTCGAAATAGGGTTCGCATACCGCGCGGATCGCGGATTCCAGCTCGTTCACGCGCGTGGTGGCAGGCACCCAGCCGCTTTCGATATGCAGTTCGGCCACGCGCTTGTAGTCGCGGCGGAAGAACGCGGTGAAGTTCTGCGCGAGATATTCCTTGTCGAACTCGGTGAGCGATCCGACGATGCCGAAATCCAGCGAGATGTAGCGGCCGAAGGTTTCGGGTTCCAGGCTCACCTGGATATTGCCCGGATGCATGTCCGCGTGGAAGAAGCCGTCGCGGAACACCTGCGTGAAGAAAATGGTGACCCCGTCGCGCGCCAGCTTCGGAATGTCCACCCCGGCATTGCGCAACCTCTCGACCTGGTTGATCGGCACGCCGTTCATGCGCTGCATCACCAGCACCTGCGGATGGCAGAAGTCCCAGAACACCTCGGGAATTTCCACCAAGTTGAGGCCATCCATGTTGCGACGCAGCTGCGCGGCGTTGGCCGCCTCGCGGATGAGGTCAAGCTCGTCATGCAGGTAGTTGTCGAATTCGGCCACCACCTGGCGGGGCTTCAGGCGCTTGCCATCGCTCGAGAGCTTCTCGACCCAACTGGCCATCATGCGCATCAGCGCCAGATCCTTGTCGATCACGCCCAGCATGCCCGGGCGCAGCACCTTCACGGCCACATCGCGCTCGTGGCCATCGCGGTCACGGATCACCGCGAAATGCACCTGCGCAATCGATGCACTCGCCACCGGGACGCGATCGAAGGACACGAACACTTCGTCGACCGGCCTGCGGAACGATCGCTCGATGGTATCGACCGCCACCTGGGGATCGAACGGCGGCACGCGATCCTGCAGCAGCGCGAGTTCGTCGGCGATATCGGGCGGCATCAGGTCGCGGCGCGTGGACAGCACCTGCCCGAACTTCACGAAGATCGGCCCCAGGCTCTCGAGCGCCTCGCGCAGGCGCTGCCCGCGTGGCGCATCCAGCTTGCGCCCGAAATTGGTGAACCGCGCGATGCGGCTGAGCACCGGGTTCTGAAAACTATTGAGGACCAGCTCATCCAGCCCGTAGCGCAGGCAGGTCCAGACGATCGTGAAGCCGCGATACAAACGACTCATGGCGCTCAAACGTCTCCGCGCGACAGGGGCATGGCATTCACGAACTTGCGCAAGGCCTGCGCGACACGTCCCGCCACACTGGCGACGGCGTGCGCCGGCGCATCCCCGATGACGCGGGCAAGGTCTTCCTCCACATCCCAGCGCACGTTGTCCACCAGCCAGTTGATCTCGGCGGCGAACTTCACGTCGCCATCGATCAGGATCGTCGGCTTGTCACCGCGCATGGCGCTCTGGGCGATCGAGAAAGGCGAGGACTCCGCCACTTCAATGCGCAGGTCGGGCGTCGCCGTGGCAGGCGCCAGATCGAGCAGGCCCGCAGGCGTGATCTGCAGCGTCATGGAATACGCACGCCACTGCACCCGCGCAACGCGCCCGCTCTGCGTGAACAGGCGCTCCATGGCTTCGGGTTCCTGCATCAGGACATGATTCAGGAACAGCACAGCACGGTGCTGCACTTCGTGCACCAGCCATTCCGGTGGTTGGGGTCCGGCCGCCACACGTTCGAACAAACCATCCAGGAAAGAAAAGGGAGTCTTGGGTGTCATATCCCCTCAATTATTCCCTGAACTGGGGTTGATGCAGTTGGTTGAGTGGGATTTTGCGGTTTGGGTATGGGAAATTGTGGGGTTCGGCATGGTTCCGACGGGTGGCGGGGCGCTTGCTGCCTTGCTTGTGAGGGGGGGCTGGCTGCTTCGACTTCTTCCTTCTACCTTGTTTGAGGGCGGAGGCCGGGAGTGCCCCCGGCGGGGCAGTAACTTTTTGGTCTTGCCCAAAAAGTCACCAAAAATGCGCTTGGGATGCGGGGGCACGCGGTAGAACTCACTGCGCGCCTGAGGCGCTCCGTTCAGACAGCCACCGCGAGTCAGTTTGCAAGAGGTATGTTCGGCACGTCGCTGCGCTCGTGCCCGGGCTCGCCCGACTTCGGGCGAGCAGGCTGCGCTACTTTTGAACAATGTTGGTGGTTTGGGCACTGAACATCTCGCGAAGTCGCGAGATGCCTCAGCACGAGCGCAGCGACGTGCCGAGCACACCTCCCCCTAATCTGACTCACGGCGGCTGTCTGAACGGAGTGACGAAGGAACGAAGAGAGTTCTGCCGTGGGTATTAAGACGCCTTTTTGGTGACTTTTTGCGCGCGCAAAAAGTTACTGCCCCGCCGGGGGCAGTCCCGGCCTCTGTCCTACAACCAGTAAACAGCAAAAAAAGAATCCAAAAAAACAAAACGCCCTCCCCACACGAAGCAGGAAGGGCGCAGAAACAAAAAAGCAGAAAGGCTTACTGGAGAGCCTGCACTCCAGCCACCAGCCACCCGCTGCCACCCGCCTTGGGCTTGGTCATGTTCCAGACCTCGCGGAACGGGGAAGGACCGGCAGAGGGCTCTTCGCGGATCATGCCCGAGAACTCCACGCTTGCCATGTAGGCGTCGCCCAGATCCTCGATACCCAGCAGTTGCGCCTCGATCATCACCACATCGGTCTGATTCGGCTGGCCATCGGTGCGGTGCGCCTCGCGCTCATTGAGCTGGGAGCGGATCTCCGTGACCATGTCGTCGGTCATCATCGAACGCAGCGACGTGATGTCCGCGCGGTCCCAGGCTGCCTGCAGTGTCACGAAATTGCGCTTGGCCGCGGTCAGGAAGCCTTCGGTGTCGAAGCCATCCGGCACGCCCCAGTTCTGCGAACCGCCCAGAGCCGAGCCGATCATCGATCCACCTGCAGCACCAGCCGCACCGGCAGCGGGCGAGAAGGCCATGTTGCTGTGATCGAACGGACGGGCCGACGCATCGTTGCCGATCTTGTCGGGGTTGTACTGGCGCGGCACTTCCGCCTGCGAAGGGCTCGCGTTGCCAGCGCCCTGGAAGGCGAACGGCGATGCATTGCCCGCATTGCCGCTAGAGCCTGCTCCCGCCTTTGCACGCATGATCATGCGGATCACGGCGAAGGCGATCATCGCGAGCAGCGCGATCATCAGGATGTTGCCGAAGCCTTCACCCAGGCCCAGCGAGCTGGCCAGCCATGCCAGGCCCAGGCCGGCGGCGAGACCGCCCAGCATGGCGCCCCAGGGCTTCTTGGGTGCGGCTGCAGGCGCTGCGGGAGCCCCCGGCTGACGCGCTGGCGCCGCGTTGTTGGCAGATTGGGCAGGCGCGCCCGGCGCGGCCGCAGGGCCGCCGGATTCACGCTGCGTCACGTTGGACGACTGCTTGCCCATGGATTTGCCGCCACCCATGCGCTTCGCATCGGCGTCGGCGTGCACCAGCACGAGCATCGCGACCAAGACTACAGACCACAGTTTCATCATCCGTTCTCCATTTGTTCGTTCGTGTGCACTCTTCCCTTCACGCTTTTCTTTGTATCTTGAGAATTTCAGCAATGAATCAATAGGGATCGTTCAGCACTTGATTCCAACATGCAATGCCACCACCCCGCCAGTCATATTGTGATAGTCCACATGCCCGAAGCCACTTTGCCTCATAAGGGTTTTGAGCGCTTCCTGCCCCGGATGCATGCGGATGGACTCGGCCAGGTAGCGGTAGCTGTCGGCATCGCCAGCGACCATGCTGCCCAGGCGCGGCAGCACGTTGAAGGAGTACCAGTCATAGACTTTCTCAAGTGGCTTGGCAATCCTGGAGAACTCCAGGACCAGCAGCCGGCCGCGCGGCTTGAGCACGCGGTTCATCTCCTTGAGCGCCTCGTCCTTGTGCGTCATGTTGCGTAGCCCAAATGCGACACTCACCATGTCGAAGTGGTTGTCGGGGAACGGCAGCTTCTCGGCATCGCACACCAGCGTCGGCAACACGACGCCCTTGTTGATGAGGCGGTCGCGCCCGACGCGCAGCATCGCCTCGTTGATGTCGGTGTGCACGACCATGCCGCTCGCGCCCACTTTCTTCGAGAACGCCAGACCCAGGTCGCCGGTGCCGCCCGCGATGTCGAGCACCCTGTCACCTTCCTTGAGATTGGCGACCATCACGGTGTAGGCCTTCCAGGCGCGATGCAGGCCGCCGGACATGAGATCGTTCATCACGTCATATTTGGAGGCGACGGAGTCGAACACGCCGCGCACATGGCGTGCCTTGTCCTTTTCGTCGACGGTCTGGAATCCGAAATGTGTGTTGCTCATGGTGTGATGCTAGGCGCGTGCGCCGCCGAGGTACAGCGACAACCCCGCGCCAATGTGGGACTTGTGAATGGAACGGATTGTGAACCAGGGGTGATGCGGGCCTTCAGTGGCCGCCGCAGCCATGGCCCTTCTTCGAGGGCATGGGGGTGTCGCGGTCCACGCCTTCGGCCTTCAGGCGGAATTCGTATTCGGCCCAGAGCTGCGCCTCGTTGCTGCCCAGCTCGTACAGCAGATCCCACGAGAAGATGCCGCTGTCGTGCCCATCGGAAAACGTGGGCTTGATGGCGTAGTTGCCGACCGGCTCCAGGTCCACCAGCGTGACGTTGCGCTTGCCGGTCTGCAGCACCTCCTGGCCCGGGCCGTGGCCCTGCACCTCGGCGGAAGGCGAATACACGCGCATCAGCTCGAACGGAATACGGAAGTTTGCGCCGTCGGAGAAACCCACCTCCAGGACACGGGACTGCTCGTGCACGGTGATGGATTCGGGAAGCGGCGAGCCGGGACGAAGTCCTGCCATGGTTGTTCACCCTTGAAAAATCAGCGATGGCGGGCGACAGGTAAGTTAAGTCGGCCCGCCGGAAGAACCCGGTGGTCCACCGGAGACTGGCGTCAGCGGAAGATCGCTGACAGGCGTTCCGCCAGCTGTGCGTCCAGCATGCTCAATTGTGCCGCCACGCCGGCTTCCCGGTCCGCATCGCGTGCACGCAGCGGAGCCGCCCAGACGGAGGCGGGGAAGTGGCTGTCCCAGTCGTGGCGCGCGATCACGTGCCAGTGCAGATGCGGCACCATGTTGCCCAGCGCCGCCAGATTGATCTTGGCGGGCGCGAGCGCGTCGCGCATGGCACGCTCGACCACGGCCACTGCCTGCATGCACAGGTTGCGGTCGGCATCGCTCAGGTCGGACAGCTCGGCCGCATGCGCATTCCAGATCACGCGGTAGAAGGCCGGAAAGCCCTCCTCCGCAGCACGGATCAGGCGCAGCTTCTCGCCGCGCCAGACCAGCGCGCCACCGTCCTGCGCACAGAGCACGCAGCCGGAGTCCGCGGCAGGGGCCGTCATACCAGCACCCGCTCGATGCCGCCTTCGTTGGCGCGCTTCACGTAGTCGGGCATCCAGTTCTCGCCCAGGATCTCGCGTGCCATCTCGACGACGATGTAGTCCGCCTCGAGCAGGCCGTTCTGCAGGTCGTCCTGGTAGCGGTTCAGGCCCTGCAGGCAGCTGGGGCAGCTCGTGAGGATCTTCACGTTGTCCTTCGCACCGACCTGGCCGCTCTCGCGCAGCACCGCCTCGCCCTTGCGGATCTCCTCGGTCTTGCGGAAGCGGATCTGCGTGGAGATGTCCGGGCGGGTCACGCCCAGCGTGCCCGACTCACCGCAGCAGCGCTCGCTCTTGAGCACGTTGTCGCCGACCAGCGACTTCACCGTCTTCATCGGGTCCTGCAGCTTCATCGGCGTGTGGCAGGGGTCGTGGTACATGTATGCGCCCTTGCCCTGCAGCGTGATGCCCTTCTCCAGCAGGTACTCGTGGATGTCGATGATGCGGCAGCCGGGGAAGATCTTGTCGAACTGGTAGCCCTGCAGCTGGTCGTAGCAGGTGCCGCAACTCACCACCACGGTCTTGATGTCGAGGTAGTTCAACGTGTTCGCCACGCGATGGAAGAGCACGCGGTTGTCGGTGATCATCTGCTCGGCCTTGTCGAACTGGCCCGAGCCGCGCTGCGGATAGCCGCAGCACAGATAGCCCGGTGGCAGCACGGTCTGCACGCCGGCATGCCAGAGCATGGCCTGCGTGGCGAGGCCCACCTGGCTGAACAGGCGCTCGGAGCCGCAGCCGGGGAAGTAGAACACGGCCTCGGTCTCCGAAGATGTGGTCTTCGGGTCGCGGATGATCGGCACGTAGTCCTTGTTCTCGATGTCCAGCAGCGCACGCGCCGTGCGCTTGGGCAGCCCTCCGGGAAGCTTCTTGTTCACGAAGTGGATGATCTCTTCCTTGAGCGGCGCGGCGCCCACGGTGGCCGGAGGATGCGCGGTCTGGCGCCGTCCCACCGCCTGGAACAGGTCCACGGCCGCGCGCTGCGCCTTGAAGCCCACGTTGACCATCGCGCCACGCATGAACTTGATGGTGTCGGGATTGGTCGCATTGAGCATCGCCATGGCCATCTTGTTGCCGGGACGGAAGCTCTTCTTGCCCATCTTGCGCAGCAGGTTGCGCATGTTCATGGTCACGTCGCCGAAGTCGATCTTGACCGGGCATGGCGTGAAGCACTTGTGGCAGACCGTGCAGTGGTCGGACACGTCCTCGAACTCCTGCCAGTGCCTGATCGACACGCCCCGGCGCGTCTGCTCCTCGTACAGGAAGGCCTCGACCAGCAGCGAGGTCGCGAGGATCTTGTTGCGCGGGCTGTACAGCAGGTTGGCGCGCGGCACATGCGTGGCGCACACCGGCTTGCACTTGCCGCAGCGCAGGCAGTCCTTCACGGAGTCGGCAATCGCGCCGATATCGCTCTGCTGCATGATCAGCGATTCGTGCCCCATCAGGCCGAACGACGGCGTGTAGGCATTGGTCAGGTCGGCGAACATCAGCGACGAACGCGAGTGCGCATGTGCCGGATCCGCCTGCAGCTTGTTCTGGTCGGCCAGCAGTTCGTCCTGGTTGCGGATCAGCTTGCCGCGGTTGAACCAGCCGTGCGGATCGACCTTGCGCTTGTACTCCGCGAACGGTGCAAGCTCCTCGTCCGTGAGGAATTCAAGCTTGGTGATGCCGATGCCGTGCTCGCCCGAGATCACGCCGTCAAGGCTGCGTGCCAGCACCATGATGCGCGCCACGGCTTCATGCGCGGTCTGCAGCATGTCGTAGTCGTCGCTGTTCACGGGGATGTTGGTGTGCACGTTGCCATCGCCGGCATGCATGTGCAGCGCGACCCAGACCCGGCCCTTGAGCACGCGCTGGTGGGTGGCATTCACCTCGGCAAGGATCGGCTGGAACGGTGCGCCGCTGAAGATCTTGGCAAGCGGCGCCTTGAGCTGCGTCTTCCAGCTCGCACGCAGCGTGTGGTCCTGCAACTGGGGGAACAGCGTCTCGACGTTGTCCAGCCAGTCCCGCCACAGCGCGCGCACCTCGCCCACCAGCGCAATCGCCTGGCTCACGCGGTCTTCCAGCAGCTCGGCAGACGGGATCTCGCCCGCATCGTCCTGCTTGCCCAGCGGCAGGTTGCCGCGCTCGAAGAAGTCGATGAGCGCGTCGCACAGCTTGAGCTTGTTGCGCAGCGAGAGCTCGATGTTGATGCGCTCGATGCCGTCCGTGTACTCCCACATGCGCGGCAGCGGGATCACGACGTCCTCGTTGATCTTGAACGCATTGGTGTGGCGGCTGATCGCGGCGGTGCGCTTGCGGTCCAGCCAGAATTTCTTGCGGGCTTCGGCACTGACGGCGATGAAGCCCTCGCCGTTGCGCGAATTGGCAATGCGCACCACCTCGGCCGTCGCCTTGGCCACGTCATCCGCGTTGTCGCCGACGATGTCGCCGATCAGCACCATCTTGGGCAGATGGCCGTTGCCCTTCTTGCTCTTGGTGGCGTAGCCGACGGCCTTCAGGTAGCGGTCGTCCAGATGCTCGAGACCCGCAAGCAGCACGCCGGAGCGCTTCTGCTCGGCGAACATGAAGTCCTTGATTTCCACGATACTCGGCACCGCGTCCTTGGCATTGCCGAAGAACTCCAGGCACACCGTGCGGGTGTGGTCGGGCATGCGGTGCACCACCCAGCGCGCGCTGGTAATGAGGCCGTCCGTGCCTTCCTTCTGCACGCCCGGCAGGCCCGAGAGGAACTTGTCGGTCACGTCCTTGCCCAGGCCTTCCTTGCGGAAGGTGTGGCCGGGAATGTGCAGGTGTTCGGTACGCAGGGGCGTCTTGCCGTCGGCCGCGAAGTACTGCAGCTCGAAGCTGGCCGTCTCCGCATCGTGGATCTTGCCGAGGTTGTGGTTGATCCGGGTGACCTCCAGCCACTCCGCGTTCGGCGTGACCATGCGCCAGCTCGCGAGATTGTCGAGCGCCGTGCCCCACAGCACGGCCTTCTTGCCGCCCGCGTTCATGGCGATGTTGCCGCCGATGCACGAGGCTTCGGCCGATGTCGGATCCACGGCGAACACGAAACCGGCGCGCTCCGCTGCGTCGGCGACGCGTTGCGTGACGACACCAGCCTCCGTCCAGATGGTGCCGACCTGGCGTTCGACGCCCGGCAGGTTGACCATCTCCACCTCGGTCATCGCCTCGAGCTTCTCGGTGTTGATCACCACGCTGCGCCAGGTGAGCGGAATCGCGCCACCGGTATAGCCGGTGCCGCCGCCTCGCGGGATGATGGTGAGTTCGAGCTCGATGCACGCGCGCACCAGCTCGGCCATCTCGGCCTCGGTATCGGGGGTGAGCACCACGAACGGATACTCCACGCGCCAGTCGGTCGCATCGGTCACGTGCGCCACGCGGGACAGGCCGTCGAACTTGATGTTGTCCTTGGCCGTGTGCTTGCCCAGGCGCTTCTGCACCTTCTTGCGCAGCTCGGCCGCTTCCACCAGGGTGGCATCGAACTGCTCGATCGCGCGGCGAGCGGCCTGCACCAGCACACCCACCAGGCGGTCGCGCTCGGCATCCTCCTGCGGCTGGCGGCGCTTCTCGATTTCCGACAGGCGGTGCGTCAGGGCATCCACCAGCATCTTGCGGCGTCCCTCGTTGTGCAGCAGGTCGTCCTGGAGGTAGGGGTTGCGCTGCACGACCCAGATGTCACCGAGCACCTCGTACAGCATGCGTGCGGATCGGCCTGTGCGGCGCTCCCTGCGCAACTGGTCGAGCACGCCCCAGGCGGAAGCGCCCAACAGGCGAATCACGATTTCCTTGTCGGAAAACGAGGTGTAGTTATACGGAATTTCGCGCAAACGGGTGGGCTCTTCGCCCTGCGCCTGCAGGGCAGCCAGCGCAATCGGAACATTCATGGGTGTATGACCTGGATGAGCGGGCTTGGCGCCCGCGTGCCTCGGGGGTGCGATTTTATGTCACACGCCCGGTTCGCGCTGCACTGCAGCAAGAGCCATGACAGTTCAACCATGTTTTGGAAGCCGAACAACCCCCGCGGATCGTCCTCCGCAACCGTTTGCGGACATCCACTCAACGCTCCGCCTGCAGCGCCCTGCGGCCGGCGGAGAGGTGCACGCTGTCCTCCTGCGGAGTGTGCACTCGCCCGCACAGCACATCGCGCAAATGGCGCTCCAGCGGATTCCTGCGCGACAGCCCGTGGTTGCCGGTCAGCGCCACTGCATCCTGCACCACGGTGGTTGCCTGGTGCATGACCAGGTTCTTGACCAGCCCTGCGTCCACGATGGGTATGGGAACACCGGCGTCAAGGTCCGATGCCAGCCGCTCCAGCAGGAAACGATTGGACAAAAGAGCCCCCTCGATCCGGCCCACGGCCTCCTGGAACCGAGGCAGGCTGGCCAGCGGCGCTCCCAGCGCGGTAGGCACACGCTCGTTCAGGAATCCCAGGAGCCAGTCGCGCGCCGCCCTTGCAATGCCGTCATACAGCGCACCCAGCAGCAGGATCATCTCGGCATGGAAGACGGCATCCGGCGAGGAAGCACGGGTATCGTGCGGGAGCAGGCCAATGGCGTGCCCCTCCGGCACCTGCACGCCTTCGAGCACTACGTCGTGGCTGCCGCTCGCGCGCAGGCCGAGATGGTCCCAAGTCTCCTCGATGCGGACGCCGGGGCTGTCCGCACGCACCAGGAAGCTGCCGACCCGGGGCGGCTCATCATCCGTGCGTGCCCACACCACCATCCACCGCAGGATCGGCGAGCCGGTCGAGTAGATCTTGCGCCCGTCGAGCCGCCAGCCACCGGAGTCGCGCCGCGCAACGGTCGCAGGCAGGCCGCCGCGCGCTGGCGACCCGAGCTCGGGCTCCACCCGCAGCGCGTTCACGAGCGAGACACCATCGACCGCCTGCTGCACCAGGCTGCGCGCCAGCGGTTCCGGCCAGGGCGAGCCGGGCAGCGCCGACTGCCGCTGCTGGATGTACTGCATGCTCAGCACCAGCGCGGTCGCGGGGCAGCCATAGGCGATCGCCCCGATCACCTCGGCCAGTTGCGCGCTCGATGCGCCCTGCCCGCCCCATCGCCGGGGCGCTGCCAGCGCCAGCAGGCCGGCCTCGTGCAGCGCCGCGAAGTTCTCGTGCGCAAAGCTGCCGTCGCGATCGTGCTGTGCCGCCCGGGCGCCGAAATCCACCGCGAGCGCGCGTGCGGCATCGCCCCAGCTCATCGAGGCATTCATGCTCAGGCCGCCTTGCGTTCGCTCGCGGCATGGCCGAGCGCATCTCGCTGCGCCACCTTCTCGCGGATCAGCGGGATCAATTCGCGGCCATACTCGATCGCGTCGACGAGCGGGTCGAAGCCGCGCAGCAGGAAGGTGCCGATGCCGAGGTCGTAGTACTTGAGCAGCGCCTGTGCCACCTGCTCGGGCGTGCCGACGAGCGACGTGGAATTGCTGCGGCCACCGGTCTCGCGCGCAATCGCCGTCCACAGGCGCTCGTCCACGCGGTCGCCTTTCGCCGCGTCGGCGAGCAGGCGGCGCGCACCCTCGCTCTGCTGCGGTCCGGAGCCGCGGGCATGCGAAATCTGCACCTGCTGCTCGCGGGTCTTCTGCAGGATCCCGGCGGCCTTGTCCCAGGCCGCATCCTCGGTCTCGGCGATGATGGGACGGAAGGAAATGCTGAATGCCACCTGCCTGCCATGGCTTGCGGCCTCTGCACGCACGCGGCGCACCAGGTCGCCTGCCTGCGCGAGCGACTCGCCCCAGAGGGCGTACACGTCGGCATGCCTGCCCGCCACCTGCAGCGCCGCCTCGGAGGCGCCGCCGAAATAGATCGGCACGATGGGCTGCTGCAGCGGCTTCACCTCCGATACCGCCCCCTTCACACGGTAATACGTCCCCTCGTGGTCGAAGGGCCGGGATTCGGTCCACACGCGGCGCAGGATGGTGAGGTATTCGTCGGTGCGCGCGTAGCGTGCGTCGTGGTCCAGGAAGTCACCATCGCGCTGCTGGTCCACGTCGGACCCGCCGCTGATGTAGTGCACCGCAAGCCGGCCGTTCGTGTAGTGGTCGAGTGTCGCCAGCTGCCGCGCCGCGAGCGTAGGGGCAACAAAGCCCGGCCGATGCGCCAGCAGGAAATGGATCTTCTGCGTTGCCGCCGCCGCATGGGCCACCGTGAGCAGCGTGTCGGGGCTGGTCGAGCTCGCCGGCACCAGGATACGGTCGAAGCCCGCGTACTCATGTGCCTGAGCAAACGCGCGGACATAGGCCGGGTCGAGCGCAGGCCCCCTGCGTGCAATGGTTTCGGATACCTCGGCGGGCTGGATCATTCCGATGATCTGGGCGGGCATGTCGTGTCTCTCCGTGAAGGCTGCAGCGATGCAGCGGTGAATGGGTGTCCCATGATCTCGTTGCACAGCGCCATTTCCAACGAAGAAAAACGCGTTAGTTTTCTCGATTCTTTTTGCCGATTCTTTTTTTCGATTTCCGACGCGTGCCCGTGAACTCAATGAGGGAAACCCGCGCGCAGCAGGCGTACCGGATCGCCATCCATGCGCCGCAGCAGTGCGTCGAGCCCGTCGCCCTGCGGTGCAAGGGCAGCCGGCCTCCCCCCGCTGCCGACGACGACACAGCGGTCCGGCAGACCAGGTCGTCCTCGGACCAGGCGGCGCTCCCCGGTGTGGAGCGCGCACGCAGCCAGCCATCGCGGTCGACCAGCAACTGGTAGCCGCCGATGCGCTCTTCGCTCTCGCCCAGCAACAGGGCCAACGCTGCCTGAAGCTGCGTGTCGGCCGACTCGCATTCCGCGCTCCCTGCAGTGAGGGCCTGCCCCACGACGATCGAGACAAGGCGCGGATCCTCGCCCGGCGCAGCACGCCGTCCGGACGGCCCGGAAACGGGGAGCACCAGCAGCAGGCGCTGTCCCTGCAGATCGGCACTGCTGTGCCGCCCCTCGTAGCGGCAGCGCAGCGCGAAACGGGGAAGCCGTACGGGCCATTCCCATGCGCCCAGGTTGCGCAGCGCCTGTCCCGCGGCATGGGCCTGCAGGTAGTCGATCACATTCCAGACATCGGCGTCCGCCAGCCGCCACTCGCCAATACCTGGCATGGTCTCCCGGCCCGTGCGCTCGTCGCGCATGCCGTGACGGATGCGCCAGAACAGTTCCCCCTCCAGCCGCTTCCACACCAGCCCGCCGCTCAGGTCCGGAGGCCAGCGCTCAAGACTGCTCGCCAGCACCCCCTGTCCGCGCGCGTCGGCACCATGGCATTGCTGGCAATGCTGCCGAAACAGCGCCTGTCCACGCAGGATGCCCGCGGGCTCGAAACCCGTCTCGGAGCGATGCAGGCTCGTCGGAGTGGCGGGAACCCATAGCAGGTGGGCCGCCGGCCAGGGCGCGGCGACCAGCGCCGCCACCGCCAGAAGAACGCATCCCGCGAGCCACCGTTTGCGCATGCCGTTCGCGCGCGGCCTGCGCAGAATGGCGAGAACGCATGCGGCCGCCAACAACGCCATGGCCAATGCCATGCACAGCCCCGTGAGCGCCACCTGCCGGGCATGCCCGGCATCGATCCACATCATGTCTGCCGCCAGCCGATGCGTGAAAGGCCATGCCGCCTGGCCCGCGACCTCCGGAGTCCACCCCAGCACATGCAACGCATCGCGCAATGCCAGCTGCGCACCGAGCATCACCCGCAGGATCGCGGTCACCCACTCACTGTTCATTCAACGCACGATCAATCAGGTCAGGCCAATACGTCGGCGAAAACATGGGACGCGAATCGCGCAGGGTCGGTGGACGCCTTGAGCACTTTCACGAGCTTGAAGTCGCGCGCATAGAACTCGATCTCCTCCCGAAGCTTGGTCCCTACCGGGTGGCTGCGGTGCGTGAGCGTGGAAAGCACGGCGCGCAGTTCACTTTCCGGCACCTTGGTGTAGGGACTGAAGATGCGCGCTGTTTCCGCGGGGTTGTCGGCCACGAAGTCCGATGCCTCGACGATGGCCCGCGTAAGCGCCGCCGCGGTGCCGCGGTCATTGCGCACCATCGCGCCGCTCACACCCAGCACGCAGCAGGTCTTGGCTGCGTACTCGCCCGACAGGTTGGTGGCGATGTCGACCAGCCCCTTGGTGCGGCGCTGAATCAGCAGCAGGTTCGGATCGCTGTCGGCGATCGCATGCGCCTCGCCCTTCTCCACCGCGAGCCCCAGCATGTCGCCCGGGAATTGACGCCAGGCGACATCGCGCTCGGGATCGATGCCGGCCTTGGCGAGCAGCACCGCGAAGAAATTCTTGCCGGGCGAATTCAGGTCCGATACCGCGATCGTGCGTCCCTTGAGCTTCGCCAGCTCGGTCACGCCCGCGGGCTCGAAGCCGACCAGCCGCGAGCAGCCGCCGTGGGAACTGCCCACCAGCTTCACGTCAAAGCCCGACTCGAGCGGCTTGATCCAGCGGTGGATCATGCCGACGCCGGCATCGGCCTTTGACGTGGCGATGGCCTCAAGCAACTGGTCCGTCGATCCGGCGAAGTTCACCAACTCCACCTGGAGCCCATGCTTCTCGAAGATGCCGCGCGCCATGGCCACGGGTGCTGCGGAAAGGCAGATGGCATTGGCATTCCAGGCCAGCTTCACCGGCTTGAGCGGCCCCGAGGCCCACACGCGGCTTCCCAACGCTCCTGCGGCTCCCGCCGCCGCCATCGCACCGGCCGTCCTCAGCCATTGGCGCCGCCCGGCGATGGCCCTCGTCACGGCGTCTTCCGCCCCTGTGTCCCGCGCTTCCCGCATCTGCCGCTCCCTTGATGAATCGTTCAAAGCGCTCATTGAAACGGCTTGCCCACGGATGTCCAACGAAGAAAAACAGGAATCCATATGCGGCGGCGCGCACACCGGCACAAAGCCACGGACTCACACGCAGTAGCGCACCTGCTCGAAGGGAACGGGCGGAAAGGAATATGAGGGCGCGGCATCCGGCGTGCTCAGCACCTCGGTCGCGAGCGTGTGCACCGCACCGTCCAGGCGGCTCGCGAGCTCGGGATGCAGCACGTCGCCGCCTTCCGGCAGATGCGTGACCTGCGTATCGGTGGCGTAGATGCCCGCGAGGATCTGCCGGGCGCCCAGCGCCTGCAGCACGGGCCGCAAGGCGTAGTCGAGGGCCAGCATATGGTGCGGACTGCCGCCGGTAGCCAGCGGCAGCACCGTCTTGCCCTTCAGCGCGGTCTGCGGCAGCAGGTCGAGGAACACCTTGAGCACGCCGCTGTAGGCGGCCTTGTAGACCGGGGTGGCCACCACGAGCACGTCGGCCCGTGCCACCTGCCGGGCGGCGTTCACCACGCTCGGATGATCGAACTGGGCATGCACGAGCGCGAGCGGATCGATGTCGCGCACCGAGAGCGAATCGACCTGGACACCCAGCCGCGCGAGGCGCTGGCCCGCGCCGTGCAGCAGGGTTGCGGATCGGGAGCGTTCGGACGGGCTTCCCGCAATCAAGAGAACTGACATGAATTTCCTGTGGACCGAATCAACCGTCCATCTGAGCACGTCAGCCGCGCGACCACCACCAATTTTTGAGACTATGGAAGCGCGTTTTCCGAATATGCAGGCCGGCAGCCCGCTCACGATCCTGGCATGAGCGGCAGGTCAGAACAGCACGCGTGTGCGGATCGTGCCAGGCACCTTGGCAAGCTTCTCCAGAGCGATGTCGGAAGAGCGTGCATCCAGGTCGATCACCACGTAGCCCAGCGTTTCGTTGGTCTGCAGGAACTGCGCCGAGATGTTGATGTGGTTGTCAGACATGATCTGGTTGATCTGCGAGAGCACGCCCGGAACGTTGCGGTGGATGTGCAGCAGCCGGTGCTTGCCGGGGTGCGCGGGCAGCGCCACCTCGGGGAAGTTCACCGACGAGGTGGTCGTGCCGTTGTCGCTGAACTTCACGAGTTTCTCCGCCACCTCCAGGCCGATGTTGGCCTGCGCCTCCATCGTCGAGCCCCCGATGTGCGGTGTGAGGATCACATTGTCCAGCCCCCGCAGCGGAGATTCGAACACGTCGGCATTCGAGCGTGGCTCCACGGGAAAGACGTCCACCGCCGCACCCGCGAGATGGCCGCTCTTGAGCGCATCGGCCAGGGCGTCGATCTCCACCACCGTGCCGCGCGACGCGTTCAGCAGGATCGCACCCTGCTTCATGCGCGCCAGCTGGGGCGCACCGATTATCCACTGCGTGGACGCCAGTTCCGGCACGTGCAGCGACACCACATCGCTCTGGGCGAGCAGTTCGTCGAGCGAGGCCACCTGGTGCGCATTGCCGAGCGGCAGCTTGCTGACCACGTCATGGAAGATCACCTTCATGCCCAGAGACTCCGCCAGCACGGAGAGCTGCGTGCCGATCGAGCCATAGCCCACGATGCCCAGCGTCTTGCCGCGCGCCTCGTAGGACTGCTCGGCGCTCTTGCTCCAGCCGCCACGGTGCACGGCGGCATTCTTGGCGGGAATGCCGCGCAGCAGCAGAATCGTCTCGGCCAGCACCAGCTCCGCCACCGACCGGGTGTTGGAGTACGGCGCGTTGAACACCACCACGCCCTGCTCGCGTGCCGCCTGCAGGTCGATCTGGTTGGTGCCGATGCAGAAGGCGCCCACGGCCACGAGCTTGTGCGCCTTTTCGAACACGGCCGGCGTGAGCTGGGTACGCGAACGGATGCCAAGGAAATGCACGTCGGCGATGCGCTCCAGGAGCTCCTCCTCGGGCAGCGCACCCTTGACGGTTTCGATCTGGGAGTAGCCCGAGCCGTGCAATACCTCCAGCGCGCTGGGGTGAATTCCCTCCAGCAACAGGAATTTGATCTTGTCCTTGTCGAGCGACGTTCTGGCTGTCATGGCGTTCCCCTGTGATGCAGTTACAAACTCAAGTTCGCCATAAGCATTGTGCATCGCACAAAACCTTGCTTTTTCGATGACAATTGCAACGCCTGAGTTGAACAACTCACAATGTCAGACATCTGTGACTGTCACAAATGACAGTCCCGGGCATGCATCAAGCGCAAGGGATTCTCCTGTTGTGAGGGGAATCCGGCTATGCGACAACGACATCTTCCTGTCATTTTCGGCGAGTTACCATCTCGCCTCAATCTTTACTCATATCCCCATAGGAGCCTACATGCGGATCAAGCACCTGGCGATGGCATCCCTCGTCGCTACCACTGGCATTGCTGCCCAAGCGCAGACTGAAATTCAGTGGTGGCATGCCATGACGGCTGTGAACAATGAATGGGTCAACGATCTGGCCAAGCAATTCAACGAGAGCCAGAAGGAATTCAAGGTCATCCCGACCTACAAGGGTACCTACGACGAAACCATGACGGCCGCCGTCGCCGCGTTCCGCTCGGGCGGCGCACCGCACATCCTCCAGGTGTTCGAAGTGGGCACGGCCACCATGATGGCCTCCAAGGGCGCCACCGTGCCGGTCGCCAAGGTGCTGTCCGACAACGGCGTGACCTTCGATCCCAAGGCCTACATCCCGGCCGTCGCGTCGTACTACACGGCTCCCAATGGCCAGATGCTGAGCTTCCCCTTCAACAGCTCGACCACCGTTTTCTACTACAACAAGGACGCCTTCAAGAAGGCCGGCCTGAATCCCGACAAGGCACCGGCCACCTGGCCCGAAGTGTTCGAAGCGGCCAAAAAGCTCAAGGCCAGCGGCCACAGCTGCCCGATGACGCTCGCGTGGATGGGCTGGACCCAGCTCGAATCCTTCTCCACATGGCACAACGTGGAATTCGCAACGCACCAGAACGGCCTGGGCAAGGACGGCTTCAAGGCACGCCTGAAGATCAACTCGCCCACCCACGTGCGCCACATCGAGAACCTCGAGAAGGCAGCCAAGGCGGGTGAATTCGTCTACAAGGGCCGTGGCTCGCTGCCGCAGGCATCGTTCGTGTCGGGCGAGTGCGCAATGATCCAGACGTCGTCGGGCTTCTACGGCGATGTGGCGAAGAACGCCAAGTTCGCCTACGGCATCTCCAACCTGCCCTACTACCCGGACGTGAAGGGTGCGCCGCAGAACACCGTGATCGGTGGCGGCTCGCTGTGGGTCATGGCCGGCAAGAAGGCCGAAGAGTACAAGGGCGTCGCCAAGTTCTTCGAGTTCATCTCGCAGACCAAGGTGCAGGCGGCCAGCCACCAGCGCACGGGCTACCTGCCTGTGACCATGGCATCGTTCGACCTGACCGAAAAGTCGGGCTTCTACCAGAAGAACCCCGGCACCGACACCGCCGTGAACCAGATGATCCGCAAGGTGACGGACAATTCGCGCGGCATCCGCCTGGGCAACTACGTGCAGATCCGTACCATCGAGGACGAAGAACTCGAACAGGTCTGGGCCGGCAAGAAGTCCGCCAAGGAAGCGCTGGACTCCATCGTCAAGCGTGGCGACGAACTGCTGACACGCTTCGAAGCTGCCAACAAGGGCAAGTAAGTCATCATCGTGAATCCCTCAAGCCGTCCCCGGGCGGCGCGAGGGCCCACATCGCACATCTTTCACATACGCCTCCGCGGCCCCAAGAGGGCCTCGGCGGTTTTTTTGGTTTTTGAAGGCATATGGAAAAACGAGTCCTTTTCCGCTCCGCCTGGCTCCCCTGGTTGCTGCTGCTACCGCAGATGGCCATCATCGGCGTCTTCTTCTTCTGGCCTGCCGCGCAGGCCATCCTGCAGTCCTTCCAGATGGAGGACGCATTCGGCCTCAGCAAGGAATGGGTGGGTTTCGCGAACTTCGCGCAGCTGTTCCAGGATGAGTCCTATCTCGAATCCTTCTACCGCACGGCCATCTTCTCGGTGCTGGTCGCGGGCGTCGGCATTGCGATCTCGCTCGCTCTTGCGATCTTCGCGGACCGCATCGTGCGCTTCGCCATGGTCTACAAGACGCTCCTGATCGTGCCCTACGCCGTCGCCCCCGTGATCGCCGGCGTGCTGTGGGTGTTCATGTTCTCGCCCTCGCTTGGCGTGGTGTCGTACTTCCTCGAGCGCATCGGCTACAGCTGGAACTTCCTCATGAACGAGAACCAGGCCATGGCGCTGATCGTGATGGCGGCCGTCTGGAAGCAGATCTCCTACAACTTCCTGTTCTTCCTCGCAGGGCTGCAGTCGATCCCGAAGTCGCTCATCGAGGCTGCCTCGATCGATGGCGCGGGTCCGTGGCGCCGCTTCCTGAACGTGCAGTTGCCGCTGCTTTCGCCGACCACGTTCTTCCTGCTGGTGATCAACATCGTCTACGCGTTCTTCGACACCTTCGGCATCATCGACGCGACCACGCACGGCGGCCCCGGCCAGTCCACGACCATCCTGGTCTACAAGGTGTACCTCGATGGCTTCAAGGCGCTCGACCTGGGCGGCTCGGCCGCGCAGTCCGTGATCCTGATGTTCATCGTCATTGCGCTCACCGTGGTGCAGTTCCGTTATGTTGAAAAGAAAGTGCAGTACTGAGCATGATTGACCGACGTCCCTGGCTCGATGTGCTGTCGCACGCCGTGATGATTCTCGGCGTGGCCATCGTGGCCTTCCCCATCTACCTGGCGCTCATCGCCTCCACCCACACCGCACAGGAAATCGTGCAGGCGCCCATGCCGCTCTGGCCGGGCACCAACATGCTCGAGAGCTACAAGGAAGCCCTGTTCGGCTCCGGCAAGCTCGGCTCCAACACCGACCTCGTGCGCATGATGTGGGTGAGCTTCGTCACCGCCATGGTCATCACCGTCGGCAAGATTGCGATCTCGCTGCTGTCCGCGTTCGCGATCGTGTACTTCCGCTTTCCGTTCAAGCAGCTGTGCTTCTGGGCGATCTTCGTGACGCTGATGCTGCCCGTCGAAGTGCGTATCCTGCCCACCTACAAGGTGGTTGCCGACCTCGGCCTGCTCAACAGCTACGCGGGTCTCACGCTGCCGCTGATCGCCTCGGCCACGGCCACCTTCCTGTTCCGCCAGTTCTTCCTCACGGTTCCCGACGAGCTCGTGGAGGCCGCGCGCATCGACGGTGCCGGCCCCATGCGCTTCTTCAAGGATGTGCTGGTGCCGCTGTCCAAGACATCGATCGCCGCGCTGTTCGTGATCCAGTTCATCTACGGCTGGAACCAGTACCTGTGGCCGCTGCTCATGACCACCTCGGAGGACATGTACCCCGTGGTCATCGGCATCAAGCGCATGGTGGCTGGCGGCGGCGAGGCCGCCATCGACTGGAACGTGGCAATGGCAACGACCATCATTGCGATGCTGCCGCCTGCAGCCGTCGTGATTCTGATGCAGAAGTGGTTCGTCAAGGGCCTGGTGGATACCGAGAAGTAATCCGCAGGCACAGCAACCGACCCGCTTCAACCAGAACGAATTCGAAAAAGATTTTCATATGGCATCCATCACACTCAAAGACGTCGTCAAGCAATACGGAACCGGCAAGGCTGCCGTACCCGTCATCCACGGCGTCAACGCAGAAATCAAGGACGGTGAGTTCATCGTCATCGTCGGCCCCTCGGGCTGTGGCAAGTCCACGCTGCTGCGCATGGTCGCCGGCCTGGAGGAAATCTCCGGCGGCACGATCTCCATCGGAGACCGCGTGGTGAACAACCTCGAGCCGGCGCAGCGCGACATCGCCATGGTGTTCCAGAACTACGCGCTTTACCCGCACATGAGCGTGTTCGACAACATGGCCTATGGCCTCAAGATCAAGAACGTGCCCATCGACGAGATCAAGCAGCGCGTCGACGGCGCGGCGAAGATCCTCGAGCTCTCGCACCTGCTCGACCGCAAGCCGCGGCAGCTCTCGGGCGGCCAGCGCCAGCGCGTTGCCATGGGCCGCGCGATCGTGCGCAAGCCGCAGGTGTTCCTGTTCGACGAGCCGCTGTCCAACCTGGACGCCAAGCTGCGCGCACAGACCCGTATCGAGATCCAGAAACGCCACCAGACCCTCGGCATCACCAGCCTGTTCGTGACCCACGACCAGGTCGAGGCGATGACGCTCGCCCAGCGCATGCTGGTGATGAACGGCGGCCGTGTCGAGCAGTTCGGCACACCCGAGGAGGTCTACCACACGCCCGCGTCCACGTTTGTCGCAAGCTTCATCGGATCGCCTCCGATGAACCTGCTCAAGACCGCGCCCGGCACCCGCTCCGGCACGGTTTTCGGCATCCGTCCCGAACACATGGACATCACGCCCGGCGAGGGCTGGTCCGTCGTGGTCGACACCGTTGAGCTGCTGGGCGCGGAGCGCCTGATCTACGGCCGCGTGCAGGGCGGCAGCGACGATGAACAACTCGTCGTGCGTGTCGAGGAAGGCACATTCACGCCAAGCTCGGGAGACGTCATCCGCGTCACACCGCGCAACGACCGCATCCACACCTTCGATGCGGGCTCGGGCAAGCGGATCTGACGCAGCAGCCTTCTGCAGAAGACGCCCATGGCCTCGCTGATTCACGCCACGGTTCCGGTGCTTGGCACCTGCGGACCTCGCGGTCAGCGGGGCCTTTTTCGTTGGCAGGCTCTACGTGATCGATCCGCACGGCAACCTGATCAAATTGGGAGAACCTCTATGACAACCCTGGCCGCATGGCCCTATCCGCGCTGGGTGGCACACCGTGGCGCAGGCAAGCTGGCCCCCGAGAACACCCTGGTCGCGTTCCGCATGGGCGCAACCTACGGCTACCGCATGTTCGAGTGCGATGCCAAGCTGAGCCAGGACGGCGTGCTGTTCCTCATGCACGACACCGATCTGAAGCGCACCACCAACGGCACCGGCACCGGCAGCGACCGCACGATGGGCGAACTTGCGCAGTTCGACGCGGGGGCATGGCACTCGCGATCGTTTGCGGGCGAGCCCCTGCCCACGCTCGAAGCGCTGGCACGCTGGTGCATTGCCAACCATCTGCACCTGAACGTGGAGATCAAGCCGACCCCGGGGCAGGAGGAACTCACCGGCAAGGCCACCGGCGAACTGATGCAGCGCCTGTGGCCCAGGGACGCCGTACCGCCACTGTTCACCTCTTTCAAGCCCGACTCCCTGCGTGGCGCCAGGGCCAGCGCACCCCACATTCCCCGAGGCCTGCTGGTCGACAAATTCGCCGACGGAACCGGCGAGGCCGACACCCGGATCGCGCTCGAACTGGGCTGCGTCGCGATGGTGCTCAACCATGCGCTATGGAGCGCCGAACTCGTGGAGCGCGTCCACGCCGCCGGCATGCGCTGCAGCAGCTATACCGTCAATGACGAGTGGGAAGCCCGGCGCCTGATCGACATCGGCACGGACAGCATCATCACCGACCGCGTCGACCTGTTCAGCCCCGCGAGCTGAATCGGCGTACCTGCACCGTGCGCTGGTGCCCCCCCGTCTGAGAACGTAAACACGTTCTTACGCCAGCGTACCGTTCACCAAGCTACATTCGCGCATGACCATTGTTCGACTCGTTCGATCCGTTCGACCCCCATGCGCACCTCCCGCCTGCCCACGATTGTTCTGAATCCCTCGAGCGCCCTCCGCGCTCTCCGGCTGTGGCTTGCCCTGACGCTCTGGATGCTGGCCGTGGCGCTGCCGCTGCCCGGTCATGCAGCCGAAAGCGGACCCGCGGCGCGTCCTTCTGCCGCGGCGGCATCTGCCTCGGGGTCGCCCTCTTCATCCGGCATGGAAAACGCCGAGCCCGAGCTGCCCCAGCCCGATGCACTGCGCAAGCAGCTTGACGCCATCCCCGCCAAATTGGGCGAGAACGAGGACATCCGCAAGCTGCAGGCCCAGGTCAGTGCCATCGGTGCCGCGGCCGATCAGCTGGCAAAGCGCCGCGCCGAGGATCTGGCCGACATCGACAGCCGACTCGCGGGCCTCGGCCCCGCACCCGAGAAGGGTGCACCTGCCGATACCCCCGACGTCGCCCGGCAACGCGCCGCGCTCGACAAGCAGCGCAGCACCGTGGACTCGGCCCTCAAGCTTGCGCGTCTGATCATCGTCGATGCCGAGCAACGCAGCGCCGACCTCGCCCGCCAGCGGCGCGCGCAGTTCCAGGCCGCACTCACGGCACGTGTCGAATCGCCCTTGAGCCCCACGTTCTGGCGCAACTGGAAAGATGCCGCCGCCACCGACTGGTTTCTTCTGCAGCAGATGGGCAACGAATTGCAGCGCGTCGCGGCTGCCACGCTCGCCAGCAAGGGCGGCAAGGCCTACCTGCTGGCGCACCTGCTGGGCGCATTGGCCGTGATCGTGCTGGGGACCTGGATTGCCGAACGCATCCTGCTGCGCATTCTGCCCAGGCGCCTGCCGGCCGGACGGCTGCGCCGCACCGCGCTCGCGAGCGCGGCGATAGCCATCAACGTGCTGATCGTAGGCATCGGCGTATCGCTGGCCTGGGAAGGCCTGCAGCGCGGAGGCCCGCTTCCCGAGGACCTGTCGGAACTCGCAACCGCGACCATCGGCCTCACGGCCTACGGCGCCTTCGTCGTGTCCCTCGGACACGTGCTGCTTTCAAGCAAACGCCCCACATGGCGGCTGTTGCCCATCTCGAATGCGCTGGCCCGGCGCCTGCGCGCCTTCCCGTGGTGGTTTGCTCTGTGCACCGGGCTCGGTGGCCTGATGACGGAAATCATCGGTCTCGTCGGCTGGAGCCTGGTGTCCGAAGTCGCGGTGAACGCCCTGTTTGCCGTGGTGGCGGCCCTGCTTGTGCTCGCCGCGCTGCGTCGCCTGCGCAACTCCGCGGCCGACAGCCAGGCCGCCGGCGCCAACACGGGCACCGGAACAGGCACCGAAGCAGACAGCCCGGAAAGCGCAGCGGACACCGCCAGCACTCCGGAGCCTGGCGCAACCCGCCCGTTCTGGTTCGGCCTGCTCGCGGCTGCATCGGGCCTGGCGGCGATTGCCATCCTCGTAGCCACGGCCAGCGGCTTTGTTGCATTGGCCTCCACCATGGCCAAGCAGCTGGTGTGGTGCATCGTGGTGCTCAGTACCGTGTACCTGCTCCTCAAGCTGACGGACGACCTGTGCGACGCGCTGCTCTCGTCCAGGGGCGCCTTCGGCGCCAAGCTGCACGCCAGCTTCGGGATCGAGGAACGGCTGCTCGACCAGCTCTCCGTGCTCACCTCCGGCCTGCTGCGCGTGGCGCTCTTTTTCTACACGGTGATCGCGCTCATGGCGCCGCTGGGCACCAGCCCCGACGAGGTGTTCCGGCGGGGCACCACCGTGAACCGCAGCCTGAGCATCGGCGACTTCACCATCGATCCCGAGGCCCTGCTCACCGCAGCGATGGTGATCTGCGGCGGCTTCATCGCGCTCCAGCTGTTCAAGCGCTGGCTCACCAATCGCTACTTCCCCAACACCTCGCTGGAGCCCGGCATGCGCAGCTCCATCACCACCCTCACCGGCTCGCTGGGTGGCGTGGTGGTCGTCGCGGCCGCGCTCGCGGGCCTGGGCATCAGCGTGGAGCGCATCGCCTGGGTGGCCAGCGCCCTGTCGGTGGGTATCGGCTTCGGTCTACAGGCGATCGTGCAGAACTTCATCTCGGGCCTGATTCTTCTCGCGGAGCGGCCGGTGAAGGTGGGCGACTGGGTGATCCTGGGCGATACGGAGGGCGACGTGCGCCGCGTGAATGTGCGCGCCACGGAAATCCAGTTGCCCGATCGCTCGACAATGATTGTTCCGAACTCGGAGTTCATCACCAAGGCCGTGCGCAACATGACCCAGGCTGGCGCACCGGGCCGCGTGCTGATGCGCCTGCCCGCGCCGCTGGACACCGACGCACCACGCGTGCGCGAGATCATCCTGCATGCCTATACCTCGCACCCGAACATCCTCGAGTCGCCCTCGCCCATCGTGCAGCTCGAGGGCATCACCAACGGCACGCTGACCTTCCTCGCCATCGGCTACATCGGCAGCCCGCGCAACACGGGCGGCGTGCGCAGCGAGTTGCTGTTCAACATCCTGGAGGCGCTGCGCGAAGCGGGCCTGCACCTCTCGCCGCCGGCCACCATATCGGTGGCGCAGCCGCAGGCGCAGCCTCCCGGCAGCGGCAATCCGGTGGTCGATCAGCTCACTGGGGCTCGAAGCGCTTGAAGCGCCTGATGCGTGGATGGTGAGGTCCGCTCAGTCCCCGGCATTCAGTTCTTCGTGGTGACCGACCTCGCCGCGCTTCCAGTAGGCGGCGATGCGCATGTGCCTCGCGTTCACGCCGGGCTTGGCGAGCAGCGTACGGCGAAGCTGTGCCATCTCGGAGTTCTCGCCCGCTGCCCAGATGAACCCGTCGCCCGCCGGCAGAGCAAGCTGCGCGGCAGCCTCGTCCAGCGAGTCCACCCATTGCAGATCGACCTGCGCGGCGCTGGCCAGGTCGCGGCGATCGGCCTCGTTGTCGAGCCGGATGCGCACGGTTGCCCGGGCATGGGCCGGCAACTCTCCCAGCCGACGTTCGATGGCTGGCAGCGCGCTGGCGTCTCCCAGCAGCCAGTGCCACTGCAGCGACGTCGAGACCACCATGCTGCCGCGCGGACCCGCGATGCCCACCCACTGGCCGATCTGCGCCTGCGTGGCCCATTCGACGGCGGGCCCGGCGGGATGAACCGCGAATTCCAGGGCCAGGCGGCCCTTGGAGGCATCCCAGCGCACAGGCGTGAAATCACGCGCCGTGGGGCGCGCCGCTCCGGGCTCGAAGTGCGGCTTGCCATCCACCAGCGTGGGCAGCGACGGCTTTTCCTGGCCGGGCGCGGGAAACAGCACCTTCACGTGATCGTCGAAACCCGCGCTCTGGAAATCGCTCAGGTCCGCACCGCCCAGCGTCACGCGCACAAAGCCGGGGCTGACGAACTCGCGCGTCTCCAGCTGCATGTGGCGGGAAGCGAACGGCACGCGGATGCGCTCCACCAGAGGCTTGCGTGCCTCCGCAACGGAGTCGGAAGGGGTGGGATGCGTCTGTGATTCCATGAAGTGCTCAATTTCTTTAGAATGTTGATTTAGTCAACAAGATACCGGCATCATGTTGACTTTGTCAACAAGATAAGAAGTACCCACGTCATGAATGCAGACAAACTTCCGATGGAAATGCTGGATGCGCTGCATGAGCTCACCCACGCGTACCGCTCCCGAATGCGCGCCAAGATGCACCAGCTCGAGCCCGAGGTGACGCCCAACGAGCTGCGCATGCTGATCTACCTGAGCCACCACCCGCAAAGCACCCACAAGTCGCTGACGGACCACATGCATGCCGACAAGGCGCAGATGGCACGCACCCTCAAGCTGCTGGAAGAGCGTTCCTGGATCGAGCGCATGCCGCATCCTGGCGATGGACGCAGCCGCGTGCTCACGCTCACGGCCAGCGGCGCCGAGCGCGTGGCGGCATTGGGCCGCGAGCGCACGGCCATCGGGCGGAACATGCTGGACGGCATGCCGCCGGAAGATCAGGAAAGGGTATTGAAAGCGCTGCGCGCGATGAAGGAACGGCTGGCCAAGGTACAGGGCTCCTGCTGATCAGCCACGCCAGCTGCGCAGGAGAAAGAACTGACTTGTGGCGGAAATGACCACAAGGCCCCCATAGGTCCAGATTTTTCCGTCGTTTCCGAAAACGATCAGCCCCCCCTGCAAAACAGTGGCACCAATTACAAAATTGATAGCAATCGGCTTCAGCCAGCCAACGGTCTTGGCACGCTTTCTGTCAAAAATCTGCGATCCGACCACCAGCACCAGCGCCACCGCAAAAGCGGGTGCGAGGAAATTGAGCAGGTGATTGATCGAAGACAAGGGGTCCATAAACATGACGCAAATCAAGTGAGATACAGGCTGGCCACAACTTGATTGCCCATAAATTTTATAATTGCGAAATGGCAGTTTGGGCTTTAGGCATCAATCACACGACCGCGCCGCTTGACATGCGCGGTCGTTTCGCGTTCGCGCTCGATCAGATCGCGCCGACGCTGATCGGCCTTCGACAGGCGCTGACCAGCAATTCCGTCCGCCACCCGGGCGTGGAAACGGCCATTCTCTCCACCTGCAACCGCACCGAGATCTACTGCGCCGCCGACGCTCCCGCTCTGGACCACACGGTGGACTGGCTCGCACGCTCCGGCGGTGTCAGCCCCGCGCTGCTGCGCTCGCATTCCTATACGCTTGAGAACGATCTGGTCGCGCGCCACGCCTTCCGCGTCGCAAGCGGCCTCGATTCCATGGTGCTGGGCGAGGCACAGATCCTCGGCCAGATGAAGAATGCCGTGCGCGCCGCCGAAGATGCGGGCGCGCTCGGCAGCACGCTCAACCAGCTGTTCCAGCGCAGCTTTGCCGTGGCCAAGGAAGTGCGCAGCTCCACCGAGATCGGCGCACACAGCATCAGCATGGCGGCCGCGGCCGTGCGCCTTGCGAGCCAGCTGTTCGAGGACCTCACCCAGATCAAGGTGTTGTTCGTCGGCGCGGGCGAAATGATCGAGCTGGTCTCCACGCATTTCGCCGCCAGGCACCCCAAGCAGATCACGATCGCCAACCGCACGCTCGAGCGCGGCGAGAAACTGGCCGCCCAGTTCAGCGCGAACACCATGCGCCTTGCCGATCTGCCCGAGCACCTGCATGAATACGACGCGGTCATCAGCTGCACGGCGTCCAGCCTGCCGATCATCGGCCTGGGCGCCGTCGAAAGCGCGCTCAAGAAGCGCAAGCGCCGTCCCATCTTCATGGTGGATCTGGCCGTTCCACGCGACATCGAGGCCGAGGTCAAGGACCTGCGCGATGTCTATCTCTACACCGTCGACGACCTCGCCAACGTGGTGCGCACCGGCCAGGCACAGCGCCAGGCGGCCGTACAGCAGGCCGAGGTCATCATCGACCACGGCGTGCAAAGCTTCATGCACTGGCTCGACCAGCGCAGTCCCAGGGGTGGTTCCGTGCCGCTGATCCAGCAGATCAATGCCCAGGCCGACGAATGGCGTGCCATGGAGATCACTCGCGCCAAGAAGCTGCTTGCCCGGGGTGAAGATATCGACACCGTGCTGGAGGCACTCTCGCGCGGCATCACGCAGAAGATGCTGCACGGCACGATGGCCGAGCTGCACAAGGGCGATGTCGAGCAACGCGCCCAGACCGCCGATACCGTCCAGCGCCTCTTCCTGCGCTCCCAGAGCAAGAGCAGCCTGTAGCTGCGCTGCGTGCACGCGCGCGGGCTCGACCTGCGCGCCCCATTCCTTGTCTGCGCGGCGGTCGTCCCTTCTTTTTTGTTCACTGTCCGCGCAACTCGCTGCACCCGTGCAGCATCCCCATGACGCAGACACCATGAAACCCTTTCTGAGAACCCAGCTCGAGAAGTACGCGCAGCGCCTCGAGGAATTGGATTTTCTGCTCTCGCGCGAGGACATCATGTCCGACATGAAGCAGTACCGCAGCATCTCCAAGGAGCACTCCGAGGTGACGCAGATCGCGGGCCGCTACAAGCGCTACCGCCAGGTCGAGGCCGATCTGGCCGGTGCCCGCGAGATGCTGGAGGATCCCGACATGGCGGAGATGGCGCAGGAGGAGATCACCACCGGCGAGGCGGAACTCCTGCAACTGGAAGACGAGTTGCAGCGCCTGCTATTGCCCAGGGATCCGGACGACGAGCGCAATGCGTTCGTGGAAATCCGTGCGGGCACCGGCGGCGACGAATCCGCACTGTTCGCGGGCGACCTCGCACGCATGTACACGCGCCACGCGGCCAATGCGGGCTGGAAGGTCGAGATCATGTCGGCCAACGAAAGCGAGCTCGGCGGCTACAAGGAAGTGGTGCTGCGCGTCGAAGGCGACAACGCCTACGGCCGCCTGCGCTTCGAGTCCGGCGGACATCGCGTGCAGCGTGTGCCCGCCACCGAGACCCAGGGCCGCATCCACACCAGCGCCTGCACGGTGGCGGTGATGCCCGAGCCCGACGAGCACCAGGCGATCACGCTGAACCCTGCCGACCTGCGCATCGACACGTTCCGGGCCTCCGGCGCGGGTGGCCAGCACATCAACAAGACCGACTCGGCCGTGCGTGTGGTGCACTTGCCCACCGGCATCGTCGCCGAATGCCAGGACGGCCGCAGCCAGCACAGCAACAAGGCCAAGGCGCTGCAGGTGCTGCAGGCACGCATCCAGGAGAAGGAGCGCAGCGAGCGCGCCGCCAAGGAGGCCGCGCTGCGCAAGGGCCTGATCGGCTCCGGCGACCGTTCCGACCGCATCCGCACCTACAATTTTCCGCAGGGGCGTCTTACCGACCACCGCATCAACCTGACGCTCTACAAGCTGCTGGCCATCATGGAAGGCGACATGGACGAAGTGCTGAACGCGCTGGCCCATACGCGCGAGGCCGAATTGCTCGCGGAACTGGAAGTCAACCAGTAAACGGGGCAGTTTCCCACATGACTCCCCCGCCCCTCCCTCGCTTCCGTTCCCCGGCATCGCTGCCTTTGGCGATGGTCATGGCATTCGGGCTCACGCTCTGGGGCATGCCCGTCTCGAGCAGCCACGCACAATTGGCGCGCAAGCCTTCGTACTATGAGAAGGACGCGGGCGCGCCATCGCAGAACTTGGTCGCACGCCCCGAGGGCGGGTCCGATCCGGCGGGCACCATGCGCGGCAACCAGGGCACGAAAGGAGCGCCTCCGGAACTCGCGTCGATGGCAGACCGCCAGGAGTTCGACGGGCTGGCCCGTGTCTACAACGCGGGCACCCCGCTTGCGCAGCCGCACGTGATCTTCGTGATCGACCGCGGCAACCATCGCGGGAACAAGGCCTCGCCCCGGATCTCCTACGTGAACACGCCGCGCTTCCAGCTGCACGACCGCTTCCTGAGAGAGACGGGGCGATTCAAGGGCTCTCGCGATGAGTTCAACCGCAACTATGCTGCTCCCGAGCGCCGCTTCATCCTGGGCACCCTGAGCTGGCAGCCCCAGATCCAGCGCTTCGTGTTCGAGTTCTGGGAGGGCGACGTGCTCACGCCCGTACTGTTGCAGACCGCGCGCAGCATGATTGCCGGCAGCTTCTTCGCCGATGCGCAGTTCAAGGCCAACTCCACGGCACAGGAACAGGTGGCACGCGAGGCGGGCATCGCCGTCGTCACGCAAGCCGAGCTGATCGGGCAGCAGCGCTTCCTGCCGCTCAACGTGAGCCGCAACACGGGGCGCCTTCGCATCATCGCCAGCCTGGACGCCATGCGCGACCTGCAGCCCTTCGATATCGTCGTGCTGCGCGAGGTGCCGATCTCCCTGCCCCCCGTGGCAGGCGTCATCACCGAACGCCCCTCCACGATGCTCTCGCACGTGAACCTGCTCGCGCGCGGCTGGGGTATTCCGAATGCCTATGTGCAGGATGCAGGCAGGCAGCTCAAGGCGCTTGACGGCCAGTGGGTTCACCTGCAGGTGGACACCCGCGACTACACGCTGCGCCCCGCCACCGAGGCCGAGCGTGAGGCCGCCCGCCAGCGCGCCAAAGCACAGCCGCGCGGCCGCGTGCAGCTGATTGCCCCCGATCTTCGCTCGACGAAGCTCCAGCCCCTGGCGACACTGCGCGCCGGCCACCGCACGCAGTGCGGCGCCAAGGCGGCCAACCTGGGCGAGGTGCGCTCCGCGCGCATCGCCGGCACCGTGGTGCCCGACGGTTTCTGCATCCCCTTCGGCGCGTATGCAGAGGCCATGGGCCGCTTCGGGCTGGCCGAGCGCGTGGCGCGCATGCAGGCACTCCCGCGTTTCGACACCGACGCGGACGTGCGCCGCGCCGCGCTCGCGCGCCTGCGCGAGGACATCGAGCGCATGCCCATGCCCGGAGCGGTCAGCGAGCCATGGGGCAGCCGCTGGTCGCAGCAGCTCGGCGGCCAGGGCGTGTTCGTGCGCAGCTCGTCCAGTTCGGAAGACCTGCCGAACTTCAGCGGAGCAGGCCTGTACACCACCGTTCCCAACGTGAAGGATGCCGGCGCGCTCACCGATGCCGTGCGCAAGGTCTGGGCATCGGTGTTCAATTTCGAAGCCTGGGAAGCAAGGAGCACGGCGGGCATTGCCCATGATGCCGTCGCGATGGCCGTGTTCGTGCAGAAGGCGGTGAACTCGCAGGCATCGGGCGTGATGATCACGCGCAACCCGCTCGATCCCGACGCGGCCCACACCACTTTCATCGCCGCCAAGCGCGGGCTCGGCATCCGCGTGGTCGACGGCCATCGCGTGGCAGAGCAGGTGCTCTATTCGAGCTGGAGCAAGGCGATCCAGGTGCTCAGCCAATCCGGCGAAGACACTGAGCTGCAGCTCGACCCCAACGGCGGCGTGCGTGAAGTGCCGCTTGCAGGCACCGGACGGCGCGTGCTCGGCGACGAGCGCGTGAAGCGGCTGGCTCAGGTGGGCAAGGACATCGAACGCCGCTTCGGCGGCAAGGCCCAGGACATCGAATGGGCCGTGACCGACGAGCAGCAGATCATCATCCTGCAGGCCCGGCCCTATGCCAATCCACCGGCGGGCGGACGCTGACCGCACGCAGACCCCCACTTCCCGCCATGAGCACAGAAACCCCACTCTCGATCGCCCAACTGCTCGCCGAGGCCGCCCGCCAGGGCCTCGCCCGCGTCGATGCCCAGATGCTGATGCTGCACGCCATGAACCAGCAGCCCAACGCCCGCGCGTGGCTCATCACGCACGACGGTGACGTTCCTGACGCTGAACAGCTCGCGCGCTGGCATTCGCTGTGCGGGCGGCGCGCGCAGGGCATGCCGATCGCCTATCTCACCGGCAGCAAGGAGTTCTATGGACTGCCGCTGCAGGTGGATGCGCGCGTACTGGACCCGCGACCCGACACCGAAACGCTGGTGGACTGGGCATTGGAGCTGCTGCCGGGCGACGGCAGCGGACTGCGCCTCGTCGATCTCGGCACGGGAAGCGGCGCAATCGCGCTGGCGCTGCAGCATGAACGCCCCCGGGCCGAGGTCTGGGCGGTCGATGCCAGCGCCGATGCGCTCGCGGTGGCAAGCGCCAATGCCGAGCGCCTGCGCCTTCCGGTGCGCTTCGCGCATGGCAGCTGGCTGTCCCCGCTCGAAGGAAGGTTCGATGCGATCATCAGCAATCCGCCCTACATCCGTGCAGCCGATCCGCATCTCGCGGCGCTGGTGCACGAGCCGCTTGGCGCGCTGGCCAGCGGCGAGGACGGCCTCGAGGACATCCGCCTCATCATCGGGCAGTCGCGCGAGCACCTGAAACCCGGTGCCTGGCTGCTCCTCGAGCATGGCTGGGACCAGGCCCCGGACGTCCAGCAGCTTCTGCGCGATGCGGGCTTCGCCAACGTGCAAAGCCGCAACGACCTGGCCGGCATAGCCCGCTGCACCGGCGGGACAATCCGGGAATGACACCCGCCCGGACAGACAGTGGAATAATCGATGGATTGCGCCCTGAATGCAGGGCATCCGAATTTCAGGAGAATTTCATGAGCGACGTACAACAACGCATCGATCAACTCGTCAAGGGCCACGACATCCTGCTCTTCATGAAGGGCAATGCCAGCTTCCCGATGTGCGGCTTCTCCGGCCGCGCGATCCAGATTCTCAAGGCCTGCGGCGTGGATCCACGCAACATTGCCACCGTGAACGTGCTGGAAGACCAGGAAATCCGCCAGGGCATCAAGGACTACAGCCAGTGGCCCACCATTCCGCAGCTGTACGTGAAGGGCGAGTTCATCGGCGGCTCGGACATCATGATGGAAATGTACGAATCCGGCGAGCTGCAGCAGGTGCTGGGCAACGACGCTTCGGCCGCCTGAGCCGTCCCACTCCGCTCCCCCAAAGCCGTCCGGCCCTGCAGGACGGCTTTTTTGTTTTCTGCGCTGATTCCCGGGCCTGAACAAAAACAGGCCACCACCAAACGCCAGCCGCCCGCTACACTGGCTCATCACCAACTCGTGGCCAAGCCTCCCTCGGAGTCGCCACTTCCTACATGCAGTTTCCCGAAAGCCTCTTCGTCATCGCCCTACTGATCGTGCTCAGCGCATTTTTCTCGCTGGCCGAACTCTCGCTCGCCGCCTCACGCCGACTGCGTCTGCGGCAGATAGCGGTCGACGGGGACATGCGCGCGGACCGGGTGCTGAAGCTGCAGGAAATGCCGGGCGACTACTTCACGGTGGTGCAGGTTGGCCAGAACGCGGTGGCGATCCTGGGCGGCATCGTGGGCGAAGGCGCCTTGAGCCCGTCGCTCACCAGGCTGTTCACGCTGTGGCTGCCGGTGGCCACGGCAGAGACCGTGGGGTTCGTCTGCTCGTTCTTCATCATCACCTCGCTGTTCATCCTGTTCTCGGATCTGTTCCCCAAGCGCCTGGGCATGGCGGAGCCCGAGCGCTGGGCGGTGCGCGTGCTCACGCCGATGGCCTGGTGCATGCGGATCTTCAAGCCGGTCGTCTGGCTGTATGCGAAGACCGCCGACCTCGTCTTCAAGCTGCTGGGTATCCAGACCACGCGCGACGAGCGCATCACCTCGGAAGACATTCTGGCGATGACCGAAGCCGGCGCGCGTGCCGGGGTGCTCGCGGTACGGGAGCAGCAGGTGATCGCCAACGTGTTCGAGCTCGACTCGCGCACGGTGGGCTCCGCGATGACGCAGCGCGAGCGCATCGCATTCTTCCTGCGCGACGACCCCGACGATGTGATCCGCGCACGCATCGCCGAGGAGCCGTTCTCCACCTATCCGGTCTGCGATGGGGACATCGACCACGTGGTGGGCTATGTCGACGCCAAGGATCTGTTCCAGCGCGTGCTCAACAACCAGACGCTGTCACTCACCGATGACAACCTGGTGCACAAGGTGCTGATCGTTCCCGATCGGCTCACGCTGGCCGAAGTGCTGGAGCAGTTCCGCCAGGTACACGAGGACTTCGCGGTCATCGTCAACGAATACAGCCTTGTGGTCGGGGTCGTCACGCTCAACGACGTGATGAGTACCGTGATGGGCGACCTGGTCGGCCCCGATGATGAAGAACAGATCGTGCGCCGCGACGAGAACTCGTGGCTGATCGACGGCGTCACGCCGATCGAAGATGTGCTGCGCGCCCTGCACCTCGATGAACTGCCGCACGACGACGAATACGAGACGCTCGCCGGCTTCCTGATGGTGATGCTGCGCCGCGTGCCGCGCAGGACGGACAGCGTGAACTTCGGCGGCTACAAGTTCGAGGTGCTGGACGTTGACAGCTATCGCATTGACCAGGTGATGGTGTCGAGGCTGCAGGACCCTGACGCCGCGCCGCCGGCCTCTACCGTGGGTTGATGCCGCTCACGGCTGCGGCCTGAACGAGGGGCAACCGCCAAAGCGCAGGTGAACAATACGGCACACTCAAGCCGAGGTGACCTTCTCGTTGAACGCCCAGTTGCGCTGCGCCGCGAACACGGCATTGGGATAAGGGTCCCTGCCGCGGCTGCCGTTGTAGCGGCCGAGCGCCATGTAGACGTCGCCCTTCTCCCGGTCCAGGTAGTGGCGCAGAATCACGCAGCCAAAGCGCAGGTTGGTCTGCATGTGAAAGAGCTTGCCTGGATCGCCGTCGCCGATCACACGGGTCCAGAACGGCATCACCTGCATGTAGCCGCGCGCACCGACCGACGACACGGCGTACTTGCGGAAGGCGCTTTCCACCTGCACGAGCCCCATCACCAGCGAGGTATCAAGCCCCGCACGCTTGGATTCGTACCAGATGGTCTGCAGGAAGTCGCGTCGCACCTCCCAATCGGGCTTGCGCTTGCGCAGCTTCTCGCTCATCGTGCCCAGCCAGCGCAGGTACATGATGCGCGCCTCGGTGGTTGAGAACAAAGGCTCCGGCGGCGCCTGGTTGGCAACCGCCGAGCTGAGCGCGGTGCGCACCGAATCCACCAGCGGCTCTTCGAGCTGGCCGCCGGCATGCGCGTGCCGCGGCATGCCCAGGAGACCCGCCAATCCCAATGAAGGAGCCGCGGAAACGGACAGCACAAGCGAGCGACGCGACACGCCGCCCTTCTTCTGCTGCCCCCCCTCGATGACACCGTCACTCAGGCTCATACCTTCAAACGTTCCTTTACGTGCGCAAACACATCGCCCACGGCGACCTTGGTTGCCGCGGTATCACGGCGGCCCTGGTATTCCAGCTGGCCTTCCTTCAGGCCACGATCGGAGATCACCACGCGGTGCGGCACGCCGATCAGTTCCCAGTCAGCAAACATCGCGCCGGGACGCTCGCCACGGTCGTCCAGCAGGACGTCGACGCCCGCTGCCAGGAATTCGGCATACAGCTTTTCGGCGGCTGCCTTCACTTCCTCGCTGCGGTCCATGCCGATCGGGCAGATCACCACGGTGAACGGCGCAATCGCGTCAGGCCAGATGATGCCGCGCTCGTCATGGTTCTGCTCGATGGCGGCGGCCGGCAGGCGGGTCACGCCGATGCCGTAGCACCCCATCTCGAAGAACGCCGGCTTGCCGTCCTCGGCCAGGAACGTGGCATTCATCGCCTTGCTGTACTTGGTGCCAAGATAGAACACATGCCCGATCTCGATACCCCGTTCGATGGCCAGCTCTCCCTTTCCATCGGGAGACTTGTCGCCGGCGACCACGTTGCGGATGTCCGCCACCAGATCCGGCTCGGGCAGATCGCGCCCCCAGTTCACGCCGGTGATGTGGTGGTCGATCTGGTTCGCGCCGCAAATCCAGTCTGCCATCAGCGCCACCTCGCGGTCGGCAACGATCCTGACGGGCTTCTTCATGTTCAACGGGCCCAGATAGCCGGGCTTGCAGCCGAAATGCTCCTCGATCTCGGACAGCGTGGCGAAACGGAAGCCCACATCAAGGCCGGGAACCTTGCCGACCTTGATCTCATTCATGTCGTGGTCGCCGCGCAGCAGCAACAGCCACACTTGCGACTTCACGATCTCGCCTTGATCATTGACCTCATCAGTGGCCAAAACCAAAGACTTGACAGTTGTTGACAAATCCACACCCAACAATTCGGCAACTTCGCCACAGGTCGCCTTGCCTGGAGTCGGCGTCAGGGTCTGGGGCTGAGTGGCGGCCGGACGCGCATGCGTCGGGGCCAGCGCCTCGGCCTTTTCCATGTTGGCCGCGTATTCGCTGTTCGGGCAATAGACGATGGCGTCCTCGCCGGTGGCGGCGATCACCTGGAATTCCTCGCTCAGATCACCGCCGATAGCGCCCGAATCCGCTGCCACTGCGCGGTAACGGAGGCCAAATCGATCGAAGATGCGGCGATAGGCTGCCGCCATCACCTGGTAGCTGGCCTTGGCCGCTTCCGGATCGCGATCGAAGCTGTAGGCATCCTTCATGATGAACTCGCGGCCACGCATCAGGCCGAAGCGTGGACGACGTTCGTCACGGAACTTGGTCTGGATCTGATAGAGGTTCTTGGGCAGCTGCTTGTAGCTGCGGAACTCCTGGCGAGCGATGTCGGTCACCACTTCCTCGCTGGTCGGCTGGATCACGAAATCGCGCGCGTGGCGATCCTGGATGCGCAGCAGTTCCGGCCCCATCTTTTCAAAGCGGCCCGTTTCCTGCCAGAGCTCCGCCGGCTGGACCACCGGCATGGCGCATTCAACCGCACCGGCGCGGTTCATTTCCTCGCGCACGATCGCCTCGACCTTGCGGATCACGCGCAAGCCCATCGGCATGTAGTTGTAGATACCTGCGCCCAGCTTTTTGATCATGCCAGCCCGCGTCATCAGCTGGTGGCTGACGACTTCCGCGTCTGCAGGGGCTTCTTTCAGGGTGGAAATAAGGAATTGGGAAGCTTTCATCTATCGATCTCAGGCCACTGAGGTTAGCCCGCTTGCCGCGCGCGGGGTACCGTGCATAATGGTCACAGTTTTTGAATTTGGGGTTAGATTATGCTCGACCGGGACGGATTTCGCCCGAACGTCGGCATCATCCTGCTCAACCAGAGGAACCAGGTATTCTGGGGAAAAAGGATCCGGACACACAGCTGGCAGTTCCCTCAAGGTGGCATTGATCGCGGGGAATCCCCCGAGCAGGCCATGTTCAGGGAGCTTCACGAGGAAGTCGGGCTGCAGCCCGACCACGTCAGGATCATTGCCCGTACGCGGGACTGGTTGCGCTACGAGGTGCCTGACCGGTATATCCGCCGCGATGCGCGCGGACATTACAAGGGCCAGAAGCAGATCTGGTATCTGCTGCAATTGCTCGGACACGACTGGGACTTGAACCTGCGTGCCACCAACCATCCGGAGTTCGATGCCTGGCGCTGGAACGACTACTGGGTACCGCTGGATGTGGTCGTGGAATTCAAGCGCGGCGTCTATGAAATGGCACTCACGGAACTGGCCCGCTTCCTGCCGCGCCACGAACAGCGCAATCGCTACCTGAGAAGCGGCATGCGCACCCGGGATGGCACGCCCCAGCCCGACGTGACGCAGCCCACGGCAACACGTTTCAACTCGATGATCCTCAAGCCCGGCATGGAGCTGCCGCCCGGAGCCAGTTTCGACCCCAATCCCCAGGGGCGCGCGCTGGAGGCGGACGACATGCTGGCACCCCAGCAGCTTGCGAATGGAACTGCGGACAGCCAACCCAAGGCGGCCCCGCGCAAGGACTGACCGACAGGCACAACGGGCCCCATAGGCCCGATAGGCCCCACTGGCTCCGTCGCCACCATTCCCGAAAGACACCGGGCTCCCCGAAACCACAGGTTTCCGGGAGCTTGTGCACGCGCCTGCGCGCATCAATGCTGGATGAGCACCAGATTGTCCCGGTGCACCATCTCCGGCTCGGCCGCGTAGCCCAGCAGGTGTTCGAATTCCGACGACGGCTTGCGGCACAGGAGGCGCGCTTCCGCGCTGGCGTAGTTTGCCAGCCCGCGGGCGATCTCCTCGCCTGCCTCGCCCCGGATGCCGATGACGTCGCCACGCACGAAGTCGCCCTCGACGGCAACCATGCCAATCGGCAGCAGGCTCTTGCCGCTGCCCTTGAGCTTGGCGGCAGCGCCCGCATCGACGGTCACATAGCCACGCATCTGCAGGTGATCCGCCATCCACTGCTTGCGGGCCTGCTTCTTCTGGGTCTGCGCCACCAGCAGCGTGCCGATGGACTCGCCTTGGGCCAGGCGGATCAGGACATGGTTCTCGCGCCCCCATGCGATGACGGTGGAGGCACCCGAGCCCGCCGCGCGCTTGGCGGCCAGGATCTTGGTGATCATGCCGCCCTTGCCGATGCTGGAGCCCGCGCCGCCGGCCATGACCTCGAGCGCGGGATCACCCGCGTTGGCCACGTCGACGAACTTCGCCGCCGGATCACGGCGCGGATCGGCGGTGTACAGGCCCTTCTGGTCGGTGAGGATGACCAGCACATCGGCCTCGACCAGATTGGCCACCAGCGCGCCCAGCGTGTCGTTGTCACCGAACTTGATTTCGTCGGTCACCACGGTGTCGTTCTCGTTGATGACCGGAACCACGCCCAGGCGCAGCAGCGTCAGCAGCGTGGTGCGAGCGTTCAGATAGCGCTCGCGGTCGGCCAGGTCGGCGTGGGTGAGCAGCACCTGCGCGCTGCGCATGCCCTGTTCGCGCAGCTTGGTCTCGTACATCTGAGCCAGCCCCATCTGCCCCACGGCAGCGGCGGCCTGCAGCTCGTGGATCTCGCCGGGACGCGTGGCCCAGCCCAGGCGCTTCATACCTTCGGCGATCGCGCCGCTCGACACCATGATGACCTCGCGCTTGACGCCACCTTCGCCATGCACCAGCGCCGCGAGCTGGCGGCTCCATTCACCAATCGCAACCTCGTCGAGGCCCTTGCCCTCGTTGGTCACGAGGCTGGAGCCGACCTTCACCACGATGCGGCGTGCATCGCTCAAAACATTGGAGACCATTTATCTGTATGTGTAGGGCTGTTGGTGACCCGATGGCGCTCGCCGCACAGGCGCCGCCGCCACGGGCCGGCAGGCGCCATTATGAAACCACGCAGGGCTTACTCGTCGTCGCTCGGAGCAAATCGCGGGTCATTCTGCATGTCGACGTCCTCGTGCGGCAGAAAGCGGGGATCAACCTCCTCGGGCGTGTTCTGCGCCATCTGCTCGGCATGCACGTGCTGGAAGATCGTCTTGATCAGCGGCTCGCAGCCCTCGCGCGTGAGTGCCGAGATCTCGAAGACCGGGCCCTTCCACTTGAAGCGCTTGACGAAATCCTTCACCAGCTTGGCACGGTCCTCCTCGGGCACCATGTCCAGCTTGTTGAGCACCAGCCAGCGAGGCTTGCCGTAGAGCTCTGCATCGTATTTGCGCAGTTCCTCCACGATCGCCTTGGCCTGCTCCACCGGATCGACGTTCTCGTCGAAGGGAGACACGTCCACGATGTGCAGCAACAGCCGCGTACGCTGCAGGTGGCGCAGGAACTGGTGGCCGAGTCCGGCACCCTCCGACGCTCCCTCGATCAGGCCGGGGATGTCGGCGATCACGAAACTTTGCTCGGGACCCACGCGCACGACGCCCAGGTTCGGGTGCAGCGTCGTGAATGGATAGTCGGCAATCTTCGGGCGTGCGTTCGACACGGCTGCGATGAAGGTGGACTTGCCCGCATTCGGCATGCCCAGAAGCCCCACATCGGCCAGCACCTTCAGCTCCAGCTTGAGATTGCGGCGCTCGCCCGGGAAACCCGGCGTCTTCTGGCGCGGCGCACGGTTGATGGCGCTCTTGAACCGCAGGTTGCCGAAGCCACCATCGCCGCCCTTGGCGATGGTGATCGTCTCGCCCGGACTGAGCAGCTCGAACAGCACCTCGCCCGTTTCGGCGTCGGTGATGATGGTGCCCACCGGCATGCGCAGCGTCACATCCTTGCCCGCAGCACCGAACATGTCCGAACCCTTGCCGTGCTCGCCCCGCTGTGCCTCGTGGCGGCGCGAGAAACGATAGTCGACAAGCGTATTCAGGTTCGGGTCGGCCACGGCGAACACATGGCCGCCACGGCCGCCATCGCCCCCGTCAGGGCCGCCAAATTCCTTGTACTTCTCGTGGCGGAACGACACGCAGCCATTGCCCCCGTCACCGGCGGCAATGTCAATATAGGCTTCGTCGACGAACTTCATGGTCTTAGAGTTTACAAAAGAGTCCGTTCCGCACTCAATGGAAAGGACTTGGGCCTCGAAAAAACAAGAGGCCAATCGCGGCAAAAACACCGCCAGGCGACAATCGAAGCCGATCAGGCTTCGTGAAAAATACGAAAGCTGAAAACAACAAAGCCCCGACGGGTCGGGGCTTTGGCTGCGTGTTCAGCGAACAGCTTACACCGGAGTGATGCTCACAGTGTGCTTGTTCAGAGCACCCTTGGTGCCGAAGGACACGTGGCCGTCCACCAGGGCGAACAGAGTGTGGTCCTTGCCCTGACCCACGTTCACGCCAGCGTGAATGCGTGTGCCGCGCTGACGAACGATGATCGAGCCAGCGCTGATCAGTTCACCACCGTAAGCCTTGACACCAAGCATCTTTGGCTTGGAATCGCGACCGTTTCGCGTAGAGCCGCCGCCTTTTTTCTGTGCCATGAGATATACCCCTTAAGCAGCAATAGCGCCGATCAGCAGTTCGGTGAACTGTTGACGGTGACCTTGAGACTTAGCATAGTGCTTGCGACGACGCAGCTTGAAGATGCGCACTTTGTCGTGCTTGCCGTGGGCAACAACCGTTGCCTTCACAGACGCGCCGGACACCAGGGGTGCACCAACCTTGATTTCAGCGCCGTTGCCGACAGCCAGAACCTGGTCGATCACAATTTCCTGGCCTACGTCCGCAGCAATCTGTTCTACTTTGATTTTTTCGCCAGCAGCAACGCGATATTGCTTGCCGCCGGTTTTTATGACCGCGTACATGTAAACCTCTTGAGATTTGAAGCTCCGCAGACGAATTTCTACGGAACTCGCAATTCTAGCACAGACATCGCAGAACAGCAATTGCGCAGACAGCACGGCCCGCGTCAACCATTCCCGGCGAGCGACGTCCGGGCACAGGGCGCGGCTGGGCCGTTTGCCGCAGCGGCTCCTATAATTTGATTCTTTGACATTTTCCGACTGCATCACCTTGGCCGCCAACAACAACAGCACCGCCACCACACTCGCCTTGATCGCTGACGACATGCGCGAAGTGGACCAAGTCATCGCCGCACGCCTCAGCTCCTCGGTGCCGCTGGTGAGCCAGGTAGCCCAGTACATCATCTCGGCCGGCGGCAAGCGCCTGCGCCCCGCACTGCTGCTGTTGATGAGCGGTGCGCTCGAATATCGGGGCGAACAGCGCTTCAACCTCGCCGCCGTGGTCGAGTTCATCCATACCGCCACCTTGCTGCACGACGATGTGGTCGATGAATCCACGCTGCGCCGTGGCCGCCCCACCGCCAACGAGAGTTTCGGCAATCCCGCCAGCGTGCTGGTCGGCGACTTTCTCTATTCGCGCGCATTCCAGATGATGGTGGACACGGGCAACATGCGCGTGATGCAGATCCTGGCCGAAGCCACCAACATCATTGCCGAAGGCGAAGTGCAGCAGCTCATGAACACCCATGACGCTTCGCTCACCGAGGCGGCCTATCTGAACGTCATCCGCTCCAAGACGGCCAAGCTCTTCGAGGCCAGCGCACGCCTCGCCGCGGTGCTCGCGGGCGCACCCGCCGAGATGGAAGCCGCCTGCGCCGACTACGGCCAAGCCCTCGGCACCGCCTTCCAGGTGATCGACGACGTGCTGGACTACGATGGCAATGCAGCGGAAATGGGCAAGAACCTCGGAGACGACCTGCGCGAGGGCAAGGTGACGCTGCCTCTCATCGTCGCCATGCAGCGCGGCAGCGCCGAGCAGTGCGTACTGATTCGCACCGCCATCGAGGAAGGCGAGACGGAAAACCTTGCCGCCGTGATCGACATCGTCAAGACAACAGGCGCCCTCGACGCCACACGCCAGGCCGCGGCCGCGCAAGCCCAACTGGCCATCGATGCAATTGTGGGCCTTCCACGCAACGCCTACACCGAAGGTTTGCTACAATTAGCGGCTTCACTGCTCGATCGACGTATTTGAGCACTGAATCACCATCGGGGTGTAGCTTAGCCTGGTAGAGCGCTACGTTCGGGACGTAGAGGCCGGAGGTTCGAATCCTCTCACCCCGACCAGGACACCACAATAACCCAGACGATCCCGCATCGCCTGGGTTTTTTATCGCCCGGGATTCTCCCGGCATCGGTGCTCCGCCCCGCTTGTCGCCCGCCGCCACCTCGCGTGGTTTCACCATCACACGCCGCTGCCCGGGGCATTCAGAATGGCTCCCATGATCTATTTCCTCGGTGACACGCACGGCAAATTCCAGCATGTGATCGAAGCAGTGGAGCGCGATCGTCCCGACGCCATCGTGTTCCTGGGCGATATCCAGGCCAGGCAGCCGCTGGACGTCGAGCTCGCGTCCATCGCGGAAATGACGGAGGTCTGGTTCATTCATGGGAACCACGACACCGACTCGGACGCCGGTTACGCCAACCTGTTCGAATCGCAATTCGCCGGCCGCAACCTGCATGGCCGCATTGCCGAGATCGCGGGACTGAGGGTTGCAGGGCTGGGCGGCGTGTTCCGCGGACAGGTGTGGATGCCGCCCGCACACTGGAAGTACGAAAGCCCGGCGGATTTCATCGCGTGCAGCGGCTCCCGCAACGTGTGGAAAGGCGGGCTGCCGCGAAAGCACCGCAGCACGATTTTCCCATCCGACTGCTTCGGACTGCTGGAGCAGCAGGCAGACATCCTCGTCACGCACGAAGCACCGTCGGCCCACCCTCACGGCTTCGGCCTGATCGATGAACTCGCGCGCAGCCTGGGCGTGCAACAGGCCTTTCACGGACACCACCACGACCGACGGGACTACCGACTCCAGGCCCAGCGCCTGGGATTCGCAGCCTTCGGCGTGGGCTACCGCGGCATCACCGACCAGACCGGGCGCGTGATACGCAGCGGCGATTTCGATGGCGCACCGCCAATGGCCTAGACCGGACCTAGACCGACCGGGCAAACACCAAGGAAATCTCCTTCAGCGGCGAAAGGGTTGCTTCACTTTTAAAACAGAAGTGAAACACACGCCGCCATCTATCCCGGGTTCGGGAAACCGCCCCTGCTCCACCACCCGGAGCGAGGTACCGCACCATGCGCAATGGCGGGATGTCGCCTGCCCTTTGGCACAGGACTTGCACCGCCGACCGCTTCATCATCCAACAAACAATCCTCCAAGGAGATGTCATGAAGCACACCCGTCGCCACCTGCTTGCCAGCGCCGCAGCACTCACCCTGGGTTTCACAGCCTTCGCTGGGCACGCCGCGGAGGCATGGCCCTCACGCCCCATCCGGTTCGTGGTTCCGTTCTCTGCCGGCGGTGCCAACGACCTGCTGGCACGTGCCGCGGCGGACGGCGCTTCAAAGGTGCTCGGCCAGACAATCATCGTGGACAACAAGCCTGGTGCAGGAGCCATTCTCGGCACGGATGTGGTCGCCAAGTCGCAGCCTGATGGCTATACCTTCCTGGTCAGCGCGGCCGGGGTGATCTCCAACAGCATGATCCGCAAGGTGCCCTACAAGGACAGCGACCTCACCCCCGTTGCCATGATCGGCCTGGCGCCTTCGGTGATCATCGTGCCCGCCAACTCGCCCTACAAGGACCTCAAGGACTTCGTCGCCAAGTCGAAGAACGGAGCGGGCCTGCATTTCGGTACGGCTGGCAACGGCAGCACGCCCCATTTCGTGGAAGGCCTGCTGGCTTCCAAATACGGAGCCAAGCTCGATCTCGTTCCGTACAAGAGCGGCTCAGAATCGGTGAATGCGGTGCTTGGCAATCAGATCGACGCCACCTCGGAAGCCAGCATCGTCGTGATTCCCTACCTGAAGGCCGGCAAGCTCAAGGCGCTGGCCACCACCTGGACACAGCGCATCTCCGCCTGGCCCGACCTGTCCACGGCGGCGGAACAGGGATTTGGCGACATCAAGATTGCCCACTGGGCCGGCGTGCATGCTCCAGCGGGCACCCCAACGGACATCCTGGACAAGGTGGCTGCCGCCGTGGACCATGCCATGAAAGATCCCAAGACGGTCGAGCGCCTGCGCGGCATGGGCATCGAGCCGATCGGAGGCACGCGCGCATCGTTCACCCAATTCGTCAACGAGGAACGAGCACGGCTCGGTGAAGTGGTCAAGGCAACCAACATGCACGAGGACTGATTTCCCGGGCCGTCGCTACCCGGGGCAATCCGTCGGATGCAAACAACGAAAAACCACCAATATGGAGCCTCGGGGGCGAAATGGGCACCACCAGCACGTAACTGTTTGTGCAATTCGAAGCAACCTGATTGCACAATGTCTCGCAGACAGGGGAAGGCACCTACTCGCACTCCGTGGCCCCCCTTGTTCTCCCTCGCCGCGCTTCCATGCCTCGTCAGACGTGGAAATGGGCTGGTGAAATATTGTCCTAAATCAAACAGTTAGCACATGTTGTTTTACCAAAAACACAAGTGCAGAGAGGCGGCCCGGCAACCCGGCGCGGCCTGGCAGCCACACTCGCGTGCGCTGTACACCCGGCACCCAATGAGCGATGATAGGATCGTTACCCTTCCTGACACCTCCTCATTGCATACATGGCCGCTGTAGACACTGCCCCCAAAAGCGCGACTCCCATTGTTCTGCCCGGATTGGCCAGGGCACTGATGTCCGCCGGCAAGCTCGACCAGAATGCCGCGGAAGAACTGGTAAAGAAGGCGCAGGGTGCACGCAGCACATTCATTGCAGAGCTGATCAACGGCGGCACCATCACGTCGGCGGATCTCGCCCACACTATCTCCAGCGTCTTCGGCGCGCCGCTGATCGACGTGGATGCGCTCGATACGATACGCATCCCCAGCGATCTTCTGGATGCGAAGATCTGCCAGGCCTATCGTGTGGCCGTGCTGAACAAGCGCGGAAATCGTCTCATCATTGCAACAGCGGACCCAACCGATCACGAAGCCGCGGAGAAGATCAAGTTCACCACCCAGATGGGCGTGGACTGGATCATCGCGGAGTACGACAAGCTGGGCCGCTTCGTCGAAAAGGTGACGAAGGGTGCGACAGAGGCGCTCGACTCCATCGTCTCCGGTGGTGACTTTGAATTCGGCGACGTCCCGGTGGAGGAGACGGCGGATGCGCAGGACGTGGGCCAGAACGATGTGGAAGACGCTCCCATCGTCAAGTTCCTGCAGAAGATGCTGATCGATGCGTTCAACATGCGCGCATCCGACCTTCACTTCGAGCCCTACGAACACAACTACCGCGTGCGCTTTCGCGTCGACGGCGAGCTGCGCGAGATTTCCAGCCCCCCGCCTGCGATCAAGGAAAAGCTCGCATCGCGCATCAAGGTGATCTCGCGCCTCGATATTTCCGAAAAGCGCGTTCCCCAGGACGGGCGGATGAAGCTCAAGATCGGCCCCGAGCGCGTGATCGATTTCCGTGTGAGCACCCTGCCCACGCTGTTCGGCGAAAAGATCGTGATCCGTATTCTCGACCCCAGCAGCGCCAAGCTGGGCATCGAGGCACTCGGCTACGAGCCCGAGGAGAAAGAGCGCCTGCTCAACGCCATCGGCCGTCCCTATGGAATGATCCTGGTGACAGGCCCCACCGGCTCGGGCAAGACGGTGTCGCTCTACACCTGCCTGAACCTGCTCAACAAGCCCGGGGTGAACATCTCCACGGCCGAGGACCCATCCGAAATCAACTTGCCTGGCGTGAACCAGGTCAACGTGAACGAAAAGGCGGGCCTGACCTTCGCGACCGCACTCAAGGCGTTCCTGCGCCAGGATCCGGACATCATCATGGTCGGTGAAATTCGCGACCTGGAAACCGCCGACATTGCCATCAAGGCGGCCCAGACGGGTCACCTGGTGCTGTCTACCTTGCACACCAACGATGCGCCCACGACACTGACGCGTATGCGCAACATGGGGATCGCCCCGTTCAACATTGCCTCGAGCGTGATCCTGATCACGGCCCAGCGCTTGGCACGCCGCCTGTGCGGCACCTGCAAGGAGCCGGCGGACATCCCGCACGAGGCCCTGGTCGAGGCCGGCTATCGCGAAGAGGAAATCGACGGCTCGTGGGTGACTTACAAGCCGGTGGGCTGCAATGCCTGCAACAATGGCTACAAGGGCCGGGTCGGCATCTACGAGGTGATGCCGATTTCCGAGGAGATGCAGCGCATCATCCTGCAGGACGGCAGCGCGCTCGAGATCGCCAAGCAGGCGCGCCTGGAAGGAGTTCGCTCACTGCGCACATCCGGCCTGTACAAGGCCAAGATCGGCATGACTTCGCTGGAAGAAGTCCTGGCCGTCACGAATGAATAAAAGTCGACGAAAGCATTGACTCACTATGGCAACCGCAGCATCGAGGGGAATCAAGGACTTCGTCTTTGAATGGGAAGGCAAGGACCGCGCAGGAAAGATCGTGCGCGGCGAAATTCGCGCGGCTGGCGAGAACCAGGTCAAGGCCACGCTGCGCCGCCAGGGCGTGCTCGCCACCAAGATCAAGAAGCGCCGCATGCGCGCGGGCAAGAAGATCAAGCCCAAGGACATCGCCCTCTTCACCCGCCAGATGGCCACGATGATGAAGGCCGGCGTGCCCCTGCTCCAGGCGTTCGACATCGTGGGGCGCGGCAACACCAACCCCAGCGTCACCAAGCTGCTCAACGACATTCGCAGCGACGTGGAGACCGGTACGTCGCTGAACGCCGCGTTCCGCAAGTTCCCGATGTACTTCGACAGCCTCTACTGCAACCTGGTGGAGGCCGGCGAGGCCGCCGGTATTCTCGAGACGCTGCTCGACCGCCTTGCCACCTACATGGAAAAGACGGAAGCCATCAAGAGCAAGATCCGCTCGGCGCTCATGTATCCATGCGCCGTGATCGTGGTGGCCTTTGTCGTTGTGACGATCATCATGATTTTCGTGATCCCGGCGTTCAAGGAGGTGTTCACCTCGTTCGGTGCCGACCTTCCCGCGCCCACGCTCTTCGTGATGGCTGTGAGCGAGTTCTTCGTCGCTTACTGGTGGCTGATCTTCGGCGTCATCTTCGGCGGCGGCTATTTCTTCATGCAGGCCTGGAAGCGCAGCGAGAAGATGCAGCGCTTCATGGATCGCCTGCTCCTGAAGATGCCGATCTTCGGCGCATTGATCGACAAGTCCTGCGTGGCGCGCTGGACCCGCACGCTGTCCACCATGTTCGCGGCTGGCGTTCCTCTGGTCGAGGCGCTCGACTCCGTGGGCGGCGCCTCGGGCAACTCGGTCTACTCGGAGGCCACCGACAAGATCCAGCAGGAGGTGTCCACCGGCACCAGCCTGACCAATGCCATGACGAACGCCAACGTGTTCCCGTCCATGGTCATCCAGATGTGCGCGATCGGCGAGGAGTCGGGCTCGATCGACCACATGCTCGGCAAGGCAGCCGACTTCTATGAATCGGAAGTCGATGAAATGGTGGCGGGCCTCTCGAGCCTGATGGAGCCGATCATCATCGTGTTCCTGGGCGGCCTGATCGGCGGCATCGTGGTGTCGATGTACCTGCCCATCTTCAAGCTCGGTCAGGTCGTTTGATGACCGGTGAGCCATGGCTGGATGCCGTCGTCGTCGGCATCCTCGGACTTCTGATCGGCAGTTTTCTCAACGTCGTGATCCACCGCGTCCCCATCATGATGGAGCGTGAATGGGAACAGGAGTGCCGCGACTACATCGAGGACAAGGGCTGGCCCGCGCCGCCCCCTTCCGGACACACGGGCCGTTTCAGCCTGCTGGCGCCCGCATCGCGCTGCCCGCACTGCGGCCACGCGATCCGCTGGTACGAGAACATTCCCGTCATCAGCTACGTCGCGTTGCGCGGCAAATGTGCGGGCTGCAAGGCACGCATCAGCATCCGCTACCCGCTGGTGGAACTAATCACCGGTGGCCTCTTCTACTGGTGCGCCACCCAATGGGGCTGGTCGATGACCACGGCCCTGTGGTGCGCCTTCTCGGCGGCCCTCGTGTCGCTGACCATGATCGACTGGGATACGACGCTGCTGCCCGACAGCATCACGCTGCCCCTGTTGTGGGCCGGCCTGATCGGCTCCGCCGCGCACTGGCTCAGCGTGCCCCTCGTCGATGCCCTGTTCGGGGCTGCGGCGGGCTACCTGTTCCTCTGGTCGATCTACTGGGCGTTCAAGCTGCTCACCGGCAAGGAAGGCATGGGCTACGGCGATTTCAAGCTGCTCGCGGCGCTGGGTGCCTGGTTCGGATGGTCGGCGCTGGTGCCCATCATCCTGATCGCCTCGGTGATCGGCGCGATCGTGGGAATCGGCATGAAGCTCACCAGCTCACTGCGTGAAGGCCAGTACGTACCGTTCGGCCCCTTCCTGGCAGGCGCGGGGTTTGCAGCCATGCTTCTCGGCCCGGAGAGAATCCTGCAATCCGTGCTTTCGCTGCTGGGTATCTGATCCATCGGATACTGCTGAATGGCAAAAATCACGTCGAGGCCTGCGACCCGCAGCAAGCACATCGGTCTCACCGGCGGAATCGGCAGCGGCAAGAGCACCCTGGGCGCCATGCTGCGGGATCTCGGTGCCGCACTCATCGACGCGGACCACCTTGCACGCTCGGTCACCGCGTCCGGGGGATCGGCCATCGGTGCCATTCGCCAATCCTTCGGTGCTGAATTCATCGATGCATCCGGCGCGCTGGATCGCACGCGCATGCGCGAACTGGTGTTCGGCGACGCCACGGCCAAGGCACGGCTCGAGAAAATCGTTCACCCCCTGGTTTCCGCAGCCACCTGGGCCGCCGCTGCTGCGGCCGAGCAATCGGGCCGGCGCGTGATCGTCTTCGACATTCCATTGCTGGTGGAGTCACGCCGCTGGCCTTCGCAGCTCGACGGCGTGATCGTGGTGGATTGCCGCGTGGAAACCCAGGTCGAACGTGTTCAGCAACGCAGTGGCCTGGCTCCCGACTCCGTACGCTCCATCATCGCTGCACAGGCCAGCCGCGAAGCCAAACGTGCTGCCGCCGATTGGGTTGTCTATAACGACGGGTTGTCATTGTTAGATCTGCAAACAAAAGCATGCGAGTTGGCCCAGCAGTTCGGGCTATGATGTATCAGAGCAAACCTGATAAGAATCAACTATTTTGCTGAACTTGAGCTGAATCCGGGAAATCCGCAGCGTGATCCTTTACGAATATCCTTTCAACGAACGCCTGAGAACCTACTTACGGCTGGAGCAATTGTTTCGCCGCCTCGGCGAATTGATTCCGCGCGCGCATCCGACAGACCACCATTTCGCACTGGTCACCATGTTCGAGATCATGGATGTTGCCGCCCGAGCCGATCTGAAGACGGATGTATTGAAGGACCTGGACAAGCAGAAACTCCTGCTCGACTCCTATCGAGGCAATCCTTCCATTTCAGAGAAAGTGCTCGACGGATTCATCGCGCAGCTGGATGGCTGTTTTGCCGACCTGAACGGCCAGCCCGGCAAGACGGGACAACCGCTTGCCGAGAACGAGTGGCTGATGGGCATCCGCAGCCGCATCGGTATTCCGGGCGGCACCTGTGGCTTCGATCTGCCCGCCTACCATGCGTGGCGCCACCTTTCGCCCGAACAGCGCCAGCGTGATCTGGAGGATTGGGCCGGCACGCTTGCGCCACTGGCCGAATCCGTTCTGGTTCTGCTGCGCCTGATGCGCGATTCGGGCATGCCGCAGAAGGTGGTCACGACACGCGGCCAGTTCCAGCAAACGCTGCCGCACGGCCGCACCTTCAATCTGCTGCGCCTGCGGATCGATCCTTCGCTGCACCTGATCCCCGAGATCAGCGGAAACCGCCTGCTGGTTTCCGTGCGCCTGATGCAACAGGATGAATCAGGCAAGCTGCTGCCCGCAGCGGAAGACGCGAGCTTCGAGCTCACGCTGTGTTCCTGATCTGACAACAGCAAGGGTGCCACGCGTCTCGCGTCCATCCAGCCCCCAACCGACCATGACGAAGAAAGCCGATTCGCCGACGCCAGCCCCACCTGCTCAGGCAGAGGCGGGCTCCGGCCCCAAGTACGTACCCTGCCCCACCTGCGGCGGGAAGAGTCTGTTCACGCCCGCCAATCGCTTCCGCCCCTTCTGCAGCGAACGCTGCAAGCAGATCGATCTGGGCGCATGGGCCAATGAGGATTTTCGCGTTCCCACCGAGGCACCGCCCGAGGACAACCTCTACGGCGACCCCAAGCTCGGAAACTGAGAACGCATCAACGCGCCCGAGAGCGTGTTCAGCCAATGGTGGCCGGATCGAAAGGTTCGCCGCGCTCTTCGGCAAACCATTCCAGCACCGGCACGGCGCCCGGCAGGATGGGCTTGACCTGGGGCGGCCAGGGCTCCCAGGACATGCTCTGGCCCTCGCGCATCTCGAACTCGCCCTGCCACTCGAACACCTTGCACCAATGCAGGCGCACCAGCGCATGCGGATAGTCGTGCTCGGTCACCTTCCAGACACTGGCCGTGCCGATGGTGATGCCGAGCTCTTCCTGAAGTTCACGGCGCAGCGCCTGCTCGACGGTTTCCCCCGCTTCGAGCTTGCCTCCCGGAAACTCCCAGTAGCCGGCATAGGGCTTGCCTTCGGGTCGCGAGGTGAGCAGCATCTCCCCGTTGGATTTCAGCAGGATGCCCACCGCGACCTCGGTGTGCTTGCGCGGCGCATGCTCAGACATTCGACTGGCGCCCCGCAAAATCACGCGCGAACTGGTAGGCCACGCGGCCGCTGCGTGAGCCGCGCTCCAGCGCCCAGACCAGCGCCTCGGGGCGCGATTGCTGGATGGCTGCATCGGCCACACCCAGCGAACGCAACCATTGCGCGACGATGGTGAGGTACTCCTCCTGGCTGAAGGGGTAGAAGCTCACCCACAGGCCGAAACGCTCGGACAGCGAGATCTTCTCCTCCACCGCCTCGCCGGGATGCACCTCGCCATCGTCCGTGTGCGTGTAGCTGAGGTTTTCCTTCATGTACTCGGGCAGCAGATGGCGACGGTTGCTGGTCGCATAGATCAGCACATTCGGCGTCGATGCAGCCACCGAGCCATCGAGAATCGACTTGAGTGCCTTGTAGCTCGCCTCGCCATCCTCGAAGCTCAGGTCGTCGCAGTACACGATGAACTTCTCGGGGCGGCCCGATACCACCTCGACGATGTCCGGCAGGTCGGTCAGGTCCGTCTTGTCCACCTCGATCAGGCGCAGACCCTGGGGCGCATAGGCATTCAGGCAGGCCTTGATGAGCGAGGACTTGCCCGTTCCGCGGGCCCCTGTCAGCAGGACGTTGTTGGCAGGCTTGCCTTCCACGAACTGCTGCGTGTTGCGCTGGATCTTTTCCTTTTGCCCATCAATTTCCTTGAGCTCGTCGAGCTGCATGGCCGCCAGGTGTCGCACCGGCTCGAGCGTACCGTGACCGCTGCTGCGCTTGCGATAGCGCCAGGCCACGGCAGCCCCCCAGTCCGGCTCGGAGAGCGGCTTGGGCAGCACGGATTCAATTCGGTCGATCAGTTGCTCGGCCCGCATCAGCAGGCGTTCGAAGGCTTCGTTCATGTCTCTGGCTTCTTCTGTCTGGATAAGTCCGATTCAAGTGGGTTGTCGACCAGCGGTGAATCGGCACTCCCGAAAAACATCCATCAGGAGCGGTAGTCCGCGTTGATGGTGACGTACTCATGGCTCAGGTCGCAGGTCCAGACGGTGTCCTCTGCAGTGCCGCGGCCCAGTTGCACACGCACCGTGATCTCGCTCTGCTTCATCACGCGCTGGCCGTCTTCCTCCTTGTACGAAGGATTGCGGCCACCCTGCGTGGCCACATGCACGTCGTCCAGGAACAGTTCGATGCGGGTCTGGTCAAGATCCTCGATGCCGGCGTAGCCCACCGCTGCCAGGATGCGCCCCAGGTTCGGATCGCTGGCGAAGAATGCGGTCTTGACAAGCGGCGAATGGGCAATCGCGTAGGCCACCAGGCGGCACTCGTCGGACGTCTTGCCACCTTCCACGCGCACCGTGATGAACTTGGTCGCGCCTTCACCATCGCGAACGATGGCTTGCGACAGTTTCTGTGCCACCTCCAGCAAGGCCGCCTTGAGCAGCTTGCCGTGCTCGCTGTCGAGCGAGGTCACGGGAGTGTTCGAGGCCTTCTGCGATGCCACCAGGATGAACGAATCATTGGTCGACGTGTCGCCGTCGATGGTGATGCGGTTGAACGACTGGTCGGCCAGTTCGCGCACCAGGCCATTCATCAGTTCCGGAGCGATCTGCGCATCGGTGGCAACAAAGCTCAGCATGGTCGCCATGTTCGGACGGATCATGCCGGCGCCCTTGGAGATGCCCGTCACGGTGACCAGCGCATCGCCCAGCTTCACTTGCGTGCTGCAGGCCTTGGGCACCGTGTCGGTGGTCATGATGCCCTGTGCGGCTTCGCCCCAGTTGTCAGGCCGTGCCTCGCCGATCGCCTTCGGCAGCGCGGCGGTGATGCGATCCACGGGCAGCGACTCCATGATCACGCCTGTCGAGAACGGAAGGATCTGCTCGCTGCGCACGCCCAGCAGTTCGCTCATGGCCGCGCAGGTGGCGTGGGCACGGGCCAGGCCGTCGGCACCCGTACCGGCATTGGCATTGCCGGTGTTGATCACCATCGCGCGGATGGCGCCTCCCTGGGCCAGATGTTCACGGCAGATCTGCACGGGTGCCGCGCAGAAACGGTTCTTGGTGAACACGCCCGCGACGGCCGCACCCTCGTCCAGCAGGAAAACCGTGACGTCCTTGCGGTTGGCCTTGCGCACGCCGGCTTCCGTCACACCAATGCGCACACCGGGAACGGGATGGAGAGAGGAAGCATCAGGAGCTGAAAGGTTCACTGGCATTTGGCGCTGTCCTTGAAAGCGAAGAGGGAAAGGTACTGAGAATTTCGATCGCCCCCGGAGTTACACCCGGGGAATTCCTGATCGTACAAGCAAAAACACGGGCATGAAGCCCGTGTTATTTTTAGTGCAGCAGATCAGGCGAGTTTGCCGTGGCACTGCTTGTACTTCTTGCCGCTTCCGCACGGGCAAGGGTCGTTGCGGCTGATGCGCAGGCCCTCGTATTCGGAGGGCAGCGGCTGGTTCTCGGGTGCATCCGGATCGGAGCCCTCGGTCAGGTCGGAGCTGCCATGGTAGGTGGCGCCGCCCAGGCGGTCGCCCTGGTCTTCCAGGGCCTGCGATGCCTGGTCCAGTTGCTCGTTGGACTGGATCTGCACCGTCATGAGCGTACGTGTGACCGCGTTCTTGACCTGGTCGATCAGCTGGCGGAACAACTCGAACGCTTCGCGCTTGTATTCCTGCTTGGGCTGCTTTTGCGCATAGCCGCGCAGGTGGATGCCCTGGCGCAGATAGTCCAGCGCCGAGAGATGATCACGCCAGTTGGAGTCGAAGCTCTGCAGCAGCACCATGCGCTCGAACTGGTTGAAGTTCTCGCTGCCGACCATCGCCACCTTGGCCTCGAACTGCTCGCGCGCCGCGGCCTGCACCTTTTCGAGGATTTCCTCATCGGTGATGGACTCGGAGCCCTGCACGTCCTGCTGCAGCGGCAACTGGATCTGCCAATCGGCAGCCAGCGCCTTTTCGAGCCCGGGCAGGTCCCACTGCTCTTCCACCGACTCCTGGGGCACGTACTGGCGCACCACGTCGGCCATGCAGTCGTCGCGCATGGCGGCGATCAGGACGCCCAGGTCCTTCGCATCGAGAATCTCGTTGCGTTGCTGGTAGATCACCTTGCGCTGGTCGTTGGCGACGTCGTCATACTCAAGCAACTGCTTGCGGATGTCGAAGTTGCGCGCCTCCACCTTACGCTGCGCGGATTCGATGCTGCGCGTGACGATACCGGCCTCGATGGCCTCGCCATCGGGCATCTTCAGGCGATCCATGATGGCCTTGACGCGGTCACCCGCGAAGATGCGCATGAGCTGGTCATCCAGGCTCAGATAGAAGCGCGAGGAGCCCGGATCGCCCTGGCGGCCGGAGCGGCCACGCAGCTGGTTGTCGATACGGCGCGACTCATGGCGCTCGGTGGCGATGATGCGCAAACCGCCCAGCGCCGCCACCTTCTCGTGATCGACCTTCCAATCGTCGCGTGCCTGCTGGATGCGCGCCGCGCGTGCGGACTCATCGAGAGACTCGTCGGCCTCGATGGCCGCAATGGCCTTCTCGATGTTGCCGCCCAGCACGATGTCGGTACCGCGGCCGGCCATGTTCGTGGCAATGGTGATCATGCCCGGACGGCCTGCCTGCGCAACGATGTCCGCCTCGCGTGCATGCTGCTTGGCATTCAGCACCTGATGGGGCAGGTTCTCGCGGTTGAGCAGCTCGTCGATGATTTCGGAGTTCTCGATCGAGGTCGTGCCCACGAGTACCGGCTGGCCACGCTCATGGCATTCGCGGATGTCCTTGATCGCCGCTTCGTACTTCTCGCGCGTGGTCTTGTAGACGCGGTCGAGCTGGTCGTCGCGCTTGCTCGGACGATTCGGAGGAATCACCACGGTCTCGAGGCCGTAGATTTCCTGGAATTCGTAGGCTTCCGTGTCGGCCGTGCCGGTCATGCCGGACAGCTTTGCGTACAGGCGGAAATAGTTCTGGAAGGTGATCGAGGCCAGGGTCTGGTTCTCGGCCTGGATCTCCACGCCTTCCTTGGCTTCCACGGCCTGGTGCAGGCCATCGCTCCAGCGGCGTCCCGCCATCAGGCGACCCGTGAACTCGTCGACGATCACGATCTCGCCGTTCTGCACGACGTAGTGCTGGTCGCGGTGGTAGAGATGGTTGGCGCGCAGCGCTGCATACAGGTGGTGCATGAGCGCAATGTTGGAAGGATCGTAGACCGATGCGCCTTCTGCAATCAGGCCCGCCTGCGTGAGCAGCTGCTCCGCATGCTCATGGCCCTGCTCGGTCAGGAACACCTGATGCGACTTCTCGTCGAGCGTGAAATCGCCCGGCTTGGTGACGCCTTCGCCCGTGCGCGGATCGGCTTCGCCTTCCTGGCGCGTGAGCGCCGGAATCACCTTGTTCATCGCCACATACATGGCGGTATGGTCCTCGGCCTGGCCGCTGATGATCAGCGGCGTGCGCGCCTCGTCGATCAGGATCGAGTCCACTTCGTCGACGATGGCGAAGTTCAGCCCGCGCTGCACGCGTTCCTGGCCTTCGTAGACCATGTTGTCGCGCAGGTAGTCAAAACCGTATTCGTTGTTCGTACCGTAGGTGATGTCTGCGCCGTAGGCCGTCTGCTTTTCCTCGCGCGGCATCTGCGGCAGGTTGATGCCGACCGACAGGCCCAGGAAGTTGTAGAGACGGCCCATCCAGGTCGCATCACGGTTGGCGAGGTAATCGTTCACCGTCACCACGTGCACGCCCTTGCCGGACAACGCGTTCAGATACACGGGCAGCGTGGCGGTCAGCGTCTTGCCTTCGCCGGTACGCATTTCAGCGATCTTGCCGTAGTGAAGAGCCATGCCGCCCAGCATCTGCACATCGAAGTGGCGCATCTTCATGATGCGCTTGGAACCCTCGCGAACCACGGCGAATGCTTCGGGAAGCAGGCTGTCCAGCGATTCGCCCTTGGCGACGCGGTCCTTGAACTCCTGTGTCTTGCCACGCAGCTGGTCGTCGGTCAGCTTCTCGAACTCGGGCTCGAGGGCATTGATGCGAACAACGGTTTTGCGATATGTTTTAAGCAACCGATCATTACGGCTGCCAAATAATTTGGTGAGAAAGTTGGTGGCCATGCAAACAGGACCGCCCAACGCGCAGAGGCGCGCCGGAGCGACCGTAATCCCTAAGACGAATTGGTATCAGATGGGGCCGCTCCCGGAAATTGCAACAGGCGGTTGAACTGCTGCACCGCATCCGAAGGCGGGGGCTCGTGGTCGGATTCTACTCGCGCACTGTGCATGGCCCTTCAGATTTGTTCGGAGAGCTGGGTGGATGCGCGGGTTTGTCGGATTTCGGCCCGCTGGCCGACACCATTCGCTCTGCGCGATACTGGCGGCGCTGTTTGCGCACGCCGATAATTGAAGGCAACGCCCGCCCCGCCTGCATTTCAGCGGCACACATCCCACATGCTACGACGCCATCAAGCCATCCCTCTGCTGCAAGCCGCACAGGCATCCCCTACGCTGGCACAGCTGTCCCGGCTGACCAGCGACTCGAGCGCCCGCCTCAAGGCCATCGAGCCCCTGATTCCCCCCGGGATGCGGGCATCCATCCAGGCCGGGCCCATTGAAGGGAGCACCTGGTGCCTGCTGGTCAAGGGCAATGCGGCGGCCTCCAAGCTCCGACAGTTGCTGCCATCGTTCGAGGCGCACTTGCGGTCCAAAGGGTGGGATGTTCAGTTCATCCGTATCAAGATTCAGGCTCGTAGTGCGGGGTGACTTGTGTGGGGTGGTTGCTTGCTTTCTTGCTTTCTTGCAGCCTTCTGCTTCCTGTGTTTCAGGGTAGAGGCCGGGAGTGCCCCCGGCGGGGCAGTAACTTTTTGGTCTTGCCCAAAAAGTCACCAAAAATGCGCTTGGAATGCGGGGGCACGCGGTGAAACTCACTGCGCGCCTGCGGCGCTCCGTTCGAACAAACACCGCGAGTCAGCTTGCAAGAGGTGTATACGGCACATTGCTTCGCTCGTGCCGGGCTCGCCCGACTTCGGGCGAGCTGACTGCGCCCACTTTGAACAGCAGTGTTGAATTGGGGCACGATACATCTCGCGAAGTCGCGAGATGTCCAGGCACGAGCGCAGCGACGTGCCGAGTGCTCCTCCCCTTCAACTGACTCACGGCGGCTGTCTGAACGGAGCGCCGCAGGCGCAGAGTGAGTTCTGCCGTGGGTATTAAGAACGCCTTTTTGGTGACTTTTTGCGCGCGCAAAAAGTTACTGCCCCGCCGGGGGCAGTCCCGGCCTCCACCCTCAAAGCAAACACCTACTCCCACCCGAACTACGAGCTTCGAACTACGAAGTACCAATAACAGAACGCGCTACTTCACCACCAACCGGCCCAAGAAAAGAAAAAGCCCACATGCTTGCGCATATGGGCTTTCTGTCTGGTGCCGGTTGTCGGATTCGAACTGACGACCTACCGCTTACAAGGCGGGTGCTCTACCAACTGAGCTAAACCGGCGAAGCTCTTATTCTAGCGTCGATTTCAGCGTCTTTTCGGAAAAAGCAGGAAAAAATCTTCCCCGCTTCTCTTTCCTACTTGACCCGCTTCAACGACGGACGCGCACCACCTCCGGCCGGAGGCTTGGGCGGTGGAGTGTCCTCATCCGAATCGGCCAGCGACGCGCTGCCGCCATCCACGGGCACCAGTTGGGGCGGAGTACGCTCCGCAGGCGAATCGGGGGACTCACCCACATCACCCTGTTGTGCACCCATCTGCGCGGGTGCAATCGAATGCAGTGCCGCGCCGCCCGACAAGGTGTCCACCGGCGGCGGGAATGCCATGCCCTGCCCGTTCTCGCGTGCGTAGACAGCCACCACGCGCCCCACCGGCACCATGATTTCACGCGCCACGCCGCCAAAACGGGCCTTGAACTCGATGAAATCATTGCCCAGTTGCAGGCCGCTGGTGGCGTCGTAACTGGCGTTCAGGACGATCTCGCCATCCTTCACGAATTCGCGGGGCACCTGGACGGACTCGTTCACGCTCACCACGATGTAGGGCGTGAATCCGTTGTCGATGCACCATTCGTGAATCGCACGGACCAGATATGGTCGGGTGGATGAGATTTCCGGAGCGTTGATCATGATGAAAAGGCGTTGGTGCGCAATGACTTCGGCAAGACGCGATTACTTGCGCATCACCTTTTCGGAAGGAGTCAGTGCCTCGATATAGGCAGGACGCGAGAAGATGCGCTCTGCATACTTCAGCAGCGGGGCTGCATTCTTGCTCAGCTCAATGCCATAGTAGTCAAGGCGCCAGAGCAGCGGTGCAATCGCCACGTCGAGCATCGAGAAATTCTCGCCGAGCATGTACTTGTTCTTCAGGAACACGGGCGCGAGCTGGGTCAGGCGGTCACGGATGTGCGAGCGGGCCTTTTCCAGCGCCTTGTCGTTGCCCTTGGAGGCGCGCGACTCGAGCGTGTTCACGTGCACGAACAGTTCCTTTTCGAAGTTGAGCAGGAACAGGCGCACGCGGGCGCGGTCGACCGGGTCACCGGGCATCAGCTGGGGATGGGGGAAACGCTCGTCGATGTACTCGTTGATGATGTTCGACTCGTACAGGATCAGGTCGCGCTCGACCAGAATCGGCACCTGGCCGTACGGGTTCATCACATTGATGTCTTCGGGCTTGTTGTAGAGATCCACATCGCGGATTTCGAAATCCATGCCCTTTTCGAACAGGACGAAGCGGCAACGGTGTGAAAAAGGACAGGTCGTACCCGAATAAAGCACCATCATGGTGAGCGGCTCCTAAAAAGTCAAAAGAGTGGACGCTTGCGCGGCCACTCTGCACCAGCCGGGCACCGCCCGGCTGATAGAACAAGTCGTTGATCAGCGATTACTTGACGTCTTTCCAGTAGGCGGCGTTGAGCCTCCACGCAATGAACGTCATGATTCCCAGGAAGAACAGAACCCAGACGCCCACACGGACGCGCGTATTTTGCGCTGGTTCGCCCATCCATTGCAGGTAATTCACGAGATCACCTACAGCCTCATCGTATTTCTGGGGCGTCATGGTACCAGCGCTGACCTGTTCCCACCCCTTGAATACCTGAGTCTTTTGTCCGTGGCTTTCGACTTCCTCGAAGACCGGACGGCGCTCGCCCTGCAATTGCCACAGCGGATGCGGCATGCCGACGCTCGGGAAAGCCAGGTTGTTCCAGCCCGTCGCCTTGGTGTCGTCCCGGTAGAAGGTACGCAGGAAGGTGTAGAGATAGTCCGCCCCCGTGCCCTGATGACCGGCGCGCGAGCGGGCAATGACGGTGAGGTCCGGTGGGTTGGCACCAAACCACTCCTTGGCCTGTTTCGGATCGATGGCCGCCTTCATGGTCTCACCGATCTTCTCGGTGGTGAACATCAGGTTGTCCTTGATCTGCTGCTCGCTCAGGCCGATGTCCTGCAAGCGGTTGATGCGCATGAAGGCCGCCGAGTGGCAGTTCAGGCAATAGTTCACGAAGATCTTGGCGCCGTTCTGCAGCGACGCCGTGTCGCTCACGTTGACAGGCGCCTTGTCCCAGGCGATTCCTCCTTCGGCAGCCTGCGCTCCTGCGGCGATTCCCAGAGCCGCAACCAGGGTCAAGATAACTTTTTTCATCATGGTGTGTGGCTCCTGCTCAATGCGCGGCAAAGGTGACGCGGTCCGGTACCGGCTTGGGCTCGCCCAGGCGGGACCACCACGGCATCAACAGGAAGAAGCCGAAATAGAACAGCGTACCTACCTGCGAGACGCGCTCGCCGATCGGCGACGGTGGCTGGACGCCAAGGTATGCCAGAACCACGAACCAGACCACGAAGATGGCATACAGCCACTTGTGCCAGCCGGGACGATAGCGAATGGAACGTGCAGGGCTTTGGTCCAGCCATGGCAGGAAGAACAGGATGATCACAGCGCCACCCATCACCACCACGCCCCAGAACTTGGCGTCGATCGAGAGCATGAGGGCAATCACGACAATCGCAGCCACCGCGACCGCGCCCTTGGCGATCTTCGGCAGTGCGGACTTGAAGATGCCGTAGCCGGCGCCCAGCACCACGCAGGCGATCAGCGCATACATCATCTCGCTGGTGATGGCACGCAGCATCGAGTAGAACGGCGTGAAGTACCAGACGGGCGCGATGTGGTTCGGCGTCTTCAGCGGGTCGGCCGGAATGAAGTTGTTGTACTCGAGGAAGTACCCGCCAAACTCAGGCGCGAAGAACACCACCGCCGAGAAGATGAACAGGAAGATGCAGACGCCGAAGATGTCGTGCACTGTGTAGTAGGGATGGAACGGCACGCCGTCGAGCGGGTGGCCCTTGTCGTCGACCGGCTTGCCCGGACCCTTGATCTCGATGCCATCGGGGTTGTTGGAACCCACATCGTGCAGCGCCAGCAGGTGGGCCACCACCAGGCCGAGCAGCACCAGCGGCACCGCGATCACGTGGAAGCTGAAGAAGCGGTTCAGCGTTGCGTCGCCCACCACATAGTCGCCACGGATCAGCAGCGCGAGGTCGGGGCCGACGAAGGGAATCGCGGCGAACAGGTTCACGATGACCTGCGCGCCCCAGTAGGACATCTGGCCCCATGGCAGCAGGTAGCCCATGAACGCCTCGGCCATCAGCGCAAGGAAGATGGCGCAGCCGAAGATCCAGACCAGTTCGCGCGGCTTGCGGTACGAGCCGTACAGCAGCCCGCGGAACATGTGCAGATAGACGACGACGAAGAACGCGGACGCGCCGGTGGAGTGCATGTAGCGGATCAGCCAACCCCAGGGCACGTCGCGCATGATGTACTCGACCGACTCGAACGCCTTGGCGGCATCGGGCTTGTAGTGCATCACGAGGAAGATGCCGGTGACGATCTGGATCACCAGCACCAACAGCGCGAGCGAACCGAAGATGTACCAGAAGTTGAAGTTCTTCGGAGCGTAGTACTCCGACATGTGCACCCGATAGGCATCGAATGCAGTGGGAAAGCGGTTTTCCAGCCAGTTGGTCGTCTTCTCGACCGCAGAGGCGTTGGGAGAGACTTCCTTGAATTCGCGGTATTCAGCCATTGTGTTCTCCCTCAAGCCTTCTTGTCGTCACCGATCAGCAGCCGGGTATCGGACAGATACATGTGCGGCGGAACTTCCAGATTGTCGGGTGCGGGCTTGTTCTTGAAGACACGGCCGGCCATATCGAACGTGGAGCCATGGCAGGGGCACAGGAAACCGCCCTTCCAGTCGTCTGGCAGCGAAGGCTGGGGACCCGCATGGAACTTGTCCGTGGGAGAGCAGCCGAGGTGGGTGCAGATGCCCACGACCACCAGGATCTCAGGCTTGATCGAGCGCGCCTCGTTGCGGGCGTAGGGTGGCGTGAATTCATCGGGATGCCGCAGCGATTGCGGATCCGCCAGCTGCGAATCGAGGGCCGGCAACTCGGCGATCTGCTCCTTGGTGCGCTTGACGATCCAGACGGGCTTGCCCCGCCATTCGACCGTCAGCTTCTCCCCCTCCTGGAGAGACGAGATGTCCACCTCGACCGGTGCGCCCGCGGCCTTGGCCTTTTCGGATGGCTGGAATGTGCTTACGAAGGGAACGGCAACTGCAACGCCGCCCACAGCACCAGCACAGCCTGACGCAATTAACCACGTCCGCTTGCTGGAGTCGATCCGGGATTCACTCATGGGGGTCCTCGATATGCATCGCTAATAGGGTCAACAATAAATTGTAGCGGAGTGAAAATGGTTAATGCACCATAGCAATCACCCTTAAGCTAGGCAATACTTCAGTGTTTTCATCTATATCAAAGGAATTCATTTATGAGCTTTATGTCTGAATTTCGCGAGTTCGCGGTCAAGGGCAATGTGGTCGATCTGGCCGTCGGTGTGATCATCGGAGGGGCGTTCGGCAAGATCGTGGACTCCGTCGTGAACGACCTCATCATGCCGCTGGTCGGCTTGATCTTCGGCAAGCTCGATTTTTCCAATCTTTTCTTGGTTCTCGGGACCGCGCCAGAGGGTATACCTCATACCCTGGACGCCCTGCGCAAGGCAGGCGTGCCTGTATTTGCCTATGGCAACTTCATCACCGTGGCGGTGAACTTCATCATCCTGGCCTTCATCATTTTCCTGATGGTCAAGCAGATCAACCGTCTCAAGCGCGAAGCGCCCGCTGAGGCGCCAGCACCTGCGGCCCCCGCTGAAGACATCGTTCTGCTGCGTGAAATTCGCGACAGCCTGAAGCGCTGATTCATTATTTTTACAACAGTCAAATGAAAAACGCCGCTCAGTCGAGCGGCGTTTTGCTTTTGATCACATTTGCCAAATATAGCCAATTACTTATATTCCAGCATTCACACCCGCGAGGCGCTTCGCGACCAGAATCGATTCAATCAAACTGCCCGCGTCGGCGATTCCCTTGCCGGCTATATCGAATGCGGTTCCATGATCCGGACTGGTGCGGATCAGCGGCAACCCCAACGTCACATTCACACCCTTGTCCACACCGAGATACTTAATCGGTATCAACCCTTGGTCGTGGTACATCGAAATCACCACGTCGAATTCGCCGGCACGCTCCGGCGTGCTGCGCGCGCGCATGTAGACCGTGTCCGGTGCGAACGGCCCGTGCGCATCAATGCCCTCGGCGCAGGCAGCGGCGATGGCTGGCGCGATGATGTCGATTTCTTCCCGTCCGAAGAGACCGCCCTCGCCCGCATGCGGGTTCAGGCCCGCTACCCCGATGCGCGGCGCACGGCCCAAGGCCAGGCTCAACGCGCCGTGGGTGATGCGCAAGGTCTGCAGCACATTGTCGTGGGTCACCGCATCGAGCGCCGCACGCAGCGAGACATGGATGCTGACCAGGACCGTGCGCAACTCGTCATTCGCCAACATCATCCGCACGGGCATGTGGGAGACCGGCTTGCCCGCGAAATGCGCGGCCTCTGCCTGCAGCAGCTCGGTATGGCCGGGATAGCTCACGCCCGCAAGCGACAGGGCCTCCTTGTGCAGCGGTGCCGTGCACAGGGCCGCCACCTCACCCGAGAGCGCCGCCCGGGCCGCCCAGACAACCGCCGCGGCTGCGGCCCGCCCCCCGGCTTCGGTGATCCTGCCGAAGGGCACGTCCGCCACCGCATCGGGCAATTGCAGCACCGGTACGCAACGAGGCGGCATGTACATGGCCTCTGCTGCATCGTCGATGCGAGCCACCGGGATCTCCATGTCCGCGCCCCGCAGCACGCAGCGCGCGGCGCGCCTCAGGGTGGCGACGTCGCCCGCCACGAAGCAGTGCCGCATCACATCCGGGGCGTCGCGGAATGCCTTGACGATGATTTCGGGGCCGATCCCCGCCGGGTCGCCCTGCGTGATGACGAGGGGCTTTGCTGTGTTCATCTTGGAAATGCTCTTCAAAAACCAGGTAGACAGTCCCGTCGCCGTGGCGTTTCAGGCCGGATTGTCGATCTCGATGAAATGGTGCTCGATGCCCAGTAGCCCGGCCACATGGCCGCAGGTCGCCGGGGCACCATAGCGCTCGGTGGCATGGTGGCCGGCGGCGATGAACGCAACACCGGTTTCCCTTGCAAGGTGCGCCTGTGGTTCGGAGATTTCGCCCGTGATGTAGGCGTCGGCCCCCGCTGCGACGGCCGATTCGAAAAACCCCTGCGCTCCGCCCGTACACCAGGCCACGCGCCGGATGGGCCTGCCCGCATCGCCGACCAGGACCGTGGAACGCCCGAGCCGGTCTTGCACGTGCACGGCCAGGGCCGCTGCATCCGCAAAGGCTCCCGACCCGATCACGCCCAGATTCTGGTCGCCGAAGCAGCCGTCCGCCTCCAGTCCGAGCACGCGGCCGAGTTGTGCATTGTTGCCGAGTACAGGATGCGCATCGAGCGGGAGGTGGTAGGCGAAGAGGTTGATGTCATGCGCCAGCAGCAACTGGATGCGCTGCTTCATCCAGCCCGTGATGCGTCCGTCCATTCCGCGCCAGAACAGTCCGTGGTGCACGAAGATCGCGTCGGCGCGTTGTGCAATCGCCGCCTCGATCAGCGCCCGGCTGGCGGTGACGCCGCTCACGATGCGCGAAATGGTTTCCTTGCCCTCGACCTGCAGCCCATTGGGGCCATAGTCCTTGAAGCGCTCGGGCTGCAGGAGTTCGTCGAAGGTGGACAGCAGGGTTTGCCTTGAAGTGCTCATGCATCGGATTGTCCCAGATGCATGGGCCGGACAGCCAGCCATCTGCGTCCACCTTCCTTGCCGCCTACCCGCGCGCCGGCTGCCAGCCACGCGAGGCCAGCGGCCAGAAGCCCAGCAGGAAGCCGAGGACGCCCATGGCGGCCACATAGTGCGCAGGTGCCATCAGGTCATGCTGCTGCCAAAGGCTGATGATGATGGGCGTCAGTCCGCCAAACACGGCATAGGCCATGTTGTAGGCAAACGAAAGCCCGGTGAAGCGCACGGCGGGCGGGAATGCACGCACGCCCGTGATCGGAAGCAAGGAAATCGAGCCGCAGAAAAAGCCGACCAGGGCATAGGTCCACACCAGAGACTCGGGGGAGCCGGGCAGGTTCAGATAGAACAGGTACGCGGTGATAGCCAGGCCTCCCCAGCCCATCAGCATCACGGCCTTGGTGCCGATGCGATCGGTCGCCCAGCCGCAGACCGCACAGCCGATGGTGAGCGTGAGCGTCGCGGCCACATTGGCCTGCAGCGACAGTGCCGCCGGCACGTGGAACACCTTCTGCAGATAGGTCGGAGTCATCAGGATCACCACCACCACGGTCGTGGACAGCACCCAGGTCATGAGCGCCACCAGCAGCATCGCGGGCCGGTGCTCGCGCAGGACGGTCTTCACGGGCAGTTCGCCGGCCGTCTTCTTGCGTGCGGCCAGCTCCTTGAAGATGGGCGTTTCCTCCAGGAAGCGCCGCAGATAGACGGAAATCAGGCCGAACACGCCGCCCAGGATGAACGGGATGCGCCAGGCAAACGCGTCGATCTCCGAGGCTCTGTAGTGGGTGTTGATCGCCACGGCGATCAATGACCCCAGCAGAATGCCGCCCGTGATGCCAGCGGTGAGGGTCCCCACCGCCAGTCCGTAGTTGCGCTGCGGTACGTGCTCCGCGACGAACACCCATGCTCCGGGCATCTCGCCGCCGATCGCGGCACCCTGCATCACGCGCATGAGCAGCAGCAACAGCGGCGCGGCCACACCAATCGTCGCATAGGTGGGCAACAGGCCGATCACCAGCGTCGGGACCGCCATCAGGAAGATCGACAGCGTGAACATGCGCTTGCGTCCCAGCCGGTCACCGAAGTGGGCGATGATGATGCCGCCGATCGGACGCGCCAGGTAGCCTGCCGCGAAGATGCCCAGCGTCTGCAACTGGCGCAGCCAGTCGGGCATGTCGGAGGGAAAGAACAGTGCGCCAAGGACGTTGGCGAAAAACACGTAGACGACGAAGTCGTAGAACTCGAGCGTTCCGCCGAGAGCCGACAGGCCCAATGTTTGGTAGTCTTTTTTGTTGAGGTTGCGATGCGGAGCATCACCGGATGCGGATGCGGACGAGGCCGCCAAAGTCGATGGAGTCATTGCGTGAATCAGTGGTTCGGACGAACAACTGCACGGCGTCTGGCGATCGGGTCGCGCCACTGGACCCACCCTTCGCAGGGATACCGGTCGGGTCACCGATGAGAGGCAATCCACGGGGGTGTGGAGGATTGCCCTGAATGGGTGCCGTGGCAGTTGACCCCATACTAAGGGTTACCCCTTGATTGCAACAGAATGCCATCCAACAACCATGAAAAGTAAATGGTTGTGTATCCGGCCGCTGGCGTGCGCCATCTCCCGGTTTCCCGCGCAAACGCGCGACAATGCCTTATTTGCGGATAAAGAAACAACACATGAAGCGCTTCTGGCTGCTTTTCTCCCAGGCCGTCACCGTGGTGCTGGCCGCCTATTTCGTGGTGGCAACACTGCAGCCGAGCTGGCTCCAGCGCGGAGCCGCGCGCAGCAGCGCGGGCATCAGCCTCATCGAGGCACCGCCGGCAACGCGTGCGGAGCCGGCACCCGGCAGCCTGAGTGCCGCCGCGCGCAAGGCCTCGCCCGCCGTCGTCAGCATCAACACCAGCAAGGCGGCCCGCTCACCGCGCAGCAATGACCCCTGGTTCGAATTCTTCTTTGGCGACCAGGGCAACCAGGCTCAGGTGGGCCTGGGCAGCGGCGTGATCGTCAGCCCGGACGGCTTCATCCTTACCAACAACCACGTGGTGGAGGGTGCCGACGAGATCGAGGTCACGCTCACCGACTCACGCCACGCCCAAGCCAAGGTGATCGGCACCGACCCCGACACCGATCTCGCGATCCTCAAGATCGACCTGGACAAGCTGCCCGTCATCGTGCTGGGCGATTCCGACCAGCTTGCCGTGGGAGACCGCGTGCTCGCCATCGGCAATCCGTTCGGCGTGGGGCAGACCGTGACCAGCGGCATCGTCTCCGCCCTGGGCCGCAGCCAGCTTGGCATCAACACGTTCGAGAACTTCATCCAGACCGATGCAGCCATCAATCCGGGCAATTCGGGCGGCGCGCTCGTCGACGTGAACGGCAATCTCCTGGGCATCAACACGGCCATCTACTCTCGCTCCGGCGGCAGCATGGGCATCGGCTTCGCGATTCCGGTTTCCGTGGCCCGCCTGGTGCTCGACGGCATCGTGAAGGACGGTCAGGTCACGCGTGGCTGGATCGGGGCAGAGCCCAACGAACTCTCGCCTGAACTCGCGGAAACCTTCGGCGTCAAGACCTCCGAAGGCGTGATCATCACCGGCGTATTGCAGGGCGGCCCCGCTGCACAGGCAGGCCTGCGTCCCGGCGACATCATCGAGCAAGTAGGCGACAAGCCGATCCGCAATGTCTCGGAACTGCTCACGGCCGTGGCGGCACTCAGGCCCGGCGTGGAGACGACGTTCAAGCTGCGGCGCGGCGACAAGGAAGCTGACGTGACGATCATTCCCGGCAAGCGTCCACCCACACCCCGCCGCGTACAACGCTGATCCGAAAGTAAAAAGGGCAGTCCGGTTGAGCGGACTGCCCTTTTTGATTCTGACGCCCCATGCTCACATGGATCGGTCGGGACTCAGGCGGATATCGACCTGCCCCGGAAGTGCACGCCCCACCCGGAGTCAAAGCCTTCCTTCTCTCACCGCCCCTGATCCCGACCCGCTCAACCGGCCTTGTCGCCCGCCTTGTCACCCTCTTGCGCCGGAGTGTCCTCCTCGCCGGGCTTCTTGGCATTCTTCTGGAACCAGCCGGCGGCAAGAATGCCGATCTCGTACAGGAAGATCATCGGCACGGCGAGCGACACCTGCGAGAGCACGTCAGGCGGCGTCACCACGGCGGCCACGACGAACGCCAGCACGATGAAATAGCCTCTGAACGACTTGAGCTTCTCGATTTCGACGATGCCCATGCGCACCAGCAGGATCACCACGATCGGCACCTGGAACGCCAGGCCGAACGCGATGTACAGCGACAGGATTGCCTCGACATACGAGGAAATGTCAGGCGTGGCTGCAACGCTGGCCGGCGTGAAATGCTGGATGAAGCCGAACATGCGGTCCAGCACGAAGAGCTGCACGAACGCGATGCCGCCGTAGGCCAGCAGGCTGCCGAAGAAGATCAGCGGCAGCGCGAACTTCTTCTCGTGCGAATACAGGCCCGGCGCCACGAAGGCCCAGGCCTGGTACATGAGCCATGGCAGCGCCAGCAGCACGGCCGCCATCGCGAGCACCTTGAGCGGCACGATGAAGGGAGAGAACACACCCACCGCGATCAGCTTGGCGTCGGGCGGCATGTGCATCTTGATCGGATGCGCGATGAAATCGATCAGGCCGTCCGGCCCCGGCCAGATGGCAAGCAGCACCCCGGCCACGATAAGGCCATAAATACCGTACAGCAGCCGATCGCGCAGCTCCATGAGGTGCTGCACGAAGGGCTGCTCGGTGCCGGCCAATTCGTCTTCTTGGGATGGTGGAAGGTCTGCCATGATCAAACAAGTATGGGAGCCTTGTCGGCCCCCATGCGGAAATCGGACATGTCGCATGCATGAAGATCACACAGCGGACATGGCGGCGACTGCTACACATCGCCGCACGTTGTTGGGGCTCAGCGTGGCTTCTGCGGACGGAACCTCGCCACCCGCGCCGCGCCGGACTGGGCCTTGGTGCGCACGCCCGCGCGCGACTTGTACCACTGCGGAACGGCGCCACGCTTGAGGCGCCAGTTCTTGCGCGGATGGCTGTACGCCGGCATCACGGTGGATGCACCGCTCGATCCCCAGTCGTATTCCGAAGCCGTGGAGCCCGAGGCCGCATCGTTGATGGAGGACGTGACGTCGCTCCATTCCTTCTCGAAATCCTTGGCGCTGGTCTGAATGGAATGCTCGACATCGCGCGCGGCGGACTCCACGTTGTCCTTCATCTTGCGCAGTTCGTCGAGCTCCATCGAGCGGTTGACCTCGGCCTTCACGTCGTTCACATAGCGCTGGGCCTTGCCGAGCAGGGTTCCCACCGTGCGCGCCACCTTGGGCAGCTTCTCCGGTCCGATGACGACCAGCGCCACCACACCGATGAGTGCCATTTTCGAAAGACCGATATCGATCATGCAGCTGTCTCAGTCGCCAGGCGTCGTTGCATCAGCTTGTGCTCAGCCCTTGTGCTTGGCTTCCACGTCGATGGTGGTCGACTTGTCGGCGGCGGCAGCGTTGGTCACCTGACCCGCAGCAGCGTTGCCATTGCTGGTGCCGTTGGCATCAGCCTCGGCCTGGCCGTCCTTCATGCCGTCCTTGAAACCCTTGACGGCGCCCCCCAGGTCGGAGCCGATGTTCTTGAGCTTCTTGGTGCCGAAAACCATCACCACGATCAGCAGCACGATCAGCCAGTGCCAAATAGAAAACGAACCCATGTTGATTCTCCTAACGAATACAGACCATTCTAGACGCCGCAGGTGTCAGGACGGCATTTGTCATCACTTTCCCCGGAGGGGGATCAGCCTTTTTTCCAGGGGCGCGGGCCCCCGATCACGTGCACATGCAGGTGGTGCACTTCCTGTCCGCCTTCATCCCCCGTGTTCACCACGATGCGAAATCCACCCGCCGGGTAGGGATTACAGCCTTCCTGTGCAGCCAGCCGGGGAGCCAGGGCCATCATGTGGCCGAGCAAGGGGGCATCCTGTTCGGTGGCCTGGGCCATCGACGGGATGTGCTTCTTGGGAACCATCAGGAAATGCACTGGCGCCCAGGGGCTGATGTCGTGGAACGCAAAGACCTGTTCGTCCTCGTACACCTTCTTCGATGGAATCTTGCCCTCGATGATCTTGCAAAAAATACAGTCTGGATCGTGCATGTCTGACATGGCGGAATCAGTGGAATAACGGAAACAGGGGAAACGGAATCAATCACGCATTGTCCGCGAGTTTGAGCGTGGGACGCACGCCCACGTCGTCGAAGTGCGTCTCGAGCCAGCGCGCACCGGACAAACGCCCCAGTTCGAACAGTTGCCGAACGAACGCGAGGTCGGTGCGCATCTTGCTCGCCGCGCCGAAGGGCGCCAGCACCGAACCGCCATCGATGCGGTGCATGAGCACGTTCTTGTAGCGTCGGTCGTCCAGCTTGCCTTCCGCGAGCAGGCGGCGTACGAATTCGATGGCACGCAGCTCCGCCAGCAGGCCCGCGTTGAACGTGACCTCGTTGACCCGCTCCATGATTTCCTGCGCATCGTCGGGCAGTCCATCGTGGTCGATGGGGTTGATCTGCACGAGCAGGATGTCGGCCGCCGCCGTCCGGTAGATCAGCGGATAGATCGCGGGATTGCCGGAATAGCCGCCATCCCAGTAGTGCTCGCCGTTGATCTCGACGGCCTTGAACAGCGCGGGCAGGCACGCGGATGCCATCACTGCATCGGCGCTCAGCCGCTTGCCCGAGAAGATCTCGCCGCGCCCGGTGCGCACATTGGTCGCACAGACGAAGACCTGCTTGGCATTCTTGGCGCCTATGAGCTCGAAGTCGACCACCCTCTCCAGCAGCTTGCGCAGCGGATTGATGCCAAGCGGATTCATCTGGTAGGGCGACAGGAACTGCGAGAACATGCTCATGAACGCGCCGGCGGCTGGCATCGGCACGCCCCACATCAGCGTGGAGCCCATGGTACCGACGCCTTCCCAGAGCTGGGCAAGCGTTTCTCTGGCCTTCTGCGCCCCGGCGAGCTGCGCCTGCACAGGGTCGCTGAACTCATGCGAGGCGACCGCAAAGCCATGCGCCATGGCCACCGCATTCATCGCCCCGGCACTGGTGCCGCTCACGCCTTCGATGCGCACGCGACCATCCTCGAGCAGCGCGTCGAGCACTCCCCAGGTGTATGCGCCGTGGGAGCCTCCCCCCTGAAGGGCCAGGTTCAGGGTCTTGCTGCCGCCCTTGTCATGCGACTCAGGCATCGACGCCCCGGCCCTTGCTCATCGCGAGCATGCCGCGAATGATGCGATACAGGAACCACAGCGAGATCAGGCCCCAGGCGATCCAGCCGGGCACCACGAACAGCAGCCACAGCGGCGAGGTGAGCACGTACAGCACGCCAGCCCAGATCACAGAGCGGATGCGCCAGGAGAAATGGCTTTCCTGCCACGTACCCTCCGCATCGCTGCGCTTGACGAGGTCGATCACCAGCGCCACCAGCAACAGCAGGATGCTGGGCTGCGCGCTGGGCACCACGGCCGCCACGGCAACGATCAGGTGCAGGATGTAGCTGACCCAGCCAATTGCCACCAGGCTCTCGGCACGCTGGCTGGACGAGCCGCGTGGCTCCGCATCGATCACGTCGTTGTTGCGATTGTTCAAGTTGAACCTCCTTCATCAATGGCACGTTGATCGGCCTTGCGCAGCGCCTTTTCCTCCAGGCCGCTCAGGCCTTCGCGGCGCGCAAGCTCGTTGACGACATCAGCAGGCGTGAGGCCATAGTACGACAGTGCCACCATCGAGTGAAACCACAGGTCGGCCACCTCATAGGTCAGCACGGATTTGTCCGCCCCATGATCCACGTCCTTGGCGGCCATCACGACCTCCGTCGCCTCCTCGCCCACCTTTTTCAGGAAGGCATCGGGCCCCTTGGCGAGCAGGCGCGCCACATAGCTCTTGTCCACATCGCCGCCCTTGCGGCTCTCGATCACATCGGCCAGGCGGGCCAGCACGTCGACGGAATTCAATTCTTGGGTACTCATGATGTCGCTTTGCACTGCTCTTTACTTGTAGATGGTTTCCGGATCTTTCAAGACCGGATCGACGGGCAACCACTCACCATCCTGCAGGCGACTGTAGAAGCAGCTGTGACGTCCCGTGTGACAGGCGATCCCGGGCTCGTGGCCGGTCTGCGTCACCTTGAGCAGCACCACGTCGTTGTCGCAGTCGATGCGGATGTCATGCACCGTCTGCACATGGCCGGACTCCTCGCCCTTGAACCACAGCTTCCCCCGCGAGCGCGAGAAGTACACGGCGCGGCCCAGCTCGGCGGTCTTTGCAAGCGCCTCGCGGTTCATCCACGCGAACATCAGCACGTCGCCCGAGGCGGCCTCCTGCGCAATCACGGGCACGAGGCCCTGCGCATCCCATTTCACTTGATCTAGCCAGTTCATGTTCCCATTGTCCGATATTCGGTGTCATCGCGAACGGCACCGCCCATCACAGGGCAAAAAAAGAGGCCGGGATCAACCGGCCTCTTCTCTCAGTCGCTCACAGGGCGCTACGCCTCAGCGCCTCGCACCGGACGTCCGCTGCAGCCTCGTGGCGGCCACGGTCATCAGCAACAGGCCGAGCAGCATCAGCATGGTGCGCGAGTCCACCGGCACTGGCGTCACCTCGGGCGGCGCCCCGATGTCGTCGCTGTCCGTCGACGTGCACGGAGCCGCCAAAGTGCACGCACCGCCCGTCACGCTCGCCGTGTTCACCGCCTTGCTGCCCACGCTGCCCGTCACCTTCGCCGTCACCGTGTAGCTGACGCTGCCGCCCGCCTTCACCGTGATGCCCGTGCAGGTCAGTCCCTGGCAGCTGCCCGCCACCGAGCCCGCACTCGCCGTGCCCGCCTCGATGCTCGCCTTGTCCAGGCCGCTCACCACCGTGTCCGTCCAGCTCAGGTCCGTCGCATCCGTACCGCCGCTGTTCGTGATCGTCACCGTGTACGTCGTGGTCGTGGTGGCCGCCACCTTCGTCACGCCGTTCGTCTTGGTCACACTCAAGGCGGCCTGGGTACGCACATCGGTGCTGGTGCTTGCGCAGTGGGCATCGCCCGTGCAGTTGCCCGGCGTGGGCGGATTGCCACCGTTGTGCGGGTCGCCGCCACCGCCTACCGCCGCGCTGTTGGTCACGCTGGGCACCGCAGCCGCTGCAATCGTCACCGGAACGCTGATGCTCGTAGAACCGCCTGCCGCAATCGCTGCAGTGCTCGTGCAGGTCAACACCTGGCCCGAGGCCACGCAACTCCAGCCGCTGTAGGTACCGTTGGCAGCGGTCACGCCCGCCGGCATGCTGTCAGTGACCGTGACCGTACCGGTTGTCGCCGCCGTACCGCTGTTGCTTACCGTCAGGGTGTACCGGGCATCCGCCTGCGCCACCACCCACGGACCGTTGCTGGTCTTGGCAAGGCTCAGTTTCGGCACTCCCGGCAGCTGCTCGCAGTTGGCATCCGTCGAACCATTGCCGATGCCGGCAGCGTTGTAGGCGCCATTGCCCGGTGCTCCCGTGCAGGCCATGGTCGTCACCCCCACGTTCGTCGTGAATGTGATCGCCACCGTGTAGGTATGCGTCGCCGCATTGTTGATCGTCGTATTGGTCGCACTGATCTGGTTGTCCACACCGTTCGACGGTGCTGCCGCCAGCGCAGGATTGACAACCCCATCCGTGGAGACCACCGTCCAGCTGTCCAGCACGACACCCGCCGGGTAGCCCGGAGTGTCGTTCAGCGTATAGCTTCCCGGCACACCGCCGCCATTGACAACCGTCACCGTGTAGGTGGCCGTGTGCTGGCCAGGAGTGGCTGTAGGCACGATGACTGGCTTGCTCTTGCTCACGACCATGGCCGCTGGCAGGTTCACCACAGTGTCCTTGCCCGCGCAGTGGCCCGGCGTCGCCGCATCCAGCGCCGTGCAGGCGCTGCCCGGAGCCGGTGGGTTGCCTCCGTTGAACGGATCTCCACCACCTGCCACCGCGGCGTTGTTCGTCACCGTCGCTCCCGTGCCGCTCGTGATCGCCGAGGCGTCCACCGTCACCGGCAGAACGATCGCATCCGTGCCATTGGCCGCAATGCTCGTGCTGCTCGTGCAGGTCACCGTCTGGCCGCTCACCGTGCAGCTCCAGTTGCCGCTCGTCCCGTTCACCGCCGAGATGCCCGCTGGCAGCGTGTCCACCACCGTGATCGGGCCCACCGTCGCCACCGTCGCGCTCGCGTTCGTCACCGTCAGCGTGTACTCCGCACCGCCCTGGCCCACCACCCAGGCTCCGTTGTCTGCCTTCGCCAGTTGCAGGCTCGGGGCATCCACGTTCGTCGTGGTCGTCGAGCGGCAGTCCGCCGTGTTCGTCGGACACACAGGGTCGCCACCGCCCAGCACCGTCGCCGTGTTGCTCACGCTGGGCGAGGAGACCACCGCCTGCGGCGTCACCGGGATGGTGAAGCTCACCGAACCGCCAGGGTTGGCACCCTGGGGCGCTGCCAGCACCTGCGTGCTCGTGCAGGTCACCTGCTGGTCTTGCGCCGTGCAGCCCGCCGGCAGCGGGCCCAGCGTCAGCGACGCCGGAACCACGTCCGTCACCGTGATCGTGCCGCTCGTGGGTGCCGTACCCACGTTCGTCACCTTCAGCACGTACTCGCCCTGCACTCCCACAGAGAACGTCGGCGTGTTCGTCGTCTTCACGATCTTCAGGTGCGGTGCATTCACCACCGTGCTCGTGCTCGGCGCGCAGCGTGCCGGCAGGCTCGCCGCCCCCGTGCCGTCCGCGCACAGCGGATCGCCGCCGCCTGTGGCCGTCGCCTGGTTCACCACGGTCTGGCCATCCACGCTCGCCTGCGGTGTCACCGGGATGTCGAAGCTCACCGTCGCGCCCTGCGCCAGGCTCGCCACCGTGCAGACCACCATCTGGCTGCCCGCAGGGTTCTGCACGCAGGCCGCGTTCAGGCTTGCCGTGTCGATCGTCAGTCCTGCAGGCACCGTGTCCGTCACCGTCACTGCTGCCGTCGTATCCGCCGTGCCCGTGTTCTTGAGCACCAGCTGGTAGTTCGCCTGCTGGCCCACCGTGAACGCCGTCACCGAGGTCGCCTTCGTGAGCGTCAGCTGCGGCGCCGTCACCGGGTTGTCCGTCGTGCCCGTGCAGTGCGTGCCTGCCGGGCAGGTGCTGTCACCCGTGTCCGGATTCGCCTGGGCCTTGTTCGTCAGCGACTGCCCATCGGCGCTCGCCTGCGGCGTCACCGGGATCGTGAAGACCACCGAGCTGCCGCTGGGCTTGCCCGCGGGGACGTTGCAGGTCACCACCTGCCCGCTTGCGCTGCAGCCGCTGTTCGTCAGGTCGCCAATCAAGAGGCCCGTCGGAATCGTGTCCGTGATCGTGCCCGCCAGCGTCTCTGCCTGACCGTTGTTCGTCGCCGTGATCGTGTAGCTCGTCTGCTGGCCCACCACGAAGCTGCCGTTGAGCACCTTCGTCACGTCCAGTTGCGGACGATTCACGTTCGTCTGGATCGTGGTTTCGCATGGCGCCAGCGCCGTGCACGCCGTGCCGCCACCGCTCGCCTTGGCCGTGTTCACCGCCGGGGTCGCCGTGCCGTTGGCAATGCTCACCATCGCGTTGATCACCGGCGCCGCCGAGCCCGGCAGCAGCACCGCGCTGCTCGCGCAACTGATGCTCGCGCCGCCGCTGCCGATCGTGCATGCCCAGCCCGTGCCGCTTACGCTGGTCACCGTGATGCCTGCCGGCATCGTGTCCGTCACCATGATCTGGCCGCTCGTGCTGTTCGTGCCCGTGTTCGTCACCGTGATCGAGTACACGCCCGTCTGGCCCACCGCAAAGCTCGTGGGCGTCGCCTGCTTGGCGATGCTCAGCACCGGCGTGCCACTGTTCTGGCTGGTCACCGTCGAGGTCTTCGTGCAAGGCGCTGCCGTGCAGGTCACGCCGGCCGGCGGCGTCACCGTCGCCGTGTTCACGATGTCGCCCGTCGCGCTCAGCCTGGCCTTGCCCGTGACGGTAATCGTCACCGATTTGCCCATCGGCAGGTTCACGCCCGTCAGGTTCACGTTGTTGTCCGTGCCCGAGGCCGTGCCGCCGCAGCTTGCGCTCGCGTCGCTGGCCACGCAGCTCCAGCCGCTCACTTCCACGTCGCTGGGCACCGCATCGTTCACCGCGGCTCCCGTCACATCGCTCGGGCCCGCGTTGCTCACCACGATCGTGTAGTTCAGCGGCTGGCCCGGCACGTAGCTTGTGCCTTGCTCCGACGTCTTCGTGATGGTCAGGTCTGCCTTGGCGCTCACCTGGGTCGTCGTGCCCGAGCAGTGCTGCGCATCCGTGCAGGCCTGCGGGTCGGGCGGGTTGCCGCCGTTGTGCGGATCTCCGCCACCGCCCACCGAGGCCTTGTTGGTCACGCTCGATGCGGCCGTCGCTGCAATCGTCACCGGGATGACGATGTCTGCGCTCACGCCCGCAGCAATCGCTGTCGAACTCTTGCAGGTCAGCACTTGGCCCACTGCCGTGCACGCCCAACCGTTGTACGTGCCGCTTGCTGCCGTGATGCCCGTGGGCATCGCATCGCTCACCGTGATCTCGCCCGACGTGCTCGCCGTGCCGCTGTTGCTCACCGTCAGCGTGTAGCTTGCGCCCGTCTGCGCCACCGTCCAGGGACCGTTGCTGCTCTTGGCAAGGCCCAGGTTGGGAACGCCCGGCAGGGCTGCACAGTTGGCGCTCGGCGCGCCGCCGATGCTCGCCGCGTTGTACGCACCGCTGCCCTCTGCCCCCGTGCACGCCAGTGCCGTCACGCCCGCGTTCGTCGTGAACGTGATCGCCACTGTATAGGTATGGGTTGCGCCGTTGGCGATGCCCACGTTGCTCGCGCTGATCTGGTTGGCGCTGCCGTTGGCCAGAGGATTGGCCAGCGCTACGTTCACCGCACCGCCGCCTGCCGCCGCCACCGACGAGCTGTTGAACACCACACCGCTGGGGAAGCCCGGGGCATCCGCCAGCGTGTAGCTGCCCGGTACGCCGCCCGTGTTGTTCACCGTCACCGTATAGGTGGCCGTGTACTGGCCCGGCGTGCCGGTCGCCGCAATGGTCGGTGCACCCTTGTTCACCGCCAGTGCCGCTGGAGCATTCACCACGGTGTCCTTGCCCGCGCAGTGGCCCGGCGTCGCCGCATCCAGCGCCGTGCAGGCACTGCCCGGTGCCGGTGGGTTGCCTCCGTTGAACGGATCTCCACCACCTGCCACCGCGGCGTTGTTCGTCACCGTCGCTCCCGTGCCGCTCGTGATCGCCGAGGCGTCCACCGTCACCGGCAGAACGATCGCATCGGTGCCATTGGCCGCAATGCTCGTGCTGCTCGTGCAGGTCACCGTCTGGCCGCTCACCGTGCAGCTCCAGTTGCCGCTCGTCCCGTTCACCGCCGAGATGCCCGCTGGCAGCGTGTCCACCACCGTGATCGGGCCCACCGTCGCCACCGCCTGGCTCGCGTTGGTCACCGTCAGCGTGTACTCCGCACCGCCCTGGCCTACCACCCACGCTCCGTTGTCTGCCTTCGCCAGTTGCAGGCTTGGGGCGTCCACGCTCGTCGTGATGCTGGATTTACAGTTACCGGGAATCGGGCATGTAGGGTCTCCACCGCCCTGAGCTGACGCCTGATTGGTCACCGCAGGCGATGCAGCCGCGTTGGGCGTCACCGGGATGGTGAAGCTCACCGAAGCGCCAGGATTGGCCCCCTGGGGCGCCGCCAGCACCTGCGCGCTCGTGCAGGTCACCTGCTGGCCCTGTGCCGCGCAGCCCGACGGCATCGTACCCAGCGTCAGTGATGCCGGAACCACGTCCGTGATCGTGATGGTTCCGCTGGTCGGCGCCGTGCCGGTATTGGTGACGGTCAGGATGTATTGCGATTGCACACCCACCGAGAACCTGGCCGGATTGGCCGTCTTGCTCATGGTGAGCTGCGGCGCATTGACGGCCGTGGTGGTCTGCGGCGCGCAGCGCGCCGGCAGGCTGCCCACAGCTGTGCCGTTCACGCACTGGGTATCACCGCCACCCGTGGCCGTTGCCTGATTGGTGACCGAAATGCCGTTCAGGGAGTTGTCCGGCGTGACGAAGATTTCAAACTCGACGCTCGCGTTGGCTGCAAGTCCCGCGGCCTGCGTGCAGGTCACGGTGCTCTGGCTACCCGACGTCGAGATCGTGCAGGCCGCGGAAGGGCTCACCGAGCCCACGGACAGACCGCCAGGGATGACGTCCGTGACCGTGGTAACAGCCGTGGTACTCGCATTGCCCGTGTTGCTCAGCTTGAGCTTGTAGCTGGCCTGCTGGTTCACCGTGAAGGTGCTGGGCTGCGGGGTTTTCTCCAACAGCAGCAGCGGTGCTGTCACCGGGTTATCCGTTGTGCCCGTGCAATGCGCACCGCCGGGGCAGGTGCTATCACCCGTGTCCGGGTTCGCCTGTGCCTTGTTCGTCAGCGACTGACCGTTGGCGCTCGCCTGCGGCGTCACGGGAATCGTGAAGTTCACAAAGCTGCCGCCGCCTACTCCCGCAGGCACATTGCAGGTCACGACTTGAGCGTTGGCACTGCAGCCGCTGCCCGTGAGGTCACCGATCACAAGTCCCGTCGGGATCGTGTCCGTGATCGTGCCCCCTGCCAGTGTCGCCGCCGAGCCACTGTTGGTGACCGTGATGGTGTAGCTGGTGGACTGCCCCACCACGAAGCTGCCGCTGCCGTTCAGCACCTTGGTCACATCCATCTTGGGACTGTTCACCGGTGTCTGGATGGTGCTGGTACAAGGCGCCGAGGCGGTACATGCCGTACCACCGCCCGTCACGCTCGCCGTATTGGTTACCGGCGAAGCCGTGCCGTTGGCGACACTGACCTGCAGATTGATGACGGGAGCATTCGCCCCCGGCGGCAGCACCGTACTGCTGGTGCAGCTCAATTGCGTATTGCCTGCGGCCGTGGAGCAGTTCCAGCCTGCGCCGGCATTCACCGTGGTGATGGTCAGCCCCGGAGGCAGGGTGTCGGTCACGGTCATCGTGCCGCTGGTGCTCGTTGTGCCGCTGTTGCTCACCTGAATGGCATAGCTGCCGCTTTGCCCCACGGCAAATGCACCGCCCGCTACTTTCACGATCTTCAGGTTGGGCACACCGACGTTCTGGTTCGTCACCGTCGCGCTTTTCTGGCACGGCGCCGTCGTGCAGGTCGCTGCAGCCGGCGGCGTCACCGTTGCCGTGTTCACGATGTCGCCCGTCGCAGTCGATTGCGCCGTACCGTTCACGGTGATGGTGATCGTTGTGCCCTTGGGCAAGCTGACATTGTTCAGCGCGACGTTGTTGTTCGTGCCGCTGCTGGTCGCCCCACAACTGGCCGAGCCGCTTGGCGTGCAGGTCCAGTTCGCGACGTTGACCGAGCCAGGAACCGTGTCGCTCACGCTCACGCCCGTCACATCGCTCGGGCCGGCATTGCTCACCGTGATGGTGTAGTTCAGGCTCTGGCCTGGAACATAGGTCCCACTGGGCTGGGCCACCTTGGTGATGCTCAGGTCCGATTTCTGTACCACATTGACAGTAGGCGTCCTGGGGTCGCACGTCTCGCCGGCGTTGGCCGCCGTGCACGAAGGATCGCCCCCACCGCCCAGATTGGCCGTATTGGTGGCGCCACCCGCAACCGCGCCCGCACCCACGTTGACCGGAATGCTCACGGTGTATGTGCCGTTGGCCAGATTGGCACCCAACTGGCAACTGGCACCGAGGCTGGAACCGCTGCTGGCGCAGCCGCTCAGCACTGCACCACCCGACACCGACGGCGCTGCAGCCAAGGTAATGCCGGAAGGCAGGTTGTCGGCAATGGTGATGGGGGCCGTCGTCGGCCCGTTCGCCACGGTGATGGCAACGTAGTAGAACTGATCGGTCGCACCGACCACCAAGGGGTTGACCGAGACAGTTTTTGCGCTGGTCAGCCTGGGGTAGACGGGGGTGTTGGTGAACGTGCAAGTGATGTCATCACGTGACTGGGGCGTGATGTTGACACTGGTGCCGCTACCAGATGCGGGCACGGTGGTGCCGCCACTCATCGCGTTGGAGCAGACATAACTGCTTGTGTAACGCGCCAAATTGGTGGTGCCCGCAGCAACCTCGCTCAATACGTAGTTGGTACCTGCCGTCGCCGTGAAGATCCCTGTGCTGACGCTGGGGTCGGCGTTGGCCGAAGTCGCGCTGCCGCCTCCACCACTGATCTGGACCGTGAATTGATCCGTACTGACCAAACGCCCTGCAATGGTTTTGCTCACGCGCAGTTTGGGTCGCGCGCTCACGGTACTTGACACGGATGCGGTGCAACGTCCGGTGCCGTTGCAACTGGCGTCCCCACCACCCGTGGCCGTCGCCGTATTGGTGACCGAGAACGGTGCCGAGGCCGTTGGCGTGACGGGAATGGTGATGGTCGTAGCCGCACCACCAGCGGTCAAACTGGCGGCCGCCACCGTGCATTGAACGTTCTGGCTGCCCGCAGGATTCAACGTGCAGTTGGCAGGCAGCGTGCCAATAGTCAACCCGGCTGGAATCGGGTCGGTGACAACGACATTGGCGCTGGCATTCGTGCCGCCGATGTTTTGAACACTGATCACATAGTTGCTGGAGGTGCCCACCACCATCGGCTCGGCAGACGCCGTCTTCTGAATCCGGATGATCGGCAGCGAATTGCTTATGACCGTGCTGGTGTTGTTGCTGCTGTCGGCATCAGTCTGCGAGACCGTCGCCGTATTGGTGATGCTGGTTGTTCCTGTGGCAGGCCGAACTGTGAACGTATAGGTCAGATAGCTACTGTTACTGTTTCCACCAGGATTGCCAGGCAGCGTTCCGCTGGTCAGGACATAGGCATTTCCGACGTTTGAGTGGAAGTTGGCTGCGCATGTCGCCGACCCCGTGGCTGAGCACGTAGGGGTGCCAACGACGGTCACACTGGCAGGCAAGGTGTCTGCAACGGTGACGGCTGAAGCCGAGGAACTCGGATTGCTGTTGTTCCAGACCTTGATGCTGTATTGAAACGTTGGAGGCGTTGCCGGGCTTGAATCAAAGGTCGCAGGTGCGGATTTCTGAACCGCGATGTCCGACAAGATTGCCGCGCAACCGGTGTAGGAAGCCGGATTGCTGGGGTCAAGGAGGTTTGCTTCCGGAATGATTTCAGTCCCTCCTCCCGCAGCAGCTGGTTTTGTCCATTGCAAGCGCAGATGATTGACCCCGCCCTGGTTGTTCCAGTAGATGCGCATGGCATAGCAGGCATTGGCCTGCGTCACGACAAAATTGCCCGGAATCGTTTCAAAAGTGCTGTCGTTGGAAGTCCAGGCAGCCAGCGATCCAACTGGAATGTTGTAACTGATCCCTCTATAGTTCCCTGCATTCGCAGCGACCACATCGCTGGAGAAATCAATTCGTACGCCATCGTCATGCGCCGCTCGAAAGGTATAGGTACCTGCGGCAGGGAACTTGACTATCGAATAGATGACCTTGCCCTGCCAACGCTGTTGGCAAGCTGTCGAGGACGAGTTAGCCGTGTTGCACAAGCCATAGCTGGAGGAAAACCAGTCCACATTGGTTGCAGTTCCACTACTGGCGATGTTTGCCGTAGTTGCGGCGAAATTGGCGAGATTCGCCATTTGCGTCGCATTGGTGGCATCCGCGTAATTGGAGTAGTTGGGGGTGATCAGGGGGGTCGGGACCCCTGAATTCCCTCTGAAATTATCAAATAGAACTGCTGCAGAAGCCGCCTGTGCAGCGCATGCCAGTGACACGACAGTGATCACCCGGCGGGCGAGACCTACCACACTCGATGAATTGAAGAGGAATTTGTGACGCTGCGGCGTCGCTCTCGGGTATCGCATAGAAAGCTCATCTCTTACGTGCCCTGCTTTCAGCAATGCCCTGCAACAACTGGGGCACTTCCGTGAAAGAGGTTCTGTTTGTTTGCCCCATGTATGGCAGCAATCGATATGTCAGCGCAGCACTGATTCGCCCGGGTAGCCTTTTGCCTTCGAGCCGAGAGGAGCGGTCCAAAGATATACAGTAACTATCGAAGAGGGTACTAAAACTGACTCACTTCCGATAGATTACAACAATGTGTGAGGAAATGTTTAAATTTAATAAAATTTAACAATCGAAAAAACAAAACATTGAATAGATTGCAATCAATAGTCCCAATTTTCATATCAATCCCATCATTCAATTATTAATTGAAATCACTTAGTGTGTTTAATAGTATCAAACTATAACAAACAAGGATATGGAATGTCGATCTGAGAGGAGGTGGTGAACCGCTGCCTAGTTCACCTCCAGGAGACCTCGGAAAGAAGATCAGCGAGAGTTGTCGCTGACGGAAGAGTCGCTTCTTTCAGCCTCTTCCATAGCTCACGGCTGGCTCGCTGACAGCCGTGAGCTATTCAGTTCAGCATAGATCAGCGATAGAAGCTGTTCTTGCTGAACGATCTCCCGGCAGTGAGAGCAGTGAGGCATACCAGCAGAGCGCCCAGCAACAGCAGCATGGTGCGCGAGTCCACCGGCACTGGCGTCACCTCGGGCGGAGCCCCGATGTCGTCGCTGTCCGTCGACGTGCACGGAGCAGCCGCCGAAGTGCACGCACCGCCCGTCACGCTCGCCGTGTTCACCGCCTTGCTGCCCACGCTGCCCGTCACCTTCGCCGTCACCGTGTAGCTGACGTTGCCGCCCGCCTTCACCGTGATGCCCGTGCAGGTCAGTCCCTGGCAGCTGCCCGCCACCGAGCCCGCACTCGCCGTGCCCGCTTCGATGCTCACCTTGTCCAGGCCGCTCACCACCGTGTCCGTCCAGCTCAGGTCCGTCGCATCCGTTCCGCCACTGTTCGTGATCGTCACCGTGTACGTCGTGGTCGTGGTGGCTGCCACCTTCGTCACGCCGTTCGTCTTGGTCACACTCAAGGCGGCCTGGGTGTTCACAGGCGTTGTCACGCTTGCGCAGTGAGCATCGCCATTGCAGCTGCCCGGGACTGGCGGATTGCCGCCGTTGTGCGGGTCACCTCCGCCTCCCACGGCGGCGTTGTTGGTCACGCTGGGCACTGCGGCTGCGGCAACAGTGACCGGAAACTCAATGCTTGCCGAGGCTCCCGGAGCCAGCACGATGGCATTCGTACAGGCCAGAGACTGGCCCGTGGCCGTGCAATTCCAACCGTTGTAGGTATTGCTGCTTGTCGTGATACCTGCGGGCAGGCTGTCGTTGACCGTGATGGTTCCGGTCGTTGCGACTGTGCCGCTGTTGGTGACCGTCAGCGTGTACCTGGCATCCGCCTGGGCAACCGCCCAGGGGCCATTGCTGGCCTTGGCCAGGCTCAGGCTCGGCACGCCGGGCAGTGTTCCGCAATTGGCGCTGGAGGATCCATCGATGGCCGCCTCGTTGTAGGCACCACTGCCCGGCGCGCCCGTGCAAGCCACGGCCGTCACGCCCACATGGGTCGTGAAGGTGATCGCCACCGTATAGGTATGCGTCACTGCGTTGCCAATCGGCAGATTTGTCTCACTGATCTGGTGAACCACGCCGTTGACGGGCGCCGCCGCCAGGGAGGGGCTCACAACGCCGCCGTTCGATGAGGTGACCGACCAGCCATTGAGCACGACATCCGCAGGGAAAACCGGTGCATCGGTCAATGTGTAGCTCCCTGTAGCGCCGCCAGAGTTGGTCACTGCGACCACATAGGTGGCGGTGTACTGACCCGGCGTGCCCGTGGGAAGGAAGCTCGGCTGGCCCTTGCTCACGGCAAGCGCAGCGGGCGTGTTCACGACCGTGTCCCTGCGCGCGCAATGACCGGGCGTGGCTGCATCCAGTCCGGTGCAGGTGCTGCCGGGAGTCGGCGGATTGCCATTGTTGAACGGGTCGCCGCCGCCAGCAACCGAGGCATGGTTGGTTACGGTGGAGGTTGTGCCGCTCTGAACCGCGGAGGGCTCGATCATCACCGGCAGAACGATAACACTGCCCGCTCCTGGAGAAATGCTGCCATCCGGACCCGTACCGGGGTTGGTGCAGGTCACGCTCTGGCCGCTGACCGTGCAGACCCAGTCGCCGCTTACCGCATCGACTCCGGTGATGCCCGCCGGCAGCGTGTCCAGAACGGTCATCGCACCTGTCGTCGCCACTGTTGCACTCGCATTGGCCACCGTCAACATGTACTCTGCTCCGCCCTGGCCCACCACCCATGGGCCATTGTCCGCCTTGGTCACCTGCAGGCTCGGTGCATTCACGGGCGTCGTGATGCTCGCGACGCAATCTGCGTTGATCGGGCACACCGGATCCCCACCGCCCTTCACAGAAGCGGTATTGCTCACCTGAGGAACCGCTGTTGCCTTGGGTATCACGGGAATGCTGAAGCTCCGTGACTCACCTGGCGTTGCACCTTGTGGTGCCGCCAGAATGTCCGTGATCGTGCAGGTCACCTGCTGGCTGTTGGCCGGTGCCGTACAACCGACTTGCAGAGGGGTGCCCAGCGTCAGGCTGGACGGGATCAGGTCCGTCACCGTGATCGTACCGCTCGTGGCTGCCGTGCCCACATTCGTCACCGTCAGGATATAGCTGGCTGGCACGCCCACCGCGAACGCCGCCGAGCTCGCCGTCTTCTCGATCTTCAGGTGCGGCGCATCAACCACCGTGGTGGTGCTGGGCGCGCAACGCGCCGGCAGGCTGGCAGCCTCGGTACCCACCGGGCACATTTGATCGCCACCACCTGTTGCCGTCGCCTGGTTGGTAACGGAGACACCATCGAGGCTCGCATCGGGCGTGACGACGATGTCAAACACCACGCTGGCCTGGACGGCAAGGCCGGCGGCCTGGGGGCAGGTCACCGTCGTCTGGCTGCCTGTCGGGGCAAAGGTGCACGGGGGTGTCGCACTGCTCACGGTCAGGCCCGCAGGAATCACATCGGTGACGGTCGTGTCAGCCGTTGTGGGTGCCGTGCCCGTATTGGTCAGCGTGAGCCTGTAGGTCGCTGGCTGATTGACCGTGAATGTGCCCGGCTCCGCAGCCTTGGTCAGGGTGAGTTGCGGTGCGAGAACCGGGTTGTCCGTGGTTCCCGTGCAGTGCGCACCGGATGGACAGGTGCTGTCCCCCGTATCCGGGTTGACCTGTGCCTTGTTGGCCACGGATTGCCCAACGAGGTTGCCATCCGTGGGTGTCACGGGAATCGTGAAGCTCACCGAGCTTCCGCTGGGCTTGCCCGCAGGTATGTTGCAGGTCACCAGCTGCCCATTGGCGGTACAGCCACTGCCCGCCAGGTTGCCGATGGCGAGGCCCGTGGGTATCGTGTCCGTGATCGTGCCTGCCAGGGTGTCCGCCTGGCCATTGTTCGTGACCGTGATGATGTAGTTCGCCTGCTGGTTCAGTACGAGGGTACCGCTGAGCACCTTCTTCACGTCCAGTTGCGGGCGGTCCACGTTCGTCTGGATCGTGGCCTCGCATGGTGCCTGGTCTGTACATGCCGTGCTTCCACCAGTCACCTTTGCGGTATTCACCGCTGGTGTCGCCGTATTGTTGCCCACCATCACGTTGGCGTTGACCACGGGTGCCGAAGCGCCCGGCACCAGCACGGCACTGGTCGTGCAGCTCAGCACCGTCGTCGTGCTGGCGGAGCAATCCCAGCCCGTACCGCCCGCGTTGCTCGCCACCGGCTGCTGAATCTCGATGCCGGGAGGCATGGTGTCTGTCAGCACGATCGGGCCACTCGTACTCGTCGTGCCGGAGTTTCGTATCAGGATGGCATAGCCCCCTGTCTGACCCACGGCGAAGCTGCTGGGCGATGCCTGCTTGGTGACCGTGAGAGCCGGGGTTCCGCTGTTCGTGTTGCTGACCGTGCTCGACTTGGAACATGGAAGCTGGGTGCAGGTCGCCCCTGCGGGCGGAGTGACCGTCGCCGTATTGGTGATCGTGCCTGTGGCTCCGAGCTGCGCCGTGCCCGTGATCGTGATCGTGACGGACGCGCCGCTGGGAAGGTTCACGCCCGTCAGGTTCACATTGTTGCCTGAGCCGGAGGAGATCGGGCCGCAACTGGCGCCCGGATTGCCTGGAGTGCAGTTCCAGTTGCTCACCGACACCGCACCAGGAACCGTATCGGAGATGGTCGCGCCCACGACTCCACTGGGCCCGGAGTTGCTCACGACAATGGTGTAGTTCAGCGGTTGGCCCGGCAGGTAGGTATTGCCTGGCGTAGCCGCTTTTGCAATGCTCAGGTCCGCCCGGGTGAGCACATTGTTGGTCACTGTCGCCGTACAACGCCCGGCTTCGTTGCAACTGCTGTCGCCCCCGCCGGAGGCGGTCGCGGTATTCGTCACCGTCGAAGCGGCGGCCGCTGTCGGTGTCACGGGGATCGAGATGGTGAATGGCGCCGCACCAGCCGCCAGGGACGATGCCGGTACGATGCACTGAAGGTTCTGGCCTGCCGTCGTACATCCTGCGGGCAGGGAACCAATCGTCAGCCCGGCAGGAATGGGATCGTTGATGACGACAGGAGCGCTGGCATTGGTTCCACCCAGGTTCTGCACCGTCAACACGTAGTTGCTCTGAACATCGACCACCAGCGGATTGCTGGATGAACTCTTCTGAAGCCGGATGATCGGCAGCGAGTTGCTGGTCACCGTGCTGGTGTTGTTGCTCGGATTCGAGTCGGTCTGCGAGACGGTCGCGGTATTGGTGATGGTCTTCGTGCCCGCTGCCGGCCTGACCGTGAACGTATAGGTGAGATACGAGCCCGAGGTGGGTCCGCTTGCCGGACTCGGGTTCGTGGGCAGATCACCGCTCGTCAGGACATATGCGCTGCCCGAATTGGAGAAGAAACTGCCCGCGCAGGTCGCGGAGCCCGACGCGCTACAGGTGGGGCTTCCGACAACCGTCACATTCGCCGGCAGGGTATCGGAGACCGTCACGCTCGACGCCGCCGGCCCCGTGCTGCTGTTGTTCCACACCTTGATGCTGTACTGGAACGTGGGAGGAGTCGCCGAACTCGAGTCGAAGGTGGCCGGGCCGGACTTCACGACGCCGATATCGGCCTGCACCGTTGCGCAGCCTGCATAGGATGCCGGACTGGACGGATCCAGAAGGCTGCTCGCCGGGACGATCACCGGCGTGCTCGTCCCGGGAGGGATCCATTGCAATCTCAGGTGATTCACGCCCCCCTGGTTGTTCCAGTAGATGCGCATCGCATAGCAGGTATTGGGCTGGGCCACGACGAAATTACCGGGCACCGGTTCAAAGGAAGTGTCGCCACTCGTATAGCTCGCCAGCGATCCGACGGGAATGTTGTAGACAAAATTTCGATAGTTGGCGCTCGTGGCCGCGGTCGCATAGCTCGAAAAATCAATCTGTGCTTCATCGTCATGAGCTACGCGGAACTGATACGTACCGACCTGTGGAAAGCGGATCAATGAGTAGATCACCTTGCCCTGCCATTGACCCAGGCAAGCTGCCGAATTGTTGTGCCCCGAAAGATTGCTGCAGAGCCCGTCATAGTTTTCGGCAGGGGTCGTTGTCAGGTAAGCCCAATCTACCGTGTTCGCTGTTCCACTGCTGGCGGCGGTCGTGGACGCCGCGAACTGGATCAGATTGGCTTTGGCGGTAGAGCCGAGGTTCTGGTAGTTGGGCGTGACCTGGGTGCCAGGTACCCCGCTACGCCCGCGGAAGTTATCGAACAGAACCGTGGCCGTGGCCAGTTGCGCAAACGCGCCCAGGGCAGCCACCCCCAGCACGGCACGCAGAGTGCGCAAGGAATGGCGTTGGCCGACTCCTGCCCGAGGGGGCTTCTCCGGCACCGGTGGTGCCTCCCCTATCACATCGCTCCAGAGAGCCTGACAGGACACTGGTTGGGCCACATTGGGCGCGGTGTGTGCGATTGCTTGCATATGCATTTCTTGAACCGTAGCCGCCGATCACGCCCACCCCGCACATTCGCGCGCAGTGGCTCTCATGACGAGTCGCAAGCGTGGCCCTAGAAATGCGTGCAATGCCCCGGCTGATGATTTCAGCCAATCGATACCGGTTGTCCCATCAAGCACTGGACACAAAGACTTGCGGGCCGACCGTCCAGCCCACGAGCCAATCCCACAACGCGTACAGAACTAACGAATAGTCTGACGCTAATGTATTTTTGCAATCTCATACACGTCTGTGAGAAATTGTTAGATTTGCGAATGATCGAAAAGATCGTGCAGGTATCTGGGCTTTGAAGAATCGATGGACCGACCTCGGCACGAGGGAGTTGCGGGATGCGGCAGATCCGAATGGGCTGCAAGGCGCGAGCCCCGGCAACAGCGCGCTTGGGCTATTGCGAAATGACGAGGGTCGGCAACGACGCGGACTGCCCGAGGCCGCGCCTGCACATGTGTCTTGAGATGGTCAACAGCCTCTTAGAGTCGCACCGGGATACCGCGCTCCCGCATGCGCTCCTTGGCCTGCTGCACCGTGTATTCCCCGAAGTGGAAGATGCTGGCCGCGAGCACGGCGTCGGCGCCGCCCTGCTGCACGCCGTCGGCCAGGTGGTCGATGTTGCCGACACCGCCCGAGGCGATCACCGGGACGCTCACGGCATCGGACACCGCGCGCGTGAGGGCAAGGTCGAAGCCGGACTTGGTGCCGTCGCGGTCCATGCTGGTCAGCAGGATCTCGCCTGCGCCACGCCGGGCCATTTCGCTGGCCCATTGCACCGCATCGAGGCCGGTGTTCTTTCGGCCACCGTGGCTGTAGACATCCCAGCCTTCGCCGCGCTCGACGGCATCCTGTCCCTGGCGGCGTTTGGCGTCGATCGCGACGACGATGCACTGGGCACCGTACTTGTCGCTGGCTGCGTTGATCACATCGGGGTTTGCGATCGCAGCGGAGTTGAAGCTGGTCTTGTCGGCCCCGGCGTTGAGCAGGCGGCGAACGTCCTCCACGGTGCGCACACCGCCACCCACGGTGAGCGGGATGAAGACCTGGCTTGCCACGGCCTCGATGATGGGCAGGATCAGGTCGCGGCCGTCGCTGGTCGCCGTGATGTCGAGGAACGTGAGTTCGTCCGCGCCCTGCGCGTTGTAGCGCGCCGCGATTTCCACCGGATCACCGGCATCGCGCAGCTCCACGAAATTCACGCCTTTGACGACGCGGCCGCCGGTCACGTCCAGGCAAGGGATGATGCGTTTTGCAAGCACGGTGAAATCTCCGAATCAAACTGACAAAGTAGAGGTTGCCTTGTGGCGCTCCGCATGCGACGCTGCCTCGCGCCCCTGCCATTGCGTGAGCTGCTGCCAGCCGATCCAGCGCTGGCCCGGCGCGAGCGTGACGGATTCATCCACGCAGGCCGCCTCCACGCAGAGCATATGGCGAAAGCCGTCCCGCGGCATGTCTTTCAATTGCGCGCAGAGAGCAGCCCCCGGATTCCACACCACCGCGTTGTGCCAGCTCGCACTGTTCTCGATGGTCATGAATCGGCCCGTGGCCTCGTCGCCCAGCCGCAGCGGGCCCCGGGGCAGAGGGGAAGAGAACACGCTGTCGTACTCTCCGTCGAAGCGCACCGCGGCTGACTGCGTAGCATGCACATCGCGCACGGCATCCCAGCGGGCCGCGCCACCCAGGCCATCGAGCTGCATGCGCGTGATGTCGGGCACACGCAGATAGGTATGCAGTGCCCCGGTGAAACTCCAGGCATCCGCCCCGGTGTTCGTAAGCTCAAGCGCCAGGCGCAGCACGCCCGGCTCCAGCTGCACGCACAGCCGGGCCTCGAAGCCATGCGGCCACCAAGCGCGTGTCGTGTCATCGTCCCGCAGGATCAGCGAGACATGCGCGCGCCTTGCATCCGATGCCGAATCCAGAACCCGCCATGGCAGGTTGCGCGCGAAGCCATGCTTGGCGAGCGGGCCGCGCTGGTTGAACTGTGGAAAGCAGATCGGAACACCGCCGCGCACGGCGGAATGCCCGTCCCATTGGGCTCGGTCACTCAGGAACAGGTGCTCGCCCCCTTCGGGAGTGCTCCACGAAATCAACTGGGCACCATGCAGGGCGATCACGGCGGCATCGCCGCACGGCAGCGCCGCACGGATCACCGGCTGGCCGTTGAACACATCCTCGTGCACGCTCATTGCACGCGGCGCGCTTCGCCGTTCTGCCAGCGCCAGACATCGGCGCACATCTGGTCGACGTTGCGAGTGGCGCGCCAACCCAGCAGGCGCTCGGCCGATGCGGGGTCGGCCCAGTAGGCCGGCACGTCGCCGGGCCGGCGATCGACAATGCGGTAGGGCACGGGCTTGCCGCAGGCGCGCTCGAAGGCCTGGACCATCTGCAGCACGGAGACAGGGTCTCCCGTGCCCAGATTGAGTGTGAGCAGTCCCGCGTGCTGCTGCAGATAGCGCAGCGCCGCCACGTGGCCTTCCGCCAGGTCGCTGACATGAATGTAGTCACGCACGCCCGTGCCGTCGGCCGTGGGATAGTCGCCGCCGAAGATGCTGAGTTCCTGGCGCACGCCCGCCGCCACCTGGGCGACGAAAGGCATCAGGTTGTTGGGTATGTCCTGCGGGTCCTCTCCAATGAGGCCGCTTTCGTGAGCTCCCACCGGGTTGAAATAACGCAGCCGGGCCAGGCGCCATTGACCGGGCTCGGACTGATCCAGATCGGCCATGATCTGCTCGGCCATGTGCTTGGTGTGGCCGTAGGGATTCATGGGATGCAGCGCGGCGTCCTCGGGAATCGGTGAGCTGATCGGGTCACCGTAGACGGTGGCCGACGACGAGAACACCAGGGTGCGCACGTTGGCCTCGCGCATCGCCGACAGCAACGTGACGGTGCCGGCGACATTCGTGTCGTAGTACTTGAGCGGGTTGCTCACCGACTCGCCCACGGCCTTCAGCCCGGCAAAGTGGATGACCGACGTGATGCCGCGCTCGCGCAGCACATTCGCCACGGTGCGATGGTCGCGCACATCACCTTCGACGAACGGCACCGGTTGACCGGTGATGCGCGCCAGGCGCTCCAGCACCGACGGCTTGCTGTTGGCGAAGTTGTCCAGGACAACGAACGGAAGCCCCTGGCCGGCGAGTGCCGCGCAGGTATGGGAGCCAATGAAGCCGGCGCCGCCGGTGACGAGAATCATGCTGCGTTCACGCCGACAGTTCGTCGGCGCGATCCTGCGCAGCGGCGAAATCGAGGTCGCCGGAATAGATGGCGCGTCCGCAGATCACGCCCTCCACGCCTTCGCGCTCCACCTCGCAGAGCTTCTCGATGTCGGCCATGCCCGCCAGGCCGCCCGATGCGATCACCGGAATGGACAGGGCCTGGGCCAGCGCCACGGTGGCATCGATGTTGATGCCCGACAGCATGCCGTCGCGGCCGATGTCGGTGTAGATGATGGACTCGACGCCCCAGTCCTGGTACTTGCGCGCCAGATCGACCACTTCATGGCCCGTGAGCTTGCTCCAGCCATCGGTGGCGACCTTGCCATCCTTGGCGTCGAGACCGACGATGATGTGCCCACCGAACGCGCTGCAGGCGTCCCTCAGGAAGCCGGGGTTCTTCACTGCGGCCGTCCCGATGATGACGTAGCGCATGCCCGCGTCGATGCAGGACTCGATGGTGTCCAGGTCGCGGATGCCGCCACCGAGCTGCACCGGGATCTCCTGGCCGACTTCCTTCAGGATGGCCTTGATGGCCTCCTTGTTCTTCGGTTGCCCGGCGAATGCTCCGTTCAGGTCGACCAGATGCAATCGGCGTGCTCCGGCGTCTACCCAGCGGCGCGCGATGGCGGCCGGGTCTTCACCAAAAATCGTGGATTGATCCATATCACCTTGTTTGAGGCGCACGCATTGGCCGTCCTTGAGGTCGATGGCGGGGATGAGCAGCATGATCGTAAACGTGAGAGGGGCGAATCAAAAAAGAGGTCGGCCCGACCGGGTTGAAGATGTCAGGGCTTCCAGTTCAGGAAGTTGCGGAACAGCGCAAGTCCATGTTCGGAGCTTTTTTCCGGATGGAATTGCGTAGCGAAAATATTATCGCGTGCGATGGCGGATGCAAAGCGGCCGCCGTAATCGGCCTCGCCTGCGACATGACTGCTCTGCTCCGGCTTGGCATAGAAGCTGTGCACGAAGTAGTAGAAGCTGTCATCGGGAATCCCTTGCCACAGCGGGTGCACGGCGCTGGAATGCGGCGTCTGGCGCACGCGGTTCCAGCCCATCTGCGGCACCTTGAAGCGGCTGCCGTCCTCCTGCCTGCGGCCGGCGAGGTCAAACTTGACCACGGTGCCGGGGATCAGCCCGAGGCCGGGCGTATCGCCCTCCTCGCTGTAGTCCAGCAGCATCTGCATGCCGATGCAGACACCGAACATGGGCTTGCTGGCCGCGGCCTCGAGCACGCTCTCCTGCAGGCCGGAATCACGCAGCTCGCGCATGCAGTCGCGCATCGCGCCCTGCCCCGGCAGCACCACGCGCTGTGCAGCCCGTACCTGCTCCGGCTCGGAAGTGACAACGACATTCCAGCCGCTGCCATCCGCTGCGGCCAGCACGGCCTGCGACACGGAGCGCAGATTGCCCATGCCATAGTCCACGACCGCGACGGTTTTCGATTCACTGTTCATGGTGTGCAGTTCTGCGGTTACAGCGAGCCCTTGGTGGACGGAATCATGCCGGCCGAGCGCGGATCGCGCTCGAGCGCATCGCGCAGCGCGCGGGCAAAGGCCTTGAACACCGTCTCGCACTGGTGGTGCGCATTGATGCCCTTGATGTTGTCGATGTGCAGCGTCACACCCGCGTGGTTCACGAAGCCCTGGAAGAACTCGTAGGTCAGCTGGGTGTCGAAGCCGCCGATGCTGCCGGCCGTGAACGGGATGTGCAGATGCAGCCCCGGCCGGCCCGAGAAGTCGACCACCACGCGCGAGAGCGCTTCGTCGAGCGGCACGTAGGCATGTCCGTAGCGCCTGATGCCCTTCTTGTCGCCCACGGCGCGCGCGAAGGCCTGGCCCAGCGTGATGCCCACGTCTTCCACCGTGTGGTGTCCGTCGATGTGCAGGTCGCCGTCACAGTCGATCTGCAGGTCGATCAGCCCGTGGCGTGCGATCTGCTCGAGCATGTGGTCGAAGAAACCGATGCCGGTTGCAATGCGCGAGGCGCCGGAACCATCCAGGTTCACGCGCACCTTGATGCGTGTCTCCGCGGTGTTGCGGGCGACTTCGGCGACGCGGTCGGCATGGGCATCGACCGCAGGTGTGGAGGGTACAAGAGATGATGTCATAGGGAAGCCTGGAGCGCCGCGAGCATCTGTGCGTTGTCGGCAGCATTTCCGACGGTCAGACGCAGGCAGTTGGCCAGCAATGGATGCATTGTAGAAACGTTTTTGATCAGCACCTTCCGGGCCTTCATGCCCTCGTGGGTCTTTGCCGCATCGGCCACACGGATGAGCACCATGTTGGCTTCGCTGTCCCAGACCTTCTCCACACCCGGAATCGTCTTCAGGGCATCGATCAGCTTGGCCCGCTCGGTGCGGATTTCAAGGGCCTGGGCGGCAAATACCTCGGCGTGCTCCAGCGCAAAGATCGCGGCCTCGCAGTTGAGCACGCTCACGTTGTAGGGAGGGCGCACCTTGTCGATCTCGCTCACGATGGCCTCGGGGCCGATCAGGTAGCCCAGGCGCACGCCGGCCAGCCCGAACTTGCTGAGCGTGCGCATCAGCAGCACGTGGGCGTTGCGCTCCGGCTCGGCCTTCATGCGGTCGATAAAGCTGTGGCTGGCGAAGGGCTGGTAGGCCTCGTCCATCACCACAAAGCCGCCCTGCTCGCCCACGGCATCGACGATGCGCTGCACCGCGCCCTGGTCCCACAGCGTGGCCGTGGGGTTGTTGGGGTAGGCGATGTAGGTGATTGCGGGCTTGTGCTCCGCGATCGCCGCAAGCATCGCAGGTTCATCGAGTTCGAAGTCGGCCGTGAGCGACACGTTCACGAAATCCAGCCCCTGCAACTGTGCACTCATCGGGTACATCACGAAGCCCGGCATGGGCGCGAGCAGCTTGGCGCGCGCGCCGTCATGCGGCTGTGCACAGGCAAGCGCCAGCAGGCTGATGATTTCGTCCGAGCCGTTACCGAGCAGGACGGCGCTGCCTTCCGGCGCACCGGCATAGCTTGCGAGTGCGGCCTTCAGATCGTTCTGCCGCTCTCCGGGATAGCGATTGATCTCCAGGCTTCCGAGACGCTGGCCCAGCTCCAGTTGCAACGCCGGGGGCAGGCTGAACGGGTTCTCCATGGCGTCCATCTTCAGGTAGCCGACAGCACCCTGCACCTTGTAGGCATGCATGGCGCGCACGTCGGGACGCAGGCGGTCGAGGGCTTTGGAGAGGTTGGCGGGAGAAGAATTGGGCATGATGAAAAACGGTAGTGGAAGTGGCTTCGTCAAGGAGCGATGCAAGTGGTTCAGGGAGGCTGGTGGCTGAACGTCAATGCTCGTCCGTTGCGGAAACCGGTGCATGCTGCGGATGCACCATCACCACCCCGCCGTAGTGCGCACCATGCGGCAGGGCGAGGGTCAGCATCCGGGCGCAGCCGCTGTGCTGGGCACAAGCAACGGCAAGGCAATCGCCGAACGGCAGGTTGTGCCGGGCCTGGACGGCCCACGCCGTCTCGAGCGTGGCGGCATCGGTCTTCCAGGGGTTCCATGTCTGATAGCGGCGGATGGCGGCGCGCGCATCGCCCTGCGACAGCGGCTCGGCCGCCGTGGTCACCTGATCGTAGAACTCGCACAGCGCCTGGCTTCCGGTGCGTCCGGCACGCGCACGCCAGAGCGCATCGAGCCATTCGAGGGTCGCCGCATGCAGTGCTCCCGCGCCCATGTCCTCCGCAGCGATCAGCACCGAGGTGTCAACAAATACGGGGTTCATGGCGCGGCGAGCTTTCCTTTGGCCGCGGGCTTCCTCGTCGCGGATGCAGCCGTGCGCTGCAGGCTTGTCGCACGGGGGGCGGCGACGCTGTCAGGCGCCCGCCAGTTGCGCTCGTCCGTGCGCCAGGCCAGATAGGCGCGCTCGTAGGCGTCCTCGCGCCGCTGCATCTCGGCCATGAAATCACCCACCATGCGCGAAACGCTGGTGCCGCGCCTCGCAGCTTCGATGCGTGCCCATTCGAGCACATCATCCTCGACGGTGATGGTCAGGTTTTTCACAGCATGCAGTTTACACGAATTTCGTGTTCCACGAAATTCGTGTGATTTCACCTGAGCACGAGCAACCGCTTTCAGCGGTATTGCGGCGCGGGTGCATACGGGGAAGGGCTCGGCTTGTCCGCAGGAAAGGCATTGGGCCGGTCACCCCGAGAATGACCGCCGGACGGCGGCTGCGTCCCCTTGTCCAGACGCACCTCGAACAGCGCCGTGCCGATCACGCCGATGTTGCGCGGGTTGCCCGCGGGCGTGTTGCTGGCATAGGCCCCGTCCTTGCCGGAGAAACGGAATGCTGCCACCTCGTTGCTGCTCTTGCGAAAGCCTTCGATGCGCAACGTCTCCCCCGGCATGAGCAGGTAGCCGTTGTTGCGCAGGCTGCCGCTTTGGCCGGTCAGCACGTCGAGGCCGTCGACCGTGGCAACCACTTCGTAGCTGCGCTGGCTGCGGTTCACATAGACCAGCTCATAGCGCGCGCCACGGCTGCCCGCGACCTGGTGAGCGCCCTGCTCTCCCCTGGCGCCATAGATGGGCAGGGGCCTGTCGTTTTCGTCGCGCAGCGACCACTCGACCTTGCCGTCGGCGAGCAGCACATTGAGTTGTCTGTCCGCGCGCGCACCAAGTGCGCTGCGGATGCTGGCTTCGTCCGTGTAATGCAGCGTCTTCAATGCCTGCGGCCTGGCGGGCGTGATGCGGGTGGCATCCACAAGTTCTACGGATGACTCGCGGCCCTCACCCCACTGGGTGCCGAGTGTGGACGCAGCCGGTGTGGGTGCAGCAACGGGCGCGGCAGGTACGGGCGGAGTGGAACTGGGCGCAGGCGTGTAGGCATCGCGACCGGCCGCAACCGTTGGCACCGTCTCCGCCACGGGGGCCGGCCTGGGCGGCATGGAGCAACCGGCCAACAGCACCAGAACGCCGGCCGCCAGCCCGCGTTGCCAGTGAATCAGGGATTTGAGAGTGAGAGGAGCCGATGCGGATGAAGACGCAAGGGAAACGAAAGAAAACCGAAACCCATCCCGATGTGCGCGTGACATGTTGTGATTCCTGCCTTGCTTGTGTTGTGGCCAGCCCGATGCAATGCAGTGCAACGGGCAAGGATCACAGTGTCAGCGCAAAAAAAGCAGGGAGCGCACTCGGAGAAACATCTGGACAAGCTTCTTGCAGTCGCCCGACATTGTGTGCCCGGGCTGCTGCAGAGGCTCCCAAGCCAACACATCACTTCTTCAGCAGACGCATCTCCGCCGCGCGCGCGTGTCCCTGCAGGCCTTCTCCATAGGCCAGCTCCGCTGCGATCTTGCCCAACACCTGGGCTCCCGCCTCGCTCACTTCGATGAGGCTGGAGCGCTTCTGGAAGTCATACACGCCGAGCGGCGAGGAGAAGCGCGCCGTGCCGCTCGTGGGCAGCACGTGATTCGGCCCGGCGCAGTAGTCGCCAAGGCTCTCGCTGGTGTAGGCGCCCAGAAAGATCGCGCCCGCGTGCTTGAGCAGCGGCTCCCAGCGGTGAGGATCGCGGCTGGAGACCTCCAGGTGTTCCGGCGCGATGCGGTTGCTGATCGCGCAGGCTTCTTCCATGTCCCTGGTAAGGATCAGCGCGCCCCGGCCGTTCAGGCTCCTGGCGATGATCTCCTGGCGCGGCATCTCGGGAAGCAGGCGATCGATCTCGCGCTGCACCGCGTCGATGTAGGCGGCATCGGGGCACAGCAGGATCGATTGCGCGAGCTCGTCGTGTTCGGCCTGGCTGAACAGATCCATGGCGACCCACTCGGGCGGCGTGCTGCCGTCGGCCAGCACCAGGATTTCCGAAGGCCCTGCAATCATGTCGATGCCGACCATCCCGAACACGCGCTTCTTGGCGCTGGCCACGTAGGCATTGCCGGGACCGGTGATCTTGTCGACCTTGGGAATGGTTGCCGTGCCGTAGGCCAGCGCCGCCACCGCTTGCGCGCCTCCCACGGTGAATGCGCGGTGCACGCCTGCCACATAGGCCGCCGCCAGCACCAGCGCGTTCTTTTCGCCGCGGGGTGTGGGCACGACCATGATGATGTCCTCCACACCCGCAACATGCGCGGGAATGGCATTCATCAGCACGCTCGACGGATAGGCGGCCTTTCCGCCGGGCACATAGATGCCGACGCGGTCCAGCGGCGTGACCTTCTGGCCGAGCAGCGTGCCATCCTCGTCGCGGTAGCTCCAGCTCTCGCCGTTGGCCTTCTTCTGCGCTTCATGGTAGGTGCGCACGCGCCTTGCCGCAGCCTGCAGAGCGTGCTTTTGCGCATCGCTGAGGCTGTCGAACGCGGCCTTGAGTTCGTCCTGCCTGAGCTCGAGGGCCGACAGGTCGGGCGCGTTCAGGCCGTCAAAGCGCGCCGTGTATTCAAGCACCGCCGCATCGCCGCGCCTTTGCACATCGGCCAGGATGTCGGCCACGCGCTGCTCGATCTCGGCGTCCGTGTCCGCCGACCAATGCAGGCGCGCCGCGAAGTCGGCTTCGAAGGTGCTCGAAGCGGTGGACAGACGCAGGGGGGCGGCTTGCAGGGACATGGTGCGCGGCTTTCTTTGGGGAAGGGGAAAATTCAGTCCTGACGGATCGCGGAAGCGAATGCGTCGATGATGTGGCGCAGTGGCTCCTGCTTGAGCTTGAGCGCCGCCTGGTTCACGACGAGGTGGGAACTGATGTCCATGATGCGCTCCACTTCCACCAGGTTGTTGGCCTTGAGCGTGTTGCCGGTGGAAACCAGGTCGACGATGGCGTCGGCCATGCCGGTGAGCGGCGCGAGTTCCATGCTGCCGTAGAGCTTGATCAGGTCCACGTGCACGCCCTTGGAGGCGAAGAACTCACGCGCGATCGCCGTGTACTTCGTGGCCACCTTCAGGCGCGAGCCCTGCGTGACCGCATGCTCGTAGTCGAAATCGCTGCGCACGGCCACGCTCACGCGGCACTTGGCGATCTTCAGGTCGAGCGGACGGAACAGGCCCTGCCCCCCATGCTCGATGAGCGTGTCCTTGCCCGTCACGCCGATGTCGGCACCGCCATGCTGCACATAGGTGGGAACGTCGGTCGCGCGCACCATCACCACGCGCACCTCCGGCTTGTTGGTGGGCAGGATCAGCTTGCGCGAGGTTTCCGGATCCTCCAGCACCTCGATGCCGGCGGCGGCCAGCAGGGGCATGGTCTCATCAAAAATGCGGCCCTTGGACAGAGCCAGAGTAATCATCGTCATCAGATTCTTTCGACATCGGCGCCCAGGCCGCGCAGTTTGGCTTCCATGCAGTCGTAGCCACGGTCCAGGTGATAGATGCGGTCCACCACCGTCTCACCGCTGGCCACGAGGCCGGCAATGACCAGGCTCGCGGAAGCACGCAGGTCGGTCGCCATCACGGTGGCACCCGAAAGGCGTTGCGCAGACTGCGCACGGCTCGTATTGTCCTCGCAATTGTCCAGGCCGCCAGCGGCCGCCTCGCTGAGTCCCTCGATCACGGCCTGCCGCGAATCGGTGGTCTGGATTCTTGCGCCGAGGCGGGCGAGCTCGCTCACGTGCATGAAGCGGTTCTCGAAGATCGTCTCGGCAACGGTCGAGCGGCCTTGCGCCACGGCATTCAGCGCCATGAACTGCGCCTGCATGTCGGTGGGAAAGCCCGGGTACTCAGTGGTATGGAAGCTTTGCGCCCTGAGCTGCGATGCACCCGGACTCTTCACGTGGATGCCGTCCTCCGCGGCCTGCACCTCGACCCCTGCATCGCGCAGCTTGTCGACCACGGCGCCGAGGTGATCGATGCGGCCATGACGCAGAAAGGCCTCGCCACCGGTGGCCGCCACGGCGCACAGGAAAGTGCCCGCCTCGATCCGGTCGGCCACGACCTGGTGCTCACAGCCATGAAGCCTTTCCACACCCTGGATGCGGATGCACGCCGTACCGTGGCCCTCGATCTTCGCGCCCATGCGGATCAGCATCTCGGCCAGATCGGCGATCTCGGGCTCCTGCGCGGCGTTCTCCAGGATCGTCTCGCCTTCGGCCAGCGTCGCCGCCATCAACAGGTTCTCCGTGCCGGTCACCGTGACCATGTCCGTCGTGATGCGGGCGCCCCGCAGGCGCGAGCGTCCCTCGGGCAGGCGCGCCACCATGTAGCCATGCTCGACCACGATGTCCGCCCCCATGGCCGTCAGGCCCTTGATGTGCTGGTCGACCGGACGCGAGCCGATCGCGCAGCCACCGGGAAGCGAGACCTTTGCCTCGCCGAAACGCGCCAGCAGCGGGCCCAGCGCGAGCACCGACGCGCGCATGGTCTTGACCAGGTCGTAGGGTGCCTCGGTGTGCTGCAGTTGGTCGGCCACGATGCGCACCACGCCCTTGGCATCGGGACGGGAGCAGTCCGGGTCCTCGATGCGGTCCACGGCCGCGCCCATGTTGCGGATCAGTGCCAGCATGGTGGCGATGTCCTTGAGGCGAGGCACGTTGTGGAGCACCACGGGTTCTGCGGTCAGCAGCGCGGCGCACAGCTCCGGCAGTGCGGCATTCTTGGCGCCGGAGACCGGCACCTCGCCATGAAGGGCGCGCCCACCACGAATCAGGAGTTTGTCCATTGGAAAATCAAAAAGTCCGGGCGGTCAGCGGCCCATCGATCGGATGAGCGGGCTGCCGCCGCATTCAAGAAAACCCACGCGAGGCACGAAGGCACGGTGCGCAGCGCGGGAGCATCGCGGCGATCAGTCCGCGGCAGATTTGGCGGCCCATTCAGCGGGCGTGTGCACCTTCATCGACAGCGCATGCACTTCGTCGGTCTGCATGCGGTCGCCCAGCGTGGCGTACACGCGCTGGTGGCGCTGGATGAGCCGCTTGCCCTCGAATTCGGCAGACACGATCGTGGCAAACCAATGGCGGCCGTCGCCTTCGAGCTCGATGTGCTCGCAGGGAAGGCCGGCGCTGATGAGTTGCTTGAGTTGGTCTGCGGTCATGTGAGATAGGTCCGAAATATCAAAAGGGGCATCAGTTGCGGATCTTGTAGCCGATGCGCAGCAGGTGCACGGCGAACGCACTGATCAGCAGCCACGCGCAGGCGACGATGCCGAAGCTGGTCCACGGGGAGACGTCGCTCTGCCCGAAGAAGCCATAGCGGAAGCCGTCGATCATGTAGAAGAACGGATTCAGGTGGCTCACGCCCTGCCAGAAGCCCGGCAGCGAATGGATCGAATAGAACACGCCGGAGAGGAAGGTCAGCGGCATGATCAGGAAGTTCTGGAACGCGGCCATCTGGTCGAACTTGTCGGCCCACAGGCCCGCAATCAGCCCGAGCGTGCCCATGATCGCGGCGCCCAGCAGCGCAAAGACGATGATCCACAGCGGCGCAGAGAAGTCGGGCACCGCAAAGAACAGCGTGACGACGAAGACGCCGAAGCCCACCAGCAGCCCACGCAGCACCGCCGCCCCCACATAGGCACTGAACCATGCCCAGTGCGACAGCGGCGTGAGCAGCACGAACACCAGCGAGCCCATGATCTTGCTCTGCACGAGGCTCGACGAGCTGTTGGCGAACGCATTCTGCAGGATGCTCATCATCACGAGGCCCGGGATGATGAACGCGGTGTAGCTGATGCGGTCATACACCAGCACACGGCCCTCGAGCACATGGCCGAAGACCAGCAGGTACAGCACGGAGGTGAGCACCGGCGCCGCAATGGTCTGGAAGGCCACCTTCCAGAAGCGCAGCACTTCCTTCTTCAGCAGGGTCTGCCAGCCGTTCATGCTGCCACTCCCTTGCCGGAATGTTCCTGTTCGTTCATGACGTGGATGAAGACATCCTCGAGGTCGGCGCGGCGGATCTCCACATCCTCCAGCACCACGCCTCCCTGGCGCAGCCCGGCGAGCAGGCCTTCGACGTCACCCGCATCCTGTGCGGGAATCTGCACGATGCGGCCCGTGACACGCGCGCGTTCGGCCATCGCCGTCGGCAGCAGGCTATCGGTCTTGAACTGCAGCACGTTGGCCGATGCGGACTTGAGCAGCTCCGACATCGGGGAGAGCTTGACGATGTTGCCGTGCTTGAGCATGGCCACGCGGCTGCACAGCGCTTCCGCCTCCTCGAGATAGTGGGTGGTGAGCAGCACGGTATGGCCTTCGCGGTTCAGGCGGGCGATGAAGTGCCAGAGCGTCTGGCGCAACTCCACGTCCACCCCCGCCGTGGGCTCGTCGAGAACGATGATCGGGGGCTTGTGCACCAGCGCCTGGGCCACCAGCACGCGGCGCTTCATGCCGCCAGACAGCTGGCGCATGTTGGACTGCGCCTTGTCGGCCAGCCCCAGGCTCTCCAGCAACTCGTCGATCCAGGCGTCGTTGTTCTTCACGCCAAAATAGCCGGACTGGATGCGCAGCGTCTCGCGCACGCTGAAGAACGGGTCGAATACCAGTTCCTGCGGCACCACGCCCAGGCGGCGGCGCGCCTCGGCGTAGTCATCCCGCACGTCGCGGCCCAGCACCTTCACCGAGCCGCTGCTGGCACGCGCCAGCCCCGCCAGGATGCTGATGAGAGTGGTCTTGCCCGCGCCGTTGGGGCCGAGCAGGCCGAAGAACTCGCCTTCCTCGATGTCCAGGCTGACCTGGTTCAGCGCCTGGAAGAGGCCCTTGGAGGTATTGAAGGTCTTGGAGACAGACTGAAAGGATACTGCTGACATGAACCGCTCATTTTAAGGCGCGCAGCCCTCGCGCTGCTGTGCAAGGTTTTGGGAGGCGCGCACCGACGGCTCGCCAGGGCGATCAGTCGGCCGGCAGCAGTTCCTGAACGCCGTAGAGGCCGGCCAGGCTGAGCAGCGCGGGCGGGAGCGCCTTCACGGCAAACGACTTGCCGAACGCAAGCGCCGTCCGGCGGCATTCGAGCAGGACGGCGATGGCCGAGGAGTCGAACACCTTGAGCGGCCCTGCGTCCACGATGAGCTGCTGCTCCTTGTGGGCGCGCAGGGCCTGCATGAGCATGCGCAGACACGCCGTGGCCTGGGCATGCGTGAGCTCGGGCGGAAGCACCAGCATCGAAGGTGCGGCGGGCGAGGTCATGGCCGATTACTTCGCCGCGCTGGCTGCATTGGCCTTGTTGCGTGCCACCAGCGTGTCGATCAGGCCGTCGATGCCCTTGGCATTCACTTCCTGCGCGAACTGCGTGCGGTAGGTATCGACGATCCAGACGCCCAGCACGTTCAGGTTGTAGATCTTCCAGCTGTTGCCGTCCTGCTCGAGGCGGTAGTCGACCTGCACCGGATCGCCCTTGCCACGCACTTCCGTGCGTACCAGCACGTCCTTGTCCCCTGCCGCTGCACGCATCGGCTTGACCTCGACGGACTGATTGGTCACCTGGCTCAGGGCACCAGAGTAAGTGCGCACCAACAAAATCTTGAATTCGTCCTGCAGGCGCTTCTGCTGCTCGGGCGTAGCCTTGCGCCAGCCCGGGCCGACAGCAGCGGCGGTCATGCGGCGGAAGTTCACGTGCGGCATCAGCATGCGGTCGACCAGCACCATGATCTTGTCCACGTCGCCAGACTTGATGGACGGATCGTTGCGGATGGTGTCCAGCACTTCGTTGGACAGGCGCTTGATCATGTCATCCGGAGCCTCGCCCGCAGCCCATGCGCTCGGGGACGACAGCAACGCAAGCGACACAACTGCCGCGGCGGATTGGGTGAAAAGGCGTCGATTCATCAGCATCTTGGGATTCCTTCTTCTTGTCACATACAAACCTGAATGTATGTGATTGGCAACATACGCACCAATACGCGTTCAAGCACGCGCGCTATTGTGAGCAGATCACCGGCCGTTCCATACGTCTGGCCGGTAGCGTCATGAAAGCAAATGCAACACCGCGACCCGGCCTCGGAACTGGCCGACAACCAGCGTCGGTGCAGGGATCAATACGGGTACTCAATAGTCCTCGGGCAGCTTGCCTGCATCGTCGTCATCCTGCGCCTGTCCCTTCTTGGGTGTGATGCGCTGGCTCCGGACCTGCAGATAGACGTCACGCGTGAACGAGTAGCGGTCCAGGGCAGCAGCCTCGAGCACGTCGCCTGCATTGAGCAGCGACTCGCGCTTTTCCAGGACCTTCAGGCCGTACAGGGAGTTGCGGGCACCCACATCGTTGATGGAGCTCAGCGGATCGCCCAGATAGTCCACGGGCAACGCGGCCGCATCACGCACGGTGGAGGGGCCCAGCAGAGGCAGCACCAGATACGGCCCGGTCTCCACGCCCCAGTGCCCCAGCGTGAGGCCGAAGTCCTGCTTGTGGCGCTGCACACCCATCTCGCTGGCGATGTCGAGCAAACCGCCGAGACCGAAGATCGTGTTGACGTTGACACGGACCATGGTGTCGAGCGCATCGGCACCGCGACCCTGCAGCAGGTTGTTGACGAACGACCAGACGTCGGTCAGGTTGGCAAAGAAGTTGCTCACACCCGTGCGCACCGGCTTCGGTGTGACGTCCTGGTAGGCCGTCGCCACGGGCTTGAGCACCGCCTTGTCCAGCCCGTCATTGAACGAGTACATGCTGCGATTGAATGGCTCGAGCGGATCATCCGGATTGGAGTGGGGGCCGGTTGCACATCCGGCGAGCAGGGCAAGGCCCAGCATCGCGGCTGCGCCACGTGCAACGATGACTTTGGAATATTTGGTTTGATGGGTCATTTTTTACCGCCGGATCCACCGGTACTGCCACCCTCTTCCGCCTTGTTGTAGAGGAACTGGCCAATCAGGTTTTCCAGTACCACGGCCGATTGGGTGGATGTGATTGTGTCACCTTCCGCCAGATTTGCCTCGTCAGCGCCGGCTTCGATTCCGATGTACTGATCGCCCAGCAGACCGCTGGTGAGGATCTTCAGGGAGCTGTCCTTGGGAAACTTGTATTGCTTGTCGAGCTCCAGGTGCACGTTGGCCTGGAACGTCTCGTCGTTGAAGCCGATCGACTGCACGCGCCCCACCACCACGCCGGCGCTGCGCACCGCCGCCTTGGGCTTGAGGCCGCCGATATTGTCGAAGCGCGCCGTCACGTTGTAGCCCGACTTCCAGTTCAGGCTCAGCAGGTTGGCGGACTGCAGTGCAAGGAATACGAGCGCGGCCGCGCCCAACAGCACGAACAGGCCGACCCAGACATCATTCTTGGATTGCTGCATGGTTTGCTACTTTCTCCGTAATCCCGAGATACCAGTCTCTTCGCTCTCAACCGTTCGATTCGAATCCATTGCCGCCCGCTCCGTCAGATGCTGAACATCAGCGCCGTGAGCAGGAAGTCCAGCCCCAGCACGGACAGCGATGCAATCACGACGGTGCGCGTGGTGGCACGCGACACGCCTTCAGGCGTCGGCTTGGCCACATAGCCCTGCAGCACGGCGACAAACGTCACGGCCACGCCGAACACGATGCTCTTGACGACGCCATTGCCCACATCCTTCCAGACATCGACACTGCTTTGCATCGCCCCCCAGAAGGCACCCGGATCGACACCCAGCATGACGACGCCGACGATCCAGCCGCCGATCACGCCGACCGCGCTGAACACCGCCGCCAGCAGCGGCATGGCGATCACGCCGCCCCAGAAGCGGGGCACCAGGATGCGCTTGACCGGATCGACGGCCATCATCTCCATCGCGGACAGCTGCTCGCCCGCACGCATGAGGCCGATCTCGGCCGTGAGCGAAGTCCCGGCCCGGCCCGCAAACAGCAGCGCTGTCACCACCGGGCCGAGTTCGCGCACCAGTCCCAGCGTGACGACCAGGCCCAGGGCATTCGTCGAGCCATAGATCTGCAGCACGTTGTAGCCCTGCAGCGCCAGCACAAAGCCCACGAACAGGCCCGACATGGCGATGATCGAGAGCGAATAATTTCCCAGGAAGTGCACCTGGTCGCGCACCAGCCCGAAACGGCCGAGCGCAGTGCCGCCCAGCGTGAGCAGCCGCCAGAACAGCCGCGCACCCGCGCCGATGTCGGCCAGCTTGCTGCGGACCGCGAGGCCGATGTGGGAGGGACGCCACCAACTCATGCGGAACCTCCTGGCGTGGCGCCGACCGGGCCGAAATCCTGGGCCACGCTCGGGCCCGGATGGTGGAACGGCACGGGGCCGGTCGGCAGCGCATTGACGAATTGATGTACCAGCGGGTCGGTGCTGTTGCGCACCTCGTCGGGCGAGCCCTGGGCCGCGATCGTGCCCGCACCCAGAATGACGACATGGTCGGCCAGCCTGAAGGTCTCCTCCAGGTCGTGCGACACGATGATGGTGGTCAGGCCCATGGCATCGTTGAGCTGGCGGATCAGCTGTGCCGCCGTGCCCAGAGATATCGGGTCGAGTCCGGCGAAGGGCTCGTCGTACATGATCAGCTCGGGATCGAGGGCGATCGCACGGGCCAGCGCCACGCGCCGCGCCATGCCGCCCGAGATCTGGCTGGGCATGAGGTCGCGCGCACCGCGCAGCCCCACGGCGTTGAGCTTCATGAGCACGATGTCGCGGATCAGTTCGTCCGAGAGATCGGTGTGCTCGCGCAGCGGAAAGGCCACGTTCTCGAACACGCTCATGTCGGTGAACAGCGCACCGAACTGGAACAGCATGCCCATGCGCCGGCGTGCGGCGTACAACGCCTGCATGTCCATCGCACCGACATTGCGGCCGTCGAACAGCACCTCGCCGCCCTGCGCGACCTGCTGGCCGCCGATCAGGCGCAGCACCGTGGTCTTGCCGCCACCGGATGCACCCATCAACGCCGTGACCTTCCCGCGCGGAATGCTGAGGGATACGTCGCGCAGGATCGTGCGATCGCCATATCCGAACTGGACATTGCGCAATTCCACGAGCGGAGCGTTGGCGATGGGTGCGACTGGTTGCATGTTGTTGAGGTTGAAATGCTTGCGCAAAATCAAGATAAATCACGCGCGAGCAACCGCACATCATAGGGGGAAACCCTTTTCCCGGGCGAAACCGAGTGTTGAACGGACTGTTTCGCAAATGGTGCTTGACTATACTGGTCCCTTTCCTGCCACGATGGGCACAGACTGCGGGCGCCTGCGCGACCCGCCCCTGCCCAGCCTGCTCACGGACTGGAAATGGACGCTGCCTGTCCCTCAGGCAGCAAGCCCCTGCCGCCTCCAGCCGTGGCTCGGCGCCATCGATCCGCCGGCTTCCCTGTGTTCCTGACGGAAACGGGACTGCCGTTTTTTTGCTACACCTTCCTCCCAACGAAAGGGCTTTAGCTCAATGAAGAACCACGTCCAGAACGCCATCCCCATCAAGACCTCGCCCGTCTCCCGCTCGGCCACCGGCCTGCACCTGATCGGCGATCTCTACGGTTGTCTCTGCGACAGCCGCCTGATGCTGGATGCCGGATATCTGGAATCATTCTGCAAGGAGCTCGTGACCACCGCCGGGCTCACTACCGTGGGCAGCCTGTTCCACAGTTTTGGCGAAGGCGGTGGCGTGACCGGCGTCGTCGTGCTCGCCGAGTCGCACCTGTCGATCCACACCTGGCCCGAATCGGGCTATGTCACGCTCGACGTCTACGTCTGCAACTACACGAGCAACAACCGCCCCAAGGCCCAGAAGCTGTTCGACGACCTGATGGCCGCATTCAATCCGAATGACCCGCATCTGCACAGCGTCGAGCGCGCCTGACATGGCAGCCTCGGAAATCAAGCAGGCCGCAACCCAGTCGTATGCGGCCGAGCGGCTCAATCATGACTTCGGTTTCTACCTGAAGAACAGCCACCTGCTGGCCAGCATGCAGTCGCAGTGGCAACACATCGAGGTGTTCGAGAACGCACAGTTCGGCCGCGTGATGCGCATCGACGACTGCTTCATGACATCGGAGCGCGACGAATTCTTCTACCACGAGCCCATGGTGCATCTTCCAGCCATCGCCCATCCCGGTGTGCGCCGGGCCCTGGTGGTGGGCGGAGGTGATGGCGGCGCGGCCGAGGAGCTGCTCAAGCTGCCGCAGATCGAGCGTGTGGTGCTGGCCGAACTCGACGAGCAGGTGATCGCGGTGTCGCGCAAATGGCTGGCCGACATCCACCACGGTGCGTTCGATGATCCACGCCTCGAGATACGCATCGGCGATGCGCGCAGCTTTCTCGGCCAAACGAGCGCAGGCGAAGGCGAACGCTTCGATCAGATCGTACTGGACCTCACGGACCCCTTCGGCCCTGCCACCGATCTCTACACCGTGGAGTTCTACGAAAGCTGTCGCCGTGCTCTCGCTCCCGGCGGCGTGATCTCCCTGCACCTCGGCTCACCCATCCACCTGCCGAAGAGCCTGGCACGCATCGCCGCCTCGGTGCGCACAGTGTTTCCGGTGTTCCGTCCGTATCTGCAGTACGTGCCTCTGTATGGCACGCTGTGGTGCATGGCGATGGCATCGGAGCAGACCGATCCGGCACTGCTCGGTACCGAGGAGGTCGATCGCCGCATCGCGGAGCGCGGAATCGGCTCCCTGCAGCTCTACAACGGTGCAATGCACCAGGCGCTGCTGGCCCAGCCGAACTTCGTGCGCGACCTGCTGGCGCAGCCCGCGCAGCCGATCCGGCGCGGCGACACGCTGGAGGAAGTGCGTGATCCCGCGGAACTCCCGCCCGTGGTGATCAGGGCGGGCTAGGACGGCACCAGCAAAAACGCAACCTCGAGGGTTGCGTTTTTCGTTTGGAGCACGGAGATCACAGCATGTGGTTAAGGAACGCCTTCGCGCGCTCATGGCGCGGATCGGCGAAGAACTCCTGCGCGGGCCGCGCCTCGATGAGTTCGCCCTGGTCCATGAACACCACCGTGTTCGCGACCTCGCGTGCAAAGCCCATTTCGTGCGTGACCACCAGCATGGTCATGCGTTCGTCGGCCAACTCGCGCATGGTGCGCAGCACTTCGCCGGTCAGCTCCGGATCGAGCGCCGAGGTCGGCTCGTCGAACAGCATGATGTCGGGCTCCATCGCCAGGGCGCGTGCGATCGCCACGCGTTGCTTCTGGCCGCCGGACAGGCGCGACGGATAGTTGTCCCGCTTGGCAGACAGGCCCACCTTCGCGAGCAGTTTCTCGGCACGCGCGATGGCCTCGTCGCGCGAGACCTTCTGCACGACCATCGGCGCCTCGATGATGTTCTCCAGCACGGTCAGGTGCGGAAACAGGTTGAAGTGCTGGAACACCATGCCCATCTTGCGGCAGATGCTGCGCACCTCGGCTTCGGATGCATAGCTGCATTGGCCCTCGGCGTCCGTGGAGGCCAGCGTCCGCCCCTCGACGGTGATCGTGCCGCTGTCGATGGTCTCCAGGTGATTCAGGCAGCGCAGGAAGGTGCTCTTGCCCGAGCCCGAGGGCCCGATCACGGCCACCACCTCACCCTGGGATAGCTTGAGCGACACGCCGCGCAGCACCTGGGTTGCGCCGAATGCCTTCCTGATGTCGCGCGCATCGATCATCGTCGGCTGCTGCGTCGCGTCATTCGTCATATTTGGCATAGCGTTTTTCCAGGCGCTGGAAGCCCCAGGTGAGCACCAGCGTCATGATCAGATAGAAGGCTGCGGCCACGATGAAGGGCGTGGTCGTGAAGTCGCGCTGCACGAAACCGCGCGCCGCGCGCAGCAGGTCGTTCAGGGCCAGCACGTAGATCAGCGAGGTGTCCTTCACCAGCGTGATCGTTTCGTTGCTCATGGGCGGCAGGATGCTGCGCACCATCTGCGGCAGCACGATGCGGCGCATGGTCTGCGGGTAGCTCATGCCCAGCACCTTGGCCGCTTCATACTGGCCGCGGTCGACCGAGAGAATGCCCGCACGGAAGATTTCCGCGAAATAGGCCGCGTAGTTCAGCGCGAAGGCCACCACGGCGGCAGGAAAATCAGGCAGGCGCACGCCGATCACGGGCACGAACGGCAGCGCGAAATAGATGAACAGCATCTGCAGCATGAGCGGCGTGCCGCGCATCAGCCAGATGTAGCCGTTGACCAGCGTGGACAGCGGCTTGAAATGAGAGACGCGTGCCAGCGCCAGCACCAGTCCCAGCGGAACGGCCAGCAGCAGCGTGATCGCGAACAACTTCAGGGTGACGGTGGCACCCTGGGCAAGTGGTCCGAGAAGGGAGAGAACGTAGTCCATACGGAAAGCTTGAGAGCTCCGGAAGCGCGCGGCCCATGCCGTCGGCGCCTGCGATGCAAGGCGCGCATCGCTTTACGCGAGAACACCGCAGCGCAAGGGAAGCCAGCACCGCGGTGTCACGAAGAAAACCCGGCGCCCCCTCATGAAGGGCCGCCGGACTTGTTGCTTACTTGATGATGTCCTTGCCGAACCACTGCGTGGCGATCTTGGCGGAAGTGCCGTCGGCCTTCATGTCGGCCATGGCCTTGTTCAGCTTCTCGAGCAGGGCGGTGTCGTCCTTGCGCACGCCGACACCGTAGTCTTCGGTGCCGAAGTTCTCGTCGAGCACGCGGTACTCGTCGGGCTTCTTGGCCACATAGTAGCGGCCCACCACTTCGTCGACCACCACAGCCTCGAGGCGGCCGGCGGACAGGTCCATCAGCGCGGTCACGTTGTCGCCGAAGGTCTTGAACTCCTTGAACGACTTGAAGACAGCGTCTTCCTTCTTCACTGCGTCAACCGCGGAGGAGCCTTCCTGTGCGCCCACGACCTTGCCGGCCATGTCGGCCTTGTTGTTGATCGCGGACTTGGCTGCCACCACGATGATCTGGTGGTTTTCCATGTAGGGCGAGGTGAAGCCGATCTTCTCCTTGCGCTCTTCGGTGATGGTCAGGCCATTCCACAGCGCATCGACGCGCTTGCCCGAGAGCTCGGCTTCCTTGGCGCTCCAGTCGATCGGCTTGAACTCCGCCTCGACGCCCATGCGCTTGGCCGCTTCGCGTGCCATGTCGATGTCAAAGCCCACGAGTTCGTTCTTCTCATCGCGGAAGCCCATCGGAGGGAAGTTGTCATCCAGGCCCACGACGATCTTGGTCACAGCGGCGGGTGCCGGTGCCGCTGCGGGCGCGGAGGGAGTTTCGTTCTTGCTGCAACCAACCAGCGCTGCGCCCAAGGCGAGCAGCACAACTGCGGCGATCTTTTTCATGGTCTTGATGAATGAATGATTGAAGAAGTTGGAAAAAACAAAGCCTCCCGGCAGCACCAGCTTCCGAAAGGAAGCGCCACTGACGATGAAGCATCGAGGAAGGAAAAACCCTTTATTTTCGCCGACCTTGGGGCTCTTGGGTTGAAAAGCACACATTACGCCGCCGATTCACTCGGGCGAGCGGACATTTGCATGCGCAGAATCCTTTTTCGGCAAGCCTTTTTTGCTATTAAAAAATGAGCAATCGCAGGCACGAGCACGACGCAGCGCATCACCGATGAGGCCGCAGCACGGGCGACGCAGTGCCGTCTTGCCGCGCCAATGCCGTTCGGAATCGAGTTCGCGGACAATGTCCTTTTCACAGGACCGCCCGCCGACCGCGACGCGCTCCCCCATCCACCACCCCTTGAAGGAATCCATCACCATGTCCATGCGCCGGATTGCAACCACCGCCCTCCTTGCCTCGCTGTCCCTCGTGGGTGTGGCAAGCCACGCCGAAGTCACCGTTCAGGACGCCTGGATCCGCGCCACGGTGGCGCAGCAAAAGGCCTCGGGCGCCTTCATGCGCATCACCTCCACCGAGGCCACGCGCCTCGTCGGCATCGCGACTCCCGCAGCGCCGATTGCCGAAGTGCATGAAATGAAGATGGAAGACGGCGTGATGAAGATGCGCGGAATCGACGGCATTGCGCTCAAGGCAGGCGAAACCCTCGAACTCAAGCCGGGCGGCTACCACGTCATGCTGATGGATCTGCCCGCAGCCATGACCGCCGGCAGCACGGTTCCCATGACGCTGACATTCAAGGACGCCGCCGGCAAGGAGTCCACCGTGCAGGTGCAGGCACAGGTGCGTGCAGCCAATGCGGCAGCGGCACCTGCAATGGATCACTCCAAGCACATGAAGCACTGAGGCCAAGGCCATCCATGTCGGGCGCGGCGCCAGGACGACGAAAGCCCGACAATCTCCCCAATGCATCATCAAGCCGAGAAACTCTGGAACGCCCCACGCTGGGCACTGGCCATCCTGCTGGCGCTGCTCGGCATGCTCGGGCCGTTCTCCATCGACACCTATCTGCCCGCTTTCCCTGCCATTGCGAGTGCCCTGGATGCCACGCCGGTGCAGATGCAGCAGACACTCTCGGCCTATCTGTTCGCATTCGCGTTCATGACGCTGTTCCACGGCTCGCTCTCCGACAGCCTGGGTCGCAGGCCCGTCGTGCTGTGGGGCATCGTGGTCTACACGCTGGCCTCAGCAGGCTGTGCGCTCTCTCAATCCATCGGACAGCTCGTGCTGTTCCGAGCGCTGCAGGGGCTGTCGGCAGGAGCCGGCATCGTGGTCTCCCGCGCCGTGATCCGCGACATGTTTCCGCCCGCGGAAGCACAGCGCATGATGAGCCAGGTGACCATCTTCTTCGGCATTGCACCGGCGATCGCTCCGGTGGTGGGCGGACTTTTCTCCGTCTATCTGGGCTGGGCCAGCGTGTTCTGGTTTCTGACAGGCGTGGGCGTGTTCCTCTGGATCGCCAACTACCGCCTGCTGCCCGAATCGCTGCCGAAGGCCGACCGCCAGCCCTTCGACGTGGGCCACCTGCTGCGCGGATACTGGGAGCTCGGCACCAGCCCGCGCTTTCTGCTGCTGGCCCTGGCCAGCGGTGTTCCTTTCAACGGCATGTTCCTCTATGTGCTGTCGGCCCCCGCATTCCTGGGTGACCTGCTGCACCTTGAGCCCACGCAGTATTTCTGGTTCTTCCTGCTCAGCATCTCCGGCATCATGGGCGGCGCCTGGATGAGCGGGCGCCTAGCGGGCAAGATTCCTCCCAAGAAGCAGATTCGCCACGGCTTCGTCATCATGCTCGCGATGTCGTCGCTGAACCTCGTGCTCAATCTGTTCCTCGAGCCCCATCCCGCCTGGGCCCTGCTGCCGATCGCCATTTTCTCGTTCGGCTGGGCGCTCATGGTGCCGGTCGTGACGCTGCTGGTACTGGACCTGTTCCCGCACCGCCGGGGAATGGCATCGTCCATGCAGGCCTTCGTAGGCTCGACAGCCAATGGCATCGTCGCCGGCGCCCTCGCGCCGCTGGTGATGCATTCGGCCACGGGACTGGCCCTCACCTCGCTGGCATTGATGAGCATCGGGTTGGTTGCCTGGGTCTACCTGCACCACCGCTGGCCCGAAATCGGCCGAGCATCCCACGGGCAAACATAGTACGGACAGCACAAACGGCAGCCTATGCAGCGCACGCGCTGCATGAACTGTTCGCCACAATGCTGACGCGCCCCATAGGACCCGGTCTTCCGGGAAAAACAAAAAAAGCCGGAGCGGTCAATCCGCTCCGGCTTTTCCATTGGTGTTCCCCTTGCGGGGAATCCATCAACAACGCTCAGCGTGGCGTACGGGTGCGAGGTGCATAGGGCTTGGCGCCGGCACCGGACTTCGCATGGGCATGGGCCGGCTTGCGGTCGCCACCGAAACCACCGCGCGGGCCGCCGTCACGGCCGCCGCCGAAGCCGCCTTCGCGACGACCACCGCCAAACGAGGAACGCTCGCCACCAAAGGAGGAGCGCTCACCGCGCTCGCCACCGAACGAACGCTGTTCGCCACGTTCGCCTCCGAAGGAGCGCTGCTCGCCGCGCGGAGCACCAAAGCCACCACGCGAGCCGCCGCCGAAACCACCGCCGCCTTCACGGCGTTCGCCGCCGAAGCTACGCTGCTCGCCGCCACGGTCACCGCCGAAACGGCCGCCGCGGTCGCCACCGAAATTGCGATCACCGCCACGGTCACCGAACGAACGTTCACGATCACCGAAGTGACGCTCGCCACGATCACCACCACCAAAGGAACGCTGCTCGCGCTGGCCACCAAAGCCGCCGCGATCACCGGAGCGATCACCACCACGGTCACCGCCGCCAAAGCCGCCAAAGCCCTGCTTGCGGCCATAGCCCTCGGAGTCACGGCCACCGCCGAAACCACCGCGGCCACCGCCGCCATGGCGCTTGCCGCCACCACCACCGTTGCGGCCGCCACGGCCACCGAAGTCCGGCTGCGGAGCACGTTGCTGGGGCTCAAGACCCGGGATCACTTCCGGCTTGAAGCGCTGCTTGGTGTAGCCCTCGATATCGAACACGCGGCGGCGGTCGCGGAATTCCGCGAACGTCACGGCCAGGCCCTGGCGACCAGCACGACCGGTACGGCCGATGCGGTGGGTGTAGTCCTCCGCCTTCATCGGCAGGCCGAAGTTGAACACGTGCGTGATCGTGGGCACGTCGATACCACGCGCCGCCACGTCGGTCGCCACCAGAATCTGCACCTGGCCATTGCGCAGCGCCATCAATCGGCGGTTGCGCAGGCCCTGGCTCAGTGCGCCATGCAGCGCCACGGCGGAGAAACCGTCCTGCTGCAGGTCGTTGGCAAGGCCATCGCATTCGATCTGCGTGCTCGCGAACACTACGGCCTGGTTGATCGAGGTGTCACGCAGCCAGTGGTCGAGCAGCTTGCGCTTGTGCTGTGCGTTGTCGGCCCAGAACAGCGTCTGCGTGATGTTGGCGTGCTGCTCCTGCGGCGAGTCGATCTGGATCTTCTTCACCGACGAGCCGTTGTCGTGCATCACGCGCATGGCGAGCTGCTGGATGCGCGGCGCAAACGTGGCGCTGAACATCATGGTCTGGCGGCGCTGGCTGGTGAGCTGGTTGATCTCGGCGAGGTCGTCCGCGAAGCCAAGGTCGAGCATGCGGTCGGCTTCATCGACCACGAGGAACTGCACCTGGTCGAGCTTGATCTGCATGGAGCGTTGCAGGTCGAGCAGACGGCCGGGCGTTGCCACCACGAGGTTGGCATTCTGCAGCTTGGCAATCTGCAGCTGGTAGGGCATGCCGCCCACCACGTTGGCGATGCGCAGGCCCTTGCAGTGACGGACCAGGTCGATCGCGTCGTGCGCAACCTGCTGAGCCAGTTCGCGCGTCGGGCACAGGATCAGGGCACCGGGAACGGCTGCCTTGAAGTTGCGCGGATTGGTCGGGTCCTTGCGGCGTGTACGCTTCGGGGCGGGTTCACCCTTGGCTGCGGCTTCGGCGCACAGGCGATCGTATTCGGCGCGTTCGCGGGCGAATTGCTCATCCTGCTGCTTGAGCAGCGTGTGCAGCACGGGCAGCAGGAAGGCGGCCGTCTTGCCACTGCCAGTCTGGCTGGAGACCATCAGGTCGATGAAACGATCGCTGTCGCCGTCGGCTTCCATCGCGTAGGGGATGGCGCGCTCCTGGACGGTCGTCGGCTTGGTGTAGCCCAGGTCGGCAACAGCCTGGACCAGCTCGGGTGCGAGGCCCAGTTCGGCGAACAGGTTCGGGCCCTGTTCAACTTCGGCTTCGGGAGCCGCATCGAGGAGTTCTTCCTCGGCGCAGAAGGCGGCCACGGCCGCTTCGTTCGCGGTTTCGACGGCAGCGATGTTTTCTTCGGGCAAGGCGGATTGAGCAGGCGCGAAATCGCCCTGCGAGTGCAGAGAGTCAGTCATGTGTATATGCAGCCGCAGGCGTTACCTGCGGAGGCTTCATCAAACGGTTAAAAAAACATCAACCATTCAACAAAACCTGCGCCAGCAAGAAAGGCTGGGCGGGTGGGTGTTTTTCAGTGGCGAATCCGCTGCGCGTCCATGCAGGACTCTCATCGCGTACGCCGTGAACCCGGAGTGAAGGGGAGATGTACAAAGTGCACGAACGAAACAACAGGAGCGCCGGTTTGTCTTTTGACCACCGGCCAAACGCTCAATTCATGCAAGCCAGCGATTATGGCATGACTCGGGTTTTCCCGCAATAGCCATTTGCGCAAAATGTGCACACACCCTCTCCAGCGCCCCCGGAGCGATCCCAGGGCGCCGGCGATCGGAGGTCCCGGATCACAGCGACAGGAAGGTCGCCCGGTAGTGCGCCAGTTCGTCAATCGACTCGATGACATCGGCGAGCGCGGTGTGCTTCTGCGCCTTCTTGAACGAATTGAATGCCTCGGGCTTCCAGCGCTTGGCCAGTTCCTTGAGCGTGCTCACGTCCAGATTGCGATAGTGGAAATAGGCCTCGAGCTTGGGCATGTACTTCACGAGGAACCGGCGGTCCTGTCCGATGGTGTTGCCGCACATGGGCGAGCCACTCTTGGGCACATAGCGCTTGATGAACTCAAGTAATTGCTCCTCGGCCTGCGCCTCGGTCAGTGTCGACGCCTTGACCTTGTCGATCAGGCCGCTGCGGCCATGCGTCCCCTTGTTCCAGGCGTCCATGCCGTCGAGCAGCGCATCGGACTGGTGCAGCACCAGCACCGGGCCCTCGACGCGGGGCTCGAGGTTCGGCCCGGTGATGACGACGGCAATCTCCAGCAGGCGATCGGAATCGGGGTTCAGGCCAGTCATTTCGCAATCGAGCCAGACCAGGTTCTGGTCGGATTTGGCGAGCTCGGGGACAGTCGGGGCAGCAATTTCAGACATGGCGGGGATTGTCGCCGATCACCTACACTTGCGTTTTGCACCCGCAAAATTTTCCGCCCCTCGAAAAGTGTCAACATCCCTGCTCTGGACATCGCTGTTCGCCCTCTTCCTGCTCGCCGGACTGGCCCTTAGGCTCTGGCTGGCCACCCGCCAGATCCGCCATGTGGCCCAGCATCGCAATGCCGTCCCGCAGGACTTCGCCGGCCGCATCCCCTTGGCCGCGCACCAGCGCGCCGCCGACTACACCGTGGCCAAGACCCGCTTCGGCATTTTCGAGATGGCATGGAGCGCTGCCGCAGTGCTTGGCTGGACGCTGCTGGGCGGCCTCGACCTGCTCAACAACGCGCTGCTCAATCAGTTGGGAGGCGGTATGTGGCAACAACTGGCGCTGCTCGGCTGTTTCGCACTGATCAGCGGAGCGATCGAGTTGCCGCTCTCCTACTACCAGACCTTCGTCATCGAGCAGCGCTTCGGCTTCAACCAGATGACACGCGGAATGTGGCTGAGCGACCTGCTCAAGTCCACGCTGGTCGGCACGGCCATCGGCCTGCCACTGGCGGCCCTCATCCTGTGGCTCATGGGAGCGGCAGGGAGCATGTGGTGGCTGTGGGCGTGGTGCGTATGGATGGGCTTCAACCTCGTGCTGATGGTGGTCTACCCGCTCTTCATCGCCCCCCTCTTCAACCAATTCAAGCCTCTGGACGACGAGTCGCTCGCTGCGCGCGTCACGGCATTGATGAAGCGCTGCGGCTTTGCCGCCAAGGGTCTGTTCGTGATGGACGGAAGCCGCCGCAGCGCCCATGCCAATGCCTACTTCACCGGCTTCGGCGCAGGCAAGCGCGTGGTGTTCTACGACACGCTCCTCAAGCAGCTTTCGCCCGAGGAGGTGGAGGCCGTGCTCGCACACGAACTGGGGCACTTCAAGCACAGGCACATCACGCGTCGCATCGTCGGCATGTTCGTGATGAGCCTTGCCGGCTTCGCGCTGCTCGGCTGGCTTGCCACCAAGGGCTGGTTCTACGCCGGCCTCGGTGTCGTGCCCAACTTCAGCATGCCGGGCGTCGAAGGCTCGGCGCCCAACGATGCGCTGGCACTGCTGCTGTTCATGCTGGCCGCACCGATCTTCAGCGTGTTCCTTTCTCCGCTGTTCGCGCAGGTGTCGCGGCGCCACGAGTTCGAGGCCGATGCCTTTGCCGTGGCCCAGACGCAGGGGGGCGACCTGGCCTCGGCGCTGCTCAAGCTGCATGAGGACAACGCATCCACGCTCACGCCCGATCCGGTGTACGTGAAGTTCTACTATTCGCATCCGCCAGCCACCGAGCGGCTGGCCCGCATTCCCTATTCCGCATCAACGAGCGCAGCATGACGACGACAAACACCCTCCCCAAGAAAGACTGGTCCCGCATCCCGCGCCGCGCCCTGAGCGCGACCGAACTGGTGACCAAGCTGGTCGACCTGCAGGGCTGGCGCCTCGATGGTGATGGCGCGAGCGTCGCCATCGAGAAGACTTTTCACTTCGCCAACTATTTCGAGACCATGGCGTTCGTGAACGCGGTGGCTTTCATCGCGCACACCGAGGACCACCATCCCGACCTGTCGGTGCACTACAACCGCTGCGTGGTGCGATTCAACACGCATGATGTGAGCGGCATCTCCGTCACCGACATCGAATGCGCCCAGCGCGTCGATGCGCTGGTGGCCCAGCCGCAGCCATGAGCGCACGGCCCGAGCTCAACAGGGGGCTGGTGGTTGGAAGCCACGGCCGCCACTGCGTCGTCGAGACACCCGACGGTGAGCGCCGCATCTGCCACCCCCGCGGCAAGAAGAGCCAGGCCGTGGTTGGCGATCAGGTGCTGTGGCTCCCCGCCCCACCCGGCCAGGGCGAGGAAGGCACGATCGAGAAAGTGGAGAAGCGCCGCAACCTGTTCTATCGGCAGGATGAGATCCGCACCAAATCGTTCGCCGCGAATCTCGACCAGGTGCTGATCCTGCTGGCGGCGGAGCCCGTGTTCTCGGAAAGCCAGCTCGTGCGTGCACTGATCGCCGCCGAGGCCGAACACATCACGCCGATCATCGCGCTGAACAAGAGCGATCTGGTCGAACCGTTCGCGCGCGCATGGGAGCGTCTGTGGCCCTATCGCCACATGGGCGGCGAGCAGGACACCGCTCACCACTACCGTGTGCTGCCGATGTCGCTGACCGAATCGGGCACCGTGGACCACCATGCGCTGATGCCGATCCTCGAAGGCAAGACCACGCTGGTGCTCGGCCCATCGGGCGTGGGCAAGAGCACGCTGGTGAACCTGCTGGTGCCCGGTGCGGCGGCGCAGACGGGCGAGATCTCGCAGGCGCTGAATTCCGGCAAGCACACCACCACCACCACCACGCTCTACTGGATCGACGAGGCCCGCAAGACCGCCCTCATCGACTCCCCGGATTCCAGGAGTTCGGCCTGCGCCATCTGCAGCCCACCGATCTCGCGAAGTGCATGCCCGACATCGCCGCCCACGCGGGCGATTGCAAGTTCTACAACTGCACGCACCTGCACGAACCAGGATGCGGCGTGCGCAGCGTCGTGCTCGATGCCGAGGACGACCAGAAGCAGGCCAATGCGATCAGCGCCAACCGCTACCGCATCTACGGCGAACTGTTCGAGGAACTCAGCGCGCCGCCTCGGTATTGAGTTGCCCCGCAGGTTCGCCCTGCCTTGCACCGTCGGCAGGAGCCTCCTGCACCAGCGTCAGGACGAAGCGCGTGCCGCCCAACGGCGACGGTGACACCGTCACGTCGCCGCCATGCTGGCGCGCGATGCGCCTAGCCACCCACAGCCCCAAACCGAATCCCTGGGTCTGGTCGGCATGATCGCCGCGCTCATGGCGCTCGAAAATGCGCTCGGCCTCGTCGGGTGGCAGGCCCGGACCCTCATCATGCACCGACAGTTCGAGCCGGCCCGGCCCGTCGGTGCACGCCTCGATCAGGATACGGCCCGACTTCGCGTACTTGATGGCGTTGTCCACCAGATTGGAGAGCGCGATGGAGACCAGCGTCGGATCGCAGCGCCACTCGAACACCTCCTCCGAAAGATCGAGCGCCAGGCGGTGCCGCCGCGACCATTGCACGAGCTGTGCCGCATCCGCCAGCAGGTCCTCGAGCGGCACGCATTGCATCTGCGGAGTGAAGGCCGTGGTGCCCAGGCGATCATTGAGCAGGCAGTTGTCCACCAGCGCGGTGAGCCGCCTGCATGCGCGGCGGATCTGCACCGCGCGCTGCACCAGCACCTCGCTGTCCACGGTGGGAAACACTTCCTGCTCGGTGGCGGCGCTGTCCACCACCGCAAGCGGCGTTCGGAACTCGTGGTTGACCATGTGGAAGAACTGACGCTGCTCCAGCCGCATCTCGCGCTCGCTGTGCAACGCGTGCTGCATCGCATTGCGTGCCTGCAGCAACTCTTCGGTGCGCACGCGCACCCGTTCCTCCAGCGCCTGCTCCGACTTCTCGAGCGATGCGACCAGCTGCTTCTGGTGCTCCATCGACTCGCGGAACCTGCGCACGAGGCGCGCGCCCACCGCCACGGCGATCAGGATGTTGATGAGCAGCATTTCAAGCTGCCACAGGATGCTGGTCTCGATCTGCGGAGGCGGCGTCACGCCCATGTACACCAGCGTGACGTACAGCCCCAGGATGCCGTAGAGCGTGGTCGGCAGCGCCATGAGCAGTGTTTCGGTCGATGCGCCGTCCTTGATCAGATTGCCCCAGGCAACGAATGCAAAGAGCGCACTCAGGGCCCAGGGCGCGATGACGCCCACCCATGCCCAGTCCTGGTAGGTGCCCAGTGCGATGCTGGGCAGACACAGCAGCGGTGCGATGCCCACCGCCAGCAGGAGCTTGTCGGTCCGCTTCCAGCGCGTGTCGATGGTCAGCAGTTCCCGGAATTGCCACGCGATCGCGATCGGGAGCACCAGCGTGCCCACCTTCACGCCCACATCGCCCCAATGGGCGAGCTCGGCCGGCAGCCATACCTGCCAGTAGCCGCGATCGGCCGAGCCGTGCGCAAGCGCCGCGGCCGCCCCGGTTGCCAGCGCTGCCAGGCTGCGCATGCGCAGCACCAGCGCCGCGCCGATGATGAGCAGCACCAGCATCAGGTTGATGCCCTGGTGCACCCCGGAGGCCCATTCAACGCGCGAGAACTGCGTGAGCAGCGCGTCCGAGCGCCACACGCGCGCATCCATCGCGACGGGACTGGTGGACTGCACGCGCAGCACGAACGGTTCCCCTGCCGCCAGAGGGAAAAGCAGCTGCCGCACCTCGATGCGCTCGGACATCGCGACCGTATCGCCGCTGCGGCGCTGGTGCCATTGCTCCCCGTCAAGCTGGTAGAGCCGCACGTCGTCGAGATAGCTGGGAAGAATGCTCAACCAGAGCGCCACGCCTTCCTTCTCCGCTCCGTCCGGCAGGGCGACCGGGTTCACCTTCAGCCAATAGACGCTGCTGCTGTAGCCCTCGCTCAGCGGCCTGTCCAGCAACCGGAACGCGGACTCGGGCAAGGCCGCAACCTCCTCGATTCCGAGCTTGCCTTCCCCATCGACCAGCATCTGCATCGGTACGCCACTGCCCAGCTCGACCCCGTTGCCCGAGGGCTGCAGCCACGCAGGGCTCAGGATGGTCAGCGCCACGATGGCCAGCGACAGCAGCAGCCAAACCGGAAAGATGAGGCGCCTGAGCCACGCCCCCACGAAGGAACGCCGCACAGGCGCAGAAGAACGAATCGCATTCATGGGAGGAGCAATGGTGAAAAAGACTTGCCTGCAATCGCATTCAATTTGAAACAAATTGTATTGCCTGACGAGATAACGCAAAAAGGCCCGATGCAGCCAATGCACGGGCCTTGTCGCTGCCCCATGGGCAGCGAGCGTTCCTCAGCGCATGCGCCGGCGCAGCGTGAACACCGCCGCAACGGCCATCAGCACGGCCATCAGCGCCTGCCCCCATTGCGAGAGCGTCGGCACGGGCGTGGCACTACCGGGTGCCGGCGGTGTGACAGCCGCACCCACCGTCACGTCCTTGGTTGCCGTGACTGCGCCTGTCGTTCCGACGGCAGTTGTCACGCCTTCCTGCGTGGGCGTGCCGCTCACTTCGCACGTCACGACGGCGGCCTGCGCGATCACGTCCCCCGGAACCCACGCGGCACCGGCGGGGCTGACCTTGCAAGCACCCTGGGTGACTCCTGGGGGCAGTCCTGTTGCCAGGCACGAGGTGCTTCCCGTCGCATCGGCATCCCCCGTGTTGGAGCAGGTGAAGCTGCCGGTGTAGCCCTTGCCGACGGTGGCCGTACCGGGGAGGCCCGACAGATCGACCACGAGATTCGGAGCGGTGGGCACCGGCGAAAGCGCCTGTGTCGCCACGTTGTTGGAGGGGTCCACGTCATTGGTGACGCCGGCCACCCCTTGCACCGTCGCAGGAGACTCCGAGGTGACCGTGCCGCTCACTTCACAGGTGACGACCACACCCGCGGCGACAGGATCGCCCGCGCTCCAGGCCTTGGCTGGCGAGCCGCTCGTGCATTGGCCCGGCGTCACACCGGCAGGCAGCCCGCTCACGGAACACACCGTGCCCGCGACCGCATCGAGCACTCCGACATTCGTGCAGGTGAAGCTGCCCGCATAGGGCTTGTTCAGAGCCACTGTCTTCGGCAGTCCGGACAGATCGATCTTCATGTCGGGGCCGCCCACGTCCACGTTCTTCGAGGTCTGGTTGTTGGTCGTGTCGCCATCGTTGCCAGCACCCGTCGTCACCTCCGGCACGAGGCCCGAAGGCGCCGTGATCGTGCCGCTGACGGGGCATGTCACCGTGCCCGCGGGCGGCACGGCAGTGCCCGCGCTCCAGTTGCTCACAGCCCCCGAGACATTGAGCTTGCACTGGCCGACGGCTACGCCTTGTGGAAGGCCGCTCACATCGCAGGTGGGAGACAGTGCAGAAGTCGAGCCCTGGTTGGTGCATGAGTAGGAGCCACTATAGGATTGACCGATCAGTCCGGTCGCTGGCAGGTTGCCGAGATCGGGAACCATGTCGGCCAGAAGCGCCGTCTTCACCAGAGGCCCGAGCAAGGGTGGCACCGCGGTGCCGGCAATCGGATAGCTGCCGTTGTTGAGCGAATCCGCCGCAGTGCCTGCGGGCACGCGGACGGTCATCGTGAAGGTTCCCGACTCTCCCGGGGCCAGCCTGCCGATCGTGCAGCTTGCCGCACCCGTGCTGCCCGCCGTGCCATTGCAGCTGGCACCGCTGGTGCTGGGATTGCCGATGGAGACCAGGCTCGTGTCGACAGGTGTCGTCTCCGTGGTCTGAGGCATCGATGGCGTGACCGTGACGTTGTCGACCGTCGTGCTTCCGTCGTTGCGGTAGGTGTAGGTATAGGTCACGTCGGTCGAGCCATCCGGATTCGTGTGCTTCCTGACGGCATCCGGCCCTTCGGCGGTCACCCACAGGCTTGCGCCGCTCACGGTGTTGGTCGTGCGTATGTTGTTCAGGTACACGGCACCGGTATGGCCTGACTGTCCGCAACCCGCGGCGATCACAGTGAGCTTGACCTGGTCGCCGACCGCGACCTGCGCAGGATCGAGGGCGATGTCGAAGGCCTGCCAATCCGTGAAGGTCACGTCGCCTTCTTTCTTCCAGGGAATACCGGCCTGGTTCGCGAAGTTGAATGTGCTGAACAGCGAGGTTCCATCCGCCTTCGTGATTTCAATGAAGAAATAGGGTTGCTCCTCCTCGGGATGACCGGGCTCGTCAAGCACCGGAGCGGCCGTGAAACGGATGTGCACCTTGCCGTCCACATCGACGTCGCCCGCGGCAATCGTGATCTGCTGCGAGATCGAGCTGGCCTTGTTTCCACGACCACTGCCATTGTCCGACGTGTGCACGCGCGCCACCGGATCGCTCCAGGTCAGTTGCCCGCCCGTCGTGACATCGTTGCCGGCGGACAGCACCGCCGACTTGTCGTTCGCTGGTACCTCTGCCGAGCTCAGTCCCAGATCCGACAGGGTCAACGGAGGAAAGGTCGGAATGACTTTGGGAATGGTATGGCCTGCATGAGTCCATCCGTCGAATGCCGGTGTCGCATCGAAGTTGCCGTTGACGAAATCGGCTCGTGCGGCGGAGGCCAGCATCAGGCCACCCGCGCTCAGTGCCAGCATGAGACGCGAATGACGCATCCAGTTGCGGCGTGCGGCATGCCCGCCGCGTGCGAAGAACAAGTTTCCGAACATATCTCTCCTCGGTTTGAAGGGCGCATCGCGCTCTATTTGCAAAATCGACGGGCAAGGCTCCGCCCTGCAGGGCCTCGGCCTCGCATGAAAAATCACGGTCTCGATGGAGCAAGGAAGGAATTTCCGGGCGGGCCATGACAGGCCGCCGCGATGCTGCGCAAGGGGCACGGTCATGCGGCATGGCGCCGCTGTGCCACAGGTCCCGAACGCGCTTTTTCTACTTGTCTATCAATGCTCGTTGATAGGAAAAATTATCTGTTTCGGACTTTTCCGATGCCATATACCAAACATCACCAAAACTCACAGGTCTGATATTTATTGCAATCAGACAGTCATCATGATTTGCTGTAGCTATTGAGAACGCAACGTCATTCCGTGCGAGGCCGGACCACGCCGCCTCGCGGAAGGAGAAAGAAACGAGAAGAGAAGGAGAAGATAGGGAGAAGGGCGAGAGTGGGCCCCGAACGCGTCAATGCACGAACGCAAGGCCTTTGCCGAACACTGCACGCACAGGCAACGCCGAGCCGGTCTCCACGAGCGTCTTTCGGCGCATGCGCGCAAGGTGGGACGCAATGCTGTGCAGCCCATCCTCCACGTCGGCATAGCCCAGCACTCTCACCAGCTCCAGCTTGTTCACGATGCCGCCACCCGCGGACATGAGGTAGTGCATCAGCTCAAATTCGCCGCCGGTCAGCCGCACGGACTGCTGCGCGGGAGAAATCAGCTGGGACGCGATACGGTCCAGGCGCCAGGTGGTCCCCACCTTCGGCGCTTCGGCTGTGGGCTGGGGTGCCGCGCGTTGCATGACATGCCGCAGTTGCGAACGGATCCCCGCCACCAGTTCGCGGAGGTCCACTGGCTTGACGAAATACTGCAGGGCTCCGGCATTGAGCCCCTCTATCCGGCTTTGGGAATCGCCACGGCCGGTCAAGGCGATCACCGGCGTGCTCTGCCCCGCCAGGCGCCGGATCAGATGCAGCCCGTCTTCTCCGGGCAAGCCCAGATCGACGACGACCAGATCCGCCTTCTGCTGGAGCAGTGCCACGTAGAACTGTTCCGCGCAGTCGACACCCCAGGCCTTCATGCCGGACTTCTGCAGGAAAGTACAGACGTTGGCGCGGATGTCGTCATCGTCCTCGACGACTGCGACAGTGGGCGTGAAAGCGGAATGGACCGAAGACATAGCGGCCCGAAGCATAAGAGAAATTCAATCGGATACAAGGGGCGTCGGCGCAGGAAACGTCTTTTGCGGGCCTTAGGTTACATTTGTTTGCAAAACGTAAGAAACCGTGAACCGCCGCCCGCGATTCACGGCTTTTCTCGACGGATCACAAAGGGACGTTTCGCCCTTGCCCGGTCTCCCGGAGCGGGTTGAGGTTCTCAGCCCAGCAGGCGAGCGAATGACAGCAGCGCCAGCAGCAGCATCCACACCACCACCGAACGCCACACGAGACCCACGACACTGCGCAGGTGGGCCACTTCGGGTTCGCGTCCCGGGGTGCTGGCGCTGTCATCGAGCTGCGGATCGGTCTCCCAGCCCTGCGCAGGCTGCACGTCGGACTTGAGGCGCAGCGCCTCGCCGCCAAGGCGCACATTGATCGCGCCCGAGGTGGCCGCCAGGATCACGCCGTCGTTGTCATTGGGAAAACGCTGCGCATGAAAGCGCCAGCCGTCGATCGCCTCCTCGAAGCTGCCGACCACCGCGAAGCTCATCGCGGTCAGGCGCGCGGGAAGCCAGTCGATCACCATCCATGCCTTCGACGCCGCATGCTGCAACGAGGCGCTGGCCGGATGCGTGGACACGGCGCGGCTGCGCGGCGACCAGTAGCGTGCGACGAACTCGGCCATGCGATACAGCACGGCACCGGTCGGACCCAGGCCCAGGGCCGCGAGCACGGAGAACCATGCGAGCACGCCGAACACATGGCGATGCGCGGCAATCACGCAGTATTCGATGACGTGGCGAACCACCTCGCTGCGCGGCAATTCACCCACCTCCACCTGCTTCCATTCAGCAAGGCGCGCACGGGCACGATCCGCATCGCCATCTTCGAGCGCATCGCGGATGCCTGTAAAGTGATAGCTGAATTGCCGGAAGCCCAGCGTGAAGTACAGCACGGCCACATTCCACAGCAGTGCCACCGGCCACCCGATGAAATGCACCAGGGCCCAGTGCACACCGAAGGCAATGACGGATGGCACGAGCACGGCGATGCCCCATGCCACCCAGCCGTGTCCCGGGGTCCCCGTATCGAAGTTGCGGCTCACCGACAGAGCCCAGGCACGTGGCCCCGCGTGGATCGGATCGCTGCGCGACAACGGTCGGGCCTGTTCGATCAGCAAGGCAAACAAGATGGCGAAAAAACTCATGGGAGTAATCATACTGTTCAGGTGTATCCGACAGTATGGGGAATGCCTGTGTCAGCTCGTCGTCACCGAGGAGCGCTGGAGCGGCCTCGCCAGCAGGTGCAGGAGTGTCAGGCCGACAGGAAGCGGTAGAAATTGCGCAGCATGCCCGCCGTCGCCCCCCAGATGTAGCGCTGCGTGGCGCCATCCTGATACGGCATCGCGTACCACTCGCGCCGCAGGCCCTGCCATTCGAGGAAATGACGCTGGTGATGGCGCGGGTCCATGAGGAAGTCGAGCGGCACCTCGAACACGTCCGCCACTTCGTCGGGGCTCGGGCGCAGCGTGAAACCCTCATGCACCAGCGCCACGACGGGCGTCACGTTGAACGCGGTGACCGTGACATAGGTGTTGAGCTGGCCCAGCACCTCGATGAACTGGCGCTCGATACCCACTTCCTCATGGGTCTCGCGCAGCGCCGTGCCATCAGGGCCGCCATCGCCCGGATCGGCCTTGCCGCCCGGAAAGGCGATCTGCCCCGAATGCTTGGCAAGCTTGACGGTGCGCTGAGTGAGCAAAACCGTGGGCTTCTCGCGCATGACGATGGGGATCAGCACCGAGGCATTCGCCGGCTCGCGGTCGATCACGCCACGGTCGCGCATCACGTCCGGCGTCCAGAGCGGCGGCTTGGCGAATCGCGTACGCAGCGCCTCGGGTGTGAGCAGCCCTTCGGGAATGGCAGGCAGGTGGTCGTCCACCCCCAGCATCGGTGCCAGCCGCGGGTCGAAATTCGGAACGCTGGAGAGCTGCAACTCCTTGGGCTCCGCACCCGACGATGGGGCCTGGAGGGAGGCAACGGACATGGCGGAAGGATTCACGGCAGAGGAAGGACGAGGGATAGCAATGGAACTGCGAACGGCCTGCACCGGCTCCCCCAAGGGAAAGAAGAAGGCAAAGAAAAAGCCGCTACAGGCCAGAAGCACTGTAGCGGCTTTTCGCGAGACTCGCTGAAACGGCGTTGGATTACGCTGCTTCGACGGCCTTGACGCGGGAAGGCAGCTTTTCCTTGATACGTGCCGACTTGCCGCTGCGCTCACGCAGGTAGTACAGCTTGGCACGACGCACGTCACCACGGCGCTTCACTTCGATGCCGGCGATCAGGGGGGAGTAGGTCTGGAACGTACGCTCCACACCTTCGCCGCTCGAGATCTTGCGCACGGTGAAGCCGCTGTTCAGGCCACGGTTGCGCTTGGCGATCACCACGCCTTCGTAGGCCTGCACGCGCTTGCGGTTACCTTCCACCACGTTCACGCTCACGATGACAGTGTCACCAGGTGCGAACTCAGGGATGGTCTTGTTCAAGCGAGCGATTTCTTCCTGCTCGAGAGTCTGAATCAGATTCATGATTTCTTCCAAACGATCATGTCCGCGCCAAAATTGGCTGGATGCCCGGATTGGCATCTTGGTGGCTCAAAGCGGGTGCGCAAATCCAGGTTTGCGTACCTTTCAGGCTTGAAGAGCGGCCGGCCAGAGGATCGAAAAGCCTTTCATTATAACAACTTGGGCAATTTCGCCAAGAGCGCCTCGTCGGCCTTCGACAGCGCTCCCTTCTCGCGGGCGGACTCCAGCAGTTCGGGGCGGTGCGCAGCCGTGATCCTCAGGCTCTGTTCACGCCGCCAGCGCTCGATCTGCGCATGGTGTCCCGAGAGCAGTTCCGCGGGTACGGCGCGGCCGTTCCATTCCTCAGGGCGCGTGTAATGGGGGCTGTCCAGCAGCCCATCGAGGGCGGGGTTGAAGCTGTCGAGCTGATGGCTGCCCTCGTCGTTCAGCACCCCGGGCTGCAGCCGCGCCACGGCATCGAGCAGCGCCATGGCAGGAATCTCGCCACCGGAGAGCACAAAGTCGCCCATGCTGATCTGTGCGGTGACAAAGGCGTCGATGAAGCGCTGATCCACCCCTTCGTAGCGCCCGCACAACAGAATGGCCCCCGAGCTGGCCGACCAGCACTCGACAGCGCCATGGTTCAGCCGCTCGCCAATGGGCGAAAACAGCACCAGCGGGGCCTCGGCGTCGGCGGCTTCCGCCCGGTCCGCGCGGATGGCGGCAAGGCAGCGCGACAGCGGCTCGGCCATCATCACCATGCCCGGGCCCCCTCCGAAGGGTCGGTCATCCACGCGCCGGTAATTGCCTTCGGCATGATCGCGCGGATTCCACAGGCGCACCTCGACCTGTCCGCTCTGGTAGGCACGGCGCGTCACGCCGCTTTCGAGAAAGGGCGAGAACAGTTCGGGAAACAGCGTGATGACGTCGAATCGCATGGCCGGGGAACCATCCACCTCTCAAGAACCCATCAATAGTCGGGCTGCCAGTCGACCGTGATCCGGCGCCCCTCGATATCGACCTTGTCCACGAAGGCCGAGACGAACGGGATCATGCGCTCGACGGGCTTGTCACCGGACACCTCCTGCGACAGCACCAGCGTCGTCTGCGGGCCGGTGGACATCAGATCCTTCACCACCCCCAGGGACACGCCCTCGCGGTTGAGCACATCGAGGCCGATCAGGTCGACCCAGTAATACTCGTCGTCGGCCGCCTTGGGGAAATCGGCACGCGAAATGAAGATGCGTGCCCCGCGCAGTGCCTCGGCGCCATTGCGGTCGGGAATCTCCTCGGCCGTTGCGACGATCGAATCCGAATGCTCGCGAGCCTGCTTCACGGAAAGCAGCACGGTGCCCGAGAAGAAGCTCTTCGCCCCCTTCTCCGACGGCTGCAGATACCAGTTGCCACCGCCCAGCAGCGCCTCGGGATCGGCGCTGTAGGGCACGATCTTGAACCATCCCTTGATCCCCCAGGCCTCACCGATGCGGCCTACTTCGACGGCATCGGACGGGAGGGTGGCGGACTGCAAGACAGGGAGTTCGGCGGGCATACGGGAAAAAATGTTGGAGAACAGGGCAAAAACAAAAAAGCGGACTTCGCCGGAAACCCAACGAAATCCGCTTTTCCGAGCTTTGGAAGCTTAGGCAGCAGCCTTGGCGCCTTGCTTGATCAGGCGATCCACGGTAGGCGAGGCTTGTGCGCCAACGCTCTTCCAGTAGGTCAGACGATCCTGGGCAATGCGCAGGCCTTCCTCGCCGTCCTTGGCGGACGGGTTGTAAAAGCCCAGACGCTCGATGAAGCGACCATCGCGACGAACGCGCTTGTCAGCCACAACGATGTTGAAGAAAGGACGGTGCTTGGAACCGCCGCGAGCAAGTCGAATAACGACCATAATGAATCCTTCGGGTGGAAAAGCAGGCACCTCAAAAAATGGTGACTGCCAAGGTTTTTCCTGCTGCGTTTGAGACACGCGACTTAGCCACCCGGCCAGCGACACGCAGCAAAGTCCGCAATTATAGCCAACAATCAGAAAAAGATGCTCAACATTCGTGCAAGCAGCGAAGATGACCTTGCTGCCATCACCGCCATCTACCGACACCATGTCCTCCACGGCACCGGCTCCTTCGAGGTCGATCCCCCCGACCAGGCCGAGATGACGCAGCGTCGCGCCGACGTTCTGGCCAAGGGACTGCCCTATCTGGTGGCCGAGCATCCACAGACCCGCGAGATCCTGGGCTACGCCTATTGCACCTGGTTCAAGCAGCGCCCGGCCTACCGCTTCTCCGCCGAAGACTCGATCTACGTGGCCGACTCGGCGCGTGGCCAGGGCGTGGGGAGGCAACTGCTTGACGCCCTGTGCGTGGCAGCACAGCAGGCCGGCATCCGCCGGATGCTGGCGGTGATCGGGGACTCGGGCAACACCGGCTCCATCGGCGTTCACCGCGCGGCGGGCTTTTCCGATGCGGGAGTTCTTCGTTCCGCAGGTTGGAAGTTCGGGAAATGGCTGGATATTGTCCTCATGGACAAGCCTCTAGGAGCTGGGGACAGCACCTCGCCCGAATGAAGTCCGCCCGCAATGAAGATCGATCAATCATGAAAAGCAAGACCGTCGCCGCCTGGCTGGCCTTTCTCGGCGGCCCGCTCGGGCTGCACCGCTTCTACCTGTATGGCCTGTTCGACACGCTGGGCTGGCTGCTGCCCATCCCCACCGCGCTCGGGGTGTACGGAATCCAGCGCGTGCTGGAGTTCGGACAGGACGACCACTACAGCTGGGTGCTGGTGCCGCTTCTCGGGTTCACCTTTGCGGCCTGCGCGCTGCGCGCCATCCTCTACGGCCTGACGACGCCCGAGAAATGGAATGCCCGCTTCAACCCGCAGGCAGCCAGCGACGCCCCTCCGGGACGCACGCACTGGGGCACGATCTTCGCCATCGGATTGGCACTGATGATTGGCACTGCGGTGCTGATGGCCAGTTTTGCCTTCAGCTTCCAGCGCTATTTCGAATACCAGATCGAGGAAGCTCGCAAGATTTCCCAGTAGCGCTCTTTGGGGACTTCCTGGTAGGCAAGGAGGTGCAACGAAGGATCAAGCCCTGTATCGGCGCCTCCGAACGAACAACCCAACCCAAGCCCCACAATACAAAAAGCGCCGGACTCATACGAGCCCCGGCGCTTTTCTCATGAACCAGCGGGAATTAGTACAGCTGCAGGCTGATCCAGTAGGCAATGGCGGCCACGAATGCGCTGGCGGGGATCGTGAGAATCCAGGCCCACACGATGTTGCCCGCCACGCCCCAGCGCACGGCGCTGGCGCGCTGCGTGGAGCCTACGCCGACGATCGCGCCGGTGATGGTGTGCGTGGTGGAAACCGGCACGCCCAGCCAGGTGGCCAGGAACAGTGTCAGCGCCCCGCCGCTTTCCGCACAAAAGCCGCCCACGGGCTTGAGCTTGGTGATCTTCTGGCCCATGGTCTTGACGATGCGCCATCCGCCAAACATCGTGCCCAGGCCGATCGCCGCATAGCAGCAGATGATGACCCAGGTCGGTGGCGCGGCATCGGTCGACGCCGAGTAGCCCGTGGCGATCAGCAGCAGCCAGATGATGCCGATGGTCTTCTGTGCATCGTTGCCGCCGTGGCCCAGGCTGTAGGCGCCCGCCGAGACGAGCTGGAGGCGCCGGAACCACTTGTCGATGCGGCTCGGGCGCATGCGGCGGAAGGTCCAGGCAACAATCACCATCATGATCGAGCCGAGCAGAAAGCCCAGCAGCGGCGAGATGAAGATGAACGCCACGGTCTTCAGGATGCCGCCCGCCACCAGCGCGCCCGCGCCGGACTTCGCCATCACCGAGCCGACGATGCCGCCGATCAGCGCATGCGAGGAGCTGCTGGGAATGCCGTAGTACCAGGTGATCACGTTCCAGGTGATCGCCCCCACCAGGGCTCCGAACACCACATGGGTGTCGACCACCCCGGGCTGGACGATGCCCTTGCCCACCGTGGCCGCCACGCTCAGGTGGAAGACGAAGACGGCAACGACGTTGAAGAATGCCGCGAAGACCACGGCCTGCGTCGGCTTGAGCACGCCCGTGGACACCACGGTGGCGATGGAGTTCGCCGCGTCATGAAAGCCGTTCATGAAGTCGAATATCAGGGCGAGGGCCACCAGGATAATCACGACCCACAGGGCTGTTTGTACTGTTTCCATGCTGATGAGCAGTTGATGCCGGAAGCCGGCTGTTGCGTGTGCGCCCGGATCAGGAGTTCTCGAGGATCACGCCCTCGATCAGGTTGGCCACGTCCTCGCACTTGTCGGTGATCGTCTCCAGCAACTCGTAGATGGCCTTGAGCTTGATGACTTCACGCACATCGGGCTCCTCGCGGAACAGCTTGCTCATGGCGCTGCGCATCACGCGGTCGGCATCGCCTTCCAGGCGGTCGATTTCCTCGCAGGTCTTGAGCGCGGCTTCCGCCACGGACGCGTCGGCGATGCGGGAAAGCAGCTTCACCGCATCCCGCACGCGCTCACAGCACTTGAGGCTCAGGTCGGTCAGGCGACTGATTTCCTCCGTCATGTGGCGGATGTCATACAGCGACATGGTTTCCGCGGAGTCCTGGATCAGGTCGGCCACGTCGTCCATGGTGTTGATCAGCGAATGGATCTGCTCGCGGTCGATCGGGGTGATGAAGGTCTTGTGCAGAGCGCGGTTGACCTCGTGCGTCACGCGGTCGGCCGCGCGCTCGGCGTTATCGACATCCTGGTTGTACTTTTCACGCAGATGGGGGTCGTTGTAGTTGGCCACCAATTGGGAGAACGCGTGGGCGGCTTCGACGATGCGCTCCGCATGCTGGTTGAACATCTCGAAAAAATTGCCCTCTTGGGGCAACAGCTTTCCAAACAACATGGGAACTCCTGGGAGGCAAACCGGGGACGGGACCGAGCCTCTATGACAACCCGGTGACATCTTTGTGAAAGCGCGAAGTTTAACCGCCACCATGAGGGCGCCGGTGGGAGGCGCTCCAAAATCCCTGCATACCAGTAGTTACATACTCATGCGAAACGGGCCCGAGGCCGCACGGGAAAACGATCCGAATCCGTACGGGAAAGTAATCAATGATGTGACCTTGCGTCGCAAATTCGTCACGAAGTCCTCACAGAGAATGGCTGCCGCTCGCACGCACATGGCATTCGGACATGGAAGACGGCGGGCTCGATTTTTTCTGCGGTTCTTCTTCCTTGACGGTCGGTTGTTTGTCCATTGCGGGGTCTTCAAGATGCTGGGCGTGTCGCTTTTCTTCATTGGTGCTGTGCTGATCGTGAATGGCATGGGCCTTGCCGGTCGCATCGAGCCCCGCGACGCAGCGCCCTTCAACCTGCTGGTGGGCGGCCTCGCGCTGTTCGTCAACCTGCTCGGGCTGTACCGCGCCGACGGTGGTTCCGGATATTTCACTGCGGCGGGCGGCCTGCTGTTCGCGTTCACCTACCTCTATGCCGCCGCCGTGCAGTGGTACGGGCTCAAGGGCGTCGCAATGGGCTGGTACTGCGGCTTCGTCGCGGTGTCGGCGCTGATGTTCGCCGCCATGGAGACCGACATGCGCATGATCGTGATGTGGCTGCTCTGGTCTTCGCTCTGGCTGTTCTTCTTCATCGTTCAGGGCCTGGGCAGGACACTGCGCTTCCTGCCCGTCTATACGGTGTTCACCGGCATTGCCAGTTGCTGGATTCCGGGCGCGCTGATGCTGCTGGGGCGGTGGTGAGGCACCACGCCCCGACGCTTTGTGCAGCCTCAGATATCAGGCGCTGCGGAAGATGAAGAAGACCGCCCCCACCATGCACAGCCCCGCCCAGAGATAGTCCCACTTGAGCGGCTGCCCCATGTAGAACACCGCAAACGGCACGAACACCGTGAGCGTGATGACCTCCTGCAGGATCTTGAGCTGGCCGAGCGACATCTGGGTCGCACCGATCCGGTTCGCAGGCACCTGCAGCAGGTACTCGAACAGCGCGATGCCCCAGCTCACCAGCGCGGCGATGTACCAGGGCGAGGTCGAGAGATTCTTCAGGTGCCCGTACCAGGCAAACGTCATGAACACGTTGCTGGCGAGCAGCAGCAGGATGGTCTGTAGCGAGATGGGAAGCGATTGCAGGAATTGCATGATGGGATGCTGAAACGGGCCAGAGGCCGGATGGGCTGGCAATGTAGCGCAACGCAGGCGCCCAGGTCCGTCAACTCCGTTTCATTTCCGGCTCATTCGCCCAGGTAGGCAGCGCGCACGCGCGGGTCGTTCAGCAGCGAGACGCCCTCTCCCGTCATCGTGATGATGCCGGACTCCATCACATAGCCCCGGTTGGCCATCTGCAATGCGCGGCTGGCGTTCTGCTCGACCAGCAGGATGGTCACGCCGAGCTTGTAGACGTCGCCCACCACCTCGAAGATCTTGTCCACCATGATCGGCGACAGGCCCATCGACGGCTCATCGAGCAGCAGCACCTTGGGCCGGCTCATGAGCGCGCGGCCCATCGCCAGCATCTGCTGCTCGCCGCCCGACATGGTTCCGGCCAGCTGGTCCTTGCGTTCGCGCAGCCGCGGGAAAACGTTGAACATGCGCTCGATGTCGTCCTTGATACCCGCCTGGTCGTTGCGAATGTAGGCGCCCATCTGCAGGTTTTCCGTGATGGTCATGCGCGCGAACACGCCACGCCCTTCGGGCACCATCACCAGGCCCTCGCGGACCAGGTCCCACGCGCCCTTGCCCTTGATGCTGCGGCCAAGGTACTCGATGTCGCCATCGTTCATCGACAGCAGCCCGGTGATGGCCTTCATCGTCGTGGTCTTGCCCGCGCCGTTGGAGCCGATCAGCGACACCAATTCGCCCTCACGCACTTCCATGTCCACGCCCTTCACGGCCTGGATGCCGCCATAGGCCACGCGCAGGCCGCTCACTTTCAACAACACTTGTGCTTCGGCCATGCTCAATGTCCTCCGGTGCCCAGATAGGCCTCGATCACTTTTTCGTTCTTCTGCACGTCGGCCGGCGTGCCTTCGGCAATCTGCTTGCCGTAGTCGAGCACCGTCACGCGGTCGCACAGGCCCATCACCAGCTTCACGTCATGCTCGATCAGCAGGATGGTGCGGTTGTCCTTGCGGATGCGGTCGATCAGTTCGCGCAACTGCACCTTCTCGGTGGCGTTCATGCCCGCCGCGGGTTCATCCAGGGCGATCAGTTGCGGGTCGGTGGCCAGCGCACGAGCGATCTCCAGGCGCCGCTGGTCCCCGTAGGACAACGTGCGCGCCTTGAAATCCGCGTACTTGCCGATGCCGACGTAATCGAGCAGCTGCCTTGCCCGCTCGCGGATCTCTGCCTCCTCGCGCTTGAAGCCCGGCGTGCGGAACACCGCGCCGAACAACCCCGAGTGCGTGCGCACATGGCGACCCACCATGACGTTCTCGAGCGCCGTCATTTCCGCAAACAGGCGGATGTTCTGGAAGGTTCGTGCAATGCCGGTCTTCGCGACCAAGTGCACCGCTGTCGGCCGGTAGGGCTGGCCCGCCAGCACGAAGCTGCCGGCATCCGGCGTGTAGAGGCCCGTGATGACGTTGAAGAAGGTTGTCTTGCCGGCGCCGTTGGGTCCGATCAGTCCGTAGATCTGACCGCGCCGAATGGTGATGCCGACGTCCGAAAGTGCCTGCAGGCCGCCGAATCGCTTGGAAACGCCCGCCACCTTCAGCACCACATCGTCTGATGTTTCTGCCATATCGTTGCTCTGTTGAATCTTGGATGTTGTCGTGTCTTGCACGGGCCGTTCAGACCTTCTGCGGGAAGTTCTTGCCATGCTCCGGCGAAGGCCACAGGCCGCGCGGGCGCAGCAGCATGATGACGATCATCGCCAGCGCGATCAGCAGCTGCCGCAGGATGGACGCGTCGAGCCGTCCTCCCGTCAGGTCCTGCAGCGGACCCGCCACGTAGCGCAGCACCTCGGGCAACGCCGACAGCAGCACCGCACCCAGGATCACCCCGGGGATATGGCCGATGCCGCCCAGCACCACCATCGCAACGATCATCACCGACTCCATCAGGCTGAAGGACTCGGGCGAGACAAAGCCCTGGAAGGCCGCGAACATGGCCCCCGACACACCGCCGAACGACGCGCCCATGCCGAACGCCAGCAGTTTCATGTTGCGGGTGTTGATGCCCATGGCCTTGGCGGCGATCTCGTCCTCGCGGATCGCCATCCAGCCGCGGCCGATACGCGAGTCCTGCAGGCGATAGCACACGAGGATGGTGATCAGCACCAGGGCGAGGAACAGGTAGTAGTACAGCGTGACCGAGCTGATGTCGTAGCCGAAGATCTCCTGGCGCTTGCCCAGGTTCAGCCCGAAGATCTTCACAGAATCGATCTCGCCGATGCCCTTGGGACCGTTGGTGACATTGACCGGGTGATCGAGGTTGTTCATGAAGATGCGGATGATCTCGCCGAAGCCCAGCGTCACGATCGCAAGGTAGTCGCCCCGCAGCTTGAGCACCGGTATCCCCAGAAGCACCCCGGTCCCCGCCGCAAGCACCAGGGCCAGCGGAATCACCATCCACAGCGACAGGTGCAGGCCATTCGGGAAATGCGCGCTGAACCAGGCAAAGTTCTCGCTCAGCTGCGGTGATGCCAGCAGGGCGAACATGTAGGCGCCCACGGCGTAGAAGGCCACATAGCCCAGGTCCAGCAGGCCCGCGTAGCCCACCACGATGTTGAGGCCCAGCGCCAGCATCACGTAGAGCAGCGCCAGATCCGCAATGCGCACCCATGCATTGCCGAAGTATTGAAGCACCAGCGGCAGCACGAGCAGGACGATGCCGCCGATCAGCCACGAGACTTTCTTGTTCCCTTGATTCATGTTCGTGCTCCCTTCAAGCCCGGTCCGCCACACGCTCGCCCAGCAGGCCCGATGGCCTGAGCGTCAGCACGATGATCAGCACGATGAATGCGAAGATATCCACATAGTTGCTGCCCAGCAGCCCGCCGGTCAGCGGGCCGATGTAGCCCGCGCCGATGGCCTCGATCAGCCCCAGGAGCACGCCGCCCACGACAGCCCCGGCCAGGTTGCCGATGCCGCCGAACACCGCTGCCGTGAAGGCCTTGAGCCCTGGCAGGAAGCCCATCGCATGCTGCGCCGTGCCGTAGTTGGAGGCATACATGATGCCGGCGATCGCCGCGAGGATGGCACCGATGATGAAGGTGGCCGAGATCACCATGTCCGGCTTCACTCCCATCAGCGCCGCCACCTTCGGGTTCTCCGCCGTGGCGCGCATGGCGCGTCCGAGCTTGGTGTAGTTCACCAGATAGACCATCGCGGCGAGGGCCACCACGGTCGTCACGAGGATCATGATCTGCGTGGGCGTGATCACCGCGTTGCCAAGGTGATAGGGATCGGACGACAGCAGCGTCGGATAGGGCTTGTAGTTGGGCTTCCAGATGATCATCGCCACCGTCTGGAGCAGGATGGACATGCCGATCGCGGTGATCAACGGAGCCAGACGCGGACTGTTGCGCAGCGGCCGGTAGGCGATCTTCTCGATCGTGAAATTCAGCGCTGCCGCCACGATGCAGGCGATGATCGTGGCGATCAGGAGCACCAGCCAACCTGGTGCGCCGGGCATGGCCTCCTGCATCATCCCGATGCAACTCCAACTGGTGATCGCCCCGATCATGAGCACCTCGCCGTGGGCGAAGTTGATGAGCTGAATGATGCCGTACACCATCGTATAGCCGAGCGCTATGAGGGCGTACATGCTGCCAAGTACCAGACCGTTGATGATCTGCTGCAGCAAAATGTCCATAACGAAAATCCTTCGCGATTGATGAGCGCTTGCCGCCTTCCCACCGATATCGGCCGCCGCGTGCATGCGCCGTAAGCGCTTAGCAAAAAACCCGCCAGTTCTGTTGTCTGTGCGGGTTCACGCGGTGGATCGATACCAGTGAAATGCAACGGGCCCGATCGTTTCCTCGGGGATCATGTCCCCGCGCCTGCGACCTGAGTTAGCCGATGGAATTCATTATTAGGACAAGCACATTCGGCTACACATAGGGAACACGCGAATTGCGCAAGTCAAGACTCAGAAATGGAATCCGGGCAAACGGCTGGTTCATTCCCGTTTTTGCGCCGCAGCATTGAGCTGCTGCAATTCATCGAGCTTCTGGCCGATCTTGATCTCCAGCCCCCGTGGAACCGGGCGGTAGAAACCGGGCGCCTCCATGCCCTCTGGCAGGTAGTTCTCGCCTGCAGCAAAGCCCCCCTCTTCGTCGTGCGCATAGCGATAACCCTTACCGTAATCGAGCTCCTTCATGAGCCGGGTGGGTGCATTGCGCAGGTGCATGGGCACAGGTCTGGTGCCGTCCTGCTTCACAAAGGCGCGCACCTGGTTGTAGGCCTTGTAGACCGCGTTCGATTTGGGTGCGACAGCCAAATAAACAACACATTGCGCCAGCGCCAGTTCGCCCTCGGGCGAGCCCAGGCGCTCGTAGACCTCGGAGGCATCGAGCGCAAGCCTCAGCGCGCGCGGGTCGGCCAGGCCAATGTCCTCGCTTGCCATGCGCACCAGCCGCCGCGCCATGTAGCGCGGATCCGCGCCGCCGTCGAGCATGCGCACCAGCCAGTACAGTGCCGCATCGGGGTCCGAACCGCGCACCGACTTGTGCAGGGCGCTGATGGTGTCGTAGAACTGTTCACCGCCCTTGTCGTAGCGGCGCATGCGTTCACCCAGCACCTTGAGCAGCCATTCGTCGGAGATCGCCTCCACACCCGCCTGCTTCGCCGTGACCGCCAGTGTCTCGAGCGTGTTCAGCAGGCGCCGGGCATCACCGTCCGCGTAGGCGATCAAACGGTCGAGCGCATCGGCCTCGATCTTCGGGACCGCGTCGAGCTCCCGTGCCTTGGCGACGATCTGCTTCAGGTCGTCCGCGGTCAGCGGCTGCAGCACGTAGACCGCCGCGCGCGAGAGCAGCGCGGAATTCACCTCGAACGACGGATTCTCCGTCGTCGCACCGACAAAGGTAAACAGGCCGCTTTCCACGTGCGGCAGGAACGCATCCTGCTGGCTCTTGTTGAACCGGTGCACCTCGTCGACAAACACGATCGTGCGCTGCTGCATGAGCCCGTCGCGGGCGGCCTCGGCGCGCTCGACCGCTTCGCGGATGTCCTTGACGCCGCCCAGCACGGCGCTGATCGAAATGAACTGCGCATCGAACGCCTCTGCCATGAGCCGTGCGATCGTCGTCTTTCCAACGCCCGGCGGGCCCCACAGGATGCAGCTGTGCGGCTGTCCCGACTCGAATGCCAGCCGCAGGGGCATGCCCGGTCCCAGCACATGCTGCTGCCCGATCACTTCACCCAGGTTGTGCGGGCGCAGGCGTTCGGCGAGGGGTTGGTGGGGGACTGGTGCGGGCATGACGGAAAACGAAGGCAGGACAAACAGCCTTGATCGTACCGCCGTTGGCACGCGCGAGGGGAAACCATGCCCGTGCGGCCCCGCCCGGCCTTCAAGTCCGGGCCGCCACCGCGATCAAAGCGCAGTGATCGGAATCACGCGATAGGCGCACCGGTTTCCGCCCTCGAGCAGGTATTCACCGCGCACCACACGGGCCTGGTCACCGGCGATTTCCTGGAGCAGCGCCTCCTCGGAGCGGCAGAAGCCGCGACAGGAGTCCGCGGCGGCGCAGATCGGACAGTGGTCCTCGAGAAAGATCAGCGCGCCGCCGTCCTTTTCCACGCGGGCCATGTAGCCCTCCTCGGAACGAACCCGGGCCAGCTGCTCGAAACGCGTCGACAGTTTCTTGCCCGTGCAGGCTGCCGCGTACCGGCTTCTCGACTCCGCCTCCCTGGCGGCAATGAGCCTTTCAAGGCCTTCCTCGCCAAACACAGCGCGCACCGCGTCGATGAGCTGTACCGTGAGCTGGGCATGGGCGTCGGGGAAATGGCGCTGCCCCGCCTCCGTCAGCCTCCAGGCCTGCCCGGGCCGCCCCGCCCCCTTGGCTGGTTGCATCTCGCCCGCGATCAAACCTTGCTCGAGCAGGCGGTTGACCTGCTGGCGCGCCGCTTCAACGGTCATCTGGAGATGCCGGGCGAGCGTGCTGGTACCCACGGGTGCAAGACGCTTGACGGCCTGCAGCATGCGGTCCGTGGCGTTCGGCTCGGTCGCCATGATCGTGTTCGATTGCATATTTTTATAAAAGCAATAGCTTGGTTAATATCGCTGGCTTTGATAAATTACAAGAAACTACTTGCATTATTCCATGCCATGAGGCTTCCATGAAAAGTACAACCCGGACAGACCCCGTACCACCGTCGCCCCACACCACCAAGCCCGCTGGATGGAGCGAGCTGCTCGGAGGCCGCAATGGACTCAAGGCGCTTGCGCTCACCGGTGCCGTGGCCATGCATGCGATCAACGTGCACATCGTGACCACGGTACTGCCGTCGGTGGTGCGCGAGATCGGCGGCCTCGAGTGGTATGCGTGGAACACGACGCTGTTCGTGGTGGCATCCATCGTCGGCGCCGCGCTTTCGGTGCGGGTCCTGGCGGCTTTCGGCGCGCGCACGGCCATGGCCTCGGCGCTGCTCCTTTTCGCGGTAGGCACGCTCCTGTGCGCCGGCGCCCTGAACATGCCCACGATGCTGCTCGGGCGAACGGTGCAGGGGCTGGGTGGCGGCACCCTGGCCGCGCTCAGCTACACGCTGATCCGCATGGTCTTCGTGCCGCGCCTGTGGCCGCGCGCGATCGCGCTGGTGTCAGGCATGTGGGGCATCGCGACCCTGAGCGGCCCCGCCGTGGGCGGGCTGTTCGCGCAGTCCGGACATTGGCGCTGGGCCTTCTGGTTCCTGCTGCCGCTGATCGCGCTGCAGATGGCCCTGGTCTGGGTACAGCTGCAGCCCGCCCGGATGCTGAACCAGCCCGATGCCGCTGTCGGCGGCATCCCGGGAAGGCAGATCGTGCTGCTGGCCCTGTCCGTGGTGCTCGTCGCGGCAGCCAGTGTGGTGCCCGCGGGTGCCTGGCAGGCGGCCTGCGTTCTTGCAGGCCTCGGCATCGGAGGGATTGCGATCATGGCCGAACGCGGGGCGGCGGCCCGGCTTCTGCCGCGGGGAGGCACGTCCCTCGGCAGCCCGCTGGGCAAGCTCTACGCGGTGATCACCCTGCTGCTCATGGGCACGATGGTGGAAATCTACGTGCCCTACTTCCTGCAGCACCTGCACGGCCTCAAGCCTTTGACGGCCGGGTACACGACGGCCCTCATGGCAGGAGGCTGGTCCCTCGCGTCCGTCAGCTTCTCGGGTGCCACGGGCAACCGCTCACGCACCCTGATGTGGCTCGGGCCCACGCTCTGCCTGGCAGGTCTCGCCCTGCTGGCCTTCGCAATGCCCATGGCCTTCGCGGGAGCCCTGCTGCTCAACGCGGTGGCCCTGGCCCTCATCGGCCTGGGCGTGGGATCGGCCTGGCCCCACCTGCTCAACGCCATCCTGCATTGCGCGCCGCCCGATGAGGCCAGCGCGGCCTCCGCAGCCATCAGCACGGTGCAGCTCTACGGCATGGCGGTCGGTGCGGCGTTGGCAGGGCTGTTCGCCAATGCGCTCGGCGTGTCGGCGAGTACCGATCCCCAGGTGCTCGGCCATGCGGCACTCTGGCTGTTCGCCACCTTTGCGATCTTCCCGTTGCTGGCACTGGTCGCGATTCGCAGGTTCCTGGCGAACCACTGAGCGCAGCGCAGCCGTCCTGCGGCCCGGGAGCTTACTGCTTCACCACATCGGCGCCCGCAGGCGGCTTGAACTGGAAGGTATCGGCCGGCAATTGCGGATTGACCTGCATGTTGCTGAACTTCAGCTGCGAGCGCTGGCCGAAGCTGTCCATGATGTCCAGCACCGCCAACCGGTCGCCCGCGAAGCCCACGCGCACGCTCTTGAGCTGTCCGTCCTTGGCCTTGGGGGCTGCCTCGACCCATTGCAGTCCGTCCTGGTCCGGCGCGGAGGCCAGGTTGAAGTCGGCCTTCAGCGCCGACAGGTCGGGCGCCGACGCCAGCAGCGCGGCGGGCGTGCTGCCCAGCGCCTGCGCCTGCGAACGCTGCGTGACCTGGTTCAGGTCGGCGTCGTAGAGCCAGAGGGTCTTCCCGTCGGCCACGATGGTCTGCTCGAACGGTTTTTGATAGACGAACTTGAAGAGACCGGGGCGCCGGAACTCGAAGCTTCCGCTCGAGGTCTTCACCCTTGGCTGCTGCCCCTCCTTGGGCGGCGAGGTCACGGTCTGCGTGAATTCCGAGCGGCCACTCGCCACGCCCTTCATGAAGCCTTCCAGGCTCTGCAGGCCATCGGCGCTGGCGACCTGTGCGCAGGCTGCCGTCAACACTGTGGCGATCAAACGTTTCATCATAGATTGGAACTCCTGTGTGCTCTGACCTGGAAACCGCGTCCGCGGTTCCCTTGGAAGGCCAGGGTCGATGGGCGAATGGATGCGGGCTCGGCGGGAGATCCCGCCGGCGCTCATTCGCCGCCGCGCGCGGGCACCAGCACTTCGCGCTGGCCGCTGGCCGTGAGCGCACTCACCAAGCCGGCCTTCTCCATGTCCTCGAGCAGGCGCGCGGAACGGTTGTAGCCGATGCGCAGCTTGCGCTGCACGTAGGAGATGCTGGCCTTGCGGTCCTTGAGCACGATCTCCACGGCCTGGTCGTACATCGGGTCCTTCTCCCCGTTGCCGCCCTCGCCGTCACCGCCGAAGCCGCTGTCCTCTCCATCGACCGTACCACCCTCGAGCACGCCTTCGATGTAGTCGGGCTCCCCTTGCTCCTTGAGGTAGCTGACTACACGGTGTACTTCCTCGTCCGACACGAATGCTCCGTGCACGCGGATCGGCAGGCCCGTGCCGCTGGCCATGTAGAGCATGTCGCCCATGCCGAGCAGTGCCTCTGCCCCCATCTGGTCGAGAATCGTGCGGCTGTCGATCTTGCTGCTCACCTGGAAGGCGATGCGGGTCGGGATGTTGGCCTTGATGAGGCCGGTGATCACGTCCACGCTCGGGCGCTGCGTCGCCAGGATCAGGTGGATGCCCGCTGCGCGCGCCTTTTGCGCCAGGCGCGCGATCAGCTCCTCGATCTTCTTGCCCACCACCATCATCAGGTCGGCCAGCTCGTCGATGATCACGACGATGTGGGGCAGGCGCTCCAGCGGTTCCGGCTCCTCGGGCGTGAGGCTGAACGGGTTGGGGATGAATTCCTCGCGCGCCTTGGCGTCGTCGATCTTGGCGTTGTAGCCCGCCAGATTGCGCACACCCATCTTGCTCATCAGCTTGTAGCGGCGCTCCATCTCGGCCACGCACCAGTTCAAGCCGTGCGCTGCCTGGCGCATGTCGGTGACCACCGGGCACAGCAGGTGCGGAATGCCTTCGTAGACCGACATTTCCAGCATCTTGGGGTCGATCATCATCAGGCGCACGTCACGCGCCTCGGCCTTGTAGAGCAGCGACAGGATCATCGCATTGATACCCACCGACTTGCCCGAGCCCGTCGTACCGGCCACCAGCACGTGCGGCATCTTGGCGAGATCAGCTACGACCGGGTTGCCCACGATGTCCTTGCCCAGGCCCATGGTGAGCATGCTCTTGGCGTCATGATAGACCTGCGAGCCCAGGATTTCGGAAAGCTTGATCGACTGGCGCTTGGCGTTTGGCAGTTCGAGCGCCATGAAGTTCTTGCCCGGGATCGTCTCGATCACGCGGATCGACACCAGCGACAGCGAACGCGCCAGATCCTTGGCCAGGTTCACCACCTGCGAGCCCTTCACGCCCGTGGCGGGCTCGATCTCGTAGCGCGTGATCACCGGGCCGGGTGCCGCGGCCACGACGGCCACTTCCACACCGAAGTCCTTGAGCTTCTTCTCGATCAGGCGGCTGGTCATCTCCAGCGTCTCCGGCGACACCGTTTCCTGGCGCGCCTGGGCCGCGTCCAGCAGGTCCACCTGCGGCAGCTTGCTGTCGGGCAGCTCGGAGAACAGCGGCTTCTGGCGCTCCTTGACCACGCGCGTACTCTGCTGCGGTTCAGTGAACACCGGCTCGATGATCTGCACCGGCTGTGGATGGTGCTCCTCGATCTCGTTGCGCTCCTCGGACACCACCACGGCGCGCTCGCGTGCAGCCTGCTTACCAGCGGCCTCGTCACGCGCCTTCTCGCGCTTGGCGCGGCTGCCCTGCACCAGGCCATCGATGGAGCCGCCAATGCGCTCGGCCAGTTGCCCCCACGAGAACCCGAACACCATGGCCGCGCCCAGCACCACCAGAATCACGCCGATGAGGCCCGAGCCCGCATCGCCCAGCCAGTTCATCGCGAACTGGCCCGTCGTGTAGCCCAGCATGCCGCCCGCCTGTCCCGGCAGGAAGGTGTCGTAGCGATACAGGCGTGACCATTCCAGCGCCGTGCTGCTCAACACCAGGATCAGCAGCCCCATCCAGAACATCGAGCGACGTGCCCAGGGCCCGACAGGGCCTTGCGGCTGCGCACCGCCGCGCATCCAGAAGGCGAGCGATGAGATCCAGGCCTTGATGGCGGCCACGACGCACCACCAGACAGAAAAGCCCAGCGCATAGTAGCTGCAATCGGCCAGCCAGGCGCCAAAGCGCCCCACCCAATTGGAAACATGCCGGCCGCTGCCCGATGTGGACCAGGCGGCATCCTGCGCGTTGTAACTCACGAGAGCCAGCAGCCAGAACACCAGCGCCAGCAAGCCCACTACCAGGCCGATTTCGTGGCTGAATCGCGCGGCCCACGATCGCGGCGCCGATTTGCCACCAGAAGAAGCATTCAAGGTATTGAGGGAATAGGTCATATCGGAATCAAGCGGCTAGCTTACCCCATGGGCGCAGCCATCGCTCGCCCCGTTGGGCGATGGAGACAGCACATTGTCGCCAGATTTATCTTCTGCAACGACATTCGAATGTGACTGAATGTGCCCGGCAGCCGCACCCGCCCGGCTGTTCCCGTCCATTTGCCAAGAATTGACATGCCCATCGGCCTGCGGCCTGCGCGTGTTGACGATATCTATCGGCGAGATCAAAAACCTTGGCTTACTCCGTTAATGCGCCCTCCCTACAATGAGAGGCATGGGAGCGCAGCGCAGCCGCCTCGCGAGCCTGCGACACCCGCCCTCCTTCATCCGATTGTTCAACCCACTCCTCGCCGCCGGCCCGCCGTGCCGGGTGGCATGGAGCGCGCAAACTGAATGGCAACAACCATGTCGAACACCCTTCACGCCAAAGTCCTGATTCTCGGTTCCGGCCCTGCCGGCTACACGGCCGCCATCTATGCCGCCCGCGCCAACCTGAATCCGCTGCTCGTCACTGGCCTCGCCCAGGGCGGCCAGCTCATGACGACCACCGAAGTGGACAACTGGCCCGCCGACGTGATGGGCGTCCAGGGTCCGGAACTGATGCAGCGCTTCCTGGAGCACGCGGAGCGCTTCCGCACCCAGATCGTCTTCGACCACATCAACAAGGTCGACTTCAGCAAGCGCCCGTTCACCCTGACGGGCGACTCGGGTGAGTACACCTGTGACTCGCTCATCATCGCCACCGGCGCCTCGGCCAAGTACCTGGGCCTGCCTTCCGAAGAAGCCTTCATGGGCAAGGGCGTGTCCGCCTGCGCCACATGTGACGGCTTCTTCTACCGCGAGCAACCGGTCTGCGTGATCGGCGGCGGCAATACGGCCGTCGAAGAAGCGTTGTATTTGAGCAACATCGCCAGCAAGGTGACCCTGGTCCACCGCCGCGACAAGTTCAAGGCCGAACCCATCCTCGTCGACAAGCTGATGGAAAAGGTCAAGGAAGGCAAGATCGAGCTCAAGACCCACTTCACGCTGGACGAAGTGCTTGGCGACAAGAGCGGCGTGACGGGCATCCGCATCAAGAGCACCCAGGACGGCCACACCGAGGACATCACGCTGCAGGGCTGCTTCATCGCGATCGGCCACTCGCCCAACACCGAGATCTTCAAGGGCCATCTCGAAATGGATGCGACCGGCTACATCGTCACCCAGGGCGGCCTCAAGGGCTTCGCCACGCAGACCAGCGTTCCCGGCGTGTTCGCTGCCGGCGATGTGCAGGACCACGTATACCGCCAGGCAATCACCAGTGCGGGCACGGGCTGCATGGCTGCGCTGGACGCACAGCGCTTCCTCGAGCAGGAAGAGTAACAAGAAGAGCGTACGGAGTACGCGCGCGGCTGCTTTTTGCTCCCCATCCATCCGCGGAAAGGGAGCAAAACCGCAAATTTTGATTTCAGGCTATAATTCTTGGCTTTGCTGAATATTGGATCGCGTCTGGCATCACGCCACGTGGCCCGAGGACGGCAATCGGGCTACCGCCACCCATTGATCAAACTGGCGAGGTGAGGTTGTCAGCACATCCTGCTTGTATGGCAGGTTTCTGGTGCAGGCGACCGTTAAAACTTATAGGTGTTGTCCTCATGGCACGCGTATGTGAAGTAACGGGCAAGAAGCCCATGGTGGGAAACAACGTTTCCCACGCCAACAACAAGACCAAGCGTCGTTTCCTCCCTAACCTGCAATACCGCCGTTTCTGGGTCGAGAGCGAAAACCGTTGGGTGCGCCTGCGCGTCACCAGCGCTGCTCTGCGCCTGATCGACAAGAACGGTATTGACTCCGTGCTCGCAGACATGCGCGCTCGTGGCCAAGCTTAAATTCTCAACCTAAAGGAGAAAAACCATGGCTTCTAAAGGCGGACGCGAAAAGATCAAGCTGGAATCCACTGCGGGTACCGGCCACTTCTACACCACCACAAAGAACAAGAAGACAATGCCTGAAAAGATGTTGATCACGAAGTTCGATCCCAAGGCTCGCAAGCACGTCGAGTACAAGGAAATCAAGCTGAAGTAATTGCACTTCGGACTTGCCGCAAGAAACCGCCAACAGCGAATGCTCTGGCGGTTTTTTGTTGGCGGCTCCATTCCTCGCCGGGGCCGCCCTGCTCACAGTACGGAACGCGATGCTGTCTGTCGCCCGCTTGCCAGCATTGTCATTGACATGCTCCTACAATCGACAGCGGTGCCATGAATTGGCACCCACGTTCTCAGGGCGGGGCGCAATTCCCCACCGGCGGTATCTGGCGCACCTTGCAAAGAGTGACGCCAGCAGCCCGCGAGCGCCGAGACCCTTGCAACAAGGGCCTTGGGTCAGCAGATCTGGTGAGATGCCAGGGCCGACGGTCACAGTCCGGATGAAAGAGAAACGTGAAGCAGATGCCTGCACGCGCGCGCTCGCTGGTTCGAACGTTCGCGGGCCGGCGTTCGTTTCGCGCGCCCTGATTCATTGAAACGCTTGCCAACCAAGAGAAGCAAATGAATCAGATTGACCTGCAACATCTGTCCCCTTCCGACGCTGTGCCCCGCGTGCCATCGTCGACCCGTATCGCCATCATCAGCGCCAACTGGCACGACGACATCGTGCACCAGGCGCGTGACTCGGCCATCCGCCGACTGGTCGAGCTCGGCGCAGACGCCGCCCGCATCCAGACCGTGGAACTGCCCGGCGCGTTCGAGATTCCGCTCATGGCGCACAAGCTGGCCGCCTCCGGCCAGTTCGACGCCGTGATCGCCTGCGCACTGATCGTCAACGGCGGCATCTACCGCCATGAGTTCGTCACCACGGCCGTGATCGACGGACTCATGCGCGTGCAGCTCGACACCGGCGTGCCGGTGTTCTCGGTCGCGCTCACGCCACTCAATTTCCACGACCATGACGATCACCACGACTACTTCTTCCAGCATTTCGTGAAGAAGGGCGAGGAAGCCGCCAATGCCTGCGCGCATACCCTTGCGCAGCACGCTCTGGTGAACGATCTGCTGGGCACCGCCACGGCAACAGCCGCCTGACCGGCTGGCGGAACCGCAGGCCGCAAAAGCACAAAGCCCCGCAGGACGGAATCACCATCCTGCGGGGCTTCTCGTTTGGGGACCGCCTCCGGCTGCGCGTCAAACGCGCGTCGCCAGTGAGGTCAGCGCAGGTTCAGGCGCGCGCGGCGCGCAGCTTGCGCGAGAACTCCTGCAGCGCCGCAATACCGCTCGCTTCCGCGCGCTGGCACCAGGCCTGCAGGTCGGAGGTGAGCTGCTCGCGCGAGTGCGAGGTATTGAGCCACAGCTGGCGCAGTTCCTCGCGCATCGTGATCATCTTGTCGAGCACCGGGTGCGCGGCCCGCGCTTCGGCGAGCTTCTGGTGCCAGCGAGCCGGCACCTTCTCCGAGTCACGGTGCAGCCAGCGATTGGCCGCACGCATGGCGGACACATCGGCCTTGCGCGCCTTGAGGGCATCCAGTTCCTCGCGGCAGGCCTGGCGGACGCCGCGCGCATAACCTGCCATCACTTCGTAGCGGTTGGCGATCAGCGCTTCCAGGGTTTTCTCGTCGGCGACGGGCTTGACCTCGCCCAGAAGCATCTTGGGAGGCAGCTTCTTCACCTTGGCCCAGCCCACCTTCTGCATGGCGCTGATGTAGACCCAGCCGATGTCGAACTCGTACTTCTTCACGGAGAACTTGGCCGATGTGGGATAGGTGTGGTGGTTGTTGTGCAGTTCCTCGCCACCGATCACGATGCCCCAGGGCACCAGGTTGGTCGATGCGTCCACGGCCTCGAAATTGCGGTACCCCCAGAAATGCCCGACGCCGTTGACCACGCCGGCGGCCCAGAACGGGATCCACAGCATCTGCACGGCCCACACGGTCAGGCCGATGCCGCCGAACAGGATCACGTCCAGGATCAGCATCAGGCCCACGCCCTGCCATGCGAAGCGCGAATAGACATTGCGCTCGACCCAGTCGTCGGGCGTGCCGTGGCCAAACTTCTTCAGCGTCTCGGCATTCCTTGCCTCGGCCCGGTAAAGCTCGGCACCGCGCCACATCACGGTGTTCAGCCCGCGCGTCTGCGGGCTGTGGGGATCGTCCTCCGTCTCGCACTTGGCGTGGTGCTTGCGATGGATGGAGACCCACTCCTTGGTCTGCATGCCGGTGCCGACCCACAGCCAGAACCGGAAGAAGTGCGACGGCACGGCGCCCAGCTCGAGCGCGCGGTGCGCCTGGGAGCGGTGCAGGAAGATCGTCACCGCCGCGATCGTGATGTGCGTGGTGAACAGCGTGTACAGGACGATCTGCCACCAGGCCAGATCCCACACGCCATGGGCCAGCCAGTCGACGACGGCGTTGAGTGCAGCCCAATCAGGTAACAACATAGATGAAAAACCCCGGAAACGCGAAAAATCCACAGCGCCGCAGCGTGTGCAGCGCGCATGGGGAAGATATTAGGAACCTGTCACCTGATATAGACGCATATACCCGCATTGCGTTCCGGTGTTTGCACAGATTTACAGCATCCCTGCCTCTTGCGGTGTGGGCTTACTTGCGCGTCCAGACGGCCGCGAAGAAGCCGTCAGTCAGGTGCTCGTGCGGCCACAGGCGCAGGTAGCGGGTACCGGTTTCGCCGCCCTTGCAGAGCGCGGCCGCGTTCTCGATCTTGAGCTGCGTGAGCAGTTCGCCCGCATCCTGCATCACGAAATCGGGATGCGCAGCGGAGAACGCCTCTGCAATGGCCTCGTTTTCCTGTGGAAGCACGCTGCAGGTGGCATAGACGAGGCGTCCCCCGGACTTGACCATGCGCGCCGCGCTCGCGAGGATGGAAGACTGCTTCTGCTCCAGCTCGGCCAGCGCCTTGGGCGTCTGGCGCCACTTCAGGTCGGGGTTGCGGCGCAGCGTGCCCAGGCCCGAACAGGGCGCATCGACCAGCACGCGGTCGATCTTGCCCGCCAGGCGCTTCACGCGGTCATCGCGCTCGTGCGCGATCGCTGCGGGGTGCACATTGGACAGGCCCGAACGCGCCAGACGCGGCTTGAGCGCCTCCAGGCGATGGGCCGACACGTCGAATGCGTAGAGGCGCCCGGTGCTGCGCATGCCCGCGCCGATCGCCAGCGTCTTGCCGCCCGCGCCCGCACAGAAATCGACCACCATCTCGCCGCGCTTGGCATCCAGCAGCAGCGCGAGCAGTTGCGAACCCTCGTCCTGCACTTCGATGGCGCCGCGCACGAAGGCATCGAGCTTGGTGAGCGCGGGCTTGCCGTCGATCCGCAGGCCGATCGGCGAGAACGGCGTGGCCTCGGCCTGGATGCCGGCCTTCTGCAATTCCTTTTGCACCGCCTCGCGCTTGTCCTTGAGCGTGTTCACGCGCAGGTCGAGCGGCGCGGGCTGCGAGAGGCTCTCGGCCAGCGACCAGAAGCCCTCCTCGCCCAGTTGCGAGCGCAGCGGCTCGACCAGCCAATCCGGCAGGTTATGGCGATGGTGTTCCATCAGTTCATCAGGCCGGATCGCGTCGCATGCGTCGAGCCATTGCTTTTCCTGCTCGGACAAGGCGCTCTTGAGGAAGTCTCGCGGCCCGTGAAAGCCCAGGATGGCAAGGCGGCGCTCGCGTGCGCCGCTGCCGGAACGCGCCAGTTGCTCGAACAGCAGCTTCTTGCGCAGCACGGCATAGGTGGTTTCGGCCAGCGTCGCGCGCTCGCGCGGGCCGAAGGAGCGGTTGTCGCGAAAATAACGGGAGACCACGGCATCGGCCGGGTGCTCGAAAGTAAGTACCTGCCTGACGAGCTCAGCGCAGGCATCCAGAAGGGCTTTGGGGTGCATGCCCCGATTGTCCCATCTTGTGCATATCCCTTAGCTGCGCTCTGCGCGAGCCCCGGCTCCGGGATGTCAGAGCGATCGCACGTGGATTGGATCGCCTGCCAGCCGAGCCAGTTGCTCCTTGCTTGCCACGTCCTCGGCGGGGGCCACCAGGACCAGCGCACGCAGGGCGATGCGCTGCTCGAGCTCCGCGCACAGCTGGCGCTTCGCAGCCTCATCCGAGCGGCTGAGCGACACCAGCACCACCAGTGTGCGCCTGTCGGGCATGCTGTCGAGCTGTTTGCGCAGCACCCAGGCGCGCCGCACGGGAACGAAGCGCTCCAGCTCCGCCAACAGCTCTGCGCGCTCGAACGCCGAGAGATCGTGGGGGCGCGCGGACTCAAGCAGCGGGCTGCGCTCCAGCTCCTGCATCACCTCTGCTTCGGCGTTCTCGCCCTCCCGGCGACGCTCCCGCCAGAGCTTGAGGGCCTGTTCGGGGAATTCGCGCTCCGGGCGCGGCGTCTCGAGCTCCGACAGCGCCATGCGCGCCGCCCATAGCCTGTGCGTGGCATGGTGGCTCCATAGCCGCTCCAGGTATTGCAGACAGCGCCCATAGTCGCTCTCCTGCGTGCCCTGCGCCAGGCCGATCAGCGCATCGGGTTGCGCCGGATCGCGCTCCAGCGCCTGCTGGTACAGCGTGGCCGCCGCGGCCGATCCCGGACGGAGCTGGCGCATCAGATCGGCCGTCTCCACCAGTTCGCCGACGGAGCGTGTCGCTCCGCCCGCCTGCAGCTCGAGCACCCGGGCGCGGGCACGCTGCAGCCGCGCGTGGTGGCGCTTCCACTCGTCCGCGTTGTGCTTGCACCAATCCCGGTCGAAGTGATCGATCCAGTGGCCCGCGCTGCGGCCCAGCAGCGAAAGCGAGCCGCGCGTGGACCACTGCTCCGGCAGGCCCGGCCGCTCCTCGCCCAGCGCGGACACCCGGTCGCGCAGCACCGGATGGGTGTCATCCACGCTGGAGACCTCCTGGAGCGCCGCGCGCAGTGCACCGCGCGCGAACTCCGGCTCCGGCGGCTGCGCCATCTGGCGATGCATGTTCCCATAGGGCCCCACGGGCAGCGGCTCGCGCACGGCCTGGAGCCAGTGCCGCTGCCAGAACCGGGACTGGAACCAGGAGGACTTGACCTGGTTTTCGATCAGCGCCGAGATCGCCTGCTCGCGGCCCAGCAGCCGGGCCGCCACCTGGTCGGCCTCATATTCGTTCTGTCGCGCCATGGCAAACGAGCGTGCCACGAACCGCGGCGAGTACCAGCGCAGGAATGCCTGCGTCGCCACGGCGAACGGGCTCGCCGAGTCGCCCATGCTCCTCCGATAGAGCTTGAACCAGCTCAGGCGGGTGCGGTAGACCCACGCATTGAGCCGGTTGTGGTCACCATGCAGATGGCCATACTCATGCGCCAGAACGGCCAGGAAACGCGGCTTGTCCAGGGACATCATCAGCGGCAGGCCGATCACCAGCCGATTGGACGACCCGCCCAGCACGCCCCAGCGCTGCACCTGCTGCACACCGGCGTTGAAATCGTCGTTCAGGTACACATCATGGATCGGCGGTCCGTTGATGCGGCGGCGAATGCGATCAAGGGACTTGAACAGCTCGGGGGCATCGGCAGGGGTCACCCGCACGCCGTCAATCGGATCATCGAGCCGCACCCACAGTGCCTGGGCGCTCGCCCACAGCAGCCCCAGCGCGGCAAAGACCAGCATCACCCATGCGAATTTGAACTTTCCGCCCAGCAATTGCGGCACACTGAAGGCCAGCAGCGCCACAGCCAGGGCAACGCAGCCGACGATCCACAGATAGCCCAGCGCGGCAAACCACATCACGCTGCGGCGGTAGGCGCGGCCATTCTCTGCGCAGGCCTGCTCGCTGGTGCGTGCCAGATGCACGAAATCGGCGTAATCCATCTCCTCCGAACTCCTTTTTGGATGTTTCTTGTTGCCCGGAATATTAACGATGTCTGATGAACACCTGCCTCCCCTGATCGTGATCGAGCCCGGCCTGTACCGCCACTACAAAGGCAACCTCTACGAAGTGATCGACACGGTGCGGCACAGCGAGACGCTGGAGTCGCTCACTCTGTACCGCGCGCTGTACGGCGAACGCGGCCTGTGGGTACGCCCCTCGGCCATGTTTGGCGAGAACGTGATGATCGACGGGAAGAGCCTGCCGCGCTTTGCACGCGTCACCAACGACCAGGGCTGAGGGAGTCTCAGCGCACCCCCGCTGCGGCTCGGAGCCGGAAGGGGGCCGGTCAGCCGCGCATCAGTTGCGCATCAATTGTGCAATGGCACGAGGATAGATCACGTGCTCCTGGGTGAGCACGCGCGCGGCCAGCGTGTCGGCGGTATCGTCCGGCAGAATCGGCACCACGGCCTGCTCCAGGATCGGGCCCACGTCGAGCTCGGCGGTCACGCGGTGCACCGTGCAGCCCGCGAACTTGCAGCCTTCGTCGATGGCGCGCTGGTGGGTGTGCAAGCCGGGGAATGCGGGCAGCAACGACGGATGGATGTTCACCATGCGGCCTTCGAAGTGCTGCACGAATCCTGGCGTCAGGATGCGCATGAAACCCGCCAGCACCACCAGCGCGGGGTCGTGGCGGTCGATGATCCTGGCCAGCTCCGCATCGAACGCCTCGCGCGTGGCGAACTGCTTGTGGTCGAGAACCTCCGTGGCGATGCCGTTCTCCCTGGCAAATACCAGGCCGCCGGCGCTGGCCTTGTTGCTCACCACGGCGGCAACGCGTGCACCATGGCGGCCGGCCCAGTCCTGCTGCTGGGATGCACGCACAATGGCGGCCATGTTGGAGCCACCGCCGGAAATGAGGATCACGATATTTTTCATGGGCGGCGATTGTCGCACTTCAGGCCGGGGGGCTCGCCCCGATCAGAATTGAGCCCTCCTCCGAATCACCCGCAAGCAACCGCAAGAGAGAGACTGGAAGATGCCCTTCGACCCGAAAACCGCCCCGTTGACCGCCGAGGAAGCCCGCGTGCTGGCAACGCTGCTGGAGAAATCGCGTACCGTCCCCGACAGCTATCCGCTCACGCTGAACTCGCTGGCCTCGGGCTGCAACCAGAAGACCAGCCGCGATCCCGTCATGCAGCTCGGCGAGGCCCAGATCCAGGAGGCGCTCGACAACCTGCGCCGCCGCTCGCTGGTCACGGAGATCGGCGGTGCGCGCACATCGCGCTGGGAACACAACTTCCCGCGCGGCGTGGGCGTTCCCGACCAGTCCGCGGCACTGCTCGGCCTGCTGATGCTGCGCGGGCCGCAGACCGCGGGCGAGCTACGCATCAATTCCGAGCGCTGGCACCGCTTTGCCGACATCTCCTCGGTCGAGGCGTTTCTCGACGAACTGCAATCGCGCAGCGAGGAAAAGGGTGGCCCGCTGGTCGTGCTGCTGCCCCGTGCCCCGGGCGCGCGCGAGCAGCGCTGGGCCCACCTGCTCTGCGGCGCTGTGGATGTGGCCGCGCTCGCGGCAGCCTCCGCAGGCGGGGCCTCTGCCGGGCCATCGGGCAGCCATGCGGCCGCGGGCGACCCGGCGGTGAACGAACGCATCGCCGCGCTTGAAACGGAGGTCGCCCAGTTGCGATCCGCACTCGCCCAGGTCTGCGAACAACTGGGCATAGCGACGCCTGCCGCGAAGGATTTCTGAAAAAGCTGTCTCAGTCAGGACAGCGGAAAAAAGCACTGGCGTGCTACAAATCGGGTTCCACTGAAAACGAGGCGCACAGGGATGGGCGCCCTGCCGATCACTCAGGAGACTCACTATGGATTTGGCCTTCACGCCCGAAGAACTGGCGTTTCGCGACGAGGTGCGGCAATGGGTCCGTGCCCACCTGCCCCAAGCGATTGCCGACAAGGTGCATAACGCCCAGCGCCTCACCCGCGAGGACATGCAGGGCTGGGCCAGGATCCTTGGCAAGAAGGGCTGGCTCGGCTACGGCTGGCCCAAGGAATTCGGCGGCCCGGGCTGGAATGCCATCCAGAAGCACCTGTTCGAGGAGGAATGTGCGATGGCCGGCGCGCCGCGCATCGTTCCGTTCGGCCCCGTGATGGTGGCACCCGTGATCATGGCCTTCGGCTCGCCCGAGCAGCACAAGCGCTTCCTGCCCGGCATCGCAAGCGGCGAGGTCTGGTGGAGCCAGGGCTACAGCGAGCCCGGTGCGGGCTCCGATCTCGCCAGCCTCAAGACCCGTGCGGAGCGCGTGGGCGACAAATACATCGTCAACGGCCAGAAGACCTGGACCACGCTCGGCCAATACGGCGACTGGATGTTCAACCTGGTGCGCACCAGCACCGAGGGCAAGCAGCAGGCGGGCATCAGCTTCCTGTTGCTCGACATGAAGTCGCCCGGCGTGACGGTTCGCCCGATCAAGCTGCTGGACGGCGAATGCGAGGTCAACGAAGTGTTCTTCGACAACGTCGAGGTGCCTGCCGACCAGCTCATCGGCGAAGAGAACAAGGGCTGGACCTACGCCAAGTACCTGCTCGCGCATGAACGCACCAACATCGCCGACGTGAACCGCGCCAAGCGCGAGCTCGAGCATGTGAAGCGCCTGGCGCAGCAGAACGGCGTGTGGGACGACATGCGTTTTCGCGACCAGATCGCACTGCTCGAAGTCGACGTCATCGCACTCGAAATGATGGTCCTGCGTGTGCTGTCGGCCGAGAAATCGGGCAAGAAGTCGCTCGACGTGGCCGGCCTCCTGAAGATCCGCGGCAGCGAGATCCAGCAGCGCTATGCCGAACTCATGATGCTGGCTGCCGGCCCGTTCAGCCTGCCCTTCATCCAGGAGGCGATGGACGCGGGCTGGCAGGGCCACTTCCCCGGCGGCAATGTGCTCAACGCGCCGCTGGCGGCCAATTACTTCAACATGCGCAAGACCACGATCTACGGCGGCTCCAACGAGGTTCAGCGCAACATCGTGGCGCAGACCGTATTGGGATGAAGCCCTGAGTCGCTACGCACCATATCCCTCCCGAAACGCTTGCTGCAAGCCCGCGCAAGCCGGGACACGTGGCGCAAAGGCAAGTTGAAACGCATGTCAGGCGCCAGGCCTGACACCCAGGAGAACAAACATGGATTTCGATTTCACAGAAGACCAGCAATCCCTGCGCGACGCGGTGCAGCGTTGGGTGGAAAAGGCCTACACGTTCGAGCGCCGCACCTCCATCGTGAATGCGGGCGGATTCGATCGCGCGGCGTACAGCGAATTGGCCGAGCTGGGCCTCACGGCGCTCACCGTATCCGAGGAACACGGCGGCATGGGCTTCGGCTCGGTGGACGCGATGATCGTGATGGAAGAGCTCGGGCGCGGCATCGTGCTCGAGCCGCTTGCACAGACACTGGTCGCCACCAACGTGCTGTCCGCGTTTGCAGCGCCCGCAGTGCAGGCCCAGTGGCTGCCGCGCATCGCCAGCGGCGAGGCGCTCGTCGTGCTGGCGCAGCAGGAGGCGGCCTCGCGCTATCGCGTGGACGTCTGCCAGGCACAGGCGAAGGCCCAGGGTGGCAGCCATGTCGTGAGCGGCCGCAAGAGCATCGTGGCAGCCGGTGACCAGGCCGACGCATGGCTGGTGTCGGCCCAACTGGATGGCGCCATTGCGCTGTTCCTTGTCGAAAAGGACGCCGCGGGCACCCGCGCCGAAGGCTACATCACGCAGGACGGCAGCCGCGCCGCGGAGGTTCAGTTCAGCGACAGCCCCGCCACGCTGATCACCACCGAGGGCGTGGCCGCGCTGGAACTGGCCATGGACACGGGCATCGCCGCGACCGGCGCATACGCCGTTGGCGCCATGGAAAAGACGCTGGCCGTCACTGCGGAGTACATGAACCAGCGCAAGCAGTTCGGTGTGGAAATCGCCAGCTTCCAGGCGCTGCGCCATCGCGTGGCCGACATGAAGATGCAGCTGGAACTCGGGCGTTCGATGAGCTACTTCGCCAGCCTCAAGATGGGAGAGGCGCCCGCAGACCGCCGCCGCGCGCTGTCGCAGGCCAAGGTGCAGATCGGCCGCTCCATGCGCTTCGTCGGCCAGGAGGCGGTGCAGCTGCACGGCGGTATCGGCGTGACCGACGAATACATCGTGAGCCACTACTTCAAGTCGCTCACGCAACTGGAGATGACCTTCGGTGACACGCTGTATCACCTGGGCCAGGTATCCGACCGCATGGAGGACACCGCAGGCGTGTTCGGCTGACCGCCCCAATCCGCTACGGATAAGCCCTGGCTCCCCGTATAACGCCCTGCAGGCTCCGGCCTGCAGGGCGTTGCTCCTTGCGCGGCCCCGCACGGCCTCGCACACACAGCCGGTAACCACCTGATGAAGCATGCCAAAGGGGCAGTGGAGGGATGGATCCAATGAATCCGCGATAATCGAGGGTTCAGCGCCGGGTAACCGGCCCCGTCGCCAAGATGGTGACCGATCTTTTGCCGGAAAAGCCAGCCCGGTCTGGCAACACGAAGTTTTATGAGCGCTACAGCCACATCCTACGATCCCATCCGCAAGCTGCTGGAAACCGCCACCCAGCAGATCGAAAAGAACGAGCTGCGCGAAGCCGCCGAGACGTTGAACCGTGCGCAGCAGATGTGGCCGAACGACGCACGCGTGTTCATGCTCGCGGGCCTCATGGCCGAGAAGTCGGGCAACATTCCGGCGGCATTCGATGCCCTGCGCCGTTCGGTGGCGCTCGACCCTCTGTGGACGCCCGGCGAACTCCAGCTGGCGCTGCTGTATGCGCGCCGCGGCATGTACGACAAGGCCATCGCCCACGCGCAGAAGCTGACCAAGCGCGAACCCAACAACGCCCTGGTGCTGGCGCACCTCGTGGACTTTGCCCATGACTCCGGCAACATGGAGCTGGCCATCAGCGAACTGCGCCGCGGCCTGACCTATCTTCCCAAGGATGTGCAGATGCGCCGCTGGCTGGCCAACGACCTGCAGGTGACAGGCCAACACGCCGAGGCCTATGACGTCTGGACCAGCCTCATCGAAGAGAATCCCCAGGACCAGATGGCGCTGCTCGGCCGTGTCACCACGCTGATCGAAGGCGGCAAGGCCTCCGCGGCCATCCCCGACACCACCTCGCTGATCGAGATCGACCCGGGCAATTCCATCTACGCCTACTACAGCGCCATCGCGCATGGCGTGACACCCGATCACCAGCCGCCCGAACTCAATCGCCGCATGTTCGACTCCATGGCGGAGACGTACGACCAGCACATGGTGCGTGGCCTGGGCTACCAGTTGCCCAAGATCGTCGCGGAGAAGATCCTGCGCCGCTTCCCCACCAAGTCGATGAATGTGCTCGACCTGGGCTGCGGCTCCGGTCTGCTGGGCGTGTGCCTGGGCCGCATCGACGGGTTCCTGATCGGCGTGGACATCTCGACCAAGATGGTCGAGCAGGCAGGCCGCCATGGCGTGTATGACCGCTTCCACACGGTCAACATGCTGGACGCGCTGCGCGAGACGCCCGCAGAGGTCTACGAGATCATCACGGCGCTCGACGTGTTCATCTACACCGGCGACCTGAAGGCCACCGTTCCCAATGCGCACCGCATCCTGATGCCCGCCGGCGACCTGTACTTCTCGTGCGAGATCGCCCCCGAGAACGGACCCGACCTGGTGTTGCAGCCCAACGGCCGCTACGCCCACAAGCGCAGCCACGTGCTCGCACTGTGCAAGGAAGCCGGTTTCGAGGACGTGCAGATCGAGGATCTCGTGCTGCGCCGTGAGGCCGGCGAACCCGTCAACGGCTTCCTCGTGGTCGCGCACAAGGCGGCCTGATCCACGGCCCGAGAGCTGCGGCCCGCCCCAGAGCCCCACATGACAACAACGGCGCGCGAAGCAAGGCTTCACGCGCCGTTGCCGTTTTTCCGCCCACGTTTCAGAACCGGTGGTTCACCTTTCGCGACAGCCACTCGCCCGAGAACTGCAACAGCGACACCAGGGCCACCAGCACGACGATCACCTCGAACATCACACGCGTTTCGTAGCGCTCGTAGCCGTAGCGGATGGCCAGGTCGCCCAGACCGCCCGCCCCCACGGCCCCGGCCATCGCGGACGCATTGATCATCGCGATCACGGTCACCGTCATGCCGCCGATGATGCCGGGCAGGGCCTCCGGAAGCAGCACATGGCGCACGATGTGCCAGCGGCGGCATCCCATGGCGCGCGCCGCCTCGATCAGGCCGGAATCCACATCGTTGAGGCTGACCTGCGCAATGCGCGCATAGAACGGAATCAGGCTGATCGACAGGGGTACCACGGCCGCCCAGGTTCCCAGCGTGGTGCCCGTCAGTGCACGCGTCACGGGCAGCAGTGCCACGAGCAGAATGATGAACGGCACCGCGCGGAAGATGTTCACCACGATCGACAACCCCTTGTGAAAACGGGGCCTGGCATAGAGCCCGCGCGGCCCCGTCACCGTCAGCACCACGGCGAGCATCAGCCCCACGCCGATCGCGATGACCGAGGAAACGCCCACCATCAGCAGCGTCTCTCCCAGCGCCGCCACATATTTTTCAGTGGTTGCCGACATAGCCGAGGATCTCCAGTTGGTCTGCGCCCGTGGCGATGCGCAGCAGGTCCGCACCCGGCAGCCCCGCAGCCGGCACCGAGACAACGATCTGCCCGAGCGAATGTCCGCGCAGGCGGTCCAGTCCACCGTGCAGCAACTGCGCATCGTCGCCCAGCACCTTGAGCGCCTGCAGCGCAACGCCCTGCTGCTGGCCCTCATAGCGGATGCCGAGCAGGGCCCGCGGCGCCAGCTCCGATGGCGCTTTCTGCAACTGCGCGGCCAGCTCGATCGGGAGTCCCTGCTGCAAAGGCTGCAGCAAGGCGCGCGTCCCCGCCGAGGAAGGCGAGCCGAAGACCTTCCACACATCGCCGATTTCCTGCACCCTGCCCTGGTCCAGCACCATCACCCGGTCACAGATGGCCCGGATCACGGTCATGTCGTGCGTGATCATCACGATCGTCAGACCCAGGCGGCGATGGATGTCGCGCAGCAGGCCCAGGATGGACTGCGTCGTCTCGGGGTCCAGCGCGGACGTGGCCTCATCGCACAGCAGCACCTGCGGAGAATGGACCAAGGCGCGCGCGATGCCCACCCGCTGCTTCTGCCCGCCGGAGAGTTGCGCCGGATACTTGTCCGCCTTGTCCAAAAGCCCCACAAGTGCCAGCAGCTCATTCACACGGTGGTAGATCTGCCCCGGACGGGCTCCCGAGATGCGCAGCGGCAACGCGATGTTCTCGCGCACCGTCTTGGCTGACAGCAGGTTGAAGTGCTGGAAGATCATGCCGATCCGTCGGCGCAGCGCGACCAGGCCGTCCTCATCGAGCTCGGCGGGATTCACATCCTGGACGCGGACGCTGCCCTCGGTCGCCAGTTCGAGGGCATTGATGGTGCGCAGCAGCGTCGACTTGCCCGCGCCGCTGCGCCCGATGATGCCGAAGATCTCGCCGTGCCGGATGTCGAAGCTCACATCCTGCAGCGCATGCACCTGGCCTTCCGCCGAGGCAAATGACTTGCCGACACCCTCGAAGGCGATGTGCGCCGCGAGCCGGACCTGTGGGGGATTGGTGGTCATGGTCGCTCCTTAGAACGCCGGGATGACCGACCCCTGGTAACGGGTCTCTATGAACTTGCGCACCGGCTCGGACTGGTAGGCGGCCACCAGTGCCTTGGCCCAGGGGGCGTCCACGTTTTCGGTGCGCACCGCGATGATGTTGACATAAGGGTTGTGCTCGCGCTTTTCCACCGCGATGCCGTCGCGCGTTGCGATCAGGCCCGCCTGGTACGCAAAGCTGTTGACGATGGCCGCGGCAGCCAGATCATCGAGCGAGCGCGCCAGCACAACGGAGGCGATCTCCACCAGCTCGATCTTCTTGTGGTACTTCGTCACGTCCGACAGCAACGCCGTTCCGGTGAACGGGTCAAAGCCTTCGCGCAGATCGATCAGGCCATGGTCGCGCAGCACGACCAGCGCCCGCGTCTGGTTGCTCGGGTCATTGGGAATGCCCACCCGCGCCCCGGCGGGCAGATCGGAGAGCTTCTTGTACTTCCGCGAATAGAAGGCAATCGGCGAAATGAGCGTGGTGCCCACGGAGGCAATCTTGTATCCGCGCTGCTGGATCTGGTCGCGCAGAAACGGAATGTGCTGGAACGCGTTGGCCTCCAGGTCGCCATTGTTCAGCCCCTCGTTGGGACTGACGGCACCGCTCAGCACCACCGGTTTGACGCTCAGCCCGCGTTCCTTGGCCACCTGCGTGACCACTTCCCATATCTCCTCATCCACGCCGCCGCGCACGCCCACGCGGATGACGGATGGCGACGTCGCCGCCCAGGCAGCGGATGCACCGACGATGCCCGCGCCAGCCGCAGCTCCCCCAAACAACGCTGCGCTCGAGACTCGGAGAAATTCACGCTTTTTCATGATGGCGGCTCACTTTCGATACGGAGGAAAACAGTTTGAAGATGCACCAGTATCGATAGCAGGCCCCTCGCCGAACAACGAAGCTTTTCACGTAAGCACATGCCGTTTTCACCATTCGCCCTGACTTCACTTTCCAAACACCGCTTTCGCAGCGCGCGCCCGCCGTGAACTGTTCACCCCAATGCTGAGATGGCCCCTCAGACGCGACGCAAAGGCGCAGACAGTACAAGCGTACGGCAAGCCTTTGCAACAAAGTATGAGGGTCCATATCAGCACCTCAAAACGAAGACTCTCACCACGAGCACAGCGCACCCATTCGTCACGCGACTCAAAGGACCCGGTATCCCACGAAAAACAAAAAAGAGCCGGTGGATACGCCATCCACCGGCTCGTCGAGGAGACAGACTCCACCTCACAAAGAATCAGGCAGCCCCAGGTGGCTGAGCGCCTGCTGCCGAAGCTGCACAAACTGCGGATCCGCCCTGTGCCGCGGATACGGCAGATCAACGGGAATCTCCGCCACCACGCGCGCCGGACGCGGCGAGAAGACGATCACGCGGTTGGCGAGAAACAGCGCTTCCTCCACGTCATGCGTCACCAGCAGCACCGAGAATCCTGCGCGTTGCCAGAGCTTCAGGATCTCGCCCTGCATCGACAGCCGTGTCAGCGAATCCAGCTTGCCCAATGGCTCGTCCAGGATCAGCAACTGCGGATCGTTGACCAGTGCGCGGGCCAGCGCCGCGCGCTGCGCCATGCCGCCCGACAGCTGGTGCGGATAGCTCTGTGCGAACTCGGTGAGGCCCACGAGCTTCAGCGCCTCGTCGATGCGCGCATGCTGGTCGCGAGGAACCTTGCGCGCCTGCAACCCCAGTGCCACGTTGTCCCGCACCGTGCGCCAGGGAAACAGCGTCGGATCCTGGAACACCACGATGCGCGAGGGATCGGGCTGCGCGATGTCCGAGCCATCCTGGGTGATACGGCCCTGGACGGGCGCCTCCAGTCCCGCGACCAGGCGCAGCAGCGTGGACTTGCCGCAGCCGCTGGGGCCGAGCAGCGCCACGAACTCCCCGGGCTCGACCTGCACGCTCACATCGTCGAGTACCTGCAGCGCTCCCTGCTTCTGCACGAAGCCGTGGCTCACATGCTGCGCATCGATCCGTGCGCCGCGCGCCGTGCGCGGTGCATCATCGGTATCAGGCAAGGCCTGTGCAACGCTCACCATTTCACGGTCCCCTTCTGCCATACCAGTACGCGATCGCGCAACGTGAACAGCAGGGTGATCAACCCCGAACACAGCACCGCCATGACCAGCAGCGCGCCATACATGTTGGCGTAGGCAGCCCAGCCCTGCGCCCACTGCAGGTACCAGCCAAGCCCCGCCTTCACACCCATCATCTCCGCCGTGATGAGCACCGAGAAAGCCGCCCCCAGGCCCATGAACAGGCCCACGAAGACCTGCGGAAGGGCCGCCGGGATGGCCACGCGCAGCACCAGGAACCAGCTGGAGGCGCCGAGCGTGCGTGCGACGTCGTAGTAGCTGCGGTTCACGTTGGCAACGCCCGACCAGGTGAGTACCGCCACGGGAAAGAATGTTGCCAGCGCAATGAGGAACACCGCGGCGCTGTAGCTCGAGGGCGCGAAGAAGAATGCCAGCGGCAGCAGCGCGGACGCCGGCACCGGCCCCAGGAATCGCAGCAGCGGATGCACCCAGTAGCCCGCGATGCGCGACCACCCCACCCATACGCCAGTCACGAAACCAACCAGCGCACCGATCAGGATGCCGTTGACCAGAAGACGCAGCGAATGCGCAATGGACAGGCCCAGCCGCGGGCCGTCGTCGATGTAGACCTCGAACAAACTCTGCGGCGGCGCGAAGAACGGCGACGGCAGGACGCCTGTCTTGGCGGTCAGCACCTGCCAGACGGCAAGCAGCGCGGCACCGGCAATCAGCCAGGGACCCGCAGGCCGCAGCCACTGGAAGAAGGCCCCCAGCCGCCCGCGCGCCACCGAGACCAGCAACAGCAGCACGCCCACCGCCGCGGCGACGGCCGCGAACTCCTGCGTGTAGGCCCAGTCGCTGAACCCCAACTCCTTGTTGGGCCAGAACGCCGTGATGGCGGCCAGGGCAAGCCATGCGACGGAGGCGATCAGCCCCCTGCCCCACGGGCTCCATCGCAAGGCAGGCCGTGCCTGTCCAGCAGCACCTGACGACTCCTGTGCCGCCGAAGCCGCAGCCGATGACGCGATGGTGACGGGAAATGAAGCGGGCAAAGTGGTGGTGTTCATGACAGCACATCCAGGGCAACGTGGTTGGCAAAGCGCACGGGGTCGGTGCTCTTCTTGAGAATGCCAGCGGAGCGGAAATCCGCCGCGAAGTCGCGCACCTCATCGCGCAGGTTGCCGCCCGCGGGATGGTGCTTGTAGGTCAGCTCCGCCAGCAGGCGCTGCAGATCCTGGACTTCGAACTTGGGCGTGTACTTGGCAAAGATGCGCGCGGATTCGTTGGGGTTGTCCGCCACGAAGAGCGAAGCTTCGGCCAGTGCGCGCACCACGCTCGCCACATGCTTGCGCTCCGCACGCGCGAACTTGCCGCTCGCACCCAGCACGCAGCAGATCTTCTCTGCATACTCGCCCGTCGCGCTGTTGCCCAGTTCTGCGAAGACACCCGGATTGCGCTTCTCGATGAGAAACAGGTTCGGGTCGCCGTCGGCGATGGCATGGATCTCGCCCTTCTTCACGGCCACGTCGAGCAGGTCCGCGGGGTAGACGCGCCACTCGATATCCTTTTCGGGATCCAGTCCCTTCTTGGCGAGATGGATGCCGTAGAACTGCTTGGCCGGACTGTTCAGATCCGCCACGCCGATGACCTTGCCCTTGAGCGAGCGTACGTCGCCCGTCACACCGGCAGCCTTCACGCCCACCAGGCGCAGGCATCCACCGTGCACGCTGCCGACGAGCTTCACGTCGAGCCCCGCCTCCAGCGGCTTGACCCAACGATGGATCAGGCCCACGCCGACCTCGGCCTTGCCGGTGGCAAGCGCCTCCAGCAGCTGGTCGGCTGAACCGCCCCAGTTGAGCATCTCCACCTGCAGGCCGTTCTTTTCGAAGAACCCGCGCTCCAGCGCAATCGGAACAGGCACCTGGCAGAAGCTGGCCTGGCTCCATGCCAGCGTGATCTTGCGCGGCTGAGATCGCACCTGCGCCGGCAGCAGCCCCGCCGCGGCCACGCCCCCCGCAACGGCGGCGCTCGCCAACAGCTGGCGCCGACTCAAGCCATCGTGAATGCCCACCGGACCGAATTCATCCATTGCAAACTCCCTGTTCGTTCGTTGATCGATGCAGCGAACGATAGGCAGTCTTCGCAGTCAGGCCAACAAACCATTCCGCGTATCGATATGCACAACGCGACGCATGCCGGAGTGCCTTCGCTGTCCATATATGGATGCTCGAAAACGTTCGTAGCCAACGGCAACGGCCCTGCGCACGATCTCCTCATCGCACCACCGAACCACGGAGAACCCCGATGAGCGACAGCGACACCTCTTCCCATCCGCGCCCCATTGCCGCCTCGGCGTGGCGTGCCGACACCATCGTGCTGCACGCGGGCTACAACGGCCATGACCATCAGCGCAGTGCCGCCGTTCCCATCTACCAGACAACGTCGTTCCTCTTCGAGAACGCGCAGCAGGGAGCAGACCTGTTCGACCTGGAGGAGGAAGGCCACATCTACGCACGCACGGGCAACCCCACGCAGAGCGTCCTCGAGGAGCGCGTCGCGCTGCTTGAAGGCGGTACCGCGGCCCTGGCCGTGGCCTCCGGCATGGCCGCCATCGACATGGCGTTCGCCACGCTCGCCCAGGCGGGCGACCATGTGGTCATTGCCTCACAGCTCTACGGGGGAACGCAGAACCTGATCGCGCATGTGCTGAAGGCACGCGGCATATCGAGCACCCTGCTGCCGCGCGATCAATGGAGCCAGCTGCACCAATCGTTCACCGCACACACCAAGGCGGTGTTCGTGGAGTCGGTGGCCAATCCATCCGGCGACGTGGCGGACCTGGAGCTCATCACCCGCCAGGCGCACGCGCACGGCATCGCCGTCATCGTGGACAACACCAGTGCGACGCCGCTGCTCGTGCGCCCGTTCGATCACGGTGCGGACATCGTGGTGCATTCGGCCACCAAGTACATCGGAGGGCATGGCACCGCGGTGGGCGGGCTGATCGTCGACGGCGGCCGCTTCGACTGGGCAGCCCAGCGCGAACGCTACCCGCAGTTCAGCACGCCCGAGCCTGCTTTCCATCATTTCGTCATCACCGAGAAGTTCCCCGACTTCCCCTTCGCTGCACGGGCGCGCACCATCGCGCTGCGCAACAGCGGCGCGACACTGGCCGCACACACCGCCTTCCTGCTGCTGCAGGGCCTTGAGACGCTGGCCCTGCGGCTGGACCGCGTCAGCAGCAACACCCATGAACTGCTCGATGTGCTGGTGCAGCATCCCGAGGTATCGTCCGTGAGCCATGTGGCGCTCACAAGCCATCCGGATCACGCCAGCGCGCGCCGCTACCTGCGCGGGGGGCATGTCCCCGGGCTGATCTCCTTCGAGCTGCAGGGCGGGCGCGATGCCGCGCGCAGGTTCTACGACGCGCTGCGGCTCTTCCAGCGGCTCGTCAACATCGGGGACAGCAAGTCGCTCGCAGCGATACCGGCGGAGACCACGCACCATCTGCTCAGCGACGAGGAACTGCGGCATGCCGGCATCTCGCCCGGCCTGGTACGGCTTTCCGTGGGCATAGAGCATCCCGAGGATCTGGTTGCCGACCTGCGGCAGGCACTGCAGCACGCTGCCCCGGCCCCGCACCACCCGACCGAACGCACCACCATCATCACACCGGCACTCGCACTGGAGGAACAAGCATGAGCGCAGCCGCATGGGCCCTGCCCACCCACGAAGACATCGAAAGCGCCACCGCGCTGCCGGTGATCGACCTGTCCGAACTGGACGATCCCGCCAGGCACGATGCCTTTCACCAGCGTCTCGCACGCATTGCGCGAGATACGGGCTTCTTCTACCTGGAGGGGCATGGCATCGACACCCGGACGATAGAGGAACTGGAGCGCCTGACGCGCGAGACTTTCACACTCCCGGCCGCAGCCAAGGAACGCATCGCGATCCGCAACACGCCGCATTTTCGCGGCTATACCGGCGTGGGCGGCGAGATCACGCGCCTGCGGCCCGATCAGCGCGAGCAGATCGACTTCGGCGAGGAGCTTCCAGCGGTGCGCAGCATCAACGCAGTGGACGCCGAACATCCGATCTGGTGGGCCCTGCAGGGCCCCAACCAGTGGCCCGCCGAACTGCCGGCGCTGAAGCCCGCCGTGCTCGACTGGCTCGACCAGACACGCTCGGTGGCCGAGCGCCTGCTGCAGGCCTTTCTCGTGGCGCTGGGGCAGTCGGCCCAGGCGCTCGATGCACTGGTCGCCGCGCCGCGCAACCATCGCTTCAAGATCATCCGCTACCCGGGGCAGGCCCAGGGCCAGTCCGATCAGGGCGTGGGGGCGCACAAGGACGGCGGCCTGCTCACCTTGCTGCTGCAGGATGACGTCGGCGGCCTGCAGGTGCTCTCGTCCAAGGGCTGGATCGATGTGCCGCCGCGCAGGAATGCCTTCGTGGTCAACATCGGCGAAATGCTGGAGCTTGCCACCAATGGCTATCTGCGCGCCAACGTGCACCGCGTGATCTCGCCACAGAGCGGCGTGGACCGGTACTCGATCGCCTATTTCTTCTCGCCGAGCCTGCATGCCGAGGAGATCCCGCTGCTGACATTGCCCGAGGCCTTGAACGAGCAGGCACAGGGCCCGGAGAGCGATCCGGAGAACCCGCTGTTCCGCCATATCGGAACGAACGCCCTGAAAGGCCGTATCCGCTCGCACCTGGACGTCGCGGAACGTTTCTACCCGGAACAGTTCAGGCTGTTGCAGGAACAGGCCCGCGCGCACGGCGGGCCGTTGCAGGCATCGGCCTACTGAGGCGACCCGCTACACCGCACGTCCGCACGCCGCATGTCGCCGCGTCACACCCCGAGCAGCCGAGCCAGCAACTCGGGCTCCGCATGCAGTTGGGCCGACGGTGTCGATACCACCAGCCGGCCCTTTTCCATCACCACGGCGTGGTCGGTGTGCGCCAGCACCTTGCGGTAGTCGCGATCAACGATGAGCGTGGAGATGCCGGTGCTGCGGATGGCGGCGATCACACGCCAGATCTCCGCGACCACCAGCGGCGCGAGGCCCTCCGTGGCCTCGTCCAGGATCATCAGGCGCGGATTGGTCATCAGCGCGCGGCCGATCGACACCATCTGCTGCTCGCCTCCCGAGAGCTGGCCACCGCCGTTGTTCCAGCGCTCCTTCAGGCGCGGAAACGTCTCAAGCACGCGCTCGTAGGTCCAGTGGCGTTCGCCCTCCAGCCCCGCTCGTGCGCTCATCAGCAGGTTTTCCTTCACGGTGAGGTTCGGGAACACACCGCGCCCTTCGGGTACGTAGCCGATCCCCAGGCGCGCCATCCTTTCGGGTGCAAAGGCCGTCACGTCGCGCCCATCGCACCAGATGCGCCCCTCGCGCGGCCGCACATAGCCCATGAGCGTACGGATCAGCGTGGTCTTGCCCATGCCGTTGCGCCCCAGCAGGCCGACCGCACTGCCCTTCCCGATGTCGAGGCTCACGCCATGCAGGATGTGGCTGTCGCCATAATAGGTATGCACGTCCTCCACGCGGAACATGCCGGGCACCGCCGGTGCCTGCACAGCGGTCGGGCGCTGTTGCGCGAGCGCTTCATCCATGCATCTGCTCCTCTCCGAGATACGCCGTGCGCACGACCGGATCGACACGGATGGCGTCCGGCGTGCCGCTGGCGACGACGCTTCCGTTCACCATCACGGTGATGCGGTCGGCAATGCGGAACACCGCGTCCATGTCATGCTCGACCAGCAGCACCGCGTGTCCGGCTTTGAGTTCCTGCAGCAGGCCCAGCATGCGCTCCGTTTCCTCCGCGCCCATGCCGGCCAGCGGCTCGTCGAGCAGCAACACCTGCGGCCGCGTGGCCAGGCACATGGCCACTTCGAGCTGCCGCTTGGCACCATGACTCAGGCTGCCTGCCTGCACATGCTGATGCGCCAGCAACCCCGCGCGCTCGAGTGCAACACGGGCGCGCTCGTTGCTCAGGCGGCAGCGGCCTGCCGACTCCCAGATGCGCCATGGCCTAGGGTGAGCCTGCGCCTGCGCCGCAAGGCGGCAATTCTCGAGTACGGAAAATTCGGGAAAGATCGTCGTGCGCTGGTAGCTGCGCCCGATACCGGCCCTCGCGCGCTGCGGCTGCGGCATGCGCGTCACCTCCCGGCCGTCGAGCCGGATGTCACCGCTGCTGGCCGCCATCTCGCCGGACAGCATGTTGATAAGCGTGGACTTGCCCGCGCCGTTCGTGCCGATCACCGCATGCACCTCGCCCACATGCAGGTCGAGATCGACACCGTTCACGGCGATCAGCCCGCCGAACATGCGCGTGAGGCCGCGCACCGAGAGCTTCGGCGCCACCAGGGGCGCTGCCGATGCCGTGGAAACCGCAGCCGCCGTGTCAGCCATGATGCGCACCTCCCTTTGCGGCAGCGTCGCTGCCCGCCGCGCGCCGTGCCCGAAGCTGTGCGCCGATGCCCATCACGCCCTTCGGCAGCAGGGCCACGAGCACGATGATGGACAGGCCGAGCGTGAGCTGCCAGTGATCGGCCAGCGGGCCCACGATCGCATGCGTTCCGAGCAGTTCCTTGAGCAGCACGAACGTCACCGTGCCGATCACGGCGCCGCGCAGCGAACCGATGCCACCCAGGATCACCATCAGCAGCACTTCACCCGAGTGATGCCAGGCCAGCAGTTCCGGGTTGACCACGCCGTCGCGGGCGGCCAGCAGGAACCCCGCGACGCCCGCGAGCACGCCCGCAATCACGAATGCCGCCAGCTTGTACCAGTAGGTTGAGAATCCCGCCGCTCGCATGCGCTGCTCGTTCACGCGGATGCCCGCAAGCGCCGCACCGAAACGGGAGCGTGCGATCAGCGCGAGCAGTGCGTACACGACCACGAGCGCGGCCAGCACCACGTAGTACTGCGTGCGGCCGCTTTCCATGTCGATGACGCCGAGGGCCGGCCGCACCATCAGATAGATGCCGTCGCTGCCGCCACCGACCGAGGTATCGTGGAAGACAAAGTAGCCCAGCTGCGCGAACGCCAGCGTCACCATGATGAAGTAGACGCCCCTGGTACGCAGGCTGAACGCGCCGATGAACAGCGCGCACAGCCCGCTCGCTGCAATGGCTGCCAGCAGCAGCACCAGCAGGTTGCCGCCCTCCTGCGGCGAGGCCAGAACAGTGGCATACGCACCGATACCGAAGAACGCGGCATGCCCCAGGCTCACCAGGCCCGTTCCGCCCACCAGCAGCTGCAGGCTGAGCGCGAAGATCGACAGGATCATGATCTTCACGACCAGATCCGAGAGGTAGGACGACCAGACCGGTGCCAGCAGTGCCAGCACCATCGCGCAGGCCAGCGGAAGAATCAGCGCCCGCGCATCGGGCGCGGCCATGCCCTTCGAGGTGACCAGCGGCGCCTCGGCATAGTCCTGCGCGTCCGCCAGGACGGCGGAACGGGAATCAGCGGCGGTCATATGCGTCAGCTCCTCTTTCCCATGAGGCCTTCGGGCCGCCACACCAAGATGACGGCCATCAGCAGATAGATGCTCATGCCACTGAGTTCCTGAAAAAACACCTTGCCGAAGGTATCGACAAACCCCACCAGCAGCGATGCCACCAGCGCGCCGGTGATCGAACCGATGCCGCCGATCACCACCACCACGAAGCAGATGATGAGCACGCCGGACCCCATGTTGGGGTAGACCGACGCCATCGGCGCGGCGATCATGCCGGCCAGCGCCGCCAGCGCCACGCCCATCGCGAACACGATGCGGTACAGCCGCTTGATGTTGATGCCCAGGCCGCGCACCATGTCACGGTTGCTTGCACCCGCACGCACCATCATTCCCAGGCGCGTGCGATTGACCATCCAGTACATCGCGAAGGCCACGACGAGGCAGGCGACCGCAGCGAAGACCCGGTACCAGGGGTAGCTCATCATGCCCGCCAGGGAAAAGCTGCCCGACAGCCACTCCGGTGGCTGCACGCCGTGCACATCGTTGCCGACGAGGATGGCGCGCAGTTCCTCGAACACCAGGATCAGGCCGAACGTCATCAGCACCTGCTGCAGATGGTCCCGCTCATAGAGAAAGCTGAAGAAGGCCCACTCCAGCAGGTAGCCCAGCACCACGGCGAGGATCACGCCCACCACCAGCATGGTGATGAAGTGCTGGCCCAGATAGGGCGCGAGGGCGAACGCCATGTATGCGCCGATCATGTAGAAGCTGCCATGCGCGAGATTGATCACACCCATGATGCCGAAGATCAGCGTCAGTCCGGATGACAGCAGGAACAGCAACAGCCCGTACTGGACGGAGTTCAGGCACTGCACCAGAAAAGTCGCAAGATCCACGGTAGCCTCGTCATTCAATTTTTCACGGAGGAGAAGTCATTTCCGCGCGCCACCCCACAAACGCTGCGCCCCAGGCCAGGCACGAAGCGCCTCAGGGAAGGTCAGGTCCGGACGCGACCTATCAAACTGGCGCTGCCCAGGCCAGGGCAGCCGAGCAAGGGCCGCCCCGCAGCGAGGGCTGCGTCCCCCCTCCCGAATGGCACAGCCATTCCAGAGAGGGGGGAAGGCGCGCAGCGCCTCAGGGGGTGTTCCCTCACAACTTACAACCACGCGCCGGATCGGCCAGGCCCTTCACGGCCACGCCGAGCTTCCTGTTCTCCTTGCCCTCGACCTTGCGCAGATAGATGTCCTGCACCGGGTTGTGTGCCTTGCTCAGCGTGAAGTCGCCACGCGGGCTGGCGATGGTGGCCTTCTCGACGGCCGCTCGGAACACGTCCTTCTTGCCGATGTCGCCGCCCGCCGCCTTCAGGCCCACGGCCAGCATCTGGGCCGCATCGTAGCCCTGCACGGCATAGACGTCGGGCATCAGCTTGTAGGCCTTGGCATAGTTGGTGCGGAAGGCCTTGTCACGCTCCGTTCCCAGTTCGTCCGCGTAGTGCAGCGTGGTGAGCATGCCCTGTGCAGCCTCGCCCTGCGCATCGAGCGTACCGTCGGTCAGGAAACCCGGGCCATACAGCGGAATGGTCTTGGACAGGCCGGCGGCATGATAGTCCTTGACGAACTTCACCGCACCCGCGCCCGCGAAGAAGGCGAAGACGGCATCGGGCTTGGCCGCTGCGATCTCGGTCAGCAGCGCCTGGAACTCCACGTTTGGAAACGGCACCGTGAGCTGCTTGGCCACCTTGCCGCCATTCTTCTCGAACCCTTCCTTGAATCCGTTGACGGCCTCCTCGCCGGCCGCGTATTTCCAGGTGATGGTCATCGCATTCTTCTTGCCCTCCTGCTTGGCCGCGACCACGCCCATGGGGTAGGCGGTCTGCCAGTTGCTGAAGGAGGAGCGAAAGATCGTCGGCCCGCACATGGGCCCGGTCACCGCGTCGGCGCCCGCATTGGGCACGATGAGGATGGTGTTGCTTTCCTTGGCGGCCCGCGCCATGGCCATGGCCACGCCGGAATGCACCGTGCCCACCAGCACGTCGACCTTGTCACGCTTGATGAGCCGGTTCACGTTGTCGGTCGCCTTGGCGGGATCGGACTCGTCATCCACCTTGAAGTACTCGATCTCGCGCCCGCCGAGCTTGCCGCCCTGCTCGCCCACATACATGCGAAAGCCGTTCTCGATGGCCACGCCGAGTGCCGCATAGGTCCCGCTCGCGGGCAGCATGAAGCCCACCTTGATCTTGTCCGCGGCCTGTGCGAAGGCCGCGCCCGGCAGGCATGCAAGGCTTGCCAGTGCGGTCATGGCGAGTGCGCCGTTCCATTTGATGTTCCAGTGTGCGTTGCTCATGGTTGTCTCCTGTTTTTCTGCATGAAATTGCGTACGGCGATGATGACCTGTGTTGCCTGATCACGATGTGGGGAATGTCCGCATTCCGATAGCTCCAGCAGCGCCACGTCCCGCCCGTGGCGCGCGATGCGCCGGATCTGTTCGAGCGAGCCATATTCATCGTTCACTCCCTGGATGGCAAGGGTGGGAACGCTGAGTTGCGAGGCCTCGTGCTCGATATTCCATTGGCGGAAGCCGGGGTCGAGCCAGATGCCCGACCAGCCGCCGAACGCCGAATCCACATCGGCGTGGTAGCGCGAGAGCCGCTCGCGCAGGCCGGTTGTCGCATAGGCCTGCGCCGCCTTGGCTATGCTCTCGATGGAGATGTCCTCCACCATCACATGTGGCGCGAGCAATACAGCCCCCGCCACCGATGCGGGAAATCGCGCCGCATGCAGCAGTGCGATGCTGCCGCCGTCGCTGTGGCCCAGCAGCCAGATCGGCGCCTCCAGGTTCAGGGCCCGGCGCAGCTCGGGCAACACCTCATGGGCTTGCCGGTGCATGAAGTCGGGCTGCCAGCGCTCATCGGCCTCGCGCGGCGTGGACCAGCCATAGGCCGGCCGCGAATACACCAGGGCGCGCAGGCCCGTTGCGTCGCAGACCTGCTGCGGAAAATCCTTCCACATGGCGATCGAGCCCAGCCCCTCGTGCAGGAAGACGATCACCGGCCCGGAGCCATCGCCGCCGGCAGGCGCCAGCCATTGGTACTCGACCTCCACGCTGCGCCCGCGCCAGGGCAGGCGCACGACGTAGCGGCCTTCGCCCGGTTCGGGCGCCACCCGTTCCGCCGCGCGGTGTTCCATCCGCGCGCTCATGGCGCCCCCTCGCGCAGCCGGAAACGCTGGATCTTGCCGGTCGCCGTCTTGGGAAGCTCGTCCACGAACTCCACGAAGCGCGGGTACTTGTAGGGTGCCAGCCGCTCCTTCACGAAGGCCTTGAGCTCCTGCTCACTCACCGCCATGCCCGGCTTACAGACCACGAAGGATTTGGGCTTGAACAGGCCATCCTGGTCCATTTTCCCGACCACGGCCGCCTCCAGCACCGACGGGTGCTGCATCAGCGTGGCCTCCACCTCGAAAGGCGAGACGTAGATGCCGCTGACCTTGAGCATGTCGTCGCTGCGGCCCGCATAGGTGTAATAGCCGTCGGTATCGCGGCTGTACTTGTCGCCGCTCTTGAGCCATTCGCCGCGAAAGGTGTCGCGCGATTTGCTCCGGTTGTTCCAGTACATCAGCGCGGTGCTCGGGCCCTTGATGAAGAGGTCGCCGATCTCCCCGTCCGCGACCGGCCTGCCATCCTCGCCACGCAGCTCGACTTCGTAGCCCGGCACCGGCCTGCCCGTGGTGCCGTAGCGGATGTCGTCCGGGCGGTTGGACAGGAAGATGTGCAGCATCTCGGTCGAGCCCAGGCCATCGACGATGTCCGCGTCGAAATGTGCCTTGAAGCGCTGCGCGAGCTCGGCGGGCAGCGCCTCGCCCGCCGACGAGCACATGCGCAGGCGGACCTTCTCGCGCGCGGGCAGCGCGGGGTGCGCGAGCATGCCCGCAAAGCCCGTGGGCGCACCGAAGAACACGGTGGGCTGGTGCTGGATCCAGCGCGCGAATGTGGCCTCGGGCGTCGGCCGCTCGGCCATCAGCACCACGGTCGCTCCCACGCTGAGGGGAAAGGTCACCGCATTGCCCAGGCCGTATGCAAAGAACAGCTTGGCCGCCGAAAAGCACACGTCGCTCTCGCGCAGGCCGAGAACGGCCTTGCCGTAGAGCTCGGCCGTCCAGTAGGGATTGGCCTGCGTGTGCACCGTGCCCTTGGGCTTGCCGGTGGAGCCCGATGAATACAGCCAGAACCCCGGATCGTCGCCCATGGTGCGTGCGGGCCGCGCGAGCGGCGCGTGCCCGGCCAGCCAGTCGTTCCATGCCACGCTGCCAGTCGGCAGCGTCTCGTCTGCCTCGGGATGCGCGACCCAGATCTGCCGCACTTCGTGATCGGAGCGCTTCATGGCCTGCTGCAGCACGGGCAGCATCGCTCCGTTGGTGAAGATCGCCTGCGCGCGGCTGTTCTCCAGCATGTAGGCATAGTCGTCCGCCGTAAGCAGCGTATTGACCGCCACCGGTACCACGCCGGCATACATGGAGCCCAGGAACGCGACCACCCACTCCCGCATGTCCTGCATGGCCAGCAGCACGCGCTCCTCGCGGTGGATGCCGCTGGCCACGAGCGCACCGGCCAGGCAGCGCGCCTGCTCCTCGAGCTGTCCATAGGAAAGCGAGCCTCGGTCGTCGATGTAGGCGATCTTGTCGGCCCGCGCCCGGTTGGCGGCGAACAGATGCTCGGCAAAGTTGAATGGCTTGTCGAAATCGATCACATCGCTCTCCTTGACTGGCTCGACGGGCTTGGGTGAACAGCGCACTGCCTGCAACATGGCTCATTCCCCCTTGGATGCCTGGAGGAAGCCGAGCACCGACGGGCTCGCCTGCACCGCCGCACGGCGGTGATAGAAGTCGAGCGCACGCAATCCACCGAGCTCGGCGCCACCACCTGCGCGGCCCGGGCCGCCGTGCAGCGACTGCGGCATCACGTTGCCATGGCCGGTGTGGGTCTTCGCGACATCGGGCGTGACCACATGCACTCGGCCATGCGACGCGGACAGATCGAGCGAGGCCGCCGCAAGCGCCTGTGCATCCTCGCCATACAGCGAAGCGACAAGCGAGCCGTGGCCGCGATGCGCAAGTGCCAGGCCATGCGCCAGGTCACGGTAGGGCAGCAAGGTGGCGACCGGGCCGAACACCTCCATGTCATGCACCCGCCCGGAACCGTCCGCATCCCGCGCCCCCAGCAACACGGGCTGCATGCAGGCCGCGATCGCCGGATCGGCATCCACCAGCGCCTGGGTGCGTCCGTCATGCAATAGCTCGGCGACCCGCTCCAGTTCGGCAAGCCCCTGCTGCACCGACGCCAGCTGTGCCCGGCTCACCAGCGATCCCATGCGCACCGATTCATTGCGGGGATTGCCCGTGACGGTCTTCGCCAGTGCTGCTCCGATCGCCTGGGCCACGTCGTCATACAGCGCCTCGGGCACGAGCACGCGGCGGATGGCCGTGCATTTCTGACCTGACTTCACCGTCATTTCACGCACCACCTCGCGCACCAGCAAACGGGTGGCTTCGCCATCCGCGGCATGTCCGGGCAGCAGCAGCGCGCTGTTGACACTGTCGGCCTCGATGTTCGCGCGCACCGCATGCCGCGTGACCGCGTCGCTTGCGCGTATCACCGCGGCAGTATCCGCAGAGCCCGTGAACGACACCACGTCCATGGGCTGCAATTGCTCCACGAGTCCCGCCGCGCTGCCGCAGATCACGGAAAGCGCCCCTGCCGGCAGCACGCCCGCGTCGATCACGTCCCGGACCATGCGCTGCGTGAGCCAGGCGGTAGCGGTCGCCGGCTTGACGATCACCGGAACGCCCGACAGCAGGGCCGGCGCAGCCTTCTCCCACAGGCCCCATGAGGGAAAGTTGAATGCATTGATGAACAGCGCCACGCCCTGCGTGGGCACCTGCACATGCTGCGACCGGAACACCCCGTCCTTGGCAAGCGCTACGGCATCGCCGTCTTGCAGGTGGCGCACCGAGCCTAATGATGCGCCCCAGCGCGCATACTGGCCCAGCGTGTAGATGGCCCCGTCCACGTCGACGGCCGTGTCGTTCTTGACCGTACCGGAGTTGGCGGTGGAAATCTCGTAGTACGCATCGCGGTGCTGCTGCAGCACGGCGGCAATCGCCGCCAGCAGTCCTGCGCGCTCCCCATAGGTCATGCCGCGCAACGCCGCGCCTCCGGTATCGCGGGCAAAGGCGAAGGCGCCCGCCAGATCGATGCCGGAGGCATCCACCCGCACCAGTTCCGTGCCGAGCACCGGGTCGCGCAGCACAGCGCCAGCACCACTTCCTGCCTGCCAGCGTCCACTCACATGGTTGAGCAACAGTTCGCTCATGATGCCCACCCGCCGTCCATGATCCGCCAGAGGGCTGGCCCCGCCTGCGATCCATTCGATGCATTCATAGGATGTCTCCATTGCGCATGTCAGAAACGCCATCGGCATCTTTCACATGCATTATTGTGCGTGTACATGAAAGATAATTAGGATACAATGCAGTGTCAAGCACTATATTGCATAACTCGTACTAACCCTTGGAAGCAAAGCGAACCTGGCGGGTGCGTTCTCACCCCCGGCCGCATCGCGTTGCAAGCCAGTGTTTATGATTCGTGCCTTCTATCAGGAAGTCTTATGGAGCAGATGCAAGCGGAGCACCCAGCGGGTGATGAGGGACCGGACGGTTCATCCGAGGCCGCCGGCAGGAACCAGCTGCTGCACGCCCTGGGCGAGCGCGTGCGCGAGCTGCGGGCGCGACGCGGGCTCACGCGCCGCAGCCTGGCGGTGAGTGCCGAGGTGTCGGAGCGGCATCTTGCCAACCTCGAATACGGCACGGGTAACGTGTCCATCCTGGTGTTGCACCAGATCTCGCAGGCACTGCAGTGCTCCATGGCAGAGCTGCTGGGCGACGTCACCACCTCCAGCGCCGAATGGCTGCTGATTCGCGAGCTCCTGGAACACCGCAATGAAGACGAACTGCGCCGCGTGCGCATGGCCGCCGGCGAGCTCCTGGGCACGGCTCCCAGCGGCGACCGGCATCGGCACTCACGCATTGCGTTGATCGGCCTGCGCGGCGCGGGCAAGTCCACGCTCGCCCGCATGCTGGCCGATGCGCTGGGCGTGACCTTCGTCGAGCTGAACCACGAGATCGAGGCGCTGGCCGGCTGCAGCGTGCGCGAGATCTACGATCTCTATGGCGTGAGCGGATACCGCCGCTACGAACGCCGCGCGCTCGAGGAGACCGTGCAGATCCACACCGACGTGGTGATCGCCACGCCGGGCGGCATCGTCTCCGATCCGGCCACCTTCAACGAACTGCTGTCGCATTGCACCACGGTGTGGCTGCAGGCCCAGCCCGAGGAACACATGGGCCGCGTGATCGCACAGGGCGATACGCGGCCCATGGCGGCGAACCCGGAAGCCATGGACGACCTGCGGCGCATCCTGGACGGTCGCCGCGAGTTCTACTCCAAGGCCGACCATGTGCTCGACACCAGCGGCAGAACACTGGAGCAGAGCCTGGCCCAGCTGAAGGCGCTGGTTGCGCACTGAACTGAACTGCATGCACAACCATTTGACGCGCTTGGCCTACAAGGGGTGCTGCGCCAGCGGCCTAGAGTGGTGACTCATAACCCTTGCCGGGCGCATTGAACGCCATCCACGATCCCGCGATGTGATGCCCGGGCTGTTCCCCACCACAGCAAGGAGCATGCGTCCATGCGCGTCCAACGCCCGTTGCAAACGTCTTTGCAAGCGTCTTCTCCATGTGCCGCTCCCGCCGCGCCACCGGAAGACGCCACACCCGCCCCGCCGGACTCCGCCATCCTCTCGCGCAGGGGATTTCTGCAGGGCCTGACCATCGCAGGCGTCAGTGTCTTCGTGGCGCCGCTGGCCAGCCGGGCCTATGCGACGCTGTTCGAGCAGAAACTGCTCACGCCCGTCGATCGCGCCGTGGGTACCCAAGCCCCCCTGTTCCGACTGGATGGTCACGCCAAGGTCACCGGCAGAAAGATCTTTGCGCGCGACATCCGGGCGCGTGACATGCCGCACTGGCCGCAGACCCAGTCGCATGCGTTCATCGTGCGCGCAACGCTCGCGGACCGGCTGTTCGAGGACATCGATCTCTCCGCGCTGGGCGAGGACCTCAAGCCTGACCGGCTCGTCACCGCCGAGGATCTTGTGAGGGACGGAGTGGCCTTTCCCGCCTTCTATGGCGAGGACGTGCTGCTGCCCAAGGGCAAGACGCCTGCCTACCTCGGCCATGCCGTGGCGTTCCTCATCTACCACGACTTCGCGCGCTTTCACTTCGCGAAGGAACGCCTGCAGGCCACGCCGGATGTGGTGCGCTACGGCAAGGTGACAGGCCCCTTGGACCGCGAACCCTGGGGCGTGTTCCGCTACGTGCGCATGGGCGGAGCGACGCCCTTCGACGATGACGTGTACTCAAGCCTCAAGGACAACACGCTATTTCCCAAGGAACGCAAGCCCATCGTATGGCCGAAGATCGCCGAGGCCGACCTGGTCACGGCAAATGGCCTGCGTGCAGCCGAACAGATCGCCAACGAGCTCGCGACGCCTCCGGCTGATTGGCTTGTGATGAAGCGCCACTACGCCACGCAATCGATCGACACCGCGGCGCTCGAGCCCGACAATGCCAACTGCTGGTATGACCCGGCATCCCAAAGCCTTCACATGGTGATCGCCACGCAGTCGCCGCAAGAGGTGGCCGAGAGCGCTGCGGCCATGGTCAAGGCAAGCCGCTTTCCGCTCAGGAACCTGTTCGTGCATCCTTGCTATACGGTCGGCTACGGCTCCAAGGACCATGCACCCATGCCCTTCATCGGCGCAATGATCGCGCTGTACGCCGACGGCAAGCCTGTGCGCATCGCCAACAACCGCTTCGAGCAGTTCCAGACCTCGCTGAAGCGCCACGCGTTCGAGATCGACTACACCTTCGCGATCAACCGCCAGAACGGCCTGCTGCAGTCCGTAGTCGGCAACATGACGTGCAACGGCGGCGGGCGCGCCAACTTCTCGGCCTCGGTAGCGCTTGTGGGAGCGACGGCAGCGCAGTCGATCTACTATTTCCCCAAGAACGACCTCACCTCGACCGCGCTGTCCTCGCGTGCACTCGATGCCGGCTCGGCGCGCGGCTACGGTACTTTGCAGAGCATGGTGGCCACCGAGCTGATGATGGACGAGATCGCAGGCGAACTGAAACTCGACCCCATCGAGCTGCGGTTGCGCAATCTCCTGCCCTCGGGCGGCAAGAATACGCAAGGGGCGATTGCCGCCGGCGCGATCCGCACGCGCGAGGTGCTGGAGCGGGCGCGCCAGCATCCGATCTGGACCGAGCGCGCCAAGCGCAAGGCCAGCTATGAAGCCGCACATCCGGGCCAGAAATACGGCGTGGGATTCGCATGCGTGCAGAAGGATTTCGGTACCGGTGGCGAAGCCAACTTCTCGCGCGTGGAGTTCACGCCCGAGGGCCGGGTGATCCTCTACATCTCGGGCACCGAGATCGGCACCGGCATGGGCACCTCGCAGGCGCAGCTGTGCGTGCAGTGGTTCGGCAAGCCGGCCGACGAGTTGCACACCTCACGCATCGACTGGCCCGAGCTGCCGCTCAAGGCCGAAGGGGACAATTTCACGATGCCGCAGGCCGACCAGGACCGGCTGATGACCAACCCGCGATGGACTCCCGCATTCTGCTCACCCAGCAGCGCCAGCAACTCGGCCTACTTCTTCAGCCACACCACCGCTGAGACCGCGCGAGTGGTGTTCGAGAACGGCCTGTGGCCCGCCGCCGTGGCGATCTGGAGCAAGGGCCTGGGCGGCGGACAGTTCGCCCCCTATGCCGTGCGCCGCGAGGATGCACGCTGGGTGAACGGGATGCTCACGGCCAACGGCATGGAGCCCCTGTCGCTGCAGGCGCTGGCACGCAAGGCCTACGAGCTGAAGCTTGTGACCGGAGCCGTCGGCCATGCCTTCAATCGCTGGCAGTGGGCGGAGGCGGACTTCGAGATTGCCGGCAAAACGGAGCGCAGGCCGCTCGACGGGCTGTCGATACGCCATGGCAGGCCCGACCAGGTGGCTGGTGCCGCACCGCCCGAGCAACCGCAGCCCGCCGCTGCCGCCGCAACGCCCGTCGAGGATGCGCTTCTCGGCGCGGCCACTGCGGGCGAGTACCAGATGCTGGCTCGCCGGAATCTTTTCTATCCCCCCACGCAGCGCGGCAACGCGGGCGTCACCTACTACAGCGCCAACGGCGCCCTCGCCGAAATCGCGGTGGACACCGATACGGGCGACGTGCTCGTGCTGAACCACCACCACATCATGGAGTGTGGCAAGCCCATCGTGTCCGAGCTCGTGAAAAGCCAGCTCGAGGGCGGCATCGCGATGGGCATAGGGCACGCACTCTACGAAACCATGCCGCTGTACGAAGGCGGCCCGGGCGACGGTGACTGGAACCTCCACCGTTACCACCTGCCGCGCGCCCACGAGGTGGCTGTGTGGAAGCAGACCTCGGAACTGCTGGCCCCGCTCTCGGAGACCGATCCACCCAAGGGCATCGCCGAAGTGGTGATGATTCCGATCGTCGCCGCCATCGTCACCGGCATTCACGAGGCCATCGGCAAGCGCTTCTACGACCTGCCCGTGACACCAGCCAAGATCAAGGAGGCGCTTGCATCATGAGCCCACTCACCACCAAGCCTCTTCAACTGACGATCAACGGCCAGGCGGTCGGCCCGGTCGATGTGCCCGAAGGCCTGCCCATGATTGCCTTCCTCCACGAGTACCAAAACCTCACCGGTTCGCGCCTGGGCTGCGGCATCGGCGAGTGCCGCGCCTGTGTCGTACTGGTTGACGACGAAGCGGGCGGCAGCAAGGAAATGCGCACCTGCATCACCGGCGCGCACTATTTCGCGGGCAAACGGGTGCGCACCATCGAGGGCATTGCGGATGCGGCGCAGGCCGCCGCCGACACCAGCGGTGCTGCGCAGCAGCGCAAGGTGATTGCGTTGGCCCCCGTGCAGCAGAAGTACCTTGAGCACTTCAGCTTCCAGTGCGGCTATTGCACACCCGGCTTCGTGATCGGCGCGACCGCCTTGCTCGAACGCCTTGCCAAGGCGCCGATCGCGAAGTCTGATGTCGAGAAGACGATCTCCGAGTCGCTCGGCACGCATCTGTGTCGTTGCACGGGCTATGTGCGCTATTTCTCCGCCGTGAAGGACGTGATCCTGAACACGCCCGGCTACACCACGAAAGGATGAGCGCCATGAATCCCCACAGCGCCCCATTGGAAAGCCCCCCGCAGCCGCACGCGCAGCAGCCCCGTGCGTCCGCCACGCGCCCCCGCAGGCGCCACCTTCTGCGCAATGCCGCTGTGCTCATCCTCGTTCTGCTGGTCCTGTTCGCGATTGCCGCCATCATGGGGAACCGGCACGTGCTGCCCGATCGCGAGCCGCAGAAAGTCCAGGTAACACCGCAGCAGCTCAAGCAGGGCGAGTACCTTGCACGCATGGGTGATTGCGCGGCCTGCCACAGCAGCGGCAAGGCGCCTGCCTTCGCAGGCGGCACGCCGCTCGAGACCGGCTTCGGTACGGTGTTCGGCACCAACATCACCCCCGATCCCGACCTTGGCATCGGCCGCTGGAGTGCGGATGAGTTCTACAAGGCCGTCACCAACGGTACGGCACCCGGCGGGCGCCAGCTCTATCCTGCCATGCCCTACGCGTCCTACCACCGCATGAAGCGCGAGGACGCCGACCTGATCTACGGCTACCTGATGAACCAGCCCGCGGCTGCCACACCCAACCAGAAGCCGCAGATGCCCTTTCCGTTCAACCTGCGCGTGCTCATGCTCGGCTGGAAGATGCTCTACTTGCGCGGGGATGAACTGCCCACGGCCTCGCAGGGCCAGAGCGCCGAATGGCAGCGTGGCCGCTACCTGGGCAACGTAATGGGCCACTGCGCCGAATGCCATACGCCGCGCAGCGCGCTCGGCGGCATGGAGAAGTCGCACTGGCTTGCCGGCGGCACCCTGGGACTGTTTTCCGCACCCGGCATCACTGCCGGGCAACTGGCCGAGCGCGGCTGGAGCGCCGAGAGCCTGGAGCAGTTCCTGCGGCGCGGCTATTCCGCGTCCGGCAGCGCGTTCGACGAAATGCACCCGGTCATTGCCAACAGCACGCAATACCTGAGCGATGCCGATGCCAGGGCGATGGTCACGTTCCTGCTGGGCGACGCACCGCCGCCGCCGCAACCCGTTGCCCCCATCGACACCACCTCGCTTGCCGCGGGCCGCAGCCACTACATGGCGCTGTGTGCGAGTTGCCACGGATCCGAGGGACTCGGACGCCAACTCACCATGCCCCCGTTGCACGGCAACAGCACGGTGCGCCAGGCAGACGGCCGCAACCTCGTGCTGTCGATTCTGGTCGGCCTGCCCCGACGCACGGGAGAGCAGGCGGGTCCGACCACCCTGCCCGGCATGCCCGGTTTCGCCCACGAGCTCGATGACCAGGCGGTGGCCGACCTTGCCAACTATGTGCGCGGGCAGATGGGCGGACAGCGCGCGGACATCACCGCCGCACGCGCCGCGGAACTACGCGGTGCAGCCAAGAAGGCCGATCGCGCGATCGCGCCCTGAACGGAGGATCACTCCATGGATGAGAGGCTGCGGCATCTCTGGATGCCGCAGCTCGGCAGAACCGGCTCCTGCAGTCAGTATTTACCCTGAAAATGCAAAATACTGCATGTTCCGATGTGCAGTCATTTTCAAAACATGCATAATTGTGCTCATGACATCGAGATAGAAGCACTATCTTTCATCCGAAGAGGACGACATGACACAGCAGCAACCCATCGTCGATTACCGCATCGAGCCGTCGCAGTACCGTCACTGGTCGTTCGACGTGGACGGACAGATCGCGCGCATGCGACTCGACATCGCGGAGGACGGAGGCATCCGTCCCGGCTACAAGCTCAAGCTCAACAGCTACGACCTGGGCGTGGACATCGAGCTTCATGACGCGCTCAACCGGATCCGCTTCGAGCACCCCCAGGTGCGCACGGTGATCGTCACCAGCGGCAAGGACCGCATCTTCTGCTCGGGCGCGAACATCTTCATGCTGGGTGTGTCCTCGCATGCATGGAAGGTGAATTTCTGCAAGTTCACCAACGAGACGCGCAACGGAATCGAGGACAGCTCGCAGCACAGCGGACTCAAGTTCGTGGCGGCCGTGAACGGCGCCTGCGCAGGCGGTGGCTACGAGCTCGCGCTGGCGTGCGACGATATCGTGCTGATCGACGACCGTTCCTCTTCCGTCTCGCTGCCGGAGGTGCCGCTGCTCGGCGTGCTTCCCGGCACCGGCGGCCTCACGCGCGTGACCGACAAGCGCCATGTGCGCAGCGACCTCGCGGACATCTTCTGCACCAGCGTGGAAGGCGTGCGTGGCCAGCGGGCCGTGGACTGGCGCCTGGTCGATGCCATCGCCAAACCCGCACAGTTTGCCGACGTCGTGGCCGAACGCGCGAACCGGCTGGCCGAGGGGAGCCGGCGGCCCGCCCAGGCGCAGGGCATCCGCCTCACCCGCATCGAACGCGAGGAATCCGCCGACAGCCTGCGCTACACCCACGTGCACATCGAGATCGACCGCAGCCGGCGCACGGCCACCTTCACGGTGAAGGCACCGCAGGGCGAGCAGCCCGCCGGCATCGACGCCATCGAGAAGGCCGGCGCCGCATGGTGGCCGCTCGCCATGGGCCGCGAACTCGACGATGCCATCCTGCACCTGCGCACCAACGAGCTCGACATCGGCACCTGGATCTTCAAGACCGAGGGCGATGCGGCCCAGGTGCTCGCGGCGGACGCCGCCATGCTCGCGCACAGGGAGCATTGGCTGGTGCACGAGACCCTCGGCCTGCTGCGCCGCACGTTCGCGCGCATCGACGTGTCCTCGCGCTCGCTGTTCGCACTCGTCGAGCCGGGCTCGTGCTTTGCCGGCATGTTCGCGGAATTCGCCTTGGCCGCAGACCGCTGCTACATGCTGGTGCTGCCCGACGAGCCCGAACGCGAACCCCGGTTGCAGCTGGACGAATTCAACTTCGGCCTTCTGCCGCTCGTGAACGGACAGAGCCGCCTGCAGCGCCGCTTCCACGATGAACCCGGCCCGCTTGAGGCCGTGCGCGCCGCCGTCGGCCAATCCCTGTCCGGAGACGAGGCCGCGAGGATCGGGTTGGTGACCGCCGCGCTGGACGACATCGACTGGGATGACGAAGTCCGCATCGCCATCGAGGAACGCGCCGCCATGTCCTCCGATGCGCTCACGGGCCTCGAGGCGAACCTGCGCTTCAACGGTCGGGAGAACATGCTCACGCGCATCTTCGGACGCCTCTCGGCATGGCAGAACTGGATCTTCATTCGCCCCAACGCAGTGGGCGAAAAAGGCGCGCTCAAGCTCTATGGCTCCGGCCAGAAGGCGGGATTCGACTTCAACCGCGTCTGACCCATCCACAGCAAGCTTCAAAGGAGACACGAGAGATGAGCACGATCGACTACAGCGTCAAGATTCCCAACAACGTGGACCTGAGCGGCGACCGCACGCTGCAGCGCGCCCTGGAGAGCTGGCAGCCCAACTTCATCAAGTGGTGGGACGACGTGGGCCCCGAGGGCTCGACCCATTACGACGTCTACCTGCGCACGGCGGTCAGCGTGGACCCGCAGGGCTGGGCGCAGTTCGGCTACGTGAAGATGCGCGACTACCGCTGGGGCATCTTCCTCAACCCCGCGGAGCAGGATCGCACGATCCATTTCGGGGATCACAAGGGCGAGAAGGCCTGGCAGGAAGTACCCGGGGAGCACCGCGCCAACCTGCGCCGCATCATCGTCACGCAGGGCGACACCGAACCCGCCTCTGTGGAGCAGCAGCGCCACCTCGGCCTGACGGCACCCTCGCTCTATGACCTGCGCAACCTCTTCCAGGTCAACGTCGAGGAAGGCCGCCATCTGTGGGCCATGGTGTACCTGCTGCACAAGTACTTCGGCCGCGATGGCCGCGAGGAAGCCGAGGCGCTGCTCGAGCGCCAGTCGGGCGACGAGAACAATCCGCGCATCCTGGGTGCATTCAACGAGAAGACGCCCGACTGGCTGTCGTTCTTCATGTTCACCTACTTCACCGATCGCGACGGCAAGTTCCAGCTCGCCGCCCTCGCCGAGAGCGCATTCGATCCGCTGGCGCGCACCACCCGGTTCATGCTGACCGAGGAAGCCCACCACATGTTCGTGGGCGAATCGGGCGTCTCGCGCGTGCTGCAGCGCACATGCCAGGTCATGAATGAACTCGGTACCGACGACGTCAACAAGCTGCGTGCCGCGGGCGTGATCGACCTGCCCACCATGCAGCGCTACCTGAACTTCCACTACAGCGTGACCATCGACCTGTTCGGCGCCGACCAGTCGAGCAACGCCGCCACGTTCTACAGCTCCGGCCTCAAGGGCCGCTATGAGGAGGGCAAGCGTGCCGACGACCATGCGCTGCACGACCAGAGCTACAAGGTGCTCGAGGTGGTGGACGGCAAGCTGCAGGAAAAGGATGTGCCGATGCTCAATGCACTCAACGAAGTGCTGCGCGACGACTACATCAAGGACTCCAACGCCGGTGTGGCGCGCTGGAACAAGGTGATGGAAAAGGCCGGCATCGACTTTCGCCTCTCCGTGCCGCACAAGGCCTTCAACCGCCAGATCGGCGCGCTCGCCGGCGTGCGCATGAGCCCTGACGGCCGCCCGGTGACGGAGCAGGAATGGGAGTCGCGCAAGAACGAGTGGCTGCCCACGGACGGAGATCGCAGCTTCGTGGCATCGCTGATGAAGCAGTGCCTCGCACCCGGAAAGTTCGCGGGCTGGATCGCACCGCCGGTCATGGGCATCAACCGCCAGCCAGTGGACTTTGACTATGTGAAGTTCCAGTAATGCATCGATCCGCCTGCCGCTCGCGCCTGCAGCGACTGCGGCAGACCGCCCGAGGCCGAGCCTGCACGACCTGCGTGGAGATCGTCAGCACGTTCTGAGGAGATGACCCCATGACCACCACCACACTGATCGCCAACGGCATCCTCAACCAGCATCTGATCGATCCCGAAATCTGCATCCGCTGCAATACCTGCGAGGCCACCTGTCCCATCGATGCAATCACGCATGACGACACCAACTACGTCGTCATGGCCGACAAGTGCAACGGCTGCATGGATTGCATCTCGCCCTGCCCCACGGGCGCCATCGACAACTGGCGCAAGGTGCCCGCGGCAGAGCCTTACCCCATCGATGCGCAGTATGGATGGGACGAGCTGCCGCCCGCGCTCTCCGCCGAGCAGCTCGCGGCTGCCGCCTCCGACGTGCAGGACCTGAGCCAGGCCCAGGCCGTGATCGCGGCCGCCGCCGAGAGTACAGGCAGTGGCACCGGCAGTAGCACCAGTACCCGCGCCAGCGCAAGCAGCGCATCGAGCGTCGAGCAATCCGTGCAGGAATCGTTTCGTGCAGCCTCGTTCGGCGCCACGGTTCCCCCCTGGTCCGCAGCGCATGCCTACACCAACCTGCATGGTCCGAAGAACCCGGTCACCGCCACGGTGGTCGGCAACATCAACTGCACGGAGGCGGGTTTCGACAACGAGACGCACCACATCGTGCTGGACTTTGGCTCCATGCCTTTCCCCGTGCTCGAAGGCCAATCGGTCGGCATCATCCCCCCGGGAACGGATGCCACCGGCCGGCCGCATGTGGCACGGCAATACTCCATCGCAAGCGCGCGCAATGGCGAGCGCCCCGGCTACAACAATGCCGCACTCACGGTGAAGCGCGTGACGGCCGACCATGAAGGCAGGCCGGTTCGCGGCGTGGCCAGCAACTACCTGTGCGACCTGAAGGTGGGCGACACGGTGCAGGTGATCGGTCCGTTCGGGCACTCGTTCCTGATGCCCAACCACCCGCGCTCGCACATCGTGATGATCTGCACCGGCACGGGCAGCGCCCCCATGCGCGCGATGACCGAGTGGCGCCGCAGGCTGCGCAAGAGCGGCAAATTCGATGGTGGCAAGCTCATGCTGTTCTTCGGTGCGCGCACGCCGCAGGAGTTGCCCTACTTCGGTCCGCTGCAGAGCCTGCCCAAGGATTTCATCGACAACAACTTCGCGTTCTCGCGCGTGCCCGGCCAGCCCAGACGCTATGTGCAGGATGCCATGCGCGAGCGCGCGGCGGACCTCGCGGCACTGCTGCGCGACGAGAACACCCACATCTTCGTCTGCGGCCTCAAGAGCATGGAGGAAGGCGTGGTGCTGGCGCTGCGCGACGTGATCGTGCAGGCCGGCATGGACTGGGACGGGGTGGCGGCCCGCCTGAAGCAGCAAGGCCGCCTGCATCTGGAAACCTACTGAGCGGCTCCGCCGACACCCTCCGCCGGCATCGTCAGCGCCGCTGCCCCGCCAGCCGCCGCACGACACGCACCAAGTCGTCGATTTCCTCGAAGGTGTTGTAGAACGCGAGCGAAGGCCGCACCGTCGTCTCCACGCCGAAGCGCCGCAGGATCGGCTGCGCGCAATGGTGGCCGGTGCGCACCGCGATGCCTTCGGCATTGAGCGCCTTGCCCACCTCATCGGTGGTATAGCCCTCGAGCGTGAACGACAGCACGCTGGCCTTGCCCGGCACCGTACCGATCAGCCTCAGCCCCGGTATCTGTCCCAGTTGCTGCATGCCGTAGTCCACGAGGGCATGCTCGTAGCGGCTGATGTTCTCGATACCGAGCCGCTCCACATATTCCAGCGCGGCGCCCAGCCCCACCGCGTCGGCGATGTTGCCCGTGCCGGCCTCGAAGGTGTTGGGCAGCGGCTGGAACACCGTCTTCTCGAAAGTCACGTCGGCAATCATGTTGCCCCCGCCCTGCCATGGCGGCATGTCCTCGAGCACCGAGCGGCGTCCCCAGAGCACGCCAATACCCGTGGGCGCGAAGATCTTGTGGCCCGAGAAGACGAAGAAGTCCGCGCCGATGTCCTGCACATCCACCGGCGTGTGCGCGATCGACTGCGCGCCATCGACCAGCGTGACGATGCCATGCTGCCTTGCGATCTGCACCACCTCCTTCACGGGCACCACCGTACCGAGCGTGTTCGACACATGCCCGATGGCGACGATCTTCGTGCGGTCATTGATGAGCTTGCGGTACTCGCCGAGCAGGATCTGCCCCTCGTCATCCACCGGAATCACGCGCAGCTTGGCGCCCCTGGCCTCGGCAAGCTGTTGCCACGGCACGATGTTGGCATGGTGTTCCAGGTGCGAGACGATGATCTCGTCGCCTTCGCCCACATGCTTGCCGCCCCAGCTCTTGGCCACCAGATTGATGGCCTCGGTCGTACCGCGCACGAAGATCACCTCGTTCACGTCGGGCGCGTTGATGAACCGGCGCACCACCTCGCGCGCATGCTCGTAGGCATCCGTCGCGCGCGCCGCCAGAACGTGTGCCGCGCGATGGATGTTCGAGTTCTCATGCTCGTAGAAATACTTGATGCGCTCGATCACCTGGCGCGGCTTGTGGGTCGTGGCCGCGTTGTCGAGCCAGATGAGCTGCTTGCCATGGATGCGCTCCGAGAGAATCGGGAAATCGCGCCGCACGGCATGCACGTCAAAGCCCGGATGGCGGTCCTGCTGAGCCGGCAGCTGCTGCGCATGCGCGCCCAGCGGGTGGTCCTTGGGTGGCGTGACAAAGCCGCTCGGCAGGCGCACCGCGTCCACGAAATAGAACTGCGGGGCTGTGCTCGCATGGGCTGCAGGATCTGCAAAGGCCGCCGCCGGCGCAGCACTGGCGACCGGAGCCGCCGCCGTCAGCCCCGACAGGCGCGGCTCATAGCCCGGCAATGCCGCAAACGCAAGATCCGGAACACCGTTGCCCGCCTGCGCCTTCGGCAACCCGGCCGGAGCGCGATGGCCCAGCGTCAGCACCTGGGCGGGGTTGCTGGGCAGCAGATTGCTGCCCGGGACCTGGCCCAGCGGAATCGGCGTGCCCGGCACATTGGGTGAAAAACCTGCAGCGCTTGCAAGCGGCGATCCTGCGGGAGCGGGATTGTGCGGCGGCTGCACGCCGACAGGGCGCTGCGCCAGTGCGGGTGCATCCGCCCTGTCACGGAAAATCGCAGTCGCCAGCTGCGCGAGCAACTGCGTGTCTAGCGGGCTCTGCGGCTCGTGACCGAGCGCAGGCAGTGAGGTGCTGGACGTCAAAGCGCTTCCTTTCGTCGTGGCTTACTTGTAGGTGTCGAGCACGGAGTAGTCGTGATAGCGCGTGATCTCCACATCGTCGAGTACCGCGATCGCGTCGGGTGTGAGCACCGCCAGCGAGCAATACAACGAGATCAGGTACGACGCGATCGCATGGTTGTTGATGCCCATGAAGCGCACCGACAGGCCCGGACTCTGCTCGCCCGGCAGGCCCGGCTGGAACAGACCCACGACGCCCTGGCGACGATCGCCCACGCGCAGCAGCAGGATCTTGGACTTGCCGTCGGCCACGGGCACCTTGTCCGAGGGAATCAATGGAACGCCGCGCCACGTGATGAACTGCGAACCGAACAGGCTCACCGTGGGCGGAGGCGTTCCGCGACGCGTGGCCTCGCGGCCGAACGCGGCGATCGTCAGCGGATGCGCCAGGAAGAAGGCGGGCTCCTTCCACACCTTGGTGAGCAACTCATCGAGGTCGTCCGGCGTGGGCGCACCGGTCAGCGGAAAGATGCGCTGCTCGTCGGTGACCTGTGCGAGCAGGCCGTACTCCGGGTTGTTGATGAGTTCGCTTTCCTGGTTCTCCTTGATGGTCTCGATGGTCAGGCGCAACTGTTCCTTGATCTGGTCGTGCGGGCTGCTGTAGAGATCGGAGATGCGCGTGTGCACGTCGAGAACGGTGGAGACCGCATTCAGGAAGTACTCCCGCGGCTTCTCTTCGTAGTCGACGAAGGTACGCGGCAACTGGTTCTCATGCTCCTTGGCCGTGCAGGTGACCTTGATGGCCTCCGGATTCTTCACCTGGTTGACGCGGTAGATGCCCGCCTCCACCGGTACCCATTGCAGCAGATGCGTGAGCCAGCGCGGGCTGATGGTGGCCAGTTGGGGTGCGGTCTTGGTGGCATTGGCCAGCTGGCGCGCTGCGTTGTCGCCCAGCGCGGTGGTACCGCCTACGGTTGCATTCATGGATCAGGACTCCTGGAAAATTCGCTGTGAAGAAGAACGAAAGAAAGAAGAAGAAGAAGAAGAAGAAGAAAAGAAGGGCGATCGAGGAAGGAAGGGAGAAAAGAGAAGGGCAAAGAAGCGGATGACGCCTAAGCCATGCCCTGCAGTGTTGATGGCGCCGCTCGCGCACTCAACAGGCCATAGCCGTCAAGCGCAGGTGCTGCGTGCTGCGAAGCACCGCGATCTGCTCTGCGCGTGCCAGCAGTTCGGCAGCCCCCACCCCGAGCGCACCCGAGAGCTTGTGCAGCGTGACGAGCGACGGCGTGACGAGGCCGCGTTCCACCTCGCCCACATAGGTGCGATGCAGGTTGGACTGCTCGGCCAGGAGTTCCTGCGACCATCCGCGCGACTCGCGCAGCTGCCGCACGGCAATACCGAAGTCATGGACAAGGCTGTGCTGTGTCATGGCATGCCTCTCATGCTGTTGCGCGGGCTTCATCCGCCGGTGCCTGCACCGCTACGGAGGGCGCTGCGTCGGTGTCCCTTTGCAACCGTGCCTGCGTCACGTTCGCGCCTGCCGGCACGTCGTCGGTGATCCAGACATTGCCGCCGATCACGGCGCCCCGGCCTATGGTCACCCGGCCCAGGATGGTGGCCCCGGCATAGATCACCACGTCGTCCTGGACGATGGGATGGCGCGCCCACCCCTTCTGCAAGTGGCCCTGGGCGTCCTTGGGAAAACGCTTGGCACCCAGCGTCACCGCCTGGTAGATGCGCACGTTGCTGCCGATCTGCGCGGTCTCGCCGATCACCACGCCGGTGCCGTGATCGATGAAGCAGCCCGGTCCTATCTGCGCGCCCGGATGGATGTCGATTCCCGTCTGGCTGTGCGCAAGCTCCGATACGATGCGCGCCAGAAGCGGCAGTTGCAATCGATACAGTGTGTGCGCCAAGCGATGGTGGATCAGTGCCAGCACCCCCGGATAGCTCAGCACTACCTCGTCCACGCTGCGCGCCGCCGGATCGCCCTGGAAAGCAGCCAGCACGTCGGTGTCGAGCAGCTGGCGCAACTGGGGAAGACTGTGCGCGAAGGCATGAATCGCATTCAGCGCCTGCGCATCGATGTCGCTTTCGGAGACGGCTCCGCCACGTTGGCGGTAGTGCAGCTCGATGCGCGCCTGGGCCTGCAGGACATGCAGTGCGGCATCCAGCGTGTGGCCCACGTAGAAATCCTCGCTTGCATGCCGCAACTCGGGCGGGCCGAGGCGCAACGGGAACAGCACGCCCTTGAGCGCCTCCACGGCCCCCGTGACGGCATCGCGCGACGGAAATTCGCGGAATTCGGTATCGGTGCGGTTCTGCTTCTCACGCCATTGGTCACGCACCACACGCAGTTGCCGGACGATTTCCGGAATGTCGAAGGAACTCATGGCGTCAGTCCTGCACCCAGGGCAGGCCGTGGAAGCGCCAGCCGTTGAAATGTCCGCGCTGCTGCCCGGCATCGAGGTCGCCCTCGAACCCTTCGCTCACGTTGAAAACCCATTCGATCCCGGCCTTCGCAGCCTCCTGTGCCGCGAGAGCGGAGCGTTTGCCGCTGCGGCACAGCAGCAGGATCACGGGTGGCCGGTCACCACTCTCCGGCAGCCTGGCGACCAGGGCCGCGAGCTCGCGCGCAAAGCGCGGATTGCGGTTGAGCGCCGTGCCACTGGCCCATGCGACATGCTGGCTGCCCGGCACATGGCCGACAAACTTGCGCTCCTCCGCCGAGCGCACGTCGACGAGCGTGGCCTGCCCGCTTTCCACCAGATCCCACGCCTGCGCCGGCGTGACGCTTCCGGCAAAGGGCAAATCCTGCTCCTGCGCGATGGCGATCGCCTGCCGCAGGGCCGGCGCCAAGGTCGCATCCAATTCCAGTTCTACAGTGCTCATGTCCGCTCACCTCATCAATCGTCGTGAGAGCCATCGGGTGATGGCGATCGACTTCAATGTAGGCCGGCGTTCAAATCACAACAAAGAATAAAAAAAGATGTTGTCGGTTGGAAATTGCATAAAGCGTGCAACCAAGAAACCAGGCAACCAGCTTCGACAAGTGCATCACGCGCTGCCAGGGAATGACGCTTTCAGAACGACCGCCTTCGCAATCAGCACCTCCAAACGAAGACTCTCACCCGAAGCGCCACAAATGAGTTCGTCACGCACCCCCATCCACCCCGGTATTCCGCAAAAAAATTGAAAGCCCGAGCTTCTGGTCAGCTGTTCAGGAGGCGCGAGGATTTGGGCACGTGGGCCATCAGAAACTCCATCTGGTCCGCCAGGATACGGCGGTTGCGCAGTATGAAGTCCTCCCACAGGCTCGGCACGTAGGGCGTATAGAGCAGCGGCATGTGCGCCTGCTCGGGCGTGCGCGGCCCCTTGCGATGGTTGCACGGGCGGCAGGCGGTGACCACGTTCATCCAGTGGTCCTGGCCGTTGCGCGCGAACGGCACGATGTGTTCGCGCGTGAGATCGTCCTCGTGGAAATGGCCTCCGCAGTAGGCGCAGACGTTGCGATCGCGGATGAAGAGCTTGCTGTTGGAAAGCGTGGGCTTGAGCTCGAAGGGATCGATGGCGGGAACGCCCTTGGTGCCGATGATGCTGCTGACCGCGATCTGCGACTGTGCGCCCGTGACCGCGTTGTGGCCGCCACGGAACAGCGCGACCTGCGCGCCGAGCTCCCAGCGCACCTCACCGGCCGCATAGTGGGTCACCGCCTGTTCCAGCGAGATCCACGATTGCGGCAAACCTTGGGCCGACAGCTTCAACACCTTCACCGCACGCCTCCTGTACCGTTGAAAAACAAGACTCGGAACGCAGATAAGCAGTGTCGGATTGCCTCGGCATTGCCTGGACAACCGACTGGCTCACAATATACTCTTTTCGTGACGAATTGGCGTCTTTTGCCCTGTAATTGCTGGCCAACCGCTATCAAAAGAAAAGTAAAGCGATGAAAATCTTCCGAGGCTTGCACCACCCAGGTGTCGCAGAGGCATGTGCGCTGACCATCGGCAACTTCGATGGTGTGCACCGCGGGCACCAGGCCATGCTGGCCCTGCTCAACAACGAGGCACGCCAGCGCGGCGTGCAGAGTTGCGTGCTCACGTTCGAGCCGCATCCGCGCGACTATTTCGCGGCGAAGCTGAACAAGCCGGAGCTGGCGCCCGCGCGCATCGGCACGCTGCGCGACAAACTCTGCGAACTCGCCGAGTGCGGCGTGCAGCAGACCATCGTGCTGCCGTTCAACGACAAGCTCGCGAGCCAGTCGCCCGATGCCTTCATCCAGGACGTGATCATCCATGGCCTGGGCGCTCGGTACGTGCTGGTGGGTGACGATTTCCGCTTCGGTGCCAGGCGGGCGGGCGACTACGCCATGCTCGACGCCGCCGGCCGCGAGCACGGCTTCGATGTGGCGCGCATGAACAGCTACGAGGTGCACGGGCTGCGGGTGTCGAGCTCCGCCGTCCGCGAATCGCTCGGCAAGGCCGATCTGGTCGATACGGCCCGGCTTCTGGGCCGCCCCTATTCGATCTCGGGCCACGTGGTGCACGGCCGCAAACTGGGGCGCCAATTGGGCGTATCTGCAGCCATTGGAGCGCATCAGGACGGATTTCGCACGCTCAACCTGCGCTTCAAGCACTGGAAGCCCGCCGCCAGCGGCATCTTCGCCGTGGCGGTGCACGGCCTTGCGGACCATGCGCTGCCGGGCGTGGCCAACCTTGGCGTGCGGCCTTCCATCGACCCGGACGACGTGAACGGCGGCCGCGTTCTGCTGGAGACCCACTGCCTGGAATGGCCTGACCATCTGGGGGCCGAAGGGGCATACGGTAAAATCATCCGTGTGGAACTCCTGCACAAACTGCACGACGAGCTGAAATACGACAGCCTCGACGCCCTCACCGCTGGTATCGCCAAGGATTGCGAAGATGCCCGCGCGTTTTTTGCTGCCTCCACGCATGCCGAAACCCGGCGTCAGACCACCCGCGACCGAATTTGACGCTCACGCCGTCACATTCCCTTCGCATCATCCTCGTATTCAGCGCCCCGCCCTCAAGGCGGGGTTCGCACGCTTTCAAGATTTCAGCTCATGTCCGATAAACAGCAAGCCACAAACGCGTCCGACAAAACCGACTACCGCAAGACCCTGAACCTGCCCGACACCCCGTTTCCGATGCGCGGCGACCTGCCCAAGCGCGAGCCGGGCTGGGTGAAGGAGTGGCAGGATGAAGGCGTCTACAAGAAGCTGCGCGACGCGCGCTGCGGCGCACCCAAGTTCATCCTGCACGACGGCCCTCCGTATGCCAACGGGCAGTTGCACATCGGCCACGCGGTGAACAAGATCCTCAAGGACATGATCACCAAGAGCCGCCAGCTCGAAGGCTTCGACGCACTGTACGTACCGGGCTGGGACTGCCATGGCCTGCCGATCGAGAACGCCATCGAGAAGCTGCATGGCCGCAACCTGCCGCGCGACGAGATGCAGGCCAAGAGCCGCGCATTCGCCACCGAGCAGATCGCCCAGCAGATGGCGGATTTCGAGCGCCTGGGCGTGCTCGGTGACTGGGGCAACCCCTACAAGACCATGAACTACGCGAACGAGGCCGGCGAGCTGCGCGCCTTGAAGCGCGTGATGGAGCGCGGCTTCGTCTACCGTGGCCTCAAGCCCGTGTACTGGTGCTTCGACTGCGGTTCGTCGCTGGCCGAGTTCGAGATCGAATACCAGGACAAGAAGAGCAACACGCTGGACGTGATGTTCAAGGCGCATGAACCCGCCAGGCTGGCCGCCGCCTTCGGCCTGCCGAAGCTCGACAAGGACGCCTTCATCGTCATCTGGACCACCACCGCGTGGACCATCCCCGCCAACCAGGCGCTGAACCTGAACCCCGACCTGGACTACGCTCTGGTCGACACCGCGCGCGGCCTGCTGATCGTGGCCGAGTCGCTGGTGGAAGACACCATGAAGCGCTGGAACCTCGAAGGCAAGGTGCTCGCCGTCGCCAAGGGCGAAAAGCTCGACACGCTCGAGTTCGAGCACCCGCTGTACGACGTGGACGCCGGCTACCGGCGCCTGTCGCCCGTGTACCTGGCCGACTACGCCACCGCCACGGACGGTACCGGTATCGTGCACTCCGCGCCCGCCTATGGTCTCGATGACTTCAACTCCTGCATGGCGCATGGCATGAAGCTCGACGAGATCCTGAACCCCGTGCAGGGCAACGGCGCCTATGCAGCCGATTTTCCGCTGTTCGGCGGCCAGCACATCTGGAAGGCCGTGCCGGTCATCCTCGAGGCGCTGGACAAGGCCGGCCGCCTGCTGAACACGACCACCATCACCCACAGCTATCCGCACTGCTGGCGCCACAAGACACCGGTGATCTACCGCGCCGCCGCGCAGTGGTTCGTGCGCATGGACGAGGGCGAAGGCGTTTTCACCAAGCCCGGCGACAAGCCGCAGCAGACGCTGCGCCAGATCGCGCTCGAAGCCATCGAACACACCAGCTTCTACCCCGAGAACGGCAAGTCGCGCCTGCGCGACATGATCGCCGGACGGCCCGACTGGTGCATCTCGCGCCAGCGCAGCTGGGGCGTGCCGATCCCATTCTTCCTGCACAAGGATTCGGGCGAGCTGCATCCACGCACCATGGAAATCCTCGACCAGGCGGCCGCCATCGTCGAGCAGGGCGGCATCGAGGCCTGGAGCCGCGTGACGGCCGAGGAAATCCTCGGCGCGGAAGAAGCCGGGGACTACACCAAGAGCACCGACATCCTCGAGGTCTGGTTCGACTCCGGCTCCACCTTCTGGCATGTGATGCGCGGCACGCACGGCGCCATGCACCATGACGTGGGCCCCGAGGCCGACCTGTACCTCGAAGGCCACGACCAGCATCGCGGCTGGTTCCACTCCTCGCTGCTGCTCGCCTCCGCGATCTTCGGCCGCGCCCCCTACAAGGGCCTGCTCACGCACGGTTTCACGGTGGACGGCCAGGGCAAGAAGATGAGCAAGTCGCTCGGCAACACCGTCTCGCCGCAGGAAGTGAGCGGCAAGCTGGGCGCGGAAATCATCCGCCTGTGGTGCGCATCGACCGACTACTCGGGCGACCTCGCCATCGACGACAAGATCCTTGCACGCGTGGTGGACTCCTACCGCCGCATCCGCAATACGCTGCGCTTCCTGCTGGCCAACGTGAGCGACTTCGATGCCGCCAAGGACGCCGTGCCGTTCGAGGACATGCTGGAGATCGACCGCTACGCGCTGAGCCGCGCGGCCGCACTGCAGCAGGACATCCTCGCGCATTACAAGGTGTACGAATTCCACCCCGTGGTCGCCAAGCTCCAGTTGTACTGCTCGGAAGACCTGGGCGGCTTCTACCTCGACGTGCTCAAGGACCGCCTGTACACCACCGGCGAGAAGAGCCACGCACGCCGCAGCGCGCAGACCGCGCTCCACCACATCACGCACGCCATGCTGCGCTGGATGGCGCCGTTCCTCTCGTTCACGGCAGAGGAGGCCTGGAAGCTGTTTGGCGCATCCGACTCCATCTTCCTCGAGACCTACGGCAGCATCCCGGCCGGAGACGAGGCGCTCGGCGCCAAGTGGGAGCGCATCCGCGCCATCCGCGACGTGGTGAACAAGGAGATCGAGGCCGTGCGCGCAAGCGGCGCGGTGGGCTCTTCGCTGCAGGCAGACATCGTGCTCACGGCGGCCGCCGAAGATCACGACCTGCTGGCCTCGCTGGGCGCCGACCTCAAGTTCGCGCTCATCGTCTCCAAGGTCGAACTCAAGGCCGGTGACGCGCTCGCCGTCGAGGTCAGGCCGTCCGCAGACACCAAGTGCGACCGCTGCTGGCACTACCAGAGCGACGTCGGCAGCCACAGCGAGCATCCCACGCTGTGCGGCCGCTGCGTGAGCAACCTCTATGGCGCCGGCGAAACCCGGTCGTTCGTCTGACATGGCGCGCGGCGGCTCCAGCGCAGGCGGCGCAAGCATCTGGCCCTGGCTTGCCTGGGCCGTGGTGATCTTCCTTGCAGACCAGTTCACCAAGGTGCTGATCCTTGGCTACTACAAGCTCGGCGATGCCACGTACATCACGAGCTTCTTCAACATCGTCCGCGCGCACAACACCGGCGCCGCCTTCAGCTTCCTCGCGAACGCGGGGGGCTGGCAGCGCTGGGCCTTCACCGGCATCGGCCTCGCGGCCGCCGTGTTCATCATCTGGCAGTTGCGCGCGCACCCCGGACAGAAGCTGTTCTGCTTCTCGCTCTCAAGCATCCTGGGCGGTGCCATCGGCAACGTGGTCGATCGCATGCAGCACGGCTACGTCGTGGACTTCCTGGACTTCCACCTGAGCGGGCGGCATTTCCCCGCGTTCAACATCGCCGACAGCGCGATCACCGTGGGGGCTGTCTGCCTGATCCTCGATGAGCTGCTGCGGGTGAAGCGCAGCAAGTAAGACCTGGTCCCCGAGCCATGAGCATCGTCGTCTTCTACCTGCACAACGCGAGTCCCGAGGGACAGACTCCCTCGTGGCACCCCGCGTGCCTGCACTATGACGACAGGCAGATGAGCGAGGCGCTCCAGCAATGCCAGGTGCTGCGCGCCGACCCGAACAACGCGCATGTCGTGATCTCGTCCGAGCTGCGCGACATGGTGGGAAAGATCGGCGTGAGTGCCGTCGAGGACGGGCATACTCCCGATGGGCAGGCCTACGAATGGAGCAAGGCAGGCCGGGCGGGCAAAAGCCGCCGGAATGCCAGCGGGCCGCCCAGGACACGCGAGGACATGGACCGCTGAGCAGCACAGGTTTTGCCCGCGGTGCAGAATCTCCGGGCCATGAACACTCCTTCCCATCGCCCCGATCTTCCATTCGTTGCCTGCAGCTTCGAGCGCCATGCGCAGGCCATCCTCGAGATCTTCAACGACGCCATCGAGAACTCCACCGCGCTCTATGACTACAAGCCCCGCACCATGGACAACATGGTCGCGTGGTTCGATGCGAAGCGCCAGGGCGGGTTTCCCGTCATCGGCCTCGAAAACGCAGACGGCACTCTGGTCGGTTTCTGCAGCTGGGGCGGCTTTCGCGCCTATCCTGCCTACAAGTACACGGTCGAGCATTCGGTCTACATCCACAGGGACCATCGCGGACGCGGTCTCGGCAAGCTGCTGATGAACGCACTGATTGAACGCGCGCGTCAAAGCGACAAGGTACATGCGATCATCGGCGCCATCGATGCGGCCAACGAGGGCAGCATCAGCCTGCATGAACACCTGGGCTTCCGGCATGTCGGCACGCTGCCGCAGGTCGGATTCAAATTCGGTCGCTGGCTCGATCTCGCGCTCTACCAGCTGACGCTGCAGGCACCCGCACACCCGGTGGACGGCTGATTCCTCGCTGCCACCGGACATCCGCCGACTCGGCTATTCTTCGCTTTTCCAAACCACGAGACAACGGGTACCCGAGATGAAGAAGAAGCCTGCACCGAACACTTTCGCCATCCGTCCATCGCGCCGCCTGTTCGCCTTGGCATCGCTTGGAATGCTCGCGGCAAGCGGCGTGGGCATTCCTCAGGCCCTGGCGCAAACACAGGCACAGGCACAGGTGCAGGCGGGCAGCCATTGGCCCACCCGGCCCATTACCTTCATCGTGCCGCAGGCACCGGGAGGTGCCAACGACGTGATCGCGCGCGCAGTCGCGCAAGGCCTCGAGAACACGCTTGGCCAGCCCGTGATCGTGGAAAACCGCCCCGGCGCCAATGGCAACCTGGGCACCAGCCAGGTGGCCCGCAGCGCGCCTGACGGCAATACCTGGCTGGTCACCGCGCAGAGCGCCTACACGATCAATCCGGCGCTCTACGCTTCGATTCCGTTCGACCCGATCAAGGACTTCACGCCCGTCATGCAACTGGCTGTTGCGCCCTATCTGCTGGTCGTGAACCCCCAGTTTCCCGCCAGGAACCTCGATGAGCTGGTGGCCTATGCCAAGGCCCATCCCGGCAAGGTCGAGTTTGCCTCGGCAGGCAACGGCACGCTGAACCACCTGCTGGGTGAAATGCTCAAGACGCAAAAGCGCGTCGAACTGCTGCATGTCCCCTACAAGGGCGCATCGGCCGCCGCTACCGATGTGGTCGCTGGCCAGTTGCCGATGACCTTCGGCAGCTTCCCCGGCGTGATGCCCTTTGTCAGCAGCGGCAAGCTGCGCGTCCTGGGCGTTGCCTCCGACAAACCCACGTCGCTGGCACCCGAGATACCTCCGCTGGGCAAGGATCTCGCGGTGACGTCTTGGTATGGCCTTTTTGCACCCGCGGGCACGCCAGCGCCCATCGTGGCCAAGGTACATGACGCCGTCGCGAAGGTACTCGCAACCCCGGCCATGCGGGAGCGCCTGAAGGGCCTCGGCGCCGAATCGGTGCAGTCCGACCCCCAGAGCTTCAAGGCCTCGCTGCCGGGCGAACTGGCATACTGGAAAAAGGTCGTGAAGGACTCGGGGGCGCAGATCGACTGACAGCCTGACATCACCTCACGCGAGGCGAAGGATGTTCAACCCGCTCTCGCCTTCTCCAGCGCCGCAACGTCGAGCTTTCTCATCGTCATCATCGCGTCGAACATGCGCTTGGCCGCTGCACGATCCGGGTCGGTGAACGAGGCAAGCAGGATGCGCGGCGTGATCTGCCATGAAATGCCCCAGCGGTCCTTGCACCATCCGCAATCGCTCTCCTGTCCTCCGTTGCCGACAATGGCGTTCCACAGGCGGTCGGTCTCCTCCTGGTCTTCGGTGGCGATCTGGAACGAGAAGGACTCGTTGTGCTTGAAGTGCGGCCCGCCATTGAGCCCCACGCACGGAATGCCCGCCACCGTGAACTCGACGAGCAGCACGTCGCCCTGCTTGCCGTCGGGATAGTCGCCCGGAGCATGGTGCACGGCGCGCACTTGGCTGTCCGGAAAGGTTCTGGAGTAGAAATTCGCGGCCTCCAGCGCATCGCGTTCGTACCAGAGACATATCGTGTTTTTGGGAATCATGCGGGACCTCCTTGTGTGGAAGGTGCACCCGAACGAGGCGGCACACCCGTAGGACCGACTACTTTTGCACACTCCCGGCATCATGGATATCAGCAAACGCCTCAATGCGTTTCACCATGTTTTTCCGGTACGCCGCCGGCGATTTCGCGGATACTGAAACAAGTGACCTTCCCGGCCGCTCCCGTACCGCCCTATCGCCATGCAAACCCATCCTGTCACCGCCGACCGTCCTCAGCATGCCATGACCCTGCTCGCGCAGTTGACCGACCTGCACATCCGCGAGCCGGGGCAGCTCGCCTATGGGCGCGTGGACACCGCAGAGGGACTGGTCCAGGCCATCGCCTCCATCAGCAGGCTGCCGCAACGCCCCGACGCCCTGGTCATCACGGGAGATCTCACCGACTTCGGGCGTGAGCCTGAATACGCACACCTCGCCCGGCTGCTGGAGCCCCTGGGCGACATGCCCATCCATCTGCTGCCGGGCAACCACGACGAGCGCGACCCGTTGCGCAGGAGCTTTCCACGGCACGGCTACCTGGGCAACGGCGAGTTCATCCAGTACAGCGTGCCCGTGGGATCGCTGCAGCTCATCGCGCTCGACACCGTGACACCGCGCTCACCCATGGGCAACCTGTGCAGCAAGCGCCTCGACTGGCTGGAAGCGGAACTCTCCAGCCAGGGCGAGCGGCCGGTGGTGATCGCCATGCACCACCCGCCGTTCCAGACGCTGATCGGCGGCATGGACCACTACGGCCTGCAGACCGGAGCCAGGGAGCTGGAGGCCATCGTGGCACGCCACCCGAACGTGGAGCGCATCATCTGCGGCCACATGCACCGCAGCATCCAGGTGCGCTTCGGAGGAACGATCGCCTCCACGATCCCGTCGCCCGCACACCAGATCAACTTGGACCTCTCGCCGGATGCGCCGTTGATGTGGACCCTCGAGCCACCCGCCTACGCACTGCACGCCCTGCCCGACGGCGGCCGCATGGTGACGCACATGGCCGCGTGCGGCGCGTTCGACGGGCCGCATCCGTTTCGCTGAGGTTGCATCGACACAATCACCCGTACGCCCCATCGCAACGTAGCCCCCGCCATCATGAAAAAAGCCCGTCGGGCAAGGTGCTCAACGGGCTTTTTTTCGGGGCGTAGGCAGCGCAGCTCAGTTCTTCTGCGCCGCCAGCATGTAGTCCACCGCCATGTTCGACATCGCGCGCACGCCGTAGATCATGGCCGACTCATCCGCGAAGAACAGTGGCGAGTGATTGTTCGGCGCGGTGTTCGGGTCCTTGTCCTTGGGTGTCACGCCCAGGTAGAAGAACATGCCGGGCGCCTCCTGCTGGTAGAACGAGAAGTCTTCCGACGCCTGGGACTTGGGCTGCAGGCCGAAGTTGCCCTTGCCCGCCACGCGCTCGAGCGTGGGCGACATCTGCGCGACGAGATCGGGAGGGTTCACCACCGCGTTGTACAGCTCGACCACCTTCACCTTGGCCTTGGCGCCCGAGCTCTCTGCGATGTGCTCGGCCGTATGGGCCAGGCGCTTGTGGATATCCTTCTTCATGCCTTCGTCATACGTGCGGATGGTGCCGATCATCGAGACCTTTTCCGGAATGATGTTCATGCGGTTGCCGCCGTTGATCGCGCCCACGGTGACCACGGCAGGCTCCAGGCCGATGTTGGACTGGCGGCTGATGATGGTCTGGATGCCCGTGACGATCTGCGCGCTGGCGACGATGGGATCGATGCCCGACCAGGGGCGCGCGCCGTGCGTCTGCTTGCCGGTCACGTCGATCCAGAACTGGTCCACGGCCGACATGGCCGGGCCCGGACGCCAGGCGATGTAGCCTGCGGGATAGGCGCTCGACACATGCAGGCCGAAAACCGCGTCGACCTTGGGGTTCTGCATCACGCCTTCCTTGACCATCTGCTTGGCTCCCCAGATCTTCTCGCCGTCGGGCTCGAACGTGGCCGGCGACTCTTCGGCAGGCTGGAAGATGAACTTCACGCTGCCCGGCAACTGGTCCTTCATGCCGGCCAGCACCTCGGCCGTGGCCATGAGCATGGCGGTATGGGTGTCGTGTCCGCAGGCATGCATGACGTCGACCTCCTTGCCGAGGTTGATGCTTCTGGCCTTGGAGGCGAACGGCAGGTCGTTCTGCTCCTTCACCGGCAGCGCGTCCATGTCTGCGCGAAGCGCCACCACAGGGCCCGGCTTGCCGCCCTTGAGCAGGCCGACCACGCCGGTCACAGCCACGCCGGTCTTCACGTCCATGCCGAGCTTGCGCAAGTGATCAGCGACGAGCCCCGCGGTACGGGTTTCCAGGTTGCCGAGTTCCGGGTGCTGGTGGATGTCGCGGCGCCAGGCGATCAGCTGCTGTTCGATGGCCTTGGCGCGCTCGTCGATCTGCGCATGCAGTGCCTGCGCGAGCGGCGATGCGACCGCACCCGCGGCGGCCGGAGCGGCCTGGGGTGCCTGCTGCGCATGGGCGGGCATGGCCGCAAAGGCCAGCGCCATGAGTCCTGCCAGCGCGGTTCGCTTGAGCGTGTTGTTCTTGCGTGCGGATGATCCGTCACTCGTTGTCGTCATGGATGTCTCCCGGATTCAGAATGGGCATCGCGCGCACGGCGTGTACGGTCCGGGGCGCGAGGCGGCACGAAGGCCGCGCCTGATTGTAGGTGTGCTCCCCCTTCGAATGTCGTCCGGGTAATCGCCAAACGGCAATCCCGCCTTCGCCGTTGCAGAAACAGGGGCTTGCTGTGGGCTGACGAGGGGCCGACGGCCCCATCCCCATGACCGCCACATTTCTGTCACATGGATGTAGACTCGAGCGACAGTGAAGCATTTGTTGAATTTATTAGCCGCCATAGCGTTACTCGTGTGGGGAAGCCACCTGGTGCGGACCGGCGTGCTGCGCGTCTTCGGGGCCAACCTTCGATCCCTTCTTGCCCGCAGCATGGGCAACCGGTTTACTGCGGCGCTCTCGGGCATGGGCGTCACGGCACTCGTGCAGTCCAGCACCGCCACGTCGCTGATGACCTCGTCCTTCGTTGGCCAGGGATTGATCGCCCTGCCCGCAGCGCTGGCCGTCATGCGGGGCGCGGACGTGGGCACGGCGCTGATGTCGGTGCTGTTTTCCGTCGATCTTTCCTGGCTGTCGCCGGTGTTCATCCTGGTCGGCGTGGTCCTGTTCGTCACGCGCCAGGCCAGCACGGCGGGCCGGGTGGGCCGTGTGCTCATCGGGCTGGGCCTGATGCTGCTCGCGCTGGAGATGGTGGTCCAGGCCAGCGGCCCGATGCTGGCCTCGCCCCTCATCAAGGCCATGCTCACGTCGATCAGCAGCGACATCACGCTGGAACTGTTCATGGGCTGCGTGCTCGCCGTGATGGCATATTCGAGCTTGGCCATCGTGCTGCTGATCTCGGCCATGGCCGCGTCGCACGTGGTGCCCCTCGATGTCGCCCTGGGCCTGGTGCTTGGCGCCAATCTCGGCAGCGGCCTGCTGGCCGTGATGACGACGGCCAAATCGGCCGTCGAGGTACGCCAGGTCACCGTCGGCAACATGGTGTTCAAGATCCTTGGCGTGCTGATCATGTCGCCGTTCATCGGCATGTGGATGAAGTACGTACAGCCCTATCTGCCGGGCGAGGCCCACGGCGTGGTGCTGTTCCACCTCGCCTACAACGTGATCATCAGCGTGGGCTTCATCGGCTTCACGCAATGGGTGGCCGATCTCATGACCCGCCTGATGCCCAAGCCGGTCGAGGACAAGCACAAGCGTCCGCAGCACCTGGATCCCTCCGCTCTTTCGACGCCGTCGCTTGCCATCTCCTGCGCGGCCCGGGAAGCCCTGTACCAGGCCGACGTGGTGGAGACCATGCTCACCGGCATTCTCGACGTGATCCAGAAGAATGACGAACAGCTCGCGCTGCGCATCCGCAAGATGGACGACGAGGTCGACCAGCTCTACTCGTCCATCAAGTACTACCTCACCAAGATCTCGCGCGAAGCGCTGGGCGAAGAGGAGAGCAAGCGCTGGGCCGACATCATCGGCTTCACGATCAACATGGAACAGATCGGCGACATCATCGAGCGCATCATCATCGACATCGAGGACAAGAAGATCAAGAAGGGCCGCAAGTTCTCGGAAGCCGGAATGGCCGAGATCACCGAGCTGCACACCCGGCTGCTCGGCAATCTGCGCCTGGGCATGAGCGTGTTCCTGAATGGCAACGTGCGCGACGCCAAGCGCCTGCTGGAAGAGAAGGTGCGCTTTCGCGACCTGGAGCGCACCTACTCGTCGACGCACCTTGCACGCCTGTCCGACAACACGGTGCAGAGCATCGAGACCAGTTCGCTGCACATCGACCTGATCAGCGAGCTCAAGCGCATCAACTCGCTGATCTGCTCGATCGCCTATCCGATCCTGGAGTCTGCCGGTGAACTGGTGCCCAGCCGCGTGAAGGCCATCAACGAGGCTGCGGCGCAGGCCGCGCCCGCGCCGCAGCACGAAGGCGCGTGATACGGCCGCATAGGGCAGGAGCGGAAGCAGGAGAGAAGAGTCACACCCCAGCCTTCGCGGAGCCCGCCACGGCCTCGTCCGCATCCGGCGTCTCGGGCCTGCGCGCATAGCGCTGGGCCAGCACCGCGCACACCATCAACTGCAACTGGTGGAAGATCATCAGCGGCAACACGATCAGCCCCGCGTCGGCAGAAGGAAAGATCACCTTCGCCATCGGAACGCCGCTGATCAGGCTCTTCTTGGAGCCGCAGAACACGATCGTGATCTCATCTTCCTTGTTGAAGCCCAGCTTGCGCGCGATGAAGGTCGTGAAGCACAGCACCAGGGCGAGGATGATCGCGCTCACCAGCAGCAGGCCCAGCAGCGCCTCGACCGGCAGCTTGCGCCAGATGCCTTCCACCACCGCCGCACTGAAGGCGGTGAACACCACCAGCAGGATCGATCCCTGGTCGACCACCTTCAGCACCTTGGCGTTCTTCTTCACGAAGTTGCCGATGAAGGGGCGCAGGAAATGGCCCGCGAGAAACGGCAGCAGCAGCTGCAGCATGATCTTGCCGATGCTCTCAAGCGCGTCATGCTGGGCGTCGCCCGCCTGCGGGAGCACCAGCTTGACGAGCAGTGGAGTCACCACGATGCCCAGCAGCGTCGATGCCGATGCGCTGCAGACAGCCGCCGGCATGTTGCCGCGCGCCATGGCGGTGAATGCGATCGCGGACTGCACCGTGGCCGGCAGCACGCACAGGTAGAGCACGCCGGTGTAGAGCTGTGCAGTCACCAGCGGCTCGAGCACCGGGCGCAGCACCACGCCCACGATCGGGAACAGGATGAAGGTTGTGGCGAACACCAGCAGGTGCAGCCGCCAGTGGCCGATGCCCGCCAGGATCGCCTCGCGCGAAAGCTTGGCGCCGTGCAGGAAGAACAGCAGCGCAACGGCGGCGGTGGTCACGCCTTCGAAGAAGTTCGCAGCCTGGCCGGAAACCGGCACGAAGCTCGCCAGCGCCACCGTGGCGATCAGCATGAGCGTGAAATTGTCGGGAAGAAAACGGGAACGAGCCATGACGAACCGCGGCAGCGAACTGCCCCTTGAGTGATTGAGTACTGGAGCCGGATTGGATCGCAAGCCCCAAGCAAAGTAAAATCGATTTATCTAATAATTTCATGAGCCTGAATCATGAATGTGACCTTGCGTCAGCTGCAGGTGTTCCTCTCTGTCGCCCGAACGCGCAACTTCAGCCGCACGGGCGACGCGATCGGTCTCACGCAGCCGGCCGTCAGCCGCAGCATCACCGAGCTGGAGGCGCAACTGGGACTGCAGCTGGTCAACCGCACCACGCGCGAAGTGGAGCTCACCGACGCGGGCCGCAGCCTGGCCACGCGGCTGCCGCGCGTCCTCGATGATCTGGATGCCACGCTGCTCGACGTGGCCGGCATGGCCACCGGCAGAAAGGGGCGCGTGCGCGTGGCCAGCAGTCCGACGCTGTCGGCCAACCTGATGCCCGAGTGCATCGCGCTGTGCCATCGCCTGCATCCGGGGCTGGAACTCATGCTGCTGGACCGCGTGCAGAGCGCGACGCTTGCCAGCGTGCTCTCGGGCGAGGTGGACTTCGGCGTGGTGATCGACCCCGAGGAGCGCGAGGCGCTCACCTGCGAGACCATTCTCTCGGAACCCTTCATCCTCGCCTGTTCGCCCGAGCATCCGCTGACGCACAAGCGCCACGTGAACTGGACGGACCTGAACGGGGAATCGCTGGTGCTGCTCGACCATGCATCAGGCAGCAGGCGGCTGATCGACGAGATCCTGGCGAGGCTGGGCGTGCAGTGCACGATCGCTCAGGAGGTGGGCCACAGCACGACCATCTTCCGCATGATCGAGGCCGGACTCGGCGTCGCGGTCATCCCCCAGCTGGCCCTGCCACCGCAGGGCCTGGCCGAACTGTGCGTGCGGCCGCTGCTGCCCCGCATGGACCGGCAGGTGATGCTGGTGCATCGCCGCAATCGCGCCCTGTCACCCCTCGCCCAGACCGCGTGGCAGCTGGTGCGCGAACAGGCGGCAGGGCTTGCCGCGCTGAATTCGGCGGCCGAGCTGCCCCACAGGCCCGACAGGCGTCTCGCCAAGCGGTCTCACCAGCCGAAGTGATCGGCCAGCAGCAGGGCGGCTTCCGGAGTGAACTCCGCGCGCGCGAGCCGCTCCTGCACTTCGGCGACGGAGATGAGTTCGAAGCGTTCCACCTCCCCATCCTGGTTCACGGGCACGACATGGGAAGGCACGGTCGCCGCAAACCAGTCGATGCGCTCCCGCATGTAGCCCGCGTTGTCTTCCTCCTCCGCGGGCTGGGCGAAATCGACACGGCCTCCATGGCGCATGCCGACCAGTTGCTCGACGCGCAGCCCCGCCTCCTCCCAGGTTTCACGCGACAGGGCCTGCGCGAGCGAATCAGCAGCGGACACCATGCCGCCCATCAGCGTGTCCCACATGCCCGGGTTGTTGGCCTTGCTGAAGGCCCGCTGCTGGACCCACATGCGGCCGTCGGGCGCCGTGCCGATCAGGTGGACGGCCTGGGTCGCAATGCCCAGCGGCCGCACAACGCCCCGCTCGATCGTGCCGATGCGCATGCCGTCTTCCCCGTCACGGCATACCGCCAGCTGCTCATCGCGCCAGGGGCCGCTCAGCCCCACCTCGCGCAGCGCGCGGGCCAGCGCATTCATCGCGGCGGTCGCGTCCCCGTCCGCGCTCTGCAGATGCCATGCATGCTCTCCACCTGCCAGCTGATGGCCTCCCGCGAGCAGACCGGCCACACGTTCGAGCACCCGGGGTTCCGCGGAACCGACCACGTGCCCGTCCACCAGCAGCGGACTGCGCGGCGCGAGTGGTGCGCGGCGCGACCAGGCCCTTGCGGGTGCCAGCCATGCCGGAGCCACCGCGGGAACCCCCAGACCATCGTTTCGGGCCTCTCCCGCCATGGGGTCAAGCTCCATCTCAATCGAGGGTGAGAATGGTCGAGCCGGTGGTCTTGCGCGCTTCGAGGTCGCGATGGGCCTGCTGCACGTCCTTGAGGGGGTAGCGCTGCTCGATATGGATCTTCACCTCGCCGCTGGCCACCACCGCAAACAGGTCATCGGCCATGGCCTGGGTGGCTTCGCGCGAGCTGATGTGCGTGAACAGCGTCTGGCGCGTCACGTAGATCGAGCCGTACTTGCCGAGCATGGCGGGTGCAAAGGGGGCCACCGGGCCGGACGCATTGCCGAAGCTCGCCATGAGACCGAACGGACGCAGGCATTCCAGCGACTTGTCCCAGGTGTCCTTGCCCACCGAGTCGTAGACCACCTTCACGCCCTTGCCGCCGGTAATCTCCTTCACACGCGCCGCAAAGTCCTCCGTGTTGTAGTTGATGGCATGCGCCGCGCCGTTGGCCAGGGCCAATTGGCATTTGGCGTCCGACCCCGCGGTTCCGATGAGCTGCAGGCCAAGCGCCTTCGCCCACTGGCAGGCAATCAGGCCGACACCGCCGGCGGCGGCGTGGAACAGGACAAAGTCTCCCTTGTCCAGCCCTTCCACGGGCCGCGCCTTCTTGAGCAGGTACTGCGCGGTCAGCCCCTTGAGCATCATGGCCGCGCCGGTCTCGAAACTGATCGCGTCGGGCAGCCTGCAGACGTTCATCGCGGGCATCACGCGCACTTCGCAGTAGCTGCCCGGCGGCTGGCCGGCATAGGCGGCACGGTCCCCCACCTTCAGGTGCGCGACCCCTTCGCCCACCGCCTCGATCACGCCCGAGGCCTCCATGCCGATGCCGGCCGGCATCTTCAACGGATACAGGCCGGTGCGGTGATAGACATCGATGAAATTCAGTCCGATCGCCTTGTGGCGGATGCGGATTTCGCCAGGGCCGGGCTCGCCCACCTGCACATTGACGAGTTGCAATTCCTCCGGGCCGCCATGCTGGCGAATCTGAACGGCAAGGCTCATGGATCTGTTCTCCTTGATGGTTGTTGGCACATCGGGGGCGGGCCCCGCATGATTGCCGCACATCCTGCCACGAATTGAAACTCCGCGCCGGAGTGCGCCCTCCTCCGGCTTGCAGGTTTTCGGGCGTTCCGGCCTGTGCCTGAAATTCCTGCCCGCCCTCCCTACAATGTCCGGTCCATGTCCCAGAAACTCTCCCCCGGCACCATGCTGCTGCTTGCCACCGCCCCGCTCATGTGGGCCGGCAATGCAGTCACCGGCAAGCTCGTCCACGGCCTGATTCCGCCCATCACGCTCAACTTCATCCGCTGGGCGCTCGCGTTCCTGATCCTGCTGCCGTTTGCCTGGAAAACGCTGCGTCCCGGCAGCCCGCTCTGGCCTCACTGGAAGCGCTACAGCCTGCTCGGCCTGCTGGGCGTGGGCAGCTACAACGCGCTGCAGTACATGGCGCTGCAGACCTCCTCGCCACTCAACGTGACGCTGGTGGGTGGCGGCACACCCGTCTGCATGCTGATCATCGGCGCACTGTTCTTCGGGGTACCGGCTCGCCGCCAGCAGATCATCGGCGCGACGCTGTCGGTCTGCGGCGTGCTGCTGGTGCTGAGCCACGGCAGCATCGAGCAACTGCTGTCGCTGCGGCTCGTGATCGGCGACGTCTACATGGTGCTGGCCGTCATCTCGTGGTCGCTGTACAGCTGGTTCCTCGTGCGCACCAGCGAGCCTGCAGCCATCCGCGGCGACTGGGCAGCGTTCCTGATCGCACAGATGCTGTTTGGCCTGGGCTGGTCGGGCGCATTTGCAGGTGTCGAATGGGGCCTCGGCCAGCACGAGATCGTCTGGGGCTGGCCGCTGGCCGCCGCACTGGTGTTCATCGTGATCGGCCCCGCCATTCTTGCGTACCGTTGCTGGGGCCTGGGCGTGCAGCGCGCGGGTCCGGTCGCCGCGGGGTTCTTCATCAACCTCACGCCGCTGTTTGCAGCCGTGCTCTCGTTGGCGCTGCTCGGCGAGGCCCCGCACCTCTACCACCTGTTCGCCTTCATGCTGATCGTGGCGGGCATCGTGGTGCCCTCGCGCCGCACCTGACGCGGCATTGACACGAAAACGTCACGATTTCGTCAATCCGCTGTCATCCTCGCTTTCTAGCATTCGGGCAAGAGAGCGAGGGAGCCCATCTGACCACGGACATCCCTGGCTTCTCGTTTCGCTTTGCTTCCGAGCACACCCCACCAGCTCGGCGCAAGAGTTCCATCCTCAAAACGAACAGCACGATGTCTCACACCCCCATGCCCTCCCGTCGCAAAACCCTGCAAATGCTCGCCGGCATTCCCCTGCTGCCGCTGGGCACGAGCGCCACGGCCGCAGCGCTTCTGTCCGCGTGCGGCGGCGGCAGCGGCGGCAGCGCCACGTTCAAGTCGGTGAGCTTCACCGGCATGGCCGCCCCCACGCTGCAGACCCCGACGGCCATGGCGACCACCAGCGTCGCATCGAGCATGAAGGTGCTGTTCGATGACGACTCCACCCAGTCCTTCAATCTGGCCTATCAGCCGTTCTTCATCACCGGCGACATGGTCAGCGACGGCAAGGGCGGCAAGATCCTGGCCGGCGGCTACGTGGACATCAACAACAAGCCGATCATCGACGCCACGGTGGCCGGCAGCGAGCGCCAGTACTTCTCCGACGCACCCGATGGCACCTCGCTGCTGACCGTTGCCGATGCCAAGGTCGACGGCGTGAAGGGCAAGCCCGTGTTCGCCGTGGTGCAGTTCGAATACACCACCTGGGCACAGGACGGCAAGACCGACATGTACGGCAAGCTGCCCTCGCCGATCGCCGTGCTCACGCTCGACCAGGACCAGGCCACCGGCAAGCTGAGCCTGGTGAAGTACCACAACGTCGACACCTCCAAGGTGCACGGCCTGTGGATCACCTGCGGCGCAAGCCTCTCGCCATGGGGTACGCACCTCTCGAGCGAGGAATACGAACCCGATGCCTTCAGCGCCGCCAGCAACGCGCAGTTCAAGGCCTACAGCAAGAACCTGTATGGCAGCGAGACCGCGGCGAACCCGTACCACTACGGCCACATGCCCGAAGTGATCGTCAACAAGGACGGCACCGCCACCATCAAGAAGCACTTCTGCATGGGCCGCATCTCGCACGAACTCGTGCAGGTGATGCCCGACTCCCGCACCGCGCTGATGGGCGACGACGCCACCAACAGCGGCTACTTCGTGTTCGTTGCCGACAAGGAAAAGGACCTGTCCTCCGGTTCGCTGTACGTTGCGAAGGTGGGGGCAGGCTTCTCGATCGATCCGGCAGCCGCCGCCGGCGCACCGCTCACCTGGATCAAGCTGGGCTCGGCCACCAGCGCAGAGATCGAGAACCTCGCCAACACGCTCAAGCCCACCGACATCATGACCGTGGCGAGCAAGGACCCGGGCGACACAAGCTTCACCAAGATCGTCGCCAACGGCAAGACCGAGTGGATCAAGATCAACCCCGGTATGGAAAAGGCAGCCGCCTTCCTCGAAACCCACCGCTACGCCGCCTTCAAGGGTGCAAGCATGGGCTTCACCAAGATGGAAGGCACGACGGTCAACGCCAAGGACAAGGTGGCCTACTCCGCCCTGCAGAACTGCGAGAAGTCCATGGTGGCGGGCGACGCAACCAACGTTCCAGGCAACGGCATCTCGATCCCCAAGCAGCTCAAGGCGGGCGTGGTGATGGCGTTGAACCTGCGCGGCGGCCAGAAGGACACCTCGGGTGCTGCCATCAACAGCGAGTGGATGCCCGTGGATACCAAGGCCCTGCTGGCCGGTGAAGACATCTCCGCCGACGCACTGGGCAACACCGGCAACCCGAACAAGATCTGCAACCCCGACAACCTCAAGTTCTCGGAAAAGATGCGCACGCTGTTCATCGGCGAAGACTCGGGCCAGCACGTGAACAACTTCCTGTGGGCCTACAACGTCGACACCAAGCAGCTTTCGCGCCTGATGTCGATCCCCGCGGGCGGTGAATCCACGGGCCTGCATGCCGTCGACGAGATCAACGGCTGGACCTACATCATGAGCAACTTCCAGCACGCCGGTGACTGGGGCGGTATCCACAACGTGGTGAAGGACACGCTGGATCCGCTGATCAAGGCCAACTACAAGAACAAGGCCGGCGCTGCGGTCGGCTATCTGACGGGCACGCCGAACCAGCCTTCGCTGAAGGGCTGATAGCGAACGGGCGCTCTAGCAGCGCACGAAAGCAAAGCGGGCTGCGCCCAGCCCCCATGCCAATGCCAATGCCAGTCGGTTAAGCGCTGACTGGCATTTTCTTTGTGGGGGAGCGCTTGGGCTTATCTTGAATGGCATGGGCCACTCGGGGCGGTTTTTCTTTGCCCAAGTCTTTTTTAGGAAAGAGGCCGGGAGTGCCCCCGGCGGGGCAGTAACTTTTTGCACGCGCAAAAAGTCACCAAAAAGGCGTTTCAATACCCACGGCAGAACTCTCTTCGTTCCTTCGTCACTCCGCTCAGACAGCCACCGTGAGTCAGTTGAAGGGGAGGAACATTCGGCACGTCGCTGCGCTCGTGCCTGGGCATCTCGCGACTTCGCGAGATGTGTCGCGCCCCAATTCATCCTCGCCGTTCAAACTTGGCGCTGTCGGCTCGCCCGAAGTCGGGCGAGCCCAGCACGAGCGAAGCGACGTGCCGAACATTCCTCTTCCAGACTGACTCGCGGTGGCTGTCTGAACGGAGCGCGCAGCGCGAAGTGAGTTTTACCGCGTGCCCCCGCATTCCAAGCGCATTTTTGGTGACTTTTTGGGCAAGACCAAAAAGTTACTGCCCTGCCGGGGGCACTCCCGGCCTCTGCCCTCAAACATAAGAAGCAGAAGCCGAAAGCTCGGACGGCATCCTCATTTCCCAGTGAACATGAAGTACGCCAGCACGCACACAGCAATCGCCACGATCAGCCGCGCGATCCATGGCGTCACCAGCCATGCCCCCAACGCCAGGAGTGCGGTGCTCCAGACCTTCGGCGATTGCAGTGCCCCGCGCACGCCGTCGTCCCCCGCGGTGTTCCTGAGCACATAGCCGCACGAGGGACACGCGGCGGCCTGTGTGGAAATCGTGTGCCCGCATTCAGGGCATGTCACCAATGCCATGTCAACCTCCCTTCGCCGGAGCGACTTCGATCAGGATCTGCACCCGTCGGTTGCGCTGGCGACCGTCGGGGTTGTCCTTGCCATCGGACGTGAGATTGGGGGCGACCGGCTCGCGCCGCCCCAATCCGCGTGTGGCCGCCTGGCGCCCCGTGCGCGCCTCGAGTTCCTTTGCGACGGCCTGTGCCCTGCGCTCCGACAACTGGTCGTTGTAGGCATCGGTTCCCTTGCCATCCGTATGGCCGCGCACCAGCAAGGGCGCATCGGGATAGCTCTTGATCAGCTCGGCCGCCTTGTCCAGTGACGGTGCCGCGTCGGAGCGCAACTCGTACTTGTCGAAGTCGAACAGCACGTCGGCAGGCAGGTCGATCGAGATGGCCTTCGCAGGCGTAGGCGCGGCCTTGAGTTCCACCAGCAGTTCGCGCGTACGCTCCAGGCGCTCGGGAGGCACCTCCGCCTCGCGCAGGATGGTGCTCGGGCCCGCAGCCGGTGCCAGACTGGTTTGCGGGCGGCTGGGCGTGAGGCTTGTTTCGGGATGGCTGGGCGTGAGGTTGCCTTCCCGGTTCTGCGGCGCAAGGCGTGTCTCGGGCGCCGACGACGCCGGCACGAGACGCGACTCCAGCGCGGACAGCTTGCGGTCCGAACGCACGACGTCGGCCATTGCATAGGAACCTGCAACTGCAGCGCCGGCCAAGACGGCAATCTGCCACGAACGCACTTTCACACGGAGCTGTCCCATCAGCCCCCCGAAAGAGGCAGTTCCACGGCCAGGCCCGGCGCCACGAGGTTGTCACCCGCATTGCCGTCGTTGAACACGAGGCGCAGCTTGCGCGCCGATGCGGGAGTGGCCCCCATGAAGACCAGCTGACCGTTCAGTGTTTCACCGGAATTCACCCTCAGGTCGCGGTTGTCCGTGGGGCGCTTGATCTGCAGCCGCGCGCCGCCCTCGTCCTCCAGGAACGTGTCGGTGAGCGCGAGCATGGTCGAGCTGGTGATGCGATTGGAAAACGATATGCTCACGTCCAGCACGGTGGCATCCGCGCCAATCTCGACGCTCTTCACGCGCACCGTCAGCCCCGCCTCGGCAACGCCCTGGACGTTCATGGGAATCTTCCGGGCTTCCGCGACGGACTGCGCGGAAGCCGCCGGGGACGGAGCAGGCTGCGCTGCAACAGCCGGTTGCGCAGGAGCGGGAACAGGTGCCGGTGCGGGGGTGGGTACTGGCGCCGGCGCGGGAGCAGGGGCGGCGGCCGGTGCCGACGACTGTGCAGGCCCATCCGCGGGGTGATCCTTGCAGGCCGACAGCAGCATGGCCGCCGTCAGCACGCCGGCCATCATGCCGGCCTGGGTGCGGGTATTGCGCTTGGCAACTTGTGCAAGCAGGGCTCGATTCATTCTTCTGGCTCCTCTGGTTCTGAAATCTTGTGTTCTGGCCCGCACCATGCGGGGCTCGCTGCTTAGCGGACTCAGCGAATCGTGATGCTGTTGACCTGTGACGAAGCCGGGGCCTTGCCGCTGGGGATATCGCCGCAGTCGATGACCTTGCCCTCGCGCTCGCCATCGCTGTTGTGCCCCTGCACGATCACGGTACGGCCCTTCAGTGCCGCGCCATTCACGTTCACGCTGTTGACCGAGACCGATCCACCATTGGCGCAGCGCACGTTGGAAACCGAGTTGTTCGTCACTTCGATGCGATTGCCGCCGGCCTGCTGTGGCTGCGGCGCAGACGCTGTGTGCGATGCCGCATTGCCCGCCAGCGCGCCGGTGCCGTTCATCAGCGCCAGGAGCAACGATGCACCGGACAACACGCGCCCAAGCAGCGGCGGGTACTTCCGGCGCAGGGAAGAATGGGTGATCTCGGTAGGAGCCATGCGGTTCATCCCTCGTGGTTCTTCGTCAAGTTGATGGATACGCATCGCGCACTCAATGTGCGGGAGATGCGGACGGTGCCAGCGGCGCGGGAACGCCGGGCAGCACGGCGCCCGGCGGAGGCGCCGGACTCGGCGTCCTCGGGGCTGCCGCGGGCTGCGGCATGCCCGGCACACTGCTGGTGTCGGGCTTGATGGTCAGGCTGGACGGTGCGCCGCCGGCATCGCTGCCGCCGCCGGACTGGCCTGCACCGCTCTCGCGCAGGATGCGCTCCTGCAACTGGCCCGCAAAGCGCTCTGCCAGCGCCACCTCCTCCACCGCCATTTCGTCGCCCAGCTCGTTGATGATCGACACCACGTTGGGCTGTGCGGCACCGGGCTGCGACATGCGCTGGACCAGCCGTGCGTAGCCCATGGCCTTCACGTTGTCCTTGGGCACTCCGATGCCCTTGCGGTTCATGTCGGCCAGGCGCTGCATGGCCTGCGGGTCACCGCGCACGGCAGCCATCAGGTACCAGCGATAGGCCTGGCCCATGTCGCCCAACCCGCTGCGTGGATTGCGGTACGCATCGCCGACGAAAGAAAGCAACTGCGGGTTCTGCGTGGTGACCGCCTCGCGCTTGAGGCGTTCGAGCTCGTTGCGGTACAGCGGCGCCTGGCAGCCGAGCGAGGCCACGCCGCGCTCCATGGCGTCGTTGCAGTCCTCGATGAAGCGTGCCGCCGTCGTGGGGTTCACGGGCTGCGTCGTCTGCTGCTCCTGGCGGGGTGCGGCCGCCACGGCCGGTGCGCCTGAGGCGGAGGTCTGCGCCTGTGCGCCGAGCTGCAGACCCATCATGGCCAGCAGCACGGCGCTGCACGCCATGCCGTGCAGCCTGCACGAACCCGTGCGGAAGTCCCTGCCTGTGTTCATGCAGGCCATCATGCGCCCACCTTGTCGTTGACGGCCGCAGGCTGCTGCGCAGGCTGCACCGCCTGGGCCCTCGGCGCCTCGAGCGTTCCGTCCCACGCCATCGGCACGCCGAAGAACAGCGGCTCGAAGCCCTTCCACTGCATGACGTCCACGGGGCCCGCATCCGCATAGCGCTCGGAATAGACCTTCTGCAAAGCCTGCTGCGTGGGCTCGTCGAGCTTCTGCGTGACCTCGACCGGCTCGCCATACTTGCGCAGGCTGACCTGGATGAGGCCCAGCTTGAGCTCGGGGCTCAGCGACTCGTATGCACGACGCATGTTGCCAACCACCACGGGGTCGGGCTTGCCGCCTGGGATGCAGCGCCAGTAGGGCGTGTTGGTAGCCTTGCCGATCAATTCCAGCACGCTCAGGTCGACCAGCGTACGGATGGCGGAATGCCGGCCCTGCAGGTACTTTCCTTCCAGCTTGAAGCCGAAAGCATCGCCATAGAAGCCGACGCTGGCGTTGTCTTCCGAGCCGAAGTTGAGCACCTTGATGACGTTGGATGCCTGGATCTGCGGCACCATCTGCTGCGTGGAAAAGCTCACCAGGTTCAGGTCGAGCGCGAGAGCGGAGTAGATGGCCGTGCGCTTGCGGTCCGCGCCCAGTTCCACCTTGCCCTTGCCGCCCCCGAACTCGACGCCCAGCGAATTGGAGCGCCCCGCGCCCGCAATCGCGCGGTCGAACTCCGTCAGCGCACCGGTGATCAGAAAGTCGGGCATGGTCACGCCGAACTTCGCGCCGAGCTGTGCCTGCGATACCAGGTAGTCGGGATGGTAGGGCACATACACGATGCGCGCACCGATGCGATTGACCGCCGTGCGGACCATCTCGGTGATGTCGCCGGGAATCTCGGCACCCACCAGCGGGTTCGAGAGGTTCGTCGCGTCCGAGATGTTGCGCGTCTGCATGTAGATGACGGGGTCGCCTTCCTTGTAGATGTCCAGCATGCGCCCGAAGCGCCCCAGCGATTCGGCATAGGGGCTCAGGTTGGCCACCGGCAGCAGCTTGTCCGCCTCCCTCTCCTGCATCAGGGTCGTCGCATCCTTGATGGCGTTCTCCGTCGACGCACATCCCATCAAAGAGGCTGCGGCCAGAATCAGCGCCGCGCGCGAATAGATTTTCTTGTTCATGTTGCTTGTCGTGTGTGCCGCCAGAATGCGCCCGCTGCTCGCGAGCGGCGCGGGTGCCCTGGCTTGGTGACGAAGCCGTGACGGCCCCGCCTTCTTTCTTCAGCGCATGGAGTTGAGCACCGTGATGTTTTCCACACCACGCCCCTCCACATACAACGTGACGTTGCCGTTCACGTTGCCCTGGATGACCGGGCTGGCGATGCGCAAGGTTCCGTCCGCACCACGCGTGACGTTCGTGTAGTCCGAGCGGATCACGATGTTCTGCTGGTTGCTGGGCAGCTTCAGCGTGCCGTCGGGCTGCACCAGTGCGCTCTGGTCCACCAGCATGTTCTGCGCGATCGCACGGTTCACGCGCGCCTTGGCGCTGACCGATGGAAACACGCCGTCATTGAGCTTCACGCCGGATTGCGACATGTCCTTGTAGCTGGCCAACTGGTCGCCGTAGTTCACCATCTGCGCCTGGGCGCCCATGGCGAGCAGCGCCAGCGCGCTGCCCATGCCTGCCAGGCGCAAGGCGCCCGCCGCGGTGCTTGTCGTGGAGTGTGTCATTGCCTTTCCTGCCTTTCTCATGTCGATCCGTATGCCATGGTGCCGCGAGCACGGCGCGCGGCCTCCCCTCAGTTGCTGATGATGTTGAACGCCGGAACCACGGTGACGGAGTTGTTCACGACGCCGACCGACGGGGTTGCGTAGGTGTACCCGACGTTCGCCGCGTAGGCACTGTTGCCGGCCACACCGGCAGCGCCCACGATGGCGCCGCCGATGTTGCGCACGCTTCCCGACGTCATGCCCGCAGCCGCCATCGTGCGGTTGCCGACGATGGCCACCATGCCGGTAATCACGCCGTGGTTGATGACGGAGTTGGAAGTGCCGCCAGCCATCGCGCGCCCGTCGTTGCCCGCGATCACCACGCTGCCGGCCATCACGCCGCGGTTGACAAGCGAGTTGACCGTGCCGCCCATCGTCGCGCTGCCTCGATTGCCGGCGATCACCACGTTGCCGCTCAGCAATCCCTTGTTGTCCACGCTGTTGACCGTGCCACCGCCCGTTGCGCTGCCGTTGTTGGCCACCAGCGTGATGCTCGCGCCGGCGATGCTGCCCCCGTTGTCCACGCTGTTGACTGTTCCACCGCCTCGCGTGCTGCCGCTGTTGCCGATGATCGAGATCTGGCTTCCCTTGATCGAGCCCTTGCCCGTCACGCTGTTGACCGTGCCGCCGCCCTGGGCGTTGCCCTGGTTGCCCAGGATCGCCAGCTGCGAGCCGGCAATGCTTCCGGCCACGTCCACGCTGTTGGCCGTTCCCCGGCTGGCCGAGCCCGTATTGCCCAGCACGGTGATGTTGCTGGCGGTGACCTGCCCCTTGCCGGTCACGCTGTTGATCGTTCCCCCTTGCGAGGCCGAGCCCTGGTTGCCCATCACCGTGATCTGGCTGGCGCGCACGTTGCCCGCCACGTCGACGCTGTTGGCCCGGCCGCCGCTGGCACTGCCGCGATTGGCGGCAATGCTGACGGACGATTCGGAAATCCGCCCCCGCTTTTGCGCGCGGACGCTGTTGACCAATGCATCATCGCCCGCCGTTTGCGCGCTGCCCTGGTTGCCCACGATCTGCACGGACGCGTTGCTCAGGTTGCCATCCGCGTGCACGCTGTTGGCCAGCGCCGTATGGCCACCATCCGCGCGCGCCTCGGTAGCAACGTTGGCAGCCAGCGTCGCATGCAGCCGGTCCATGCTCGCGCCGTCCGCCTGCGTGATGCTGTTGGCCGACGCCAGCCCATCGGGCGAACTCACGTTGCGGGCCGTGTTGCCCATCAGTTGCAAGCTGGCCTGGCGCATGGCGGACAGCACCTGGATGGCGTTCGCATTCGCCTGGCCGACGCCCTTGCCGAATGCTGCGAAACCCGCCACCGTACCTTCCTTGCCTTCGCTTCGGATGTCGGTGGCGGTGTTTCCGAAGATGCTGGTCGTACTGTGTTCGATACGGCCCTGTCCATTGAGCGACACCGCATTGGCATTGATGCGGCCGCCATCGGCGTTCAGTTGCCTTGCCGTGTTGCCCATGATCTGCAGCTGCGTGGCGGTCAGGCGGTTGGGCTGTGTGCCATCCATGTACAGGCTGTTGGCCGCCAGGACGCCATTGCTGCTGGAGCCCACGCCCGCGACCTGGGACGCACCGCCCGAAGCCCGGATGTCCTGGGCGCGATTGCCGAGGATGGTGAGGGAGCTGTTCTCGACACGCGCGCCGCGATAGGCCGCCAGCGCGTTGACCAGCGCAGTGCCGCCGTCCACGTGCACCTGGCGCGCATCGTTCATGCTGATGAGCCACGGCGAGGAGGCATCCATGCGAGCGTCATCGTGCAGCACCAGAGCATTCGCTGCGGCACGGGCACTGCTCTTGTTGCGCGCAAGGCCCGCTGCCGCGGAAGTAGACCTTGCCGCGGAACTCATGTCCTGCGCCGTGTTGCCCATCATCGAGCCCGAGGCGGAGAGCTGCGAGCTTGCGCCGCCTCCGTCCTCCAGCGACACGCTGTTGGCCATCAGGATACCGCCCTTGGCGTGCAGGTTGCCCGCCTGATTGCCTGCGAACGTCACGGTCTTTGCATCGAGCTGCGAGCCCGTCACGGCCAATGTGTTGGCCAGCGCCGATGACTGCTGGCTCGTGGAATAGAGCACGCTGCCGCCTACCTGGGCCGAGCCTCCGGTGGAGCTCATCTGCGAGGCCCGGTTGTTCACCAGCGTGACGTTGGAATTCTGGATGCGCCCCTCGCTGACGGCCACCGAGTTCGCCGCCGCGAAGCCGCCCGTGCCCGTGATGCCGCGCCCCTCGTTGGATTGCAGGCTCAGCGTTGCACGGTCCAGCGTCGCCTGGCGATCCACCGCCACGGTGTTGCCGAGCGCGCGACCGTTTTTCTCGACCGCCCCCACGACGCCTGCACTGACCGAGCCGGAGATGCCGCTCGTGCGCACCTGTTCTGCAACGTTGTTCCCCAGGCGGATGGAGCCGCCCTGCACCGTGGCATTGTCGAGCCAGAGGCTGTTGGCGGACGCACCGCCGCCTGTTGCCACCACGTCCTGCGCCCGGTTGCCGACGAGGGTATGCGACGGCGAGTCCTTGAGGGCGCCCTTGTTCACCGAGATGGCGTTGGCCAGTGCCGATGCGGACATGCTGACATCGGCCAGTGCTCCGCCCAGCAGGCTGCCCTCGCCGCCGAATGCCTGCACGTTGCGCGCCGTGTTGTTGGTCAACTGCGCACCGTAGCCGCCACCCGCCGTGAGCTGGTGGTCGGTAAAGCTGATGCTGTTGGCAAGCGCACTGCCGCCCGTGGATGCCATCTGGCTAGCCATGTTGTCGGTCACGCTCAGGCGGGCGCCCCGCAGGTCGCTTCCCGCGATGGCAACGGTATTGGCCGCGGCCACGCCGGTCAGGTTGACGCCCCCGATCATCCCTCGACCGATTCCGGCGCTGCCCCCTCCTGCGCGAATGCCCTGCGCGCGGTTGCCAGAGCTTCCGATCTGCGTGTCGCGCAACTGGCTGCGCGCCGCCGTGAGCGCATTGACCAGCGCCGAACCGCCGATGGAGACCACGTCATCGGCTTCGTTGTCCACAATGGAAACGGGCGACTCATGCACCTCGGAAGCATCGAGCAGGATGCTGTTGGCCGTGGCCCGTCCCGGCAGTTGCAGCGAGCCGGTGCCCAGCAGCACCGACGCCTTGCCACCGAAGGCATCGACCTGCGAAGCCTTGTTGTCCATGACCAGGAGACGGGTCGAGGACAGCGGCTTGCGGCCCTCCCCGCTGGCCGCGAGGACGACGTTCACCGTGGCGGCACCGCCCATTGCATTGACGAAGCCGCTCACCTGGTTCTTGAGTACCTGCACCTGGGCATTTTTCACGCTCATCGACGCGAGACCCACCGTGTTCGCCTGCGCCGTTCCGGCCAGGTCCACGCTCATGCCGGCGTTGGCCAGCGCCGAGCCCTTGCCGCCCGACGAGGTGATCGTTGCGCGGGAAACATTGCCTTGCAGCTGCACGGAGGACTGCCCGTCCATCTCGGTGCCGGCACTGTTCTTGTGCCAGCCGAGTCCCGCGAGCATGGACTCCTGCGCGCTCGCGCATTGCGTGGCAGAGGCCATGGCTGCGCCCAGCACTCCCAGCGCAAACCAATGCGGTTGTGACGTTCGCGACTTGCGCACTCAGGCTCCCTCCGATGAATACCTTCGCCGACCCGCCGGGCGCATGCCGCAACGGGAAAAAACCTGCAGGGGCCGCCACAGGGGCGCCGCTGCAGGAACCCGAACCACAGGTCCGGTTGCTTAGTTGATGTTCACGGAGTTGACGTTGGCCGTGCCGCCAATGGCGTTGATGCGCGTGGCTTCGTTGTCCATCAGCATGATGTGCGAGTCGGTGACCTTGGAGCCGGTGATGTTCACGCTGTTCACGTTGGCCACGCCCTCCATCGAGACCTCGGCCACCTTGATGCCGACCTTGCCGCCACCGGCAGTCACGTCCGTTGCCTTGTTGCGCGACAGCGTGATCGTGCTGTTCTTGATCTCCGAGCCGGCAGAGCCCTTGCCGGAGAACAGGCCGGGAATCGCGATGTTGCCGCTTTGGGCGAATGCTGCGCCACAGGTGAGCGCAAGGAGGGCAACTGCAGTGGTAGCAATCTTTCGCATTTTCATGTTCCTTCGAGAATTGAGAGTGAATGGAAAAGCAGCCAATCACGGCTAGCGGGCCCATTCTCATAGTCAATCAATTTGACGAACGTAAAAAAAAGTTCCCTCAATTCCTCGCAGCGGATCTCTGTCATAAATCGCAGCCATAGAGGGGAATTCATCGATAGCTGTCACAAAGCCGTGAAAGCAGCCTTCACAATCAATGGCTTACAAAAACTAACGTGGCTTACCAAGAGAATAAAACGAGATGAACGGTCAATCTTTAAAACAATTCATGACATATGAGGATGCAAAAATATTAATACTCCCTCTATCTTCCAGATAATGAAATCCGACGAATTCGAATTCATCTGCGATTCGATGTCATGATTTTCAATCACCTCCCTCAATGCAATGACTAATCGCATGAAGAATATTCACAATATTTTCACAAATATCTGCCATTCATCAAAGAATATCGCTCTCACCCTCAGCATATTTCCCGCGCTGCTTGCACTGACAGCGTGTTCTCCGAGCCCTGCGTCGTTCAGCCCGCAGGCCATTTTTTATCCCAGCGACGAGCAGATCTCGTCGGCGCTGGAGGTTCAACTGGCGAGCGATCCCAACAGCGCCGCTGCGCGCGAGCTGATTCAATCTCTCGGGGGCGAAAAAGGACGACTCCGCTACGCGATCGATCAGGTGATCTACCGAGAGCAGGCCTATGAGGTGCACTACAACGCGGTGCTCGTGATGGGGCAGGCGGGAGACGACAGTCTCAAGATGCTGTATGAGCGCATGGTTCCCGAAGACGAAAGGGCGAAGCTGCCGGAAGCCACGCTGGCCGCCTATTCGGAATGGCTGACCCGCCATGCACAGGCCCTGAAGAAAAATCCCGCGCAGCAGGCACAGGGGCAATTGCTGAGCGACACGCTGGCATCGCTCGACAAGTGCTACCGGCAGGTTCAGCCAGGGTCGGAAGTGGTGGTCATGAGCGGACTGGGAGCCCTGCTGCTGCCCGAGCGCAAGGGCCTCTATGCCGAAAAGCTGGCCATGCCTCACACGGCTGTGCGCTGCCTTCCCATATAGATACAGAGATAGCAGCGCCGCGAGGCGCCGAGGTGATCAATCGACGATGGTGAGCTTGGCCACCGACAACGCCAGCCATTTGGTGCCGTGGCGCGGAAAGTTCACCTGCGCGCGCGCATCATCGCCTGCGCCTTCGATCGCAAGCACCTTGCCTTCGCCGAACTTGTTGTGGAACACCGGCGTGCCGACCTTCAGTCCATGCGATGGCTCGGCCTTCTGCTGCGGCACGGGGGGGCTTGCAAATGTCTCGGACTTGAAGCCGCCGCCAAAGCCGCCGCCATACCCTCCTCCGTGACCTCCACGCGAGCCGTAGCGACCTGCGCCATAGCCGCCCGAGCCTGACTCGGGTGCATAGGTACCGAAGGCGGACTGCCTGGGCGTGAGCCACTTGAGCGCGCCCTCGGGAAGCTCTTCGAAGAAGCGGCTCTTGATGTGGTAGCGCGTCTGGCCGTGCAGCATGCGCGTCTGCGAATGGCTCAGGTAGAGCCGCTTGCGCGCGCGCGTGATCGCCACGTACATGAGGCGGCGCTCCTCCTCCAGGCCATCGCGGTCGCTCATCGCATTCTCGTGCGGGAACAATCCCTCCTCAAGGCCGCCGATGAACACCCCATCGAACTCGAGCCCCTTGCTCGCATGCACGGTCATCAGTTGCACCGCATCCTGGCCGGCCTGGGCCTGGTTGTCGCCGGCCTCCAGCGCTGCATGCGTAAGAAAAGCGGCAAGCGGCGACAGCGTCTCGCCGGTGTCGGCGTCCACGATGCCGCCGGCAGCCGCGCGGGCGTTCTTCAAGGGTTCGTTCAGCATCGGCAGCGAGGGATCCAGCCCCTGGCTCGCGGGACTCTGCGTGAGCGGCCCGCCCTGTTCGTCCAGCGGCAATGCCACCGCATCGCGGCCAAAGCCTTCCTGCGTGACGAAGCTCTCGGCGGCGTTGACCAGTTCATCCAGATTCTCGATGCGATCCGCGCCTTCCTTCTCGTTGCGGTAGTGCTCGATGAGGCCGCTGGTCTCGAGCATCTGGCCGATGATGCCGCGCAGGTTCTGACCTTGCGTCTGCTCGCGCAGCACATCGAGCATCGCCACGAAGGCACCCAGGTTCGCGCCGGCCTTGCCTGGCACCGCACTCACCGCATCGTGCAGCGAGCAACCTGCACTGCGCGCCGCATCCTGCAGCGTCTCGATACTGCGCGCACCGATGCCGCGCGGCGGGAAGTTCACCACCCGCAGGAAGCTGGTGTCGTCGTTCGGGTTCTCGAGCAGGCGCAGATAGGCCAGCGCATGCTTGATTTCCGCGCGCTCGAAGAACCGCAGGCCGCCATACACACGATAGGGAACCGCCGCGTTGAACAGCGCCGACTCGATCACGCGCGACTGTGCATTGCTGCGGTAGAGGATCGCGATCTCGCGTCGCTCGAAGCCGTCGTTCTTCACCAGCTGCTTGATCTCGTCGACCATCCACTGCGCCTCATCCAGGTCACTGGGCGCCTCGTAAACGCGCACGGGCTCACCCGGTCCCTGGTCGGTGCGCAGGTTCTTGCCCAGGCGGCGGCTGTTGTGCGATATGAGCTCGTTCGCCGAGTCGAGGATGTTGCTGTAGGAGCGGTAGTTCTGCTCCAGCTTGATCTGGCGCTGCACCTCGAACTCGCGCACGAAGTCGGCCATGTTGCCCACGCGTGCACCGCGAAAGGCATAGATGCTCTGGTCGTCGTCTCCCACCGCCAGCACGCTGCCGCGCGTCTGCAGCCGGCCCCCCACCAGGTCCCCCGCGATCTGCTTGAGCCACGCGTACTGAAGGCGATTGGTGTCCTGGAATTCGTCGACGAGGATGTGCTGGAATCGCCGCTGGTAATGCTCACGCACCGGGTCGTTGTCGCGCAGCAGCTCGAACGAGCGCAGCATCAGTTCGCCGAAATCGACGACGCCTTCACGCTGACACTGGTCCTCGTAGAGCTGGTACAGCTCCACCTTCTTGCGGCTGTCCGCGTCATGCACAGGTACATCGCCCGGACGCATGCCCTCCTCCTTGCAGTTGGCGATGTAGTAGGCCAGTTGCTTCGGCGGAAAACGCTCCTCGTCCACATTGAACTGCTTGCACAGGCGCTTGATCGCGGAGAGCTGATCCTGTGTATCCAGGATCTGGAAGGTCGACGGCAAGCCCGCCAGCTTGTGATGCGCGCGCAACAACCGATTGCACAGGCCGTGGAAGGTGCCGATCCACATGCCCCGCACATTGACCGGCAGCATCGCGGAAAGCCGCGTGAGCATTTCCTTAGCGGCCTTGTTCGTGAACGTCACCGCGAGGATGCTGCCCGGGCTGGCATAGCCGTTCTGCAGCAGCCATGCAATGCGCGTGGTGAGCACGCGCGTCTTGCCCGAGCCTGCACCGGCCAGAATCAGGGCATGGCCTGCGGGCAGCGTGACGGCGGCAAGCTGCTCGTCGTTCAGTCCCTGGAGGAGCGGGGACTGCGCCTGCCCGGCCACGGGCTGAGGATCACCGAAAAGGCCTGTCGACGGCGCGGAAAACATGTCTTGTGGAACCATGCCTCCATTGTAGAAAGCCCGTGCGTCGCCACGCATTTGGCGGGCTTTGCGATCCCGCGCCGCTCCTGCAATAGCCACACGGCGGCCTGCGGCTTTCAAAGGCATCGAAATCCAATTAGAATCAATCACCGGGCCCAAGATTTCTTGGCCCGGTTTTTTGTGCCCGAAGCACTGCCTTCGCCTCGCACGAGAGCCGGCCGCCGGACCAAGCGCCCTTTTCTTCAATGAACTGTCAGGAGCTTGGATCTCATGGAAATTTTTGACTACGACAACGTCCTGTTGCTGCCCCGCAAGTGCCGAGTGGAAAGCCGCTCGGAATGCGACGCCAGCGTGGAACTCGGCGGCCGCACCTTCCGCCTGCCGGCCGTGCCCGCGAACATGAAGACCGTGGTGGATGAGAACATCTGCACATGGCTTGCCCAGAACGGCTATTTCTACGTGATGCACCGCTTTGACCTGGACAACGTGAAGTTCGTCAAGGACATGCAGGCCAAGGGCTGCTTCGCATCGATCTCCCTGGGCGTCAAGCAACCGGATTACGACACCGTGGACCGCTTCGTCGCCGAAGGCCTGTGCCCCGAGTACGTGACCATCGACATCGCGCACGGCCATGCCGACAGCGTGAAGAACATGATCGGCTACCTCAAGGCCAAGCTGCCCCAGGCCTTCGTGATCGCAGGCAACGTGGGCACGCCCGAGGCCGTGATCGATCTCGAGAACTGGGGTGCCGACGCCACCAAGGTCGGCATCGGCCCAGGCAAGGTCTGCATCACCAAGCTCAAGACCGGCTTCGGCACCGGTGGCTGGCAGCTCTCCGCGCTCAAGTGGTGCGCACGCGTGGCCACCAAGCCGATCATTGCCGATGGCGGCATCCGCAGCCATGGCGACATCGCCAAGAGCATCCGCTTCGGCGCCAGCATGGTGATGATCGGCTCGCTGTTCGCAGGCCATGAAGAATCGCCGGGCAAGACCGTCGAGGAAGACGGCCAGTTGTTCAAGGAGTACTACGGCTCTGCCTCGGACTTCAACAAGGGCGAGTACAAGCATGTCGAAGGCAAGCGCATCCTCGAGCCCGTGAAGGGCAAGCTGGCCGATACGCTCGTCGAGATGGAGCAGGACGTGCAGTCCTCCATCAGCTACGCCGGCGGCAAGAAGCTCATGGACATCCGCAAGGTGAACTACGTGATCCTGGGCGGCGACAACGCGGGCGAACACCTGCTGATGTAAGCCCCGCGCCTAAAAAATCAGGAAAAACGCGCTGTTTTTCCTGAGGGCGTCGAAAAATGGTGCATAATAGCTGCTTCAGCGCAACGCACTGAACCGTTTTCGGGCTCTTAGCTCAGTTGGTAGAGCAGCGGACTCTTAATCCGTTGGTCGAGTGTTCGAGTCACTCAGGGCCCACCAAGCAAGCAAAACCCGCTGCGACTTCCGGTCACAGCGGGTTTTTCATTCACGAAGCGGATAGGCATCTCCTCGAAGACGCCATGCATCGAATGCGACATGTTTCGCGCACAGCGAAATTTTCGATGTATAATTTATGTCTTACTTGCTGAGAGGCATTTTTAGTCTTTCGGTCAGGGCTCTTAGCTCAGTTGGTAGAGCAGCGGACTCTTAATCCGTTGGTCGAGTGTTCGAGTCACTCAGGGCCCACCAAACAAACGAACCCCGCTACGGTGCAAGCCGCAGCGGGGTTTTTCGTTCCTGTGCGCAACGCAGCCAAGCCTGCATTTCAGCCGCATTCCGCGGCGCCTATGGGTTTCCCCCTTGGCGGATATCGGTCGCTGTGCGGCAATTGCAGACTTTGTGTCCTCCACTACAAGCTGCGGTATGCGCCTCCAGATCTCGCTTCTCTCCTCCGTCACCCTGGCCTCGTGCCTCGGCTTCTCAGCACCGGCAGTCCATGCCTCGGACTACCCGGCCAGGCCCGTTGAACTGATCGTCTCGGCAGCGGCCGGCGGCGGCACGGACAACATGGCCCGTGCGTTCACGGAGGCTGCACGCAAGCATTTCCCGCAACCCATCGTCGTCGTGAACAAACCCGGCGCCGCCAGTTCGATCGGCTTCACGGACGTTGCGATGTCCAGGCCCGATGGCTACAAAATGGGCGTGATCACGGTGAACCTCGCCATTCTTCCGGCGCTCAACCTGACCAAGGTGACGGTGGAGGACTACATCTACATCGCGCGCCTGAACAATGACCCTTCGGCCATCACCGTACGCGCGGATGCACCATGGAAGACGATCGAGGAATTTCTCGCCGAGGCCCGCAAGAGCCCGGGCAAGCTGCAGGTCGGCAATGCGGGCATTGGCGACGCATGGCACGTCGCAGCGCTCGCGTTGGAGGAAAAGACCCGGACCCTCTTCAACCACGTCCCCTTCCAGGGCGGAAACCCCGCGGTGCTGAGCCTGCTCGGCGGCCACGTCGATGCCGTCACGGTCAGCCCCGGTGAGGTTGCGCAGCATGTGGCGGCAGGCAAGCTGCGCATGCTGGCCGTGATGGCCGACCAGCGCATGCCGGGCTTGTTTGCCCAGGTCCCCACGTTCAAGGAGCGCAACATCGACTTGACCGTTGGCGCCTGGCGCGGCCTGGTCGTCCCCAAGGGCACGCCCGATGCCGTGGTGAAGACACTCAAGGACATGGCTCGCAAGGCCGGCAACGAACCCAGCTTCCGCGAGACACTGGAGAAGACCAACCTCGGCTATTCGTATGGCGAGGGCGACGTATTCCTGAAACAGATCCAGGATGATCGCGAGATGTTCAAGGGCATCCTCGCCAAGCTCGACGTGAACAAGTGACGCACCGGAGGCCAGAGGGAGAAACCATGAATCTGACCAACCAGGCTGAGCGCATGCAGCAGATGATTGCGCGCTCGGAAATGCTGCAGGCCCCGGGCGCGCCCGACGTACTGACCGCGCGCCTCGTCGAGCATGCGGGGTTCAACGCGATCTACATGACAGGCTTCGGCGCGACCGCAAGCCTGCTGGGAGCGCCGGACATCGGCCTCATGACGCAAAGCGAAATGCTCTCGCAGGCACGCAACATGGTCCGCGCCACGAACGTTCCGGTCATTGCCGACGCGGACGCGGGCTACGGCGGCATCAGCAACATCGAGCGTACGGTGCATGAGTATGCGATGTCGGGCGTGGCGGCGATCCACCTCGAAGACCAGGTGGCTCCAAAGCGCTGCGGGCAGATGGCGGGCATCCGGCTCATGAGCGTGGGGGAAAGCATCAAGCGGCTGAAGGCCGCCATCCATTGCCGCGGCTCGCACGCGCTGCAGATCATCGGCCGCACGGATGCATTGGGCGTGGATGGCATCGACGCCGCGATCGATCGGGCCAAGGCCTACCAGGATGCGGGCGTCGACCTGGCATTCGTCGATGGCGTGAAGACCATTGCGCAAGCCGAGCAGATCGCCTCACGCCTCGATGGCCGCAAGGTGATCTCGATTGTCGAAGGCAACGAGACCACGGCGCTGCATGCCGACGTGCTGCGCGATATGGGATTCTCGGTGGTGCTGTACGCCGTCAGCACGTTGTTCGCCACGGCCAGGACCTCGCTGGAGGTGTTGCAGAACCTCAGGCAATCAGGCAGCACACAGGCGGACGCCGGGCGCATGATGGCCTATGCCGATTTCGTGAAGATCGTGGGTATCGACAAGTATCAGAAGCTCGACGAAGCCTTTGGCGGCGAGTGATTGGCAGGGCACCTCGCCGCGCACTCCGCCTTCGTGCGATCTGCCGGCCAGGGGCAATACGTGGTCTTTTTTACCTGCCTTCAGTGTCGCTTGGGGTTATCTGAATGGCATTAGTTCTTAGGGGGTGGTTTTTTGTTGCCTCTGCCCTCAAACAAGGAAGAAAAACGCCCACACCGCTCAAGGTAGTGGGCGTTCTTGCAGCCTGGATCAGGCCGGAGAATCAGCGCGGCAGGTCGCTCGTTCCCATCAGGAACTCATCCACAGCGCGCGCCGCCTGGCGGCCTTCGCGGATGGCCCAGACGACGAGCGACTGGCCACGGCGCATGTCGCCGGCAGCGAACACCTTGTCCACGCTGGTAGCGTAGCCGCCCATGAAGTCGGTGCTGGCACGGGCATTGCCGCGAGCGTCCTTTTCCACGCCGAAGGCTTCGAGCACCGCAGCCACCGGGCTCACGAAGCCCATGGCCAGCAGCACCAGGTCGGCCTTGAGCGTCTGCTCCGTGCCGGGAACCTCGGTGATCTTGCCGTCCTTCATCTCGATGCGCACGGTCTTGAGCGCGGTGATCTTGCCCTTCTCGCCGATGAACTCCTTCGTGGCAATGGCGAACTCGCGCTCGCAGCCCTCTTCATGGCTCGAGGAGGTGCGCAGCTTGTACGGCCAGTAGGGCCACACGAGCGGCTTGTTCTCCTGCTCCGGCGGCATGGGCATGAGTTCGAACTGCGTGACGCTGGCAGCACCGTGGCGGTTCGACGTGCCAACGCAGTCGGAGCCCGTATCGCCGCCGCCGATCACGATGACGTGCTTGCCGTCGGCGCGGATCTGACCCTTGAGCTTGTCGCCTGCGTTGACCTTGTTCTGCTGCGGCAGGAACTCCATCGCGAAATGGATGCCGTCGAGCTCGCGCCCCGGCACGGGCAGGTCGCGCGACTGCTCGGCGCCGCCAGTCAGCAGCACGGCGTCGAACTCTTTCTGCAGTTCCTCGGGCGTGACGGTTTCCTTGGCCCAGTTGGTGACCTTGGAACCCTTGCCCAGGCCATCCTTTGCGGCACCGACGAATACGCTGGTGCGGATCGTCACGCCTTCGGCGGCCAGTTGCTCGGCGCGGCGGTCGATGTGCGACTTCTCCATCTTGAAGTCGGGGATGCCGTAGCGCAGCAGGCCACCGATGCGGTCGTTCTTCTCGAACAGCGTCACATCATGGCCGGCACGCGCCAGTTGCTGGGCCGCCGCCATGCCGGCAGGGCCCGAGCCCACCACGGCAACCTTCTTGCCGGTCTTGTTCTTGGCAGGCAGGGGCTTGACCCAGCCCTCGGCCCAGGCGCGGTCGATGATCGCATGCTCGATCGACTTGATACCGATCGGGTCGTTGTTGATGTTCAGCGTGCAGGCCGCCTCGCAGGGCGCGGGGCAGATGCGGCCGGTGAACTCGGGGAAGTTGTTGGTGCTGTGCAGCACCGCGATCGCGCTCTTCCAGTCCTGGTGATAGACGAGATCGTTGAAGTCCGGAATGATGTTGTTGACCGGGCAGCCGTTGTTGCAGAACGGCGTGCCGCAGTCCATGCAGCGCGCGCCCTGGATCTTGGCCTGCGCGTCGTCGAGGCCGATGACGAATTCCTTGTAGTCCTTCAGGCGCTTCGCGACGGGCGCATAGCCCTCCTCGATGCGCTCGTATTCCATGAAGCCGGTGGTCTTTCCCATGATCGTGGTGTCCTTGAATTTATGAATGTGGTGCGGAACGAAAAGAAGTGCCTTCGCTGCAGCGATTACTTCGCAGGAACGGCAGCCTCCCTCTTGGATTGGGTCGCCACGGCGGGCGTCTCCGGCTCCTCAAGCACCTTGCGTTCATAAATTTCCGACAGCGCGCGCTTGTACTCGGTGGGGAACACCTTCACGAACTTGCTGCGCGATGCGGCCCAGTTGTCCAGCAGCTCGCGGGCGCGGCGGCTGCCGGTCCAGCGGGCGTGGTCTTCGAGCAGCTTCTTGAGCTGCGCCTCGTCGGTCTGGTCGCGGTGCCAGATGCCGCGGCCCACGGTCGCGGACTGCTCCTCGGCAGGCAGGATGCGCTCGAGCGACACCATGGACATGTTGCAGCGCGAGTCGAACTGGCCATCTTCATCGTAGATGTAGGCGACACCACCGCTCATGCCCGCAGCGAAGTTGCGGCCCGTCTTGCCCAGCACCACCACGGTGCCGCCGGTCATGTATTCGCAGCCATGGTCGCCCACGCCTTCGACCACCGCCGTCGCACCCGACAGGCGCACCGCGAAGCGTTCACCGGCCACGCCGGCAAAGAAGGCTTCGCCGCGCGTTGCACCGAACATCACGGTGTTGCCGACAATGGTGTTGGCCGTCGATGCACCACGGAACTCATGGCTTGGACGCACCACGATGCGGCCACCCGACAGGCCCTTGCCCGTGTAGTCATTGGCTTCGCCGCTCACGTTCAGCGTGATGCCCTTGCACAGGAACGCGCCGAACGACTGGCCGCCGGTGCCCTCGAAGTGGATGCGGATGGTGTCATCCGGCAGGCCCTCGGGGTGCACCTTGGTGACCGCGCCCGAGAGCATCGCGCCGACGGAGCGATTCACGTTGCGCGCCACTTCCATGATGCGCACGCTCTCGCCATTGTTGATGGCGGGCTGGCAGCGCTCGATCAGCTTCACGTCCAGCGCCTGCTCCAGCTTGTGGTCCTGCTTCTCGACGTGGAAGCGGGCCACGTCTTCCGGCACAGGGGCCAGCGCAAACAGACGCGAGAAGTCAAGGCCCTGGGCCTTCCAGTGCTCCACGCCCTTGCGGGTGTCGAGCAGGTCGGCGCGGCCGATCAGCTCGTCGAACTTGCGCAGGCCCAGTTGCGCCATGATCTGGCGGACTTCTTCCGCAATGAAGAAGAAGTAGTTCACCACATGCTCGGGCTTGCCGGAGAACTTCTGGCGCAGCACCGGATCCTGCGTGGCCACGCCCACGGGGCAGGTGTTGAGGTGGCACTTGCGCATCATGATGCAGCCCTCGACCACCAGCGGCGCGGTGGCGAAGCCGAACTCGTCCGCACCCAGCAGCGCGCCGATCACCACGTCACGGCCGGTCTTCATCTGGCCGTCGGCCTGCACGCGGATACGGCCGCGCAGGCGGTTGAGCACCAGGGTCTGCTGGGTCTCGGCCAGGCCGATTTCCCAAGGCGAGCCCGCATGCTTGATGGACGACCAGGGCGATGCGCCCGTGCCGCCGTCGTGGCCGGCGATCACCACGTGGTCGCTCTTGCACTTGGCAACGCCCGCGGCAATTGTGCCCACGCCGACTTCGGACACCAGCTTCACCGAAATGTCGGCATGCGGCGCCACGTTCTTCAGATCGTGGATCAGCTGCGCGAGGTCTTCGATCGAGTAGATGTCGTGGTGCGGCGGCGGCGAGATCAGGCCCACGCCCGGCACCGAGTAGCGCTGCATGCCGATGTATTCGGACACCTTGCCACCTGGCAGCTGGCCGCCCTCGCCCGGCTTGGCGCCCTGCGCCATCTTGATCTGGATTTGATCCGACGACACCAGGTATTCCGCGGTCACACCGAAGCGGCCCGAGGCGACCTGCTTGATCTTGGAGCGCAGCGAATCGCCATCGATCAGCTCGATGTCGGATTCGACCTGCGCCTTGCCGATCACGGAGGCCAGCGTCTCGCCCTTCTTAATGGGAATGCCCTTGAGTTCGTTGCGATAGCGCTTGGGATCCTCGCCGCCCTCGCCCGTGTTGCTCTTGCCGCCGATGCGGTTCATCGCCACGGCCAGCGTCGCGTGCGCCTCGGTGGAGATCGAACCCAGCGACATCGCACCCGTGGCAAAGCGCTTGACGATCTCGGAAGCGGCTTCCACCTCCTCGACGGGGATCGCCTTCGACGGATCGACCTTGAACTCGAACAGGCCGCGCAGCGTCATATGGCGCCTGCTCTGGTCGTTGATGAGCTGGGCGTATTCCTTGTAGGTGCTCCAGTTGTTGGAGCGCGTGGAATGCTGCAGCTTGGCGATCGCGTCGGGCGACCACATGTGCTCTTCGCCACGTGCGCGCCAGGCGTACTCACCGCCGGCATCCAGCATGGTCTCCAGCACCGGATCGTCGCCAAAGGCGGCCACGTGGTTGCGGATGGCCTCCTCTGCCACTTCGAACACGCCGATGCCTTCCACGCGGCTGGCGGTGCCGGTGAAGTACTTGTTGACGGTCTCGCTGTTCAGGCCCACCACTTCGAACAACTGCGCGCCGCAGTAGCTCATGTAGGTGCTCACGCCCATCTTGGACATGATCTTGGAGAGGCCCTTGCCCACGGCCTTCACGTAGTTGTAGATGGCCTTGTCTGCGGACAGGTCGCCCGTCATGTCCTTGTGCATCTCGGCCAGCGTCTCAAGCGCGAGGTAGGGATGCACGGCCTCTGCGCCGTAGCCGGCGAGCACGCCGAAGTGATGCACTTCGCGCGCCGAGCCCGTCTCGACCACCAGGCCCGCGGTCGTGCGCAGACCTTCGCGCACCAGGTGCTGGTGGATGGCCGACAGCGCGAGCAGCGCGGGGATCGCCACCTGGGTCGCGGAGATGTTGCGGTCGCTAATGATCAGGATGTTCGCGCCACCCTTGATCTCGTCGACGGCCTGGGCGCACAACGACGCCAGCTTGGCCTCGACGCCTTCCTTGCCCCACGAAAGAGGATAGGTGATGTCGATGGTCGCGCTCTTGAACTTGCCGTTCGTGAACTTCTCGATCTCGCGCAGCTTGGCCATGCCCTTGAAGTCGAGCACCGGCTGGTGCAGCTCCAGACGCATCGGCGGGTTCACCTGGTTGATGTCCAGGAGGTTGGGCTTCGGGCCGACGAAGGACACCAGCGACATCACGATGGCCTCACGGATCGGGTCGATCGGCGGGTTCGTCACCTGCGCGAACATCTGGCGGAAGTAGTTGTACAGCGGCTTGTTCTTGTCGGACAGCACGGCCAGCGGGCTGTCGTTGCCCATGGAGCCAATTCCTTCCTCGCCGTTCTTGGCCATCGGGGCCAGCAGGAACTTGATGTCTTCCTGCGTGAAGCCAAAGGCCTGCTGGCGCTCGAGCAGCGGCAGCGCGGAGACGGGCTGCTGCACGTCGGCCGGCATGCTCACCTCGTCGAGCTTGATGCGCAGGTTCTCGATCCACTGCTTGTAGGGCTTGGTGTTGACGACGTTGGCCTTGAGCTCGTCATCCTCGATCAGACGGCCCTGCTCCAGGTCGATCAGCAGCATCTTGCCCGGCTGCAGGCGCCACTTGCGAACGATCTTGCTGTCCGGCACCGGCAGCACGCCAGCCTCGGAGGCGAGGATGACCATATCGTCATCCGTCACCACGTAGCGCGATGGGCGCAGGCCGTTGCGATCCAGCGTGGCGCCGATCTGGCGGCCGTCGGTGAACACGATGGAGGCCGGGCCGTCCCAGGGCTCGATCATCGCGGCGTGGTATTCGTAAAACGCGCGGCGACGCTCGTCCATGGACTCGTGCTGCTCCCAGGGTTCGGGAATCATCATCATCACGGCCTGGCTGATCGGGTAGCCGGCCATGGTCAGCAGTTCCAGGCAGTTGTCGAACGTGGCGGTGTCGGACTGGCCTGCGAAGCTGATCGGATAGAGCTTCTTCAGGTCTTCGCCCAGCACGGGCGAGGCCATCACGCCTTCGCGCGCCAGCATCCAGTTGTAGTTGCCGCGCACGGTGTTGATTTCACCGTTGTGGGCCACGTAGCGGTACGGGTGGGCCAGCGGCCACTCGGGGAAGGTGTTGGTGGAGAAACGCTGGTGCACGAGGCCGATGGCCGAGACGCAGCGCTCGTCCGCCAGGTCCTTGTAGTACACGCCCACCTGATCGGCGAGCAGCAGACCCTTGTAGACCACGGTGCGGCTGCTCATGCTGGGAACGTAGTATTCCTTGCTGTGCTTGAGCTTGAGGTTCTGGATGGCGGCCGATGCCGTCTTGCGGATCACGTACAGCTTGCGTTCGAGCGCGTCCTGCACGATCACGTCGGCGCCGCGGCCGATGAAGACCTGGCGCAGGATGGGTTCCTTTTCCTGCACGGTGGGCGACATCGGCATGTCGCGGTTCACCGGAACGTCGCGCCAGCCGAGCAGCACCTGGCCTTCGGCCTTGATGGCCCGCTCCATCTCCTGCTGGCAGGCCAGGCGCGATGCGTGCTCCTTGGGCAGGAAGATCATGCCCACGCCGTACTCGCCGGGAGGCGGCAGTTCCACGCCCTGCTTGGCCATCTCCTCGCGGTAGAGCTGGTCGGGAATCTGGATCAGGATGCCCGCGCCGTCGCCCATGAGCTTGTCCGCACCCACGGCACCACGGTGATCGAGGTTCTCCAGGATCTTGAGCGCACCGGTCACGATGTCGTGACGCTTCACACCCTTGATATGGGCGACGAAGCCCAGGCCGCACGCATCGTGCTCGTTGGACTTCGAATACAAACCGTGCTCTTGCAGGTGCTGGATTTCTGCAGCCGTAGTCATGGCGCTATTCCTCAATTTTTCGCAGGGAACGCAAGATTAGTGCAACGCAACACTAACGCCAAGTCTTTTAATTAGGGTCAGAACACGAAATTAAAATTCACTTTTTTGGTGCATTAAAATTAGGGACATATTAAAAAAGGAAGCAAAAATCCTTTACAGATCAAAGCCATGGCCGCCATTTTCAGGTTGACGTCTTGGCCAGTGACGGCCGCCCGGCACGCGCTTTCGCCACCCTGCGTGGCGTGGACTGTTGCAAAGACGCCAGAAAGTCTGCATCGCCCAATGCCCAGCCATTGAGGGCACTGTCGGTGATGGCCATCTGCTCACGGTGGCTGATACCCTGCCGTACCAGCGCGGCATAGGCCTCGTCGCGCGCAAAGGGCGTGTTCCCCAGCCCCCAGTACAGGGGATGCGGGGTGATCAGCCGGTCCGAGCGCAGGCCGATGTAGTGGCCGTGGCTGGACCAGCGGAAGTCGGCGGGGTCGGTGCACAGGCCATCGCGCACCGGGTTCAGATCCAGGTACACCATGCACGGCAGCAGGTAGCGGTCGGCTTGCACCAGCGTGTTGCGATAGCGCCCCTCCCACAGGGTGCCCGAGCGGCCATGGCGCTGGTTGAAGTAGCGCACATAGCGCCGCCCCACCGCCTGCATGAGCAGCGTGAGCCCGCGCTCCATCTGCGGCGTGGCAAGCAGATGGAAATGGTTGTCCATGAGCACATAGGCATGCACCGACACCTGATGCTCACGCGCGTATTCGCACAGCAGGCCCCACATCATTTCGCGATCGGCCGCATCGAAGAAGATCGGCTGACGGTTATTGCCCCGCTGGATCACATGGTGCGGATAGCCGGGGAGCGTGAGACGGGGAAGACGGGCCATGGAAGAGCGCTTGGGGAAACATGAAATACAAATGAAAGACGGCCCGCAGATGATAGTCCTCGGGGGACGCGGGACCTTAGCCCTTCAGTCCACGCTCCGCCAATGGCGGGTCTCCCCGCGCAGAAAGGGTTGATTGCACTCCACCGCCTCTCGCAGGAAGTCCCAGAGCGCGCGCACGCGGGCACGCTCTCGAATGTCACCGGGCGCCGCGATCCAGAAGGTGCGCGTGAGGCTGATCTCGTTGCCCAGCACCGGTACCAGGTCGCCGCACGGAGCCGCCATGAAGCACGGCAGGACCGCCATGCCACGCCCCTCGCGCACGGCATTGAACTGCGCCACCACGCTGGTACTGCGCAGCGGCGTGAGCGCATCCGCGACGATCGACGACAGGTAACGCAGCTCCGGGCTGAACACCAGTTCCTCCACATAGCCGAAGAAGCGGTGGGCCAGCAGGTCGCCCACCTTCCGGATGGGCTCATGGCGCTCCAGATAGGCCGCGCTCGCATAGAGCTGCAACCGGTAGTCGGTGAGCTTGCTGCAGACCTGCCCGATGTTCTGCGGCCGCTCGATGTTGACCGCCAGGTCCGCCTCGCGCTGCGAAAGGTTGATGAAGCGAGGCACGATCAGCAGTTCCACCTCGATCGCCGGATGGCGATCGCAGAAGTGGCTCAGGTGCGGGGCGAGGAAGAAGCTGCCGAAGCCCTCGGTCGCCCCCAGTCGCACCTGCCCGGTCAGCGAATGGCTTTCCCCGCCGATATCCTCGCCCACCGACACCATGGTGCTCTCCATGCGCTCCACGTGCTCAAGCAGCCGATGGCCCGCCGTGGTGAGCACATGCCCGGCCGGGGTGCGCTCGAAGAGCCGTGCGCCCAGTTCCTTCTCCAGCCTGTGGAGCCTGCGCGTGATGGTCGAATGGTCGATGACGAGCCGCCGTGCGGCCTCCTGTGCCGACTGGGCGCGCGCCACGGCCAGGAACAGCCGCAGGTTGTCCCAGTTGATGGTGTCGATGGCCAAGGGGAATCCGATCCTCAAGTGGTGCAAATTTGCATTAAGCATATGCCAAAACACCGAATCCGTTTGCATTTGTGCTGGGATAGAGTGCCCGAAGGCGCGGCGAAGACCCGCCGCCCGGTTCATTCATAAGAAGTGATTCACAAGGAGACAGACATGAAAGCAGTTCGCAGCGCGGTAGCGCTTTCGGCCCTGACGTTGTGCCTGGGCGTGCAGGCACAGATTTCCGATGGTGTGGTCAAGATCGGTGTGCTTACCGACATGGCCGGCCCCTACTCCGGCATGGGCGGCGCGGGCTCGGTGGTCGCGGCCCGCATGGCCGTCGACGAATGCCTGAAGGCCGAGTGCAAGGGCATGAAGATCGAGGTGGTCAGCGCCGATCACCAGAACAAGGCCGACATCGCGGCCACCAAGGCCCGCGAATGGCTGGATCGCGACAAGGTCGATGCGATGGCCGACCTGACCAACTCGGCTGGCGCACTGGCGATCCAGAAGCTGATCAAGGAAAAGGGCGGCATTGCCATGTACAGCGGCCCGGCCACCACGCGCCTGACCGACGAGGACTGCGCCGAGAACGGCTTCCACTGGATGTTCGACACCTACTCCTCGGCCTCCGGCGCCGCTGCCGCGCTCACACGCGCCGGCCAGAAGAGCTGGTTCTTCGTGACGGTGGACTATGCATTCGGGCACTCGCTCGAAAAGGACGCGTCGGACATCATCAAGTCCTACGGAGGCAACGTGGTCGGCGGAGTGCGCCATCCGCTGAACGCCAGCGATTTCTCGTCATTCATCATGCAGGCGCAAAGCTCGAAGGCGCAGGTCATCGGCCTGGCCAACGGCGCGCAGGACACGGTCAACGCGATCAAGGCAGCGCGCGAATTCGGCATCACGGGCAATGGTTCGCAAAAGATCGCCTCGCTGCTGATGTTTCTCACCGACGTGCATTCGCTGGGCCTCAAGCAGGCCCAGGGCCTGATGTTCTCGGAAGGTTTCTACTGGGACATGGACGACAGGACGCGCGCGTTCGCCTCGGGCTTCGAGAAGCTGCACAAGGGCTTCAAGCCCACCATGGTGCAGGCCGGCGTGTATTCGAGCGTGCGCCACTACCTGAAGGCCGTGGCCGCCGCGAAGACCGATGACTGGAAAGCCGTCGCCCAGAAGATGCGCGAGCTGCCCATCGAAGACCCGGTGATGCGCAACGCCAGCATCCGTCCCGACGGCCGCGTGATCCATGACATGTACCTGTTCCAGGTGAAGACCCCCGCCGAATCCAGGGGCGCATGGGACTACTACAAGACCGTGAGCACCATTCCCGCCCAGATCGCCTTCAAGCCGCTCGCCCAGTCAGCCTGCCCGCTGGTGAAGAAGTGAGCGAACTCCCCGTCCTGCAACGCAACCCGAGACAGAAATCCATGAGCACACCCACCACCATCCACCATTTCATCAACGGCAAGCCCTATCCGAGCAAGAGCACACAGTGGCGCGACGTCACCAATCCGGCCACGCAGGAAGTGGTCGCGCGCGTGCCGTTCGCAACCCGCGAGGAGGTCGACCTTGCCGTCTCCAACGCACTCGAGGCCTTCCAGACCTGGCGCGAGACATCGCTTTCCGCACGCATGCGCGTGATGCTCAAGCTGCAGCACCTGATCCGCGAGAACACGGCGGAGCTCGCCGAACTCATCACACGCGAGCACGGCAAGACGCTGCCCGATGCGGAGGGCGAGGTCGGCCGCGGCCTTGAAGTGGTGGAGCATGCATGCTCGATCACCACGCTGCAGCTCGGAGAAATCGGCGAGAACGTGGCCACGGGCGTGGACGTCTACAACCTGCTGCAGCCGATCGGCGTGGGCGCAGGCATTACCGCCTTCAACTTCCCGGTGATGCTGCCCTGCTTCATGTTCCCCATGGCGATCGCCTGCGGCAACACCTTCATCCTGAAGCCCTCGGAACAGGACCCGAGCTCGACGATGCGCCTTGTCGAACTCGCCCACGAAGCGGGTGTTCCGCCCGGCGTGCTCAACGTGGTGCACGGCGGTGCCGAAGTCGCCGACATGATCTGCGATCACCCCGACATCAAGGCTCTGTCCTTCATCGGCTCCACGCATGTCGGCACGCACATCTACCGCCGCGCATCCGATGCAGGCAAGCGCGTGCAATCCATGATGGGCGCGAAGAACCACTGCGTGGTCATGCCCGACGCCCCCAAGGAGCATGCACTCAACAACCTCCTGGGCTCGGCATTCGGCGCGGCGGGCCAGCGCTGCATGGCCAATTCGGTGGCGGTGTTCGTCGGCGCGGCCAGGGAATGGCTGCCGGAACTCGTCGAAAAGTCCAGCGCCATGAAGGTCGGCCCGGGCACCGATCGAGGCGCCGACCTGGGCCCGCTGGTCAACCCCAAGGCCAAGCAGCGCGTGCTCGGCCTGATCGATGCAGGTGTCGCCCAAGGCGCCAAGCTGCTGCTCGACGGCCGCGACTGCGTGGTCAAGGGATATGAGAGCGGCAACTTCGTCGGCCCGACCGTGTTCTCGGAAGTGACCGACCAGATGGACATCTACCAGCAGGAGATCTTCGGCCCTGTGCTGAACGTCGTCTGCGTGGACACACTGGACGAGGCCATTGCCTTCATCAACCGCAATCCGAACGGCAACGGCACGTCGATCTTCACCTCGAGCGGCTGGGCGGCACGCAAGTACCAGCACGACATCAACGTGGGACAGGTGGGCATCAACGTGCCGATCCCCGTGCCGGTCGCCTACTTCAGCTTCACGGGCTCACGCGCCTCCAAGCTTGGCGACCTGGGCCCCAACGGCAAGCAGGCGGTGCAGTTCTGGACCCAGACCAAGACCGTGACGGCTCGCTGGTACGAGGAAGGCAGCCGCGCGGACGGCGTGAACACCACCATCACCATGAAGTGAGGCAGACGGCGGCAGGTGCAGGGAGCAGAGCGCATGACGGACTGCGCGCTGCTCTGCCGAATCACCCGATGACTGCGGGCTCCGAGAGGCCGAAGCGTGCGGCAAGCGCCTGCTCCAGCCCGAACTCCTTCAGGATCGCCTCAAGGCGCTCGCGCGCACTGCGCTTTTTCTGGCCGGTGTAGCGCGCCAGGATGAGTTCGTTCTTCATGCTGTGCTCCCAGCCGACCAGCTCGGTCACCGTCACCTGGTAGCCGCTGGCTTCCAGATGCAGGCAGCGCAGCACATTGGTGATCTGACTGCCCAGCTCCCGCGTGTGGATGGGATGGCGCCACAGCTCGGCGAGCGGCGTGCGCGCCAGCTGCAACGCCTTGCCCTGCCGGAGACAGGCCGCAACCTCCGCCTGACAGCAGGGCACGAGCACCATCGCGCGCGCCTTCTTCTCCAGGCCGAAGGCGATCGCATCATCGGTCGCGGTGTCGCAGGCATGCAGCGCGGTGACCATGTCGATGGTCTCGGGCATGTCGTGCGACTGTGTCGAAGCAGCAACCGAGAGGTTGAAGAATTTCATCCGGTCGAAGCCCAACTGCGCAGCGAGCTGCTGCGAGCGCTCGACCAGTTCGGCCCGCCATTCGATGCCGTAGATTTCGCCTCGTCCCAGTTCCTTGAAGAACAGGTCGTAGAGGATGAAGCCCAGATACGACTTGCCCGCCCCATGGTCGGCCAGGCTGGGGGCATGGTCGTCCGCTGCCAGTTCCTTGAGGACCGGCTCGATGAACTGATAGAGGTGATAGACCTGCTTGAGCTTGCGGCGCGAGTCCTGGTTGAGCTGGCCCTCGCGCGTGAGAATGTGCAGTTCCTTCAGCAACTCGATCGACTGCCCCGGCCGCAGCTCGGCAAGCACAGCAGCCTTGGCCGCCTCGGCCTTGCTGGCATGCGGCTTCTGCGAGCCTTCCTGGCGAGGTTGTTGCCGCCCTTTTCCTGCTGTCGCCTTCATGTCCGTGCCTTGCTGCCTGCGGCATGGGAGCAGCGCGCATGTGCGCCCACATCCAGATCGTTCCACCCCTTGCTGCCCAGCTTTTCAAGCACTTCGATGTTGCGCTCGAAAATCTCCTCGGCTTCGGGAAATGCCTCCACGGCACGATCGATGCTGTCCTCACGCAGCAGGTGCAGCGTCGGATACGGTGCGCGATTCGTGCAGTTGCTCACGTCATCGACCTGCGTTCCCTCGAACTGGAACTGCGGATGGAACGAAGCCACCTGCAGAATGCCGCCAAGATCGAGCGCATCGACAAGGTCATCGGCGAGCTCGAGAAAATCGTTGAAGTCGAGGAAATCCTCGAGGCAATCAGGCGCCATCAGCAACGTGGTATCACGCTTCTCGGGCGACATTTCGGCCAGTGCCTCGAGCTCGCGGTGCAGCTCGTCCGCCAGCGAGCGCGCATCGGTGGCGTGGCTCACCACGTAATGGATCTGGTCCTTGGCATGCACGCCCTTGGCAAACGGGCACAGGTTCAAACCGATCACGGCCCTCTCCAGCCAGCGCACGGTATCGGCAATCACCTGCGCGTCGCGCTCCGCGGTGGCGGGCTCGGGGTTGGATGTCGCGGAATGATTCTCTTCGGCCATGGTCGCATTTTCGTGGGAACTGAGGGCCGATATTCTAGGCTTGCCCTGCATTGCGACCTTGTGAAGGGTCTTCAGGTAGCCAGCAGGCGCTTCCCGGTCAGCCGCTCATGCTCCCGAACGGCGTAGCGGTCCGTCATGCCCGCAATGAAATCCGACACTACGCGCGCGCGCTTCATTTCGTCCCCGCCCATCGCCTGCGCAGCCTGTGCCGCAGGCATCTCCACGGGCTTCGCGAAATAGAGTGCAAACAGCTCATGGACCACCTGCTGCGCCAGCCCCATGGTGTGCATCACCTGTTCATGACGGTACAGCTCACGGAACAGGAACTGCTTGAGCTGCAGCGATTCGGCACGCATCGCGGGCGTGAATGCCACCATCGCCGGCTGCCTGCGCACATCGTCCACGGAGGCCGGCGCATGCGCGGCAAGAGCCCGGGATGTGGCCGCGATCACGTCATAGACCTGGTCACTGAGCATGCGCCGGATGGTCTCGTTGAGCAGGCGCCGCTGCTCGCAGGGGGCTTGCAGATGCGGGAAGGCCGCAAGTGCCTGCAGGCGATACCGCTCGAACAGCGGGACATCGCACAACTGCTCGATGCGGATCAGTCCGGAACGCACGCCGTCGTCCACGTCATGCGCGTTGTAGGCGATCTCGTCGGCCAGGTTGCACAGCTGCGCCTCGAGGCTCGGCTGCCCGCCATGAAGGAACCGCCAGCCAATCCCGCCAGGCTCGCGCTGCTCCATCAACTCCGCATTGCGGCGGGAACAGTGCTTGAGAATACCCTCACGCGTCTCGAAGGTAAGGTTGAGGCCGTCGTAGTCGGGATAGCGCTCCTCGAGCGTATCGACCACGCGCAGGCTCTGCAGGTTGTGTTCGAAGCCGCCGTAGTCCTTCATGCAGTCATTGAGCGCATCCTGGCCCGCGTGGCCGAAGGGGGTATGTCCGAGATCATGGGCCAGGCTCACCGCTTCGACGAGGTCTTCGTTGAGCCGCAGGGACCGGGCGATGGAGCGCCCCAGCTGGGCCACTTCGATGGAGTGCGTGAGCCGCGTACGGAACAGGTCGCCTTCATGGTTCAGAAAGACCTGTGTCTTGTAGACCAGCCTGCGAAAGGCCGTCGAGTGCACGATGCGGTCGCGGTCGCGCTGGAACTCGGAGCGCGTCGGCGCGCGCTCCTGGGGATGACGTCGCCCCCGACTCTGCTCGGGGTGGCATGCACAGGCAGCAAGAGAAGGGGCACTTGGCAGTGATTGCAACGCTTCGATCCTTCCCTCGCTTGACCTGCTATTGAATCCGAATCCGTCAGGTTGGCGCGCAGCAGGCGTCGATCACCTCGCGCACCAGCGCATCCGGTGCGGGCTTCACGACGGCCTTGCCTGGCCCGTCGATCAGCACGAAGCGGATCTCGCCCGCTTCGGACTTCTTGTCGACACGCATCAACTGCAGGTAACGACCGGCATTGTCCTGCTCGTCGATGACAGCCCCGCGAACGGGCAGGCCCGCCCGTTCGATCAAGGCACGCAGGCGCGCGACAAACGCGGCATCCACCATGCCCAGGCGCCTCGACAGCTCTGCCGCCATCACCATGCCCGCAGCCACGCCCTCGCCGTGCAGCCAGTTGCCGTAGCCCATGCCGGCCTCGATCGCATGGCCGAAGGTATGCCCGAAATTCAGGATCGCACGCAGGCCGCCTTCGCGTTCGTCCTGCCCCACCACCCAGGCCTTGATCTCGCAGCTGCGCTTGACGGCATGCGCCAGCGCGGCACGGTCGCGCCGAAGCAGCGCCGGCATGTTGGCCTCGAGCCAGGAGAAGAACTCCATGTCGTAGATCGGGCCATACTTGATGATTTCGCCAATACCCGCTGCGAGCTCACGCTCGGGCAGCGTATCGAGTGTTTCCAGGTCGCACACCACCAGCTGCGGCTGGTAAAACGCACCGATCATGTTCTTGCCCAGCGGATGGTTGATGGCCGTCTTGCCCCCCACCGACGAATCAACCTGGGCCAGCAAGGTGGTCGGCACCTGTACAAACGGCACACCGCGCATATAGCTGGCCGCGGCAAAGCCGGTCATGTCGCCAACCACCCCCCCTCCCAGCGCGAACAACACGGTCTTGCGATCAGCGCCGTTCTCGAGCAGGCCATCAAAGATCTTCTGCAAGGTCTGCCAGGTCTTGAACTCCTCGCCGTCGGGGAGGATCACCGTGTGGACGCGGGGATAGTACCTGCGCAGGCTGGCCTCGAGGGTTGCGGCGTATAGCGGCGCCACCACGTCGTTGGTGACGATCACCGCCATGGATGCCTTGGGGCACTGTGAGAACAGCGCTGGATCGCTCAGCAGGCCTTCTGCAATGTCGATGGGATAGGAGCGGTCACCCAGATCGATGGTGACGGAAATCTGATCGGTGCTCATGGAGACGCAGTGCGGGTGGGGTTTGAAAATCGGCGAACGCAGGCTCTAGCTTAACAAACCCTCTCACCACGCGAGCGGGCAGATACGTCCTTCAGGCTTCGAGCAGAGGCTTCTTCACCATCGACATGAAAAAAGGGCGCCTTTGACGGCGCCCTTCGATGAGGATCTACGACTTCGGTGTATTACACCGAACTACCACCAGTGGCGGTGCTGCCAGGGTTAGTGGGGCCAGTAGGGGTCTCAGGTTCTTCCTTCGGGCACTCAGGATAGTTCACCTTGAGGTCATAGCCACTCACCGTCTTGCTCGGCGCCGCAGTGAACTTGAAGCTCCAGGTGTCGGTGCCCGCAGCCGTGCCGGCCTTGCCGGAGGCTGTCACGGTCAACGCCGTACGGCCGGCCGCACGATCAAGCGTCGGCGTGCCGTCCACAATGGTAGGCGAAGTCAACTCAGAGGTGGAACGAACCGCAATCACGGTACCCGCTGGCGTTGCCAGACCCTTGGGGGTACCGATGTACAGCGTGGTGCTGCCGAACTTGCAGGCCTTGGGGTCCAGCAGAGGCAGGGTCACGCTGGTGACCAGCTTGCCCGATGCGTCATACAAGGCCGCATCGCCTACGGAAGTCACCCACACGTGCAGTGTGTCACTGATCAGCGTACCCTGGCCTGTTTGAGTGGAGAACACAACGGGAACCTTCACGCCGTCATCGGGACGTGGATTCTGCACCTGGTATTCGACCGAGCAGCCACCATTGGTCGTCGTGCAGCCGCCGCGGCCGGACGTACCCACACGGCCATAAGGAGTCTGGGCCACAACCGGCACGCCATCGGCGACAGGGTTGCCATTCTTGTCCACGATCTTCACGTTAAGGGTGGAGGAGTCGCCGGACAGATCCGCATCCAGATTGAACTTGGAAGCCGACAGGTCAAAACCCAGTTGCGTCGATACGCCCGTGGTGACGGTCAGTGTGTCGGATTGCGAACCAATATTACGGCCACGCACCGTTGCCTTGACGATCACGGAGGTCGGCTGGCTCTTGGAGTTGACAGAAGCCGTGATTTCGCCGGAGGAGTTGCTCGTTCCGGAAGTCGTGTTCAGCACGACGGCACCTGCAGGCACTACGCTGAAATCAACCACCACACCCTTGATCGGCGCGCCGCTGTTGTCCACAACGGTGAACGTGAGCAGAGCAGTTTCGGAACGGCCATTACCGCCCGCACCCGCGATCACGATCGATTGATCCGCCGGAACCGCGCCCTTGAAGTTGAGGGCTGTCGCTACAGCCTGCGGGTCCTGGATCACGGCGGCAGAGACCGACACATTCTGCTTGCCGGACAACGTCACTTCGGCGCCGGTCTTGTCAGTGATGGCTGCCTCAGCGACCAACTGTGTCGCACCCAAGGCCGTCAGCGAGGATGCCTTGAGTTCGACCTCGGCAATGCCACTCGCATTGGTCAGGGCCGTGGCGGACTCTGGGGCGAATGTGAGGATACCTGCACCACTCTCAGAGAACTTCACGATGGCATTCGCAATGCCCGCACCGGCCTTATCTTTCAAGGTGGCCTTGGCATGCACGGTCAGATCGGAGGAAGCGAAGTTACTGATGGCCGCATCCGCGCCGGCCACCGTGCCATATGCCTGAACGGTCAGGGTGCCATTAGCTCCTGGCCCCGTTCCGTCATCAGGCTTGGACGCGTTACCGCCACCTCCACCACATGCAACCAACCAGAGCAACGATGCAATCGTCGCAATTTTCCCTACTACTTTCATTTCATTCACCTTGCAAATTAACGGACGGGGCCTCGATCAGAAATCACCTTGGGGGTAATGAATACCAGTACTTCATTCTTGGTGGATTCACGCGAGCGGTTTTTGAACAGATTACCCAGCACGGGTACATCACCCAGCACGGGGATCTTGTTTTCCTGATTGGTTTCTTCCATGGTGAAAATACCACCGATCACGACGGTTCCACCGTTCTCAACAAGCACTTGCGTCTTGACGTGCTTGGTATCGATGGCGACGCCCTGCATCGTCGTCTCGCCGCGGCTGTCCTTGTTGACGTCCAGATCCAGGATGATGTTGCCTTCCGGAGTGATCTGCGGCGTCACCTCCAGCTTCAGCACAGCCTTCTTGAACGAGATGGTGGTAGCCCCGTTGGGTGCCGTCACCGAATATGGGTACTCCGTACCTTGCTCGATCAATGCCTTGGTCTGGTCAGCCGTAATGAGACGAGGGCTCGAGACAATCTTGCCTTGGCCATCCGCCTCCATCGCCGACAGTTCCAAGGTCAGGAATCGGTTGGCCGCAGAATTGAAAATCGACAATGCGAAATTCCCGAAATTAGGAACGTTCGACAACGAAGCAGGCAAATTGACAAATTGCCCTGGCGTGTATCCGGTCCCATCCACACCGGCTGCATTGGAGGCATTTCCATAGCTGGTGCCCAGTGCAACGCGGTTGCCCCCTCCAATGCTGTACCCGCCATCGCCTCCCTTGTTGGCCCGCAAGTCACCGCCACCCAGCCGAATGCCTAGGGCACGCCCGAACGTGTCACGTGCTTCGACAATGCGGGCCTCAATCAAAACTTGGCGAACCGGCACGTCCAGATTCAGGAGCAATTGGCGTACTTCCTCCAGTTTGCTGGGCGTATCCGTCACGAACAGCTGGTTGGTGCGTGGCTCTGCGATCGCATTGCCGCGTGCCGTCAGGAAGCGGTTATTGCCACCAGAACCGCCACTGCTGGTATTGGTCGTCAGTTGCGCCAGCATGTCGGCCGCCTTCGCATAATTCAACTGGAACGACTGCGTGCGCAGGGGCTCGAGCTTTTCAATCGCCAGCGCTGCCTCGAAGTCCTTCTTCGTGCGCTCGTCGATCTCGTCCTTCGGTGCAATCCACAGCACCGTTCCAGACTTGCGCATACCCAGGCCCTTGGCATCCATGATGATCTGGAGCGCCTGATCCCACGGAACGTCCTTCAGGCGCAGCGTCAACGCACCCGTCACCGTGTCGGAGGTCACGATATTGAAGTTCGTGAAGTCCGCGATCACCTGGAGCAGCGAGCGTACTTCAATGTTCTGGAAGTTCAACGACAGCTTTTCCCCCGTGAAACCCGGACCTTGCGAGAGCTTGTTCAGATCCACCTTCTTCTGGCGAACCTCGATCACGAACTGGTTGTCGCTCTGATACGCGCTGTGCGTCCAGTCACCTACGGATTCGATGACCATCTTCACGCGCTCACCGTCCTGGCTGCTGCTGATCATCTGAACGGGCGTGCCGAAGTCGGAGACATCCAAACGACGACGCAGGCCTTCAGGCAACGACGAGCGCATGAACTCGACGACCAGCGACTTGTTCTGCTGCTTGATATCCACGCCGACCTGACTGTTGGTAAGGCCGACAACGACACGTCCCGCGCCATCTGCGCCACGGCGGAAGTCCACATCCTTGAGCGGCAGAGTATCGCGATTCTGGTCTTCCGAGAACTTGGTGGCCACTGGCGCAGGCACCGAGGCATTGCCCCCCACCGCGCCCAGGATCACCAGCAGGCTGTTGCCCTGGATCTCCGTGGAATAGGTCGTTGCCTGCTTCAGGTTGATGACCACCCGCGAACGGGAGGCTCCCTGTGCAATGTTGGCCGACTTGACATTGCCTTGGTTGATCTCGATGGCATTCTTGCCCGTGCCATTGGAGACATCCGCAAAGTCCAACGCGATCCGCGCAGGAGTCTGCACGACAAAGCCCGCGGGAACTTCCGTCAGCGGTTCGGAAAGATCGATGCGTATCACCTCTGCACCGCTCTGGGTGAAACCTGTGACGGACTGGATCACCCCCCCGGCACTGGCGAGCGTCGAGCCCGCCATGGCAAACAAGGCGATGCCCGCCGTCCACAGTTTCTCTCGAAGATTATTTTTCTTGCTGATCATTGCTTTCCCTCTGGACCTTCCTGCAGGTCGAGCGTTGCCGGACGTTCGATCCAGTCACCCGTCGGGTCCTGGACAATTTCTCTCATATGAACGTTGGTTTCCGAAATCTTCGTCACAAGCCCGTAGTTCGGGCCCAGGTGATTGCCGACCCGTACCTGATACAGCAGCTTGTCCACCCTGATCAGGGCGATCGGCACACCGTTCTTGTTCATGCTGCCCACCATCTTGATGGCGTCCAGCGGATACGCCTCGAGAGGCTCCTTGCGGCGCGCAAGCTCGGGGGTAATCAACGCCGAGTTGGCGGACGCATTGTTGGAGTCCCGCTTCAACGCCTGCGTGAGACGCAGGGATGCAAAGGGGTCCTGGCCGCTGTCCGCTGAATAATCAGCAGGGAAAAACTGTTTGGGCTCGTCGATCGGAGTGATCCGCGGTTTGATCGTTGCCCGTTGCTCCGTCATCCAGGTGCGCAATTCGTCTTCGTCGTCTGACGCGCACCCTGACAAAAGCACAGAGTTCAAAGCAATCAATATCAAGAGGGTTGAGTGCTTCATTTCTTCTTCCTCGCAGCATCCGCAGCCTTCTTTTGCTCGAGGATTTCCTCTTGGTCGAGATAACGGAAGGTCTTGGCCGTGGCTTCCATGGCCAGCGTTCCCGCCTCCTTGCCGACAGGGCTGAGCGACAGATTGTTGAGTGTCACGATGCGAGAAAGATTGGCAATATCGGAAGCAAATGCACCAATGTCCGGGTAGTTGCCGGTCACTCGAACCGCGATAGGCAATTCAGCGTAGTAGTCCTTGAGAACCACCTGTCCCGGCCGGAATGTCTCGAACTGCAGGCTGCGGCCCAAACCGGCTTGGTTGATATCCGATAGCAACGCCGACATTTCAGCCTTGCTCGGCAGTTGCTTTTCAAGCTGCGTCACATATTGCTGCACCTGCTCACGCTGCTTCTTCAATGCTTCAAGACTGATCGCCTTCGTCAGCTTCTTGGTGTAGTCCTCGCGCAGCGTCAACTCCGTGGCTTGCTCTGCCTTGAGCTGATCCTCGGCATCCTGAAGCCACATATACCAACCAATACCGATCACCACCACGGCAATCATGATGCACAGAAGCAACTTGGGCAGTACGGGCCAAAGCGATGGATCCTTGGGATCCAGGTTCGAGAACTGCCTCTGCAGAGTCGTCTGAAACTGCGAGAAATCCAATTTGGGGGAGCGTTTACTTGCCATTCGCATTCCCCTTGGGCAGCTTGGCCTTTTCCGCCTTCTCCGCCTTTTCAGCGGCATCGGCTTCTTTCTTCAAATCCGAGGCCCGCATCAAACGGAAACGCATCTTGAATGACGCCACCCTGCGCACATCTTTCGGAGAAAGAGTTGCATTGGCCGCCACGATTTCCAGCAATTCAGGCTTGGCAAACCATGGGGTATTGCCGGAGATATTGCGAAGCAGTTCAGACACACGTTCCTGGGACTGCGCCATGCCATGCATCTCAACCGTCTGATCCACTTGCTTGACACTGGTGATGTAAATACCATCAGGCATCTGCGCCACCAACTCGGTCAGCAGATGCACCGGCAGATTGCGATCGGCCTGCAGATCCTCCACGGCCTTCTGGCGTGCGCGCAGTGCGGCGATCTCGCTCTCGATCGTGGCAATTTCCTTGATCTGTTCGTCAAGTTGCTTGATTTCCCGAGTCAGGAACGCATTGCGCGCCTGCTGGTTCTCGATCTGGTTCTGGAACCACCAGTACACGCCACCGGCAATGGCTGCGCCGATCAGCGCCGCCATGACCATGGTGACTTGAAACGCCTCTTTCCTGCGTTTCTTTGCAGCTTCTCTATGAGGAAGCAGGTTGATCAAAATCACTGCAGAAACCTCCGCATCGCCAATCCGCACGAAGTCAGATAGGTTGGCGCCTCTCGCACCATTTTCTTCAGACGCACCGAGCCGGCAATCTCCATGCCGTCAAAGGGATTGACCGTGGAGCATGCAAATCCAGTGCCCTTTGTCACGGCCTCGGTCAGCCCTGAAAGCGGAGCAGAACCACCGGCCAGCATGATGTGATCCACGCGGTTGTAGGGTGTGCTGGTGAAGAAGAACTGCAGCGCGCGCGCAATTTCCTGCGACAGGCTGTCCACGAAGGGGCGCTGCACCGCGGAAACATAATCCTCCGGCAGATCACCGCCGCGCTTCTTGGATTCGGCCTCTTCCTGGGAAAAGCCGTATTGGCGGACGATCAGCTGCGTGAGCTGTGCACCACCGAATGCCTGATCCCGGTCGTAGAGCACCTCGTCGTTGCGGAGTACCTGCATGCTGGTGGTCATCGCGCCAATCTCGAACAATGCAACGACGGCATCCTTGCCCTTGTTGGGCAGTGATTCGACGAGACGGTTGGCAGCCATGCGTGATGCGTTGGACTCGATGTCCACCACTACCGCCTTGAGGCCTGCGGCCTCAGCCAGTCCCTGGCGATCCTGCACCTTTTCCTTGCGCGATGCAGCAATCAGGACGTCGACGTCATCGGGCGCCGACTTGCTCTGCCCAATAACGCAGAAATCGAGGCTCACCTCGTCCAAAGAGAAAGGGATGTATTGATTTGCTTCAGATTCGACCTGAACTTCCATCTCCTGCTCGCTCAATCCGGCGGGCAGAGTGATGCGCTTGGTGATCACTGCCGACGAAGGCAGTGCCAGGGCCACGTGCTTGGTGCGCGTTCCGCTTTTCTTCACGAGACGCCGGATGGCCTCGGCCACCTCATCGAATTTTTCGATGTTGCCATCGGTGATCCACCCTCTCTCCAGTGGCTCGATGGCACAGCGCTCGAGCACCAGGTTGCCTGTCTTGTCACGGCCCAACTCCACGAGCTTGACGCTGGACGAACTGATGTCTATCCCAAGCAATGGGGCAGACTGCCGACCAAAAATAGACCCCATTGCTATCAAGATCGCCTCCCAAAATTTCTACCTATGCAGTGCAACAATACTTAACACTTCACATGAATGCTATCAGTAAGGTACTTATCCAGCAAAGAGTTTTGGCTCGCGATAGTGATCCAGCCGTTGTCAAAAGCAGACGTTCCCCCCGAGACGAGCACCCCTGCCTCCCGCAGTTGTGGTGCTACACATGATGAAACGCCGGGCAACACGACAGTTTTTATAATGCACGGCTATCCTGTGAGAGCCTATGCCGCGAACCGACACTCCTTCGACCCCCAAAAATACACCTCACCCCCACCGCTCCGTGCTGTCATGGATCACTCGCATCCTTGCTTGGCTGGTCGGTATTGCGGTAGCGGGTGTGGTGGCAGGTGCCATCGTGGTGGCCATCGGTCTGGCCATGGCCTACCCCAACCTGCCGGATATCTCGCAGTTGGCTGACTATCGCCCCAAACTGCCGCTCAGAGTCTACTCACAGGAAGGCGCTTTGCTGGGCGAGTTCGGAGAAGAACGCCGAAATTTGACTCCGATCAATGAGATTCCGGATGTCATGAAGAATGCCGTGCTGGCCATCGAGGACTCGCGCTTCTTCGAGCATGGCGGTGTGGACTACAAGGGCATGGTGCGAGCCGCTCTCGCCAACCTCGGCAAGGTCAAAAGCCAGGGCGCCTCGACCATCACCATGCAGGTGGCCCGGAATGTCTATCTGTCATCCGAAAAGACGTTCACCCGCAAGATCTACGAAATCCTGCTCACGTTCAAGCTCGAGCATCTGCTGACCAAGAACCAGATTCTCGAGATCTACATGAACCAGATCTATCTGGGCAATCGCGCCTATGGTTTTGCTGCTGCGGCCGAGACCTATTTCGGCAAGCCACTGAAATCCATCACCATCGCCGAGGCCGCGATGCTGGCCGGCCTGCCCAAGGCGCCTTCGGCCTACAACCCCATCAGCAACCCCAAGCGCGCACGCAGCCGACAGCTCTACATCATCGAGCGCATGCAGGAAAACGGCTTCATCACGGCCGCACAGGCAGCGGAAGCCAAGCAGGAGGATCTCAAGCTGCGCTCCGGCAGCGACGACACCCGCATCCACGCCGAATACGTGGCCGAGATGGTGCGCCAGATGATCTTCGCGCAGTACGGCAACGAGGCCTACACGCGCGGACTGAACGTCTACACCACGCTGAATGCCGGCGACCAGGAAACTGCCTACCTGGCCCTGCGCAAGGGCATCATGGACTATGAACGTCGCCAGCACTATCGCGGCCCCGAGCGCTTTGTCGAGCTGCCCAAGGATGCCGCCGAGGCTGAGGACGCCATCGACGACGCTCTGGCCAACCACCCCGACAACGGCAACGTGCTTGCTGCCGTCGTGCTCGAGGCATCGGCCAAGAAGGTGGTGGTGGCACGCGCGAATGGCGAGCCCATCACGATCACGGGTGACGGCCTCAAGCCGGTGCAATCCGGACTGAGCGACAAGGCACCGCCCAACATCAAGCTTCGCCGCGGGGCCATCGTGCGCGTCGTCCAGACACCCAAGCAGGGCTGGGAGATCACGCAACTGCCCGAGGTGGAGGGCGCATTCGTCTCGTCCGACCCGCGCACGGGCGCCATCAAGGCCCTGGTGGGGGGATTCGACTTCGACAAGAACAAGTTCAATCACGTCACCCAGGCATGGCGCCAGCCAGGCTCGAGCTTCAAGCCGTTCATCTACTCCGCCGCGCTGGAAAAGGGCTTTTCCCCCTCCACGGTCATCAACGATGCGCCGCTGTTCTTCAGCGCGGGTGTCACCGGTGGCCAGCCCTGGGAGCCCAAGAACTACGACGGACGCTACGACGGTCCCATGACCATGCGCACGGGACTGGCGCGCTCCAAGAATCTCGTCTCCATCCGCGTGCTGCAGGCCGTGGGGCCGAAGTTTGCCCAGAGCTGGGTGACGCGCTTCGGCTTTGATGCGGACAAGCAGCCTGCCTACCTGACGATGGCGCTGGGCGCGGGCTCGGTGACGCCCATGCAGCTCATGACGGGCTACTCGGTCTTCGCCAATGGCGGCTACCGCGTGAATCCCTACCTGATCGCCCGCGTGACGGACCACCGCGGCCATGTGATCTCGGAAGTGCAGCCTCCTTCGCTCGCCAATTCCGAGCGTGCCATCGATGCCCGCAACGCCTTCATCATGGACAGCCTGCTGCAGGAAGTCGCCCGTTCGGGCACCGCGGCCCGCGCGCAGGGCACGCTCAAGCGCCCCGACATCTATGGCAAGACAGGGACGACCAACGACGCATTCGATGCCTGGTTTGCCGGCTTCCAGCCGACGAACGTGGCCGTCACCTGGATCGGCTACGACACGCCGCGCAACCTGGGTAGCCGTGAAACCGGCGGCGGCCTGAGCCTGCCCATCTGGATCAGCTACATGGAGCGGGCACTCAAGGGCGTCCCCGTTTCGGAACCTACCGTGCCGCCTGGCCTCGTGAATGTGAGTGGTGACTGGATGTACGAGGAATATGCACGCAGCGGCGGTGTTGCCAACGTGGGACTCGACTCCGGGGGGGCTGCATCCGGCGTTGCACCGACCGCACCGCCCGCCACCGAAGAGCGCAACAAGATCCTGGATCTGTTCCGCAATTGAAACAGGCCGCCATCAGGCGGCCTTTTTTATTGAAGTACCGAGTCAACAACATTCGGCACGCAAATGAAGCGCTATACGCCTGCACTGGCATGCTCAAACGAAGCCTCCGGCTTCGACTGTTCAACCGTGCGGAGGCGCCGATACAGGGCTTGATCCTTCGTTGCGCCTCCTTGCCTACCAAAAGGTATGTCTGCGTCGGCGACGCCTCGTCTCAAACCCTGTCTCGGCGTTGTGGTGCGAGTTCCAAGCGCCTCGGTCACTTCGCAGGCTCACTGCTCAAGCAAAAGCGGAATCCACCTCCTTTCGGCAGCCCCTTGTCAAGCTTCGATCTTGAAAACGAGTGCCTGCCCTGACTGCGCGCTCGCATCGCGGCTCAGTTCTGCGAAGAACTCGCCACTCCCCTTGGTGTCGCGCCACACCTCGCCATCGAACTTGTAGTGGTAGCCACCACTCTGGGCCGCCATCCAGATTTCGTGCAGCGGCTTCTGCAGGTTGACCACGATCTGGCTGCGGTTGCTGAAGGTGATGGTCACCAACCCGCCGGAGCGCTGGCTGTCCAGGTCGGCATCCGTGTTTTCGTTGATGGTGTCGCAGCATTGTTCGATGGCCAGAAGAACTTTTTCTGCGCGATCCATGAATTCAAGGTCAGTCATTACAATTCAGATATGTTGAAGTCTTGCCAAATTCTATTCAGGACCATTGCCCTTGGCGGGATTGCGGTGGTCACTGTTGCCTGCGGGCAGCGCGGCCCGCTGTATCTGCCGACCGAGCCGGCCGCCGCACAGCGCGCCACCCTGCCGGAAACGCTGAATCCAGCCAGGAAGCCGTCCCGGGAGGCGGCCCCCGCAAGCACCGCCGAGCCCAGCCCGGCCTCCCGTTCGCAGCCATGATAGCGTGAGGCGGCAACGACACTCCTTGCCCTCGTGTCTCGCCCTGCCCCGGGTCGCGTCTTGATTTCAATCAATACGACTTATTGATATCCCGCATAAATTGCAGCTTTTGATTCAAAGCTGCTTTATGTCACTGGAACCCGTAGAACTTTACCGAGACAAGCGCCATATCTGCCTGATGTTCTCGGACCTGATCGAGGAAGATGGCGCGGCAGTTCAAGCGAATCAGTTCCTGATCGTCGACGGCGATACCGGTGCCATCCTGGATCCGGGCGGAAATCTCGCGTTCAACGAACTGTTCATGGGAATGACGAAGTACTTCCCGCCGAGCAGGCTCTCCTATCTGGTGGCCTCCCACGCCGATCCGGACATCATCGCCTCGCTGGATCGCTGGATGACCAGCACCAAGGCGCAATTGGTCATCTCGCGCATCTGGGAGCGCTTTGCACCGCATTTCACCAAGGTTGGCAAGACGGAAAACCGCGTGATCGGCGTCCCGGACCAGGGCGCACAGCTTCCCCTGGGGCAATCCGTGCTGCACCTCCTGCCCGCGCACTTCATGCATGCGGAAGGCAATTTCCACTTCTACGACCCCATCAGCAAGATTCTGTTCAGCGGCGATCTGGGCGTGTCGATGATGTCGGGCACGGAAGCTCGCGAGCCCGTGACCGATCTGCTCCCGCACATCGCGCGCATGGAAGGCTTCCACAGGCGCTACATGGTGTCCAACAAGATCTTGCGGCTGTGGACACGCATGGCCCGGCAGCTGGATGTCGCCATGATTGTTCCGCAGCATGGCGCCCCGATCAAAGGCACCCAGGCGATCAACGACTTCTACAATTGGCTGGATGGCCTCGCCTGCGGCATCGACCTGTTCGATGAACGAAGCTACCAGTTGCCCACGGGCAGGATCGACCCGGTCTCCCGCCAGTTTCGACCCTGATCCTGCCCAGCGCGCTGACTGGTTCGCCGACTATTTCGCTGCTGTCGGCAGCAGGCACTGCCGAGTCCTTCAGGCCGCCGCCTGCCGCCGGCTGCGCAGCCGCCACGCCACCCGCGCCAGCAGCAGCCCGGCCACGATGAACGCATAGACAAAGACTTCGGCAAAGTTGTTCTTGCCTGCGCGCATCCAGAAGAAATGCAGCAGTGCAAGACCAGCGCAGAGGTAGACGGCGCGGTGCAGCATCTGCCAGCGCTTGCCGCCCAGGGCCCTGACGGCCGCTTTGGGGGATGTGATCGCCAACGCGGTCAGCAGAAGGAATGCCGCGAATCCCACCAGGATGAATGGCCGCTTGGCGATGTCACGCAGCAACTCGGGAAGCTCGAACCCCATGTCGAACCAGGCATAGGAAAGCAGGTGCAGTGCCGCATAGAAGTAGGCAAACAGACCCAGCATGCGTCGCAGCCTCCCGAGCGATGGCAGCGCCAGCCATTGCCGCAGGGGCGTGACTGCCAGCACCACGCAGAGCATGCGAAGCGTCCAGTCCCCCGTGGAACGCACCAGCGCCTCGGCTGGGTTGGCGCCCAGCTGATCATTGAACGCGGCGTACAGCAACCATGAGAATGGGACAAGGCACAGCATGAAGGCCAGCGGCTTGACCCACCGGCCGCGCAGCACGGCATCCGTCGCTTGGGAAGAATTTTTCTGCATCACGAAAGAATGAATGCCGGCCCGCCGAACCTCAAGACCCCGCCCTGTCCATCAGTAGTACTTCTTGAGATCCATGCCGGCATACAGCTGGCCGACCTGCGCCTCGTAGCCGTTGAACATCAGCGTCTTGCGCTTGCGGGCGAACAGGCCGTCTTCACCGATGCGCCGCTCCGTGGCCTGGCTCCAGCGCGGATGGTCCACATCGGGATTCACGTTGGAGTAAAAGCCGTACTCATTCTTCGCGGCCTTGTTCCAGGCCGTGCCCGGCTCCTTGTCGGTGAGCACGATCTTGACGATGCTCTTGGCACTCTTGAAGCCGTACTTCCATGGCACGACCAGGCGCACCGGCGCACCATTCTGATTCGGCAGCACCTCGCCATACATGCCGAAGGACAGCAGCGTGAGCGGATGCATCGCCTCGTCCAGCCGCAAGCCCTCCGTGTAGGGCCAGTCCAGCACGCGCGAGCCCACGAACGGCATCGTCGCCTTGTCGGCCAGCGTGACGAACTCCACATACTTTGCCGCCGCCGTCGGCTCCACACGCTTGAGCAGCTCCGACAGCGAATAGCCGATCCAGGGAATCACCATCGACCAGCCCTCCACGCAGCGCAGCCGGTAGACACGCTCCTCCTGGGCGCTGAGCTTGAGAAGCTCCTCGATGCCGAAGGTCATGGGCTTGCCGACCAGCCCCGTCACCTCCACCTTCCACGGTCGGGTACGCAAGGTTCCGGCATGGCGAGCGGGATCCGACTTGTCCGTGCCGAACTCGTAGAAGTTGTTGTAGGTGGTGGCGTCCTTGTAGGCCGTGAGCTTTTCCATCGTGGCCGCCCCGCTCACCTTCGAGCGCATGGAAGGCAGTGTGGCCAGCTTGCCCGACAGGGTATAGCCCGCGTCCCCCTGGGCGGCCTGTGCCACGCCTGGCAACAGACCCAGGGCACCGGACGCCGCCGCCCCTCCGGCCACCAGCCCCTGCATGAATTGCCGGCGCTCATAGGCCGCACGCGGTGTGATCTCCGAGGGATGAGGGTGGTTGAAACCGCTGTCGTTTGTACGAATCAACATGACTTGTGCCTCCGCATCTGTTGCGCATGGGCCCGCACCGGAGAGCACGGGCACATCACATGGAGTCAGCCGGACCGCTCAAAGTTCACCGTAACTGTGCAGGCCGCTCAGGAACATGTTCACGCCGAGGAAGGCGAAGGTGGTGACCGCCAGCCCAACCAGCGCCCACCAGGCCGACATGGTGCCGCGCAGGCCCTTCATGAGGCGCATGTGCAACCAGGCTGCATAGTTCAGCCACACGATCAGCGCCCAGGTCTCCTTCGGGTCCCAGCTCCAGTATCCGCCCCAGGCCTCTGCCGCCCACAGCGCGCCCAGCACGGTGGCAATGGTGAAGAAGGCGAAACCCACGGCGATCGCCTTGTACATCACGTCGTCCAGCACCTCGAGTGCAGGCAGGCGCTCCGCGATGGTCTTTCGTGCCAGCAGGATGCCCGCGACGATCAGGGCGGAAATACCGAAATAGATCATCCAGTAGGAGCTGCCCGTCTGCTGCGTCTGGCGGAACGCCAGCGGCTCGAAACACAGCGCCACGCCCAGCAGCCACAGCGGTGCCAACTTGTACCAGCGCGTCTCACTGGCCTGCTGCTTGATCAGGTAGGCAAACGCCACCATGGCCGACAGCGCGAAGGTCCCGTAGCCAACGAAGTTGGCCGGCACGTGCAGCTTCATCCACCAGCTCTTGAGCGCAGGAACCAGAGGCTGGATCTGCTGCGCATCGCGCGCCACGGTGTACCAGAGCAGAAATCCGACTGCGGCGCTCACCACCAGCATCACGAAGCCGCCCAGCGCACGCGTCTTGTACTGGCCTTCGAAATAGAGGTAGAACAATGCCGTCATCCAGCAGAACATGACGAACACTTCATACAGGTTGCTGACCGGGATGTGGCCGATGTCCGGACCGATCTGGTAGCTCTCGTACCAGCGCACCATCGTGCCGATCAGCGCCATGCCGACGGCAGTCCATGCCACGCGGGAACCGAGCTTCATCATCGTCTCGCTCTCGCCCTTCACGAACATGCCGACCCAGTAGAACACCGTGCTGATGAAGAACAGCATGCTCATCCACAGGATCGCGGACTGGCTGGAGATGAAGTACTTGAGCAGGAAAACGCTGTCGGCACGCGCCAGGTCGCCCGCCCCGTCGTTCTGATACAGGCCGATCGCCCCCAGTGCCGCCGCGGCGACCACCAGCATCAGTGTTGCGAGCGGGCGCCAGAACCAGCCCAGCCAGATGGCGCAGGGAATGGTTCCGATCAGGATGCCCTTCTCGTAGACATCCATGGCATGACCATAGCGCTGCAGCGCGAAGATGCCTCCCGCCGCGACAAGCAGCGCGAACACCCAGTCGAACCAGTTGCGTCGCGCGAAAAACCCCTCATTGAGGGTCATGGTAGTGGTCGTCGTCGTGGCGGTGTTCATGTTGCGTTACCTCCGGGGTGGCTTGCGATCCCCAATAATTTTCCGCTCAATGTCTCGAACTCTTTGTCTCCGTCCAGAGTCTTGCGATTCGTGGACATGGCCATCACGGCCTTCGAACCCTGGTCTGCCGGTGTGAACCAGATCCAGATGCGGCGCTCGCGCACATACAGCATCGCGAACACGCCGATGATCAGGAACAGGCAGCCCAGATACACGATGGTCTTGCCAGGAGCGCGAGCCACCTGGAAAACACTCGCCTGCACCTGCTCGAAATTCTTCAACTCGAAGAATACCGGCGCAGGATACAGCTGTACATCACTGAGCGACAGAACGGCCTGGGTCATGAAGGCCTGTGTCTTCTCATCGGGAGCCATCGGGGCCAGACCTGCCTTGTGCCGCGAAAGCTGTGCCAGTTCGTACAGCGCACCGTTGAGGATGCGGACCAGCACCTCGCCCGCACGGCTGCGTTCCGCCTCCGGCACATTGGCCTCGATGAAATCGGATACCGCCTGCAAGCCCACCAGTTTCTGGCCGTTGCGCGAGTCGCCTTCCGCAAACAGCGTCAGCGCACGCAGCGCGGACTGGTAGAGCTGGTTGGAGAGTTCCGGCCGCTTGTCATCCAGCGCCTGCATGGTATAGCGCTTCACAGCAGCCTCGCGCGCCGCAGGGTCTGACAACGCCTGGCGCAGGCGCAGGAAGCCGTCGATGGAGCCCTCCGTGTCCACGGGCACGCGCAGGTAGCGGAATGGATCGGCGGGCGTCTCGCGCACGCCCAGCAGGAAGACCGGCAGGCCATCCCCCGTGTCGACCGGCAGCATGTAGTTGACGAACTCGCGCGCCTGGCCCGACGCGTCGCGCAGCTTGTAGGTGATGCTCGGGCCCACATTGCGCAGGTCGCGCTTGGTCGCACTCTTGTTGCCTGCACCCAGGCGCGACTCGATCGAGTGCTTGAGGTCGACCTTGCGCACGTCCACTTCGGAGCCGCCGCCACCGCTCAGATTTTCCACGTTCAGCACGCGCAGCGCGGTGAATTCGAGCGTGGCCGGCTGGCCGCCGATCTCCTCGGCGGGCAACTTCAGCGAACCGCCGATCTCGCCCTCCACCATGAACGGCCTGATGCCCTGCTGGAACGAACGCGCCTGCAGATGCACCTTGGAGCCTCCGTCATCGAAGCTCGACTGGTAGATCTCCACGCCCTTGTAGCTGGCCGGGTGATTCACCTCGACACGCGTTTCCTTCTTCTCGCCCGTTTCCTTGTCGTGGATGATGATCTCGCTCGCGAACAGCTTGGGCATGCCAGTGGAGTAATAGTCCACGATGAACTTCTTGAGCTCGATCGCAAACGGCAGTTCCTGCAAGAGAATGCCGTCGGACTGGTTGAGGATCGCCGTGCTCGACTGCGTTCCTTCGGCCACCAGCAGGTTGCCGCGGAACGTGGGGTTGCGCTCGGAGAGACGATGCGTATCCGAAACTTCCGAGATCAGGCCACCGCCCGTGTACGGTGTCTTCCCGCCCAGCAGCATCTGCGCACGGACGACCAGGTCGCCGTCGAACAAGCCCCCCAGGCAGATCAGCACGATGGCACTGTGGGCAGCGATATAGCCCAGCTTGTTGGCCGCGCCGGCCTTCGCCGCCAGCATCCAGCCGGTGCCAGCTCCTGCGGCCGTGTCGCGCTGCTGCAGCTTGACTTTCCAGCCTCCGGAGACCAGCAGCTTGCCCAGGCGCTGCGCCTCGTCCTGCGGAGCGCCGGTCAGCTCCGCGCTGGCCTTGTGGTGAAAGGCGTTCAGGCTTTTTTCGCGGATGTTTTCCTTGTACGTGCGAATGTCCGCCAGATACTTGGGCGCGTGCCTGGCAACGCACAGCGATGTGCTCACCACCAGGAACGCGAGGATCAGCAGGAACCACCAGGCGCTGTATACCGCATTGAGCTTGAGGGAGAGGAACAGGTCCGCCCAGAACGGGCCGAACTGGTTCACATAGTTCACCGCGGGTTCATGCTGCTTGAGCACGGTGCCGATCACCGAGGCAATGCAGATCACCGTGAGCAGTGATATGGCAAATCGCATCGACGCCAGCAGTTCTGTCAGTGAGCGCCCTTTCTGGGTGCTGGTTGACGCGGGAAGTTCAGGAGCAGCGTCGGACATGAAATCGAGGGACGTGAAGAATGAAAAGGGCGGGCCATCTCGAGAAGATGAGCCCGCCCGTATTGGGTTTGATTATCGGCGGTTGGTTCCGTCAATATCTCCCACGGAACAGAATCTGGCTTTGAGCGAAATACTTTAACGCAGGCCAGCAATGTAATCGGCCACCGCCTTGATCTCGCGATCGTTCAATTTGGAGGCCTCCTGGGTCATGACAAGATTGTTGCCACGCTTTCCGTCACGGAAATCCACCAGCTGCTTCGCTGTGTAGTCGGCATGCTGGCCGCTGATGCGGGGATACTGGGAAGGAATACCGGCACCATTGGGGCTGTGGCAGGCCGCACAGGCAGCGATATTGCGATCCTGAATGCCGCCGCGGTAGATCTTCTCGCCCAGCGAAACCAGCTCCTTGTCCTTGGAGAAGCCCGGCTTGGCCTTCTTGGAGGCCAGCCAGGCCGAGACATTGCGCATGTCATCGTCGGACAGCGTGGCCGCCATGCCCTTCATGACAGGATCATTGCGCTTGCCGGACTTGAATTCCTGGAGTTGCTTGACCAGGTACTCGGGATGCTGCTGCGCCAGGACCGGATTGGCGGCAATCGCGGAATTACCGTCGGCGGCGTGGCAGGCCACGCAGATGGCATAACTGGCCTCGCCCTTTGCAAGGTCTGGCTTGGAAGTTTTGGATGCCGGCTCACCGGCAGCAAACGAAGGAACGGCAGCTCCGGCAACCGTGATGGCCATCAGCAAGGAGGCAAGCAACTTCATATCGAGGGTTCTTTTCTTATGAGTGCAAAACTCCGCCATTCTACAATGAGGGGCTTTTTGCGCCATCCCTTGGAAACCCGATATATGTCAATAAATCAACAAGTGTCTATGACTGATGCTTCAAACACAGTACCCGACGCAAAGACGGCAATGGGATGGATGCATACAGCACGATTTCTCACCACTGCCGCGCAGCTGGACCAGCTGCCTGTCGTGTCGGTGCCGGAAATCGCCTTCGTCGGCCGCTCGAACGCGGGCAAATCCACCTGCATCAATACGCTGACGCAGCAAAAGCAGCTGGCCTTTGCCTCGAAGAAGCCCGGCCGCACGCAGCACATCAACCTTTTCTCTCTCGGCAAGCAGGGCGTGACCGACGCGGTGCTGGCCGACCTGCCCGGCTACGGCTATGCGGCCGTGTCGCGCTCCGACAAGCTGCGCTGGCAACGCGTGATGCTCAACTACCTGGTGAGCCGCCCCAGCCTGACCGCCATCGTGCTGCTGTGCGACCCGCGCCTGGGGCTGACCGAACTCGACGAGGCACTGCTTGAGGCCGTGCGCCCGCGCGTCGAGCAGGGCCTGAAGTTCCTGGTGATCCTGACCAAGGCCGACAAGCTCACCCGCAGCGAGCAGGCCAAGGCGCTGTCCATCACCCGGCTCAATGCGGGCGGCGGTGAGGTGCGCCTGTTCTCGGCGCTCAAGAAGCAGGGAGTGGACGAGGTGGCCCAATTGCTGTGGCAATGGGCGCACCCGCCGGCAGGAGAGCCCGCCCCCGGAGCACAGGCCCCGGACGATGGCGGCGTGCAGGATGCGGAGACCCCGTCAGAGGACGACTGAGCCACTCCCGGAGGAGCGGCGGCTACCGCTCAGCTCCGCTCATAGAGCGAAGGCTGACCTTCAGGACGTGTCTTGAACCGCTTGTGCACCCAGTAGTACTGCGACGGCATCCTCATGATCGCCGCCTGCAGTTCCCGATTCATGCGCGCGGTGTCGGCGACATGGTCCTCGGTGGGAAAGTTTTCCCAAGCAGGCGTGAGGTGCGCCACGTAACCCTCGGGCGTCATTTCGTTGTACAGCGCCACCACCTTGGCACGCCCCAGGCGCGCAAAGCGTGACAGCGACGGAATGGTGGCCGTATCCGGCACGGCAAAGAACGGGACGAAGACTGAATCGTTCCTGCCATAGTCCATGTCGGGCAGCAGGTACAGCAGCCCGCCCTTGCGCAGGCACGAGATGATGGGCTTGACGCCGTCTGCGCGGTTAAGCATGCGTACACGGCCAAAGCGCTGGCGCCCCTGCATGAACCATGCGTCCAGCACCGGATCGGGGTTGGTCGCAAAGATCGAGGTGAATTCGCGCTCGGTGTTGAGCGGCAGCGCCAGCCCCCCCGCGTCCATGCTGTAGAAATGCGGTGCAAAGACGATGGTGGGCGTATCCCCCTCCAGTTCATCGATGGCGCCCTCGAGCCTCACCCGGCTGCGCACCAGCGCCTCGGATCCGAACCACAACCAGCTGCGATCGAGGAAGGTCTGGCAAAAGGCCTCGAAGGTCTGCTTCGCGAGCGTCCGGCGCTCGGATTCCCCCATCTCGGGAAAGCACAGTTCCAGATTGCGCAATGCGACACGGCGGCGCTGCCCCGCCAGCACGAACAACAACCGCCCGACGTACTTTCCCAGCGCCCGCAGCAGCGGCAGTGGCAGCTTCGCGAGCAGATGCATCATGCCCACCCCCAGGCTGCTCAAGCTCATGCCTGCCCCTCCGCTGCGCTCTCGCCGGCTGCAGCCGGTGACTCGACCCGCGGCTGCTTGTATCGGCCGTAGCCCCACAGGTACTGCTCTGGGCACTGACGAATGGTCCGCTCCATGGCGGCGTTGATTTCCTGCACGGCGATTTCCAATGTCGGCGACAGCGGCGTCGCCAGTTCTTCCAGATACAGCACGTAGCCGCGCCCCCAGGAAAGGCGTTCGCAGCGCGCCACGATGATGGCCGCCCCGGTCTGCAAAGCCAGGCGTGCGGCCAGCGTCATCGTATAGGCATCGCGCCCAAAGAACGGAGACCATACCCCCAGTCCCTGCGGAGGCACCTGGTCCGGCAGCAATCCCACCGCCGCGCCCTTGCGCAGTGCCTTGATCATCTGGCGCACGCCGGCAAGCGTGGTCGGAACCGCCTGTACGCCGGGCCGGTTGCGCGCCGTCTCCAGGATCTGCGCAAGCCAGGCCTGACGTGCCGGACGGTACAGCACCGTGATGTCGCCATGCTGCGACGACCAGCGCCGTGCCGCATCCTGCACCGACAGCTCGAAACACCCGATGTGCGGCGTGAGGAACAGAATGCCCTTGCCCCTGGCATAGGCCTTGAGCGCGACCTCCTCGTTGACCATCGTGCAGCGTGGTAGCTTGCCAAGCCAGATGCGCGGCATCTCGAACACCATGCGTCCCGCATGCCCCACGGCGGCACTCACTGCGCCGAAGCCGTACCCCGCCTGCCTCGCGTTGGCGACAAAGCGCCTGCGGTAGGTGGGCGACAGCGCAAACGTCACCCAGCCCATGGCCGCCCCTACGCTGTGAAGTAGGCCTATCGGCAATGCGGACAACAGTCGAAAGAAGGAAAGCATTAGAATGTGAGCTGTCGCTGAGTTAATGAGCAACTTGCAGGGCGACGTAAAACAAGTCTGCTAAAGCGTTCGCCAAGGCTCCTATGCTTGGGCAACGCCCCAAAAGCTGAAACTAGGAGTTTATTCAATGGCGAGCGACTTTCTCTTTACATCGGAATCGGTATCCGAAGGCCACCCCGACAAGGTGGCGGACCAGATCTCCGATGCGATTCTTGACGCTATTTTCGCGCAAGACCCCCACAGCCGCGTGGCAGCCGAGACACTGACCAACACCGGTCTGGTGGTATTGGCTGGTGAAATCACCACCGGCGCCAACGTGGACTACATCCAGGTGGCCCGCGACACCATCAAGCGCATCGGCTACGACAACACCGAATACGGCATCGACTACAAGGGCTGCGCCGTGCTCGTGGCATACGACAAGCAGAGCCAGGACATCGCCCAGGGCGTGGACGCCGCGAGCGACGACCAGCTCAACATCGGCGCCGGTGACCAGGGCCTGATGTTCGGCTACGCCTGCGACGAAACGCCGGAGCTCATGCCCGCGCCGATCTACTACGCGCACCGCCTCGTCGAGCGCCAGGCGCAACTGCGCAAGGACGGCCGCCTGCCGTTCCTGCGCCCCGACGCCAAGAGCCAGGTCACGATGCGCTATGTGGACGGCAAGCCCCACAGCATCGACACCGTCGTGCTGTCCACCCAGCACAGCCCCGACCAGTCGGAATCGGCCACCAAGATGAAGGCCAGCTTCACCGAAGCCATCATCGAGGAAATCATCAAACCCGTGCTGCCCAAGGAGTGGCTGCAGGAGACCAAGTACCTGATCAACCCCACCGGCCGCTTCGTGGTTGGCGGCCCTCAGGGCGACTGCGGCCTGACCGGCCGCAAGATCATCGTCGACACCTACGGAGGTGCCTGCCCCCATGGCGGTGGCGCCTTCTCCGGCAAGGACCCAACGAAGGTGGACCGCTCGGCAGCCTACGCGGCCCGCTACGTGGCAAAGAACGTGGTGGCCGCAGGCCTGGCGCGCCAATGCCAGGTGCAAGTCGCCTATGCGATCGGCGTGGCTCGCCCGATGAACATCACCGTGTACACCGAAGGCACGGGCGTGATTCCCGATGCGGAAATCGCCAAGATCGTGGCAGCCAACTTCGACCTGCGCCCACGCGGCATCATCGAGATGCTGGACCTGCGTCGCCCGATCTACCAGAAGACGGCAGCCTACGGCCACTTCGGCCGCGAAGAACCCGAGTTCACCTGGGAAAAGACTGACAAGGTGGCTGCACTGCGTGCAGCCGCAGGCCTGTAAGGCCTCGCGCCTGCGTGCTTGGCAGGCTTTCGGTGAGGCTCATATCGCTTGCGATGTGAAGGGCCAAAGGCCCGTGCCGGAGCCAACGCACGGACAAAGTGGCAGCGCTTCGCGCGGCTGCAGGCCTGAAATAAACTGCGCGGAGACCCCTCCTCCGCGTCCTTGCTCGAAGAAGCCGGACATGCCGTCACCACGGCGTGGCTGGCTTTTTTGCTTGCGTGACACTGCCACGCCACCGACGTCCCGCTGTCGTTCTTTGCCTACGCGCGATGTTCGCATGCACCCACCGCCCCTACCTCCAGTGCCGCTTAAGCTGCTTATACAGATTCGCCTCGCGGCGGATCCATGGATCGCAGACACTCATCAAGCCACTGGAGGTTTTCATGCTCAAATGGGCCATCATCTTTGCCATCATCTCGTTGATTGCAGGCGTATTCGGTTTCACTGGCGTCGCGGCAGGCGCCGCCAGCATTGCCAAGCTACTGTTCTTCATCTTCCTGGTGATCGCAGTGATCTTCATCGTGCTGGCCATTCTGGGCATCGGCGCCGTCAGCTAGCCCCCGTCTCTCTCGAGAAAGAACTGCCCGCAGCGATGCGGGCATTTTTCTTGCCGGAGAGAGCATCCAGCACACCCCGAGCTACAGCCCGCGCTCCAGCATCGACAGGCGCTGCCGATAGGCCTCTCGCACCCTGTACAGCTGAGCGGGACGGTGCGCGGCCCCACCCTGCATGGCCCCCTCCACTGGCTCGAGCACATTGAGCTCCTCCATCTTGCGCCGGAAGCTCACCTTGTTCAGCGGCTCGCCGAGCACCGCCTCATAGGTACGCTGAAGCTGCGGCAATGTGAACTCCGCGCCGCACAGATGGACGGGCAGCGAGGAGTATTGGCTCTTGCTGCGAACGCGCTCTATCGCGCCCGCCACCATGGCGTCATGGTCGAACGGCAAGCGCCCCAGGTTTGCCGCATCGTGGAGCCTTGCCACTGACGGGCGTGTGGTGCTCCGCCGATGCAGCGCCTGCTCCAGATCCTCCAGCGGCACCAGCGCACAGTACACCACCGCGATCGACCAGCCACGCGGGTCGCGCGCCAGGCCCGAATAGGTGCCCAACTGCTCCAGATAAGGCGCCTCGAGACCTGTTTTTTCCCTGAGCACACGCGTCGCGCTCGCTGCGGCGTCGGCATCCTCCTGCGGATGCACGAACCCACCGGGCAGCGCCCAGGCGCCCTCGAATGGAGCCCTGTCTCGCTGCGCGAGCAACACCTCCAGCCGTGTGTCGCGCAGCGTCAACAGCACGACATCCACAGTGCAGATGACGGATGGATGCAGGGACGGCGTGGCGGAATCGGACATGTCGGACAAGTAACCCAAGGCAGCTCAAGGATGGTTCAATGCGGACCCTGCACTGGCTGAAGGGGCCTCGTTAGATTCAAAGTATTACAAAGGCGCTAGCGTAACAGCAAGCCTCCCTCCCATCCAGTTCTTCTGTCCTAGAGTGTTCATCACATCTTAGTTGCATTATTAAACTAACATGGATACACTGCAGTCCAAGAGCTTTGATTGAAGGGCAGACATCCATGACAGCAAACTCCACCAGCGGCGACCAGTTGCTCATCATCGATCCGCAAAATGACTTCTGCGATCTTCCAGAAGACTGGTGCGGCATGGCACCGCGCACCCGGGACAGAACCGCGCCCTCTCTTCCGGTGAAGGGCGCGCATGCCGACATGCAGCGCCTCGCGCAATTCGTTCAGCGCAATGCAGCGCACATCTCGGGCATCACCATCACGCTCGACTCCCACCAGCGCTACGACGTCGCCCATCCCGGCTTCTGGCGCACGCGCGAGGGCGGCGAGGTGACGCCATTCACACAGATTACAGCCGCGCAGGTTCGCAGCGGCGACTACCAGCCACGCGACATGCAGTCCATCGAACGCGTCCTCGCCTACATGGATGCATTGGAATCCCAGGGCCGCTACATGCTGATGGTCTGGCCCGTGCACTGCGAGATCGGCAGTTGGGGGCACGGCGTGCACGCCGACGTGCTGGCCGCTTGCGACGCATGGCAACTTGCGCACTCCAAAGCGGTCCGCAATGTCTTCAAGGGCATGAATCCCTGGACAGAAAACTACAGCGCCATCCGTGCCGAAGTTCCCGATCCGGCGGATCCGCAGACCGCAACCAACACGCCATTGCTGCTGGATCTCGCGCAGGCCGACCGTCTCATCATCGCGGGCGAAGCCAGCAGCCACTGCGTGCGCTCCACCACCGAACACATCGTGCAGATGCTGCCGGGGCTGGTTCCCGGATGGACGGCAAAGCGCATCACGCTGCTCACCGACTGCATGAGCCCCGTGGGCGGATTCGAATCCGAACATGCCGCGTTTCTCGAATCCATGCACACTCTGGGAGCACAGTTGGCACAATCGCCCACGCTCTGAAGGCCCGGACACCATGCATAACCCCGACAAGCCCGTCATCACCAGCCTGCTGGACACCGACCTGTACAAGTTCACCATGTGGCAGGCGCTGCTGCATCGCCATCCGCAGGTGCAGGTCGAATACCGATTCGTGTGCCGCAACAAGCCGGCCTATCCGCTCACCGAGCTGCTGGATGAGCTCAACGCGGAACTCGATTCGCTGTGCAGCCTGCGGTTCGCTCCCGACGAGCTCGACTACATCGGCTCGCTGCGCTTCATGAAGAGCGACTTCATCGACTTCCTGCGCATCTTCCAGTTCCAGCGCTCCTTCATCCAGGCGCATGCCGAAGGTGAAACGCTGCACATCGTCGCCAGCGGCCCGCAGGTGCACGTGATGGCGTTCGAGATCTTCGTGCTGGCCATCGTCAACGAACTGTATTTCCGCCGCGCCGACCAGCAGGCCGCCATCGCGGAAGGACGCCGGCGCCTGGCCGAGAAGATCACCCATGTGCAGGCGCTCGCACGCGAGGCGAAGCGGCGCCATCCGTTCGAGATGTTCGACTTCGGCGTGCGCCGGCGCTTCAGCGGCGAATGGCAGCGTGAAGTGGTGCAGACCTTCGCGGAGCAGACACCCGAGTGGTTCAAGGGAACGAGCAATGTGCTTCTGGCGCGCGATCTCAACCTGGTTCCGATCGGCACCATGGCGCACGAGTACCTTCAGACCTACCAGGCGCTGGGTGTGCGGCTGCGTGACTTCCAGAAAATGGCGCTCGAGGAATGGGTGCAGGAGTACCGCGGCGACCTCGGGATCGCGCTCACCGACACCGTCGGCATGGACGCTTTCCTTGCAGACTTCGACCTGTATTTCGCCAAGCTCTTCGATGGCCTGCGCCATGACTCGGGAGACCCCTACGCATGGGGAGAAAAGGCGCTTGCGCACTACCAGCGTCTGCGTATCGATGCCAACACCAAGCGCTTCGTGTTCTCCGACGGGCTGAACGTGGACAGCGCGCTTGCGCTCTACCATCACTTCGGCGACCGCGTGCAGCTGGGCTTCGGCATCGGCACGCAGCTCACCAACGACATGGGCCTCACGCAGCTGAACATCGTCATGAAGATCACGCGCGCCAATGGCCAGCCGGTCGCCAAGCTCTCGGACAGCCCGGGCAAGACCATGTGCGATGACGAGACCTTCCTTGCCTACCTGCGCCAGGTCTTCAGCGTGGCCGAACCTCAATGACCCCCAGGAGAAACACTCCATGCTCCGCATCACACTCGCACAGTTGAATCTCACCGTCGGCGACATCGAGGGCAACGTCGAAAGAATGATCGCCGCAGCGCGTCAGGCCGCGCTGGACAAATCGGACATGATCGTGTTCACCGAGCTCGCACTGTGCGCCTATTACCCGGGCGACATGCTGGACGACAAGCACTTTCTCAATCGCATCGAAGAAGGGCTCGCCACACTCAAGCGCGCATCGACCACGCTGCCCAGGCTGCACTGGGTGATCGGCGCCCCCACGCGGCGCGACGGCCCCGGCAAGCATCTGCACAACAGCCTGGTCGTGCTCAAGGACGGAGAGGTGCGTCTCCAGTACGACAAGCAGCTTCTGCCCACCTACAACATCTTCGACGAACATCGCCATTTCGAGCCCGGCCCCGACGTGGCCAAGGTGCTGCGCATCGGCCAGACCCAGGTCGGCTTCCTGATCTGCGAGGATGGCTGGAACGACAAAGGCGGCGACTACGCCACCAATCCCTTCATGCGCATGGCCGATGCGGCGCCCGAAGTGGTGGTGAGCATCAATGCGAGCCCCAGCAATGTCGGCAAGCGCGAGCAGCGGCACCAGGTGTTTGCCGATGCAGCCCGCAGGCACAACCTCACGATCCTGTATGTGAACCAGGTCGGCGGCCATGACCAGATCGTCTACGACGGCGCGTCCTTCGCCGTCGAACCCGAGCGCGGCGTGGTGTTCGAGGCGCAGCGCTTCGCGGAGGACATCCGCACACTGCAGCTCGTCGATGGGCGTTTCGGGCTGAACGGGCATGAAACGCTCGCCTCCGTACCCAAGGAGGGCCTGCCCACCATGTCGTTCTACCGCGAGCAGATCGTGCTGGGCCTGCGCGACTATGCCCGGCGCTGCGGCTTCAGCAAGGTGCTGGTGGGCAGCTCGGGCGGCATCGACAGCGCGCTCACGCTGGCCCTCGCCACCGAGGCCATGGGCGCAGAGAACGTGGTCGCCATCACCATGCCCTCGCACTTCTCCAGCGCAGGCTCGGTGGATGACTCCAGGGCCCTGTGCGACAACCTGGGCATCAGGCTGTACACCCACCCCATTGCCGATCTCGTGCAGCAGTATTCGGCGCAATTTCTCGCGGCCTTCGAACAACCGCTGAAAGGCCTGCCGCTGGAGAACCTGCAGGCGCGCATCCGCGGCACGATCCTGATGGAGTACTCGAACGCATTCGGCAACCTGCTGCTCACCACCGGCAACAAGTCGGAACTGTCGGTAGGCTACTGCACGCTCTATGGCGACACCAACGGCGGCCTCGGCCTGATCGGCGACCTGTACAAGACGGAAGTGTTCGCCCTTTCGCAGCACATCAACGACCATGCGGGACGCGAGATCATTCCGCAGGCGATCATCGAGAAGGAGCCCTCCGCCGAGCTGGCCCCCGGCCAGCGAGACGCCGACAGCCTGCCACCCTACCCCGTCCTCGACGAGATCCTCAAGATGCTCATCGAAGGCGAAGGCCTGTCGGCCGGCGAATACGACCGAGCACGCCAGTTCATGCAGCGCCAGCAGGCCAGCAAGAAGGGGCGCGAACTCATCCAGCGCGTGCGCCTGATGGTCGCGCGCAGCGAATACAAGCGCCGCCAGGCACCACCGATCATCCGCGTGCGCGCGAGGGCGTTCGGCTCCGGCCGGCAGATGCCGATCGCGGCACGCTACATTTGAAGGTTCCCAGCCTCCGTCCACCCACCCGCCGACAGCCCCCGGGGGTGGAGTTCATCGCACAGTTCCGTTCCGTTTCATGTACGACACCGCCATCCTCATCGGCCGCTTCGAGCCCGTCCACACCGGACACCTTGCGTTGCTGACACATGCACTTCAGGCCGCCAGACAGGTCATCGTCATCGTCGGCTCCGCGTTCCAGGCGCGCTCGCCCAAGAACCCGTTCTCTTGGGAGGAACGCGCCGACATGCTGCTCGGCAGCCTTGAAGAGCACGAGCGGGCGCGCGTTGACGTCGTTCCCGTGCGCGACTACTACGACGAGGCGCGCTGGGTGCATGCGGTCCGCAAGGCCGTTGAAGGGCATACGTCACCCGGCACGCGCATCGGCCTGGTCGGCCACTTCAAGGATGCCAGCAGCAGCTACCTGAGCGCCTTCCCAGGCTGGGAACTCATCTCCCTTCCCCGGCAGGGCGAGATCGACGCCACCATGATCCGCAACGCCTATTTCGGCGCTACCGGGCAGACCGCGCCCATCGCGCTGGCACCGTTCCACGACGTCCTGCCGCCCTCGACCCGCGGCCTGCTGGAGCGATTCGCGGGACAACCGGAGTTCAAGGAACTCCAGAACGAATGGCGCATGCTGCGCGGCTACCGCGAAGCCTGGGCCAGCGCGCCCTATGCCCCGGTTTTCGTCACGGTCGACGCACTTCTGCGCTGCAACGACCAGATCCTTCTAATCCGCCGCGCGCACGCACCAGGGCGCGGCCTGCTCGCCCTGCCCGGCGGTTTCATCGAGCAGCGCGAAAGCATCTGGCAGTCCTGCCTGCGCGAGCTCGTGGAAGAAACGCACTGCGACGTGCCGGCCGAGTCCCTGCGGCAGGCACTCAGGGAAGTCCACGTCTTCGACCACCCCGACCGCAGCCAGCGCGGCCGTACGATCACCCACGCACACTATTTCGATCTGGGCCGGCGCGCCGCACTTCCAGAGGTGCGGGCCGACGATGACGCCGCCCAGGTCGTGTGGGTGCCCATCCAGGAAATCGCAAGCCACGAGGCGGCATTTTTCGAGGACCATTTCCAGATCCTCAATCATTTTCTCAAGGAACAAATCCAAACGGATTTGTAATTCTGTGCCGCTATGATGCCTGCCTTCCGGCTAGGTTTTCATAAGAATAAAGCTGCGGCATGAACCTCCTTTTTCCCCGTTCGGTATGGACCAGAGCCTTGTATATCGCTCTGGTCTTCACCTTTTGCGCCATCAGCGTGCGTTTTTTCTGGGGATATCCGCGCTGCCAGAACGATGAGCTGAACTGGGTTCAGATTGCCCACAATCTCGATTCGGGCCATGACTGGCCTGTTTCCGGCCCTTCGTTCATTTATGTATTGCGCAACCTGAGGGAGCAGACGCAAATGCATTACCGCGACCTGATTTCAGGTCTGGGCATTGCGAGCGTTTTCATTGGTTCGCTGCTGATCATCCTGGGATATTCAAGGCTGCGCATTGCCAAGCCGGGGCTCACGCTGGTGGCGCTCGCCCTGTCCAGCTATTTCTGGGTTCCGCTGCTGGAAGCCAGGCCACAGCAATGGGGGCAGATATTGGTTTTCCTCGGTGCCATCAGCGCCTGGCTGTGGCTTCACAAAAGAGGCGGCGGGCTGTTCTTCCCGATTCTGCTGCTGGTATCGGTCACGCACATCCTGAGCCATGCGATCCTGGTATTCGTCTGCACCACCCTCGCCCTGGCCGATTATTTCGAGAATCGCCCGCTGACCCGCCGTCATGCCATTCTCATCGCCTGCATGCTGGCCAGCCTGATGGTCTACGTGCTTCCTGCGGGGCCTTACCAGACCATGCTGCGCGATATTGAACAGAACCATCTGCGCCGCCTGCTTTCGATCATTCCCTATCTGGCTGCCATGGTTCTCGCCGGCATCTTCGCGGTCATGGCGCTCAAACCCCGCCTGCACTGGCGGGAGCATTGGTCACGTGCGACCATCGGTTATGCGCTCACCCATGAGAACGTCATCTGCATCGCCCTGCTCTGCATTTTCTTCGTCATCATGGCGGTGCAGGCCACCGTCCTGCCTTCCGCCTCGTGGCTGCCCTATGGCGGCTCAATCTCGACCTTCCTGGTCTTCCAGGCCGGCAACCTGGTCTTCGCGGTGCTTTTTGCGCGCGGCACCTTCGCATTTCTGCGCGCCATCACCCATCAGCAGATCGAGATCTTGAGCGCACGCATGGTCATATGGTCACTGCTGTCCTTCGCCATCCTGGGATGCGCCATCCTGGCAGCTTCCTTCTTCCTGCTGGACACGAATTGGCTGCTTCGCCTGATCAACTACGCCATTTTGTTTGCCGCCCCGATCGCGGCCCTGGGCTTGGCCGAGATTCATATCTTTCGGCAATACAGAATTCTCCAGGCGATGGCATTGCCGCTGTTTGTTGTAAGCATCTGTCAAGCCGTCCGTCCCGAGGGTTTTCTGGGCTGTTGATTCCATTGCCTCTCGATGAGATGCAAATGACAATCAGATACATGCCTGCGATTTAGCTCCCATGGTTTGATAGACTCGCCAGTCGCCGATGTCTGGCCTGTCACACCCACTTCCAATGGCAAAAATCTCCAAGGCTTCCGTCATATTCGCGATTCTGTTGATCGCTGCCATATTGTGCGTCTACGGACCGGGCCTGAACAATCAACTGATCTTCGACGATCTTCGCCTTGTCGAGTTGAATTTCTTCGACGCCTACGGCAGCCTGCTGCAATTCAAGCAGCGCATGCTGTCCTATGGCAGCTTCGTCTGGGTGCAGGATCTGTTCGGCGAGGGCTGGTGGAAGCAACGTATCTTCAACCTCGTGCTGCACGTCCTGACAGTCGGCGCGCTCTACGCGCTGTTCAAGTCCCTGCTGTCACGCACGCAATTCCCGCACGACATCGAGCATCAGGATCACTTCCAGGCTTCGCGCGATGCGGCCCTGCGTGTGGGGCTGATCGTTTTTGCACTGAATCCCGTGGCCGTCTATGTGGTCGGCTATCTCATCCAGCGTTCGATCCTGATGGCCACGTTGTTCGCCGTCCTCGCCTGCTTCACCTACGTGCGCGGGCTCGAGACAGGCCGTATCGGCTGGTTCATCGGCGCGGTGCTCTGCTACGTGGCCGCTGCGCTGTCCAAGGAACAGGCCGCGCTCACCGTGGCGATGGCCGTGCCGCTCTACATCTATGTGCGCCGCCCCACCTGGAAGAAGATCATGATCGTGTCGGGTGCCACGGCCGCCGTGCTGGCGCTCGCTGTCGGCGCCGTGCTCAGCATCTACGGCAACCTGATCGGCAACCTCATCGACAACCAGTCGGTTGCCTACCTCAAGCAATTGCAGGCCATCGACCCGAACATCGGCGGCAAGGTCTACGGGCTCAGCATCCTGAACCAGGCTGCACTCTTCTTCGTCTATGGCTTCCTCTGGGTCATCCCCTATGTCGGCGCCATGTCCATCGACATGCGTCCGGCGTTTCCGATGTCCTTTGGCTCGGCGCTGCACCTGATCGGCGCGCTGGCCTACGTCGCCCTGCTGCTCACCTCGATCTGGGTCGTGCTGCGCAAGGATGGCGTGCTGCGTTTCGCCGCACTGTGCCTGCTGTTTCCGCTGCTCTGGTTTGCGACCGAATTCGCCACCGTCTGGCTGCAGGATCCGCTCGTGCTCTATCGCAGCTATCTCTGGGCCGTCGGCATTCCAGGCCTGATCGCGATCGTGCTGACCGGCTTCAAGCCGCGCACCATCTACATCATTGGCGTGATCCTGGCGCTCGTCTTCGGCGGGCTCGCTGCCGAGCGCGTAATGTCCATGCAGACCCCCGAATCCGTCTGGGAAGATGCCGCCAGCAAGGTCGACCTGAAGGCCCCCGCCAATGCGGTCGGCCGCTATCGACCCTATCTGAACCTGGGCACCGAACGCATGGCCCGCGGCCGGTTCGTACAGGCTGAGCGGGACTTCATCACCGCCGATGCACTCAACGACCTGAACGGCAATGCACGCTTCAGCATCGGCGTGGCCCAGTCGCAGCAGAAGAAGTATCCCGACGCGATCCGCTCGTTCAAGGCCGCTGAAGACAAGGGCTATACCGGGCAGACGCTGTGGTACCAGCGCGCAGAGGTCTACGCCGCACTCGGCCACCCGAAGGAGGCGTTCGATGCCTACGGAACCGCACTCACCACGGGCGGCTCGGACGTCAACGACAACGAGGGCGCCAAGCAGCTCACGGAGCAGATCCACCTGCGCCGCGCCGAGATGGGCATGTCCATCCAGAAGTATGACGATGCGGTGAAGGACTACGAAGCCGCGCTCAAGACATCGCCGCAGAGCTCGCGTGCACGGGTCGGCCTGGCCATGGCGCTGACGGGCAAGGGCGAATCGGCCAAGGCCAAGGAGCAGATGGATGCGCTGATCGCCAAGACCCCGAGCGGACCAGCGTTCTACGCACGTGCCATGGCGCAATATGGCTTGAAGAACATTGCGGAAGCGCTCAAGGATCTGGATCAGGCCACGCAGGCAGATCCGGCCAACGCGCAGCGTTACGCCATGGCCAAGGCGCAGATCAGCAGCGCCTCCGCGCCCAAGCAGTGACCCCCTCAACATGGCACTGCGGGTACTGCATATCGGTAAGTTCTACCCGCCCTACCGGGGCGGGATGGAGGTTTTTCTCTCCGACTTGATCAACGAGCAGCGCAAGCAGGGCATTGATGCCCATGCGCTGGTGCATGGCGATCCCGAACCGGATGACCCTCCATGGATTCAGCGCGTACCAGTGCAATTCAGCCTGGTCTACGCGCCCATGGCCGCCGGCTTTCGCGGCGCCATGGCCAAAGCCATCGAGCGTATCCAACCGGATGTCCTGCATCTGCATTTGCCCAACAACTCGGCACTGTGGGCACTGACGCTGCCAAGCGCGCGCAAGATTCCCTGGGTCATCCATTGGCAATCCGATATCGTGTTCTCCGATATCAAGTGGTCAGTTGCGTTGGCGTACATGGTCTACAAGCCGTTCGAGCAAGCGCTGCTGGAGCGCACGGCCCAGATCATCGCGACGTCGCCTCCGTATCTGGAAGCCAGCAAGGCACTGAGCAACTGGCACAACAAGACCGCCATCATTCCTCTGGGCATCAATGTCGCCGAGGCACCCGCTCCCGTTGAATTGCCCAAGGAATTGGGCTGGCGCGCCGACACCCAGCTCAAACTGCTGTCCGTGGGCCGACTCGCCTACTACAAAGGCTTCGGCACCCTGATCGAAGCAGTGAGCACCATGCAAGGCGTGGAGCTGTTGATCGTTGGCGAAGGCGAACAGCGCGCAGAACTCGAAGCCAAGATCAGCGCATCGGGCCGCCCAGGGGAACCGCCGCGCGTGCGATTGCTCGGCGCGTTGGACGATGCGCAGAAGCACTCGTTGCTCGCCCAATGCGACGTCTTCTGCCTCGCCTCCTGCGAGCGCACGGAAGCCTTCGGCATCGTGGTGCTGGAGGCCATGATGCACGGACGCCCCTGCATCGTGACCGATCTTCCGGGCTCGGGCATGCCATGGATCGTGTCCCAGGCAAAAAGCGGGCTGCGCGTACCCTACGAAGACGTGCACGCATGGCGCAGCCACATCGCCCGCATGCAGCATGATGCCGATCTGCGCAAGCGCTGCGGCGAAGCTGGCATCAAGGCCATCAAACGCATGTTCAGCATCGGCCCGTGCGAGCGTGAAATCAATCGCCATTACCGAAGCCTGGTACCCGAGTCCGTCGCCATTCCCTCCCACAAGGGACTGATGGTCGTCGTGAGCGCCCGCAATCAGGAAAAGCACATAGCACACATCATTCAGCGCGTGACTGCCCTGGCACCAAAAGCCAAAGTACTGGTGGTCGACAACCGCAGCACTGACGCCACCAGTCATCTAGCAGAAATGAGCGGAGCTGTGGTGCTACGCCCCCTGCTCGCAATGACTACCTGGGGCGCAATGCAAACCGGCCTACGCTATGCACAAGCCCACGGCTACGAAACCGTGGTCACCATCGATGCCGACAGCTACTACGAAGTGGAAGAGCTGCCAACCCTGCTGCATGAGGTCCGCCAGAATCCCAAGGCCGATCTATCGGTCGCCTACTTTGCCACCCAGCACAGCGTCGTACGCCGTTTCGCGTGGCAGTGGTATCGCGCGCTCACGGGCTTCAAGATGAAGGATTTCGTATCCGGCTTCCGTGTCTTCCGACGCAACGCCATCGCCGTGGCGGTGTCCTCGGATGCCACGTTGCTGGACTATCAGGACCTCGGAATCTACATCCTGATGCGTAAGCATGGGCTTCATATTCTGGAGGTGCCACTGACGATGGTCACCGCCAAAGAAGACAACTCGGGTATTTTCCGCTCCTGGGGCAAGGCGGTTCGCTACTTCGCCGTATCCAGCTTGATGGCCTTGGCGCATGGACGGAAATCCATAATTAATCGAATATAGAAAGCAATTCCATAAATCGTCACAACGGCATTCAACCGATTCAAATCCATTGAACGCAATACTCACAACACAGAATACAAGAAGCCAAAATCACTACAGACGCTCATTGTACTCAAAATAAGTTTTCGCTTTTAAATTTCGATTTATGCAACCAAACCAATAAAAAGCAGCCACCGAATTGACTGGATTCAATGCAAATCCAAAGAAATATTATTAATGTCACTCACAGATCAAAAAAAATCAACAGTCATAAGTACAAAAAGGCAAAAAATAGTAGAAGCCTCGTTGATTTTCTCATGCCTGATTGCGGCAGCCATCTTTGTTGTTCGCCGCGGACAAGATACGAACTGGGATTTACTAAATTATCATTATTATCAAGGATACTCCCTGATAAATGGTAGATTCTCGAACGACTTAGCCGCAGCCAATCTACAATCCTTCTTTAATCCTATCGCCAATGCATTGGCCTACTTGGCACTCAAGCATCTTTCCTTCCCATTCAGTGCCTGGTCGATTTTATTAATTCAACTCATTAGCATACCGGCAATTGCATTACTGGCAAAAGAGATTGCAAAAAGCCTTGGCTATTCACGAAGCTCCCCCTCCACCATCCCTGCTGTTCTCCTAAGTCTCTTGGCACCGCTTTGGATTAGTGAACTTGGCACCACCTTCTTCTCCTCATGGACTCTGCCATTGCTTCTCTGGGGAATCTATCTACTCCTCACAGCACATAAAAAAGACCTGATTTCAAGGAACCGAATACTGATAGCTGGCATATTATTTGGTCTTGCGGTAGGCTTAAAACTAACAAATGCTCCCTTCGCCCTCAGTGCAATTTTCATTTTTGCCATCTTGAATTACCAGAACGGCTGGCGAACATTTACACTGAACTGCACATTTTTTTTACTCACCTGCGGCATTGGTTTTTCAATAGTTGGATGGTGGTACTGGATCCTCTGGAATGACTGGCAAAGTCCCGTCTTTCCACTTTACAACGCTATTTTTAAATCAGAATTTTATGATTTCGTGAATTTCAGAGATATGCGTTGGCATTTCTCCTCAATTCAAGAAATATTTTTCTTTATAACCCAATCAGCTTGGGGAACCAACAAAACATCAGAAATTTATTTTGCAGACGCCAGATATTTATTTGCAGCCTTACTTCTGCCCGCTGCGATTATTTGCAAACCTGCAATAAGACTTAACAAACAATTAACAGCATTTTTGCTGTTCATGGCATTGAGTTTCCTTTTATGGTCGCTCATGTTTTCCTACCAAAGATACCTCATGCCTTTCGAGGTACTTCTAGGGTTGCTAATCTGGATCTTGGTTGCACGTATCGTGGACAATAACTTGTTGCGTTGGACGATCATGCTTTCTTTAACCATCTGTTCGGCTTTGACAATGAAAGTGCCTGATTGGGGTCACATACCAGTGATTAAGGCCAGTGAAAACCCTTTTGACATTGAAATAGCTGAACAGCTACATGCCGACCCGGCCCATTACTTGGTTATCGGAGCCCCCATCTCATACCTACTCCCATCGCTCCATCCGGAAAGTATTTTTTATGGCATTGGCTTTTCGAGGCAAATGGATGATCTAATTTTCAAAAGACTATCCACACCCTCCAATTTACCCATACGAATTCTAACTAGCAACCATGATGCAGCATCAATATCTGGGAGCCTTAGGCGGCTAAACTATAGTCCTTTAGAAGATTCGCTTGAGTGCAGATCATTCAAAACAGCCATTGATCGCTATACTATTTGTGAAGTACGATTTGGAAAGCAATTTTCGTACGAATCAGAAAATGCAGTAGCATCCGTCAGTTTTTCCAAGAATGAGTATTGGAAAACAGAGGGGATTCTATGGGATCGCGGCTTAAGCTCTCTGGAAGCATGGGGACTTTGGTCAGATGGAGATCAGGTTGAATTTGGCTTCCCTAATTGCTTGCCCCCAGGAGGCTATAAAATATTGACCACAGCTCATGCCTTTGGTCCCAATGTAGCTCTCCCCGTTATATTCAATTTGGACAACCAAGAAATACCTCAAAAGTTCTCTTCCACTGATAGCTTACAGATCGCTCATTTCGAAAACAACAGCGTGTGCCTTGATAAACTATCAATTCACATCCCCAAACCCACCTCGCCGCTGGAATTGGGTTTAAGTGCAGATCCCCGAAAGTTAGGCATCGGCATTGTTAATCTAAAGATCGTCAAGGAATAGCCATGATTCGTGTTGCCATCGTTTTACCCGCATTCAATGAAGAAAAAACAATTTCTTCTACCATTGAAGATTTTCACACTCATCTGCCCGATGCCGAAATATGGGTTATCAACAATAGATCGGTGGATTCAACTGAATCTCTTGCACGGGAAACTCTTGAGCGCCTAAAATGTCATGGAGGTGTAATCAATGAGCCTCGTGCAGGCAAGGGGAATGCCGTGCGGCGTGCATTTATTGAAATTGATGCAGATATTTATATCCTTGCCGATGCAGATATGACCTACCCCGCATTCCAAGCCCATGACTTAATCACCCCTATCGTGAATGGAACGGCAGATATGGTTGTGGGAGACCGTCACAGCGCCGGCCACTACGCGGCAGAGAATAAGCGAGCCTTTCATGGGTTCGGTAATTGTCTTGTTCGCGATTTAGTGAACAAGCTGTTTGGCGCCAAACTTGCAGACATCATGAGTGGATACAGAGCATTCAACCGCAGATTTGTCAAAAATTATCCAATTCTCGTCGAAGGGTTCGAAATTGAGACAGATATGACCTTGCATGCACTTGACAAACGATTTCGCATATTGGAAGTTCCCGTCGAATATCGGGACCGCCCTGAAGGCAGTTTTTCCAAATTAAATACCTTTCGCGATGGTATGAGAGTAATAAATACGATCACCACCGTACTGAGATACTATCGACCATTAGCTTTTTTTGGCACTTCGGCATTAATATTCGCAGCACTTGGACTTCTCGCAGGAATTCCAGTATTAGGGGATTGGCTGCGGGAAGGCTACATCCATCACATACCGCTTGCAATTCTAGCGACGGGCCTGCAAATCGTCGCACTCATTCTCGCGGCAATCGGGTTAATACTTGATTCAATCACACATCAAGATAAACGCCAATTTGAATGCGAACTCCTGAATCGCTAAACTTCACTTTCTGAATGAAACAGTTTACCAATATCGATTTAGAAAGCGAGGCAAAACATTTGCATCGTTGCCTTTTCCGTAAATCTATTTCATCTGCTTTCATTAAGGCTTATGAAGAAGCCCACAAGCGTTTACCAGATCTGCAAAACATTTCAGTCGACGAATCTCGCACTCTGCACATCATATCGACTAGGCAACTAAATGCAGTTGCCATTGAGCCATGGTTACGTGGCAAGAAGCAACAACGACATGCCCTGTCGGCAAAGCTGCTGCTGGTCTCCTATATTGCAGAATGCGATGGCAAGCATCCCGGATATTCGCGACAGCGCCAATTTGGGCGTGGTATATGGATTTTTCTTTTATTCAGTGGCTTCTTTGGTTTGCTTTACGGACTCTATTTGAAGGTTCGACATGGACTGCTTTGAGCGCGTTATCGTCGGCTCTGGTCCTGCAGGAGTAGCCGCTGCACGAAGCTCCCCAAGACAAGGAACATGCATAGTTGATGTGGGAGATGTATCCCAGCAATCATTCCAGTATCCATCACTAATCTCCGCACTAACTGCAGGAGATTCTGAAGCACTGCTCGGCCCCAATGGTGAAATGCTAGCGAATCTCACGGAAGCAGGCCGCATACACCCAAAGTTGCGCGCTTTTGACTTGCGATTTGTAATGCAGGGAGAGTCGTTTCACGTTCGTGATTCAATTGGAAAAGCAATTATCCATGGCGCGGGCAGCCATGCGGCAGGGGGTATGTCCAATGTATGGGGCGCCCAACTGCTTCGTTACACCGAAACCGATATTAGTGAGGCTGGCGGCTGGCCATTAGCGATATCGCAACTCATATCTTATTACGAAGATTTGGAAAAACACATTGGGATCTCTGGTCAAGCAGATGACATGCAAGATTTTCTAGGAGGTGCGCTGCCCTGCATGCCCCCCGTTCCCATGGTTCCAGCGGCTTCGCGCTTATATGCGAATTATCTTTCACACCGAACCCCAAAAAATATATTGCTATTAGGACGGTCTCGTTTAGCAGTAGCAAGCCAAGCCTGTCAATCGTATTCAGCACATAGTTTAGGAGAGACAGAGTTCTTCACGAGTGGACAAGCAGGGCTCTATACTGCAAAGCGCACTCTTGAGGAATTGAGGGCAGAGGGAAAGGTCACCTATCTCGGACAACACCAATTACTCGGCTGGCGAGAATCAGCCGAATATGTAGAATTGGATCTACGGAATCTCAAATCAAACGAAAGTTGCGTGGTTCGTACACAGCATCTTTTACTTGGCTGCGGCACCATACAAACGGCTCGGTTGGTACTGCAGCAAGGCGGAGAATATGGTCGCGCACTGCCTTTCATTGACCACCCTCCAACGCTGCTCCCTCTGTTCATGCCTAGCATGTTCGGTAGCAAGCTGCCCTCATGCAGCTTCCCTGTACAGTTGATTGGTACACTCAACGGGATTGGGCGACGTGACATGGTCAGTTTGTACTATCCAGGTGGTCTACTATGGAGCGACCTGCTTCCTGACATTCCTTTGCCCATGAATGCGGCGATTCGTATAATGGGGTCGTTGATAGGAGGAATGCTCGTCGCCCAAATATGGGAGACTGCCCGTCCTATGGCAGGTAATACTCTCAGCCTCAATAAAAATAATGGCATTGAGATCGTCTACGAAAAACAAGCTGAATGCACAATACTGCCACATTTACTGCCAGCACTCTCTTCACTTGGAGCATATTCACTCGGGCGTTTCGCTTCTCATTCACCACCGGGGTGGGGGTTTCATCATGCGGGTTGCCTTCCAATGCGGCATGCGCCCAATGAATATGAAACCCATGTGGACGGCAGGCTCTGGAACAGCAACCGTGTAAGAGTGATCGATGGCAGTGTCCTACCATCGTTGCCAGCAAAAAATCATTCATTGACATTGATGGCGAATGCAGCACGCATCGCCGAAGAGGTTACGCAATGCGGGTACTGATCTTTGGCGCTGCGGGGTTTATCGGCTCCCACATAGTTATCGATGCTACCGCTGCGGGACATGATGTCATCGCACTTTGCCGAGCAGGCAAAGTGGTCAATTTCAAAGGCCGGACGCTTTCGTGGTCGCTCGGCCAATCCGTGCCTTCCTCCATATTAGAAGATGTAGATTGTGCAATCCACTTGGCACATGACTTTGGCAGTAATGATGGTGCTCGTCTTACACGGGATGGAACATTAGCATGCGTTGCACAATTACGTGCAGCTGGTGTTCGCAGACATATCTTTTTCTCATCCTATTCTGCAGGTGCTCACGCCGATTCTATTTATGGCCAAACCAAGTTCGCCCTCGAACAAGAGCTTTCTAGACATTCAGATGTAGTCATTGTTAGACCCGGGCTTGTCTTGGGAAATGGAGGCCTGTATGGGCGCATTTGCAAATGGGCACGTCGTTTACCACTGATCCCACTGCCCGATGGCGGGCATGGACAGGTTCCCGTAGTCACCATAGAGCGCCTGAGTTGTAACACGTTGATGCTTGCCAGTATGGAAGAGCCTTCGCGAGAGGCCAACTTGTTCGAGCCAGACCTCCGCAGTCTGCGACAATTGGTGTTGGATGCAGCCTTGGAAGCTGGACGACATCCATGGATTTTACCTGTGCCATCCAAGCTGGTAACTGCAGGTTTGAGGCTAGCTGAGTTGCTACGAATACCCTTGCCTGTGAATGCGGATAATCTGAATGGCTTCCTTGCGAACCAGCAGGCACAACATGTCTCAACTATGCGAGAACAGAACAAATGATCGTAGAACGTTTGCGGCAATGGCTGTATGAACCCGAGGTGCGTGGGGTTGATGTGGATGACAACAGTCTTTTGGCCAAGCACGCTTCTGTGCTACATGGCAAGCGTTTGTTGCGATCGGCATTCGAAACGTTCTATCGTGATATGGGGGCACTATGCGATCATTATTTTGCAGCGCCAGGAATTGAGGTCGAATTGGGAACAGGTGCCGGCTTCTTCAAACGCCTGCGCCCCACATTAATGACCTCTGATGTTCGCAAGGGAAAGGGGATTGACTTAGAACTCGACGCTCAGTCTATGAATTTGAAGAACGAGTCAGTACGTTGTATCTATGCAATCAATGTATTTCATCACCTCCCCAACCCAGAGCTATTTTTTGAAGAACTAACGCGGGTACTGCACTCCGGTGGCGGGTGCATCTTGATCGAGCCACATGGTGGATTTTCTTCAGCACTATTGCACCGGCATCTCCACAGCGATGAACATTTCGACCCCAAAGCAAAGGGTTGGCGCACATCAGAAATTGCAGGTCCCCTATCAGGAGCCAATCAAGCATTGGCAGACATTGTTTTTCGACGGGACCTAGATCTCTTTGAAAAACTATATGGATCCCAACTAGAAATCGTATATCGTGGCTATGAGTTAAACGCACTGCGGTATCTACTTTCAGGCGGACTAAATTTTCGTCAATTGATGCCTTCATTCATGGATAAGCCGCTGACTTGGATGGAAAAATTGGGACGCCCATTAGCACGATACTGGTCACTACATCAAATCATCGTTATCCGCAGGCGAACATGATTCGCGAGTATGCAAAATTCTTTATCAATGGTGGCATTTTAGGTGTTGCGGCTTGGGGGCTGCAACTTCTTATTTATCATGCGTTGGACAATAATACTTCAACGTCATATGCAATTGCAAGCATATTAACTTATTTACCATTGGTCTTGGTAAACTACATGATTCAGCGCAGATGGATTTTTAAAAAATCTGGAATATTCTCCCGCTTTGTGATTGCCAACCTGTCGATCATGCTTTTTGTATCATTAGCATCACCATTATTCCGAAGAATCATAGATTTGCTTTTTGGTATACCTTGGGGTGATAATGGCGGCTTTGTTGCGGCAGCGCTCATAGGCTCAATACCATCCTTTTTCATCAAGCGTCACTGGGTTTTTGGAAAATCGTTTCACGATCAATAAGAGAATTTTTCGAGAATGGATGACCATGTAGGCACTGCCAAAAACCTCTTTTTGAAAACTCGTCTCAGTCAAATAATATTCAAGGTATTAGTTGCTTATAGATCGCACTTGTGCTTCTCACACATTGCTCCCACGTGAATGCACGTGAGCGCTGCACTCCACGAATCGACGCAGCGGCATTCCACTGATCGTTTTCCAGACCACTACGCAGGGCCTCGGCAATCGCCTGTTCATCCTCAGGCTGCACCGTCAGCGCCACATCACCGACCACCTCCGGCAGCGACGATGTTGACGACGTCAGGACTGGCGCGCCAGATGCCATCGCCTCCAACGGCGGCAAGCCGAAACCTTCATACAAGGATGGGAAGCAAAACAGCCGCGCACCCGCATACAGGTACGGCAGATCTTCCTGCGCCACAAAATCCAGGTATTTGAGCCAGCCCGCCTGCGTGGCCTTTTCCATCAGGTCGTGAATCTCGTCGGCCTGCCAGCCGCGTGAGCCACCGAGCACCAATGGGAAATGTTTTCGCAGAGCCTCCGGCAACCGGCCATAGGCACGAATCAGCCGTGCCAGATTCTTGCGCGGCTCAATGGTGCCGACGTAAAGCGAATAGCCCCCGTGCTGCAGACCAAGTCGCTGCATCACGGGCAAGGTCTCCTGATGTGATCTTGGGTGAAAAGAAGCGTCCACACCCAAGGGCACGGCACTGATGCGATCCTCGGGCCACCCGAAATGATCAATCACCTCACGCCTTACCGACTCCGCATCGGTGATCAGATGATCTGCCCTTGACACCGACTTTGGCAGGTCGCGATGCAGCAACTCCACCCGCGCAGCAGGATGGAACTGTGGGCAGACGATATGCGAGAGATCATGGATCGTCGCCACGGATTTGCCGGGAAACGGCGGCAAGAAATAATTAGGTGAATGAAACAGCGAATCCGCAAACGGCTTCATCTTCTGCCTCGACCAGATCGGCATCAACATCGAGTACGCGCGAACCGCCAGCTTGTTCCCTGCCAACACACGCCGCAAGGTGGGCTTGTTCAACTCCTGCGTCGAAACCGTTTTGGCCCGATCCAGCACCGCCTGTTCGCTGATCCACTGTCCCAGCGAATAGAAGCGCAGCGACTCGACCTCCTCGCAGTGAGGAAGCCTTGTCGCCAATTCGAAGGCATAACGACCAATTCCGGTCAAGGGCGCATGAATCGCATCCGCGCCCAGAATCACCTTCACCACGTCACACCGCTCCCGCGCTATCTGACAGCATCCAGGCGAGCGTATCCTCCAGCGGACGCGGACTCCACGCCCCCGCCAGCTCCCTGAGGCGCGAAGCATCACCGCAAAGCGTCTTCACCTCGTTGGCGCGCACAAAGGCCGGATTCATGACGGCCTCGATCTCCTGCCCGGTAATGTGCTGCGCCATCTGCAGCACTTCGCGCAGCGAAATCAGACGACCCGAGCACACATTGACGACTTGCCCCACCGCAGACCTGGAATCCAGCAGTGCACGGTAGGCGACAGCGACATCCCGCACATCGGAAAAATCGCGCCAGACTTCCATGTTCCCAAGCTCGATCACCGGCGCCTTGCGGCGGAAATGGCTCACGATCTTGGGCAGCAGAAAGCTCTCGGACTGCCCCACACCCGTGTAGTTGAACGGTCGCGTAATCGTGATCGGAAGCTTGTCCATCCACAACCGCGCCATGTATTCCATCGCCAGCTTGCTGACGGCGTAATCATTGGCGGGATTGGGCAGCGTCGCCTCCGAAAGCTCCCCCTCTGTGGAGTTGCCATAGATGTTGGCGCTGCTTGCCAGCAGCACGCGCTCCGGCTTGCTCTCGCCGTCCAGAGTCGCCAACGCCGCCAGCAGGTTGCGCGTACCAACCACATTCACGTCGTAGAACGCGCGCGCGTTGCTGTGCCCGACAAATGCAATCGCAGCGAGGTGAACCACGGCTTTCGGCTGAACCTCCTGAACCCAAGCCGTCAAAGCCGCGTCATCCAGCAGATCCACATGCCGATAGCGTGGCCGAGCGGTTTCGGGCTGAGAACCCAGCCCCCACACCTCCCAGCCGTGTTGCTCGAGTTCACGGGTCAGATAGTGGCCCGTGAAACCATTGATGCCAGTGATCAGAACTCGCCGCACTTGCACATCCTCAGAACGAAAAGCCCGCTTCATTGCGGCGAATATCCGCCTCGACCATCATCTGGCACAGTTGTTCCAGCGTCGTCGTAGGCTTCCAGCCCAACTCGCGCTGCGCCTTCTCAGGGTTGCCGATCAGCAACTCCACTTCCGCAGGACGATAGAACTTCGGATTCACGCGTACCAGAGTCTTGCCAGTGGCTGCATCGATGGCCACTTCAGATTCTGCGGCACCTTCCCACTTCAACTCGAACCCGGCAGCCTTGCCCGCCATCGTCACGAAGTCGCGAACTGTCTCGGTGCGATTGGTCGCGAGCACATACGTATCAGGCTTTTCTGCCTGAAGAATGCGCCACATGCCTTCCACATAGTCCTTGGCATAACCCCAATCGCGCTTGGCATCCATGTTGCCCAACTCCAGAACATCCAGCTTGCCGAGCTTGATCTTGGCCAGGCTGTCAGTGATCTTGCGCGTCACGAATTCACGGCCGCGCAGCGGGCTTTCATGGTTGAACAAAATACCGCTGGAACCAAAAATGTCATAGCTCTCGCGATAGTTCACCGTCATCCAGTGCGCGTACAACTTGGCCACCCCATAAGGGCTGCGCGGATAGAACGGCGTCGATTCGCGCTGAGGAATCTCCTGCACCTTGCCGAACATCTCCGACGTGCTTGCCTGATAGAAGCGGATCTTTGGATTGACGATGCGGATTGCTTCTAGCAAGTTCACCGGACCGATACCCGTGATTTCTGCGGTTGTCACTGGCTGCTCGAACGACACACCCACAAAGCTCTGCGCAGCGAGGTTGTAGACCTCTGTGGCTTCCGTCGTCTGCAGCAGACGAATGCTGGCAGACAAATCCGTCAGATCGTATTCGACGAGATGGAGATTCGGGTGATTCTGAATACCCAATTCTTCGATGCGCCAAAAGTTGACAGAACTGGTGCGACGGTAGGTGCCGTAGACCTTGTAACCCTTCGCCAACAAGAGTTCTGCCAAATACGCGCCATCTTGGCCAGAAATGCCTGTTACTACTGCTATTTTCACGATTTCTCCTAAAGTTTTAAATATCTAAACAGGTGGCATTGCAAAAAAACCACATCAATCCAAAGACCTAAAATAATCAAAAATATAAAAAATCCATTCACTCTAGCAGCAACATCAACAAATAGTCCACGCGCACATTAACCTGCAAGCCTCTAAAAAAGAGATAGAAAACCCAAACATTCAATCACCTACCAGTTAATATAGAATATATTTTTCTTACCGGAGATGTAATCCTCCATGACGCACTCTTCCTAATGTCAACCAAATTCTTTTCGAGTTCTACAATCCTGAGATTTAAAAAATCAACCTCATTCATCCCCTCGGAGGATGATTGCAGCCCTGTATTATTTTCAGACGCTCCCGAAAGCTGCTGCAACAACACCTTGACTGGCTCATGTGCTGCGGGCCAGGTCAATTCCGCGGGAATAGCAACATAGTCCCAGAAATTTTGCAACCTTGATGACGTAACAAAATCATCCTTTGAAAGCAGGACGCCAAATATTGAATATATAGAATAACCCATGCCTGAGAAATATTCAAAGACATCTGCGGATGAATAGTCATAATTGACAAGCGCTGCATCGCCCAACTCAAAAGACACATACGGTCGCAATCTTCGAATCAAATTTTCCGCACCACGTAAAATCATTAACTCCGCACCCTCAGCATCTAACTTCATAAATTTCAATGATGTCAGGTCATACAAAACATCATCAAGACGCTTAACCTCCACATTAACATGCATTCGTCTAATGCTTTGATCATGGTAGATTCTTTCCTTGAAACCACTGTATTCAGGAAAGTCGGGCACCTCTACAAACGTCAATTCGCCAGTAATATCCGCTAGTGCGTGATTAAACAATTTAATATTTCCATCAATATTTCCTTGAATACCATCACTAAGTTTTTTAAACTGCACTGGAAGTGGCTCAAAAGCGTACACCAGTCCCCTAGTTCCAATTGAGCTTGCCATAGGAAATGTGTGGCGACCTATATGCGCACCGACATCTACGGCAATATCCCCATTTTGAAGAACTTGACAATAAAATCGCTCTAGCATCCGCTCATAATCTGGGCTCATCTTTAACCCCTTACAAGTACATAGGCCATCACAAACGACTGATCAAACGATCATATTAGTACCCAATCAACTTAAAGAAACTCGTTGATTTTCTTTTCGACAAGGCTACAACTATCTCGCCAAGTCCTTGGCTTATAGTTTTTTAGAATTTCATTTTCTTGTTTTTTAAGCAACTCAGGATTGGTAGAGTAAATATATAACGCGCTAGCCCAATCCCGTGGACTGAAGGGGTCCACATAATGAACTAAATCACCACCTACCTCAGGAAGAGATCCCTCGTTTGATGCAAGGACGACCTTTCCTGCCGACAGTGCCTCCCCAACAGGCAATCCCCAGCCTTCATAGAATGAAGGATAAACGCAAAACTTCGTATTTTTGTAGAGTGCACCAAGCTCAGAATCAGTAACATGATTAAGTTGCACAATTTTTCCCTGAACAAGTGGATCCAATCGTATGTCTGCCAATAGATCACTGACACCCCATCCAGGCATTCCAACAAACACTAAAGTTGGCATTACATCCAATTGCCCCGCCTTTGCAAGCAAATGATAGGCTTGATAGAGAACCTCGTGGTTTTTGCGTCGCTCTATACTGGATACAAAAAGAATAAAGTCCCTTTGCATAACATTTTGAACCTCAACACCAATATCACTGGAGATAGTTGGAATGTTGTCGCCAAGTGGGAAATAGCATGTACTGACATTTCTCGCGCCTGTCGACTCGATAAATTTTCTCAAATCATGTTCTGTCTGTTTTGAAATACAGAGAACCAGTTCAGCTCCCTCAGCTACATCGATAAAATAGGACGAAAATTGTTGTGCAACCGCACCAACGCAATATTGAGGATACAGAATTGGAATCAAATCGTAGCAGCAAGCAATAATTTTCACCCCCTCATCAACGCGCAAATCATAGAACTTTTGCTGCACCCCTTCATTCCAATCAAGACCCACTGATATCAGAATATCGCCGGGTTTAAATATTGATTCGATTTTTTCGACTTTATCACCTGCAGAATGCTCTGATTTTATCTTAGAAGTGGATTGAAAATTTTTTACCTTTCTTCGATTAAGATACCCCCCAGACGCGGCTGCACCCATGAGTACAAGCGGTTTAAATACCCACGTGCAAAATTTGGTGCGATGGTCAATCCAACCTGAGCTATGGCGATCAATAATTGTTCTGTCGATAGAAGTGGTACAGCATATGTTGGGTTCACCACTGCAGAAGGCGCACTATTTTGGTGCGAATTTGAATGTTCAGCTTTAATTGACCGATCGATTTCGCACTCTTGAAATGCTACACCATTCCAAATGCATGCCTTGAATACCGAGGAAGGATAGAGCGCCCCCAATCCACGGAAAAGCTCCTGCTCTACACGAACAATACCGACAGCAGGTCTATTCCATTTGGACGTGGTCGTCACGTTCATCCATATTGTTGGGTTATTATTACGCATCGAAACTTATCCCTGGCGCGATTTGAGATTTTTGATAAATTCTGGCAAAGATCCAATGGAATTTTCCCACAATAAATCTTTTCGCAAGTTACGCTCTTCCAGCCGTAAACTCAGGCTGGGGATTTGCATCAATTCCCTCAATTTACGCTTAAACGCATCAGGCTCATCAATTACAAAAACTCCATTAGCCCCATAATATTTTTCAAAACCACGCATGGCAACCTTGGTCGCTAGCACATATTTCCCAGACCAAAGTGCCTCCGCAGTTTTGAGATTTGTTCCCCCCCCCTGAGTGAGCGGTAAAACGATACATTGAGCCTCTTCGAGCAACCCATTTAGGCAAGATTGAGGGACAAGCCCCGGTGCAATGACACGCTCTGAAAGCTTTGCTGATTCACTTAGTCGTGGATCCTGCATAATCGCAGGGCCTGCGCCGCCAGCAATGACCAAACGCTGCCGTGGGTTCAATGAGCCAAAGCCTCCGCCAAAAATTTCAAAAAACCCCTGAATATTTGGCGGGTGTGCGCTTGCACAGTAAAGTGCATATTTACTACCTCCCGTCAACGCCGCGGCTTCAGTCCGCCCCTCTGGAGATACACTCCACGCTTGGACACCATTTGGTGCTAGACAAACAGGGGTATTACAGTTAGCTTTTATCCAGTCAACATCGTTCTGAGACACCCCTACCACGCCATCAGCGTTAGTCATCGCATTGATTTCACATTGAAGAATTAACTTCTCAGCTTCTGCCGCAGCATCACTCCCAAAATAACTCTGAACAATCTCTTTCTTCAACCTATGCTCAATGTTTTGGGAGCCGTAAATTAATTTAGGAAATCGAGAAAGACTGTTCGCCATCAAGAATGCAAAAGGCATAAGCCATGGCTGCTCAACATGAATAATATCCGGAATGGCTTTTATTTTTTTTCTCAGCCGTTCATACCATATTCCTCCAACCTCTGAAAACACTTTGGATATCCCAAAGTCTTCCATCAGAAATGGATTTTTCAGATAGGCATGAAAGCTGTGATTGCCAGGATACTCCACGAACCCATCTTCGGCATGATAAGCCCGGCTTCCTAAGACCCCCGCGACTTGAACATTTAATCCAGCTCGCCTATATTCATCCGCTATATTCTTGACTCTTAGTTGACCACCATGGCTCGCATTCTGAACTGGATAAGTACACAACAATAGAAGATTCATATTTATTTACTAAAAATACTCAAAATCTTTCGTAGCGGTGCCGTAATTCGCCATGATGAACTTTTCAGCAGTGCATCATGGCGACCCTCTAGTTCATGCATTTTCTCAAGCAACGATTTTTGATTCATATCCAGCTCCGAGACTCTACGAAGTAAATCTTGGCTGTGCCGGACCAATTCCGCAGTCACGCCTTTCATTTCCACAAGTGAAGATATTTTTTCCTCTTTGAAGCTTTCATAACGCATACACAATGCATCTAGATTGACGCCGTATTCTGCGTTAAAAGGCGCATCAAAATTCAACGCCATCGCGGAGTCAATACTTTTTTGCGCAACCACAGCATAATCAGGACTCACACCAGATAAAATATCAATAATCCGAATATCAGTCGCTGTACGAAGATCTGGCCTCTCCTGCAATCGAACAACCCGACTACGTGCGTACCCCTCATAATCTGCGATATATTGAAGGAGCATGGGAGGAATTGGGCGTATATGCGTTGGATCCAGATAAAAATTACGCGTAGCAACCACAATATTTTCCGGATTAGGTGTCTCCATTATCAAAAGTCCTCCTGGCATCAGAACTCGTTTTGATTCCGTTATGACTGTACGTAACTGCTCAAAAGTAATATGCTCAACCACATGAAAGGCGGAAATGACCGCCATACTTTCATCACTTAGCGACCTAAGGTGAGCAACAGCATCACCTTGCAATGCAGGGAGTTTTAATTCCCTCGCGGCTTGAAGCATCCCCTCATCCAGATCCATGCCAAATGGATTAAAGCCATGCTCAAGCATTAATTCCAGCCATTCGCCTCGTCCACAGCCAATATCGAAGGATGCAGCGCCAGGATACAATTGCCGCAAGGGCTCAATGAAGGGAAGATATTGCTTTCGAAGTTCCTTTATCATACTTCGTGGCGCATAAAATCGCTCCTCGAATGCACGATAGAATCCTGTTGAACTCATTTAAAAAAACCTACAATAGGTGGAATCCAAGTCCCACCCGTAAATTGATCACGATTTAGATTAACCACATTAAACATCAGCGCGAGATCACGCCATTCATAATTGGCGGCCAGATGGTTATCCGAGACATGCAATGCGGTGGAAATTGAATAAGATCCCAGCCCGATATTTGCAGGAAAAGAAAAAACCAACTTAATGAAATCTCCTGCCTTGAGGTCATTCATCTTGAAATTCAAGAGATGAGTGTTTGTCCCATAAACGGCCTGCCCTAATCGATCCCGAATCATGTACCCAAAGACGAGTTCAGGGAGATCGGCATTAAGTTGTACAATAACTTTCAATTGAACATTTTCGCCAACATTAATGTACTCAGCCGGCTGCCGTTTTTCATTAAGCAATTCAATAGATGCAATGCGCGCTTCGCCACTTCCAGAAACTGTCTGAACTCTTCCATCATCCATTTTCTTTTGTTCTATGGTGGAATTTTCACGTTCTGCGATTAATGCATTGTAGTAATCCATCACCTCTTCGGGCTTTGAATCCTTAATGATATATCCGTCCTCTAGCAATATAGCCCTATCGCACAAATTCTGAATCGAATTCCTATCATGAGAAACAATAAGCAACGTTGTTCCTCTCTCGCGAAATTCACGAATTCTCCCAAAACTCTTGTGTTGAAAATAGGCGTCACCAACCGATAATGCTTCATCAACGATCAATATATCGGGACGCACGGCAGTTGCCACACTAAATGCCAATCGCATTTGCATTCCGCTTGAGTATGTACGAACCGGCCGATCAATGTACTCCCCTATTTCAGCAAAATCCTCAATGGCAGGCATGCACCTTACGATTTCATCAGATTGCAAACCCAATAGTTGGCCCGCCATAAATACATTCTGGCGCCCAGTGAAGTCTGGGTGAAACCCCATTCCCAACTCGAGAAGTGCAGCAATGCGCCCATTCCGTTGAATACTTCCATTGGTGGGTTGCGTAGTGCCTGTTATTATCTTTAGCAACGTACTTTTACCCGCACCATTGACACCTACAATTCCAACAGCCTCTCCGGGAGTCACAGAGAAAGTAATATCACGCAAAATCCAAGTTTTTTCGTGATGTGGCCTACCGGTAACCCATTCGGATACCCTGGCCCATTTAGACGGGTACCGTTTATAAGCTTTACCAATGCTTGAAACAACAAGGCTACTCATCAGAGTTCATCCACCAATTCGCCTACGCGGGACAGGAAAAAATGAGCCCCTAGCAGTAAAAAAAACAGCGTCAGTAGCACTAAAGGCCATAGATCAAAAAAGTTTGGCCACAAACGGTCGAGAAAAATTCCTTGATAGGCCAATATCAAGGGTTGCATAGGATTGAATTTTAAAACTGCCTGAACGCCTGCCGGTAGTGCAGTCCACGTATAAACAATTGGTGTCAGCCAAAACCAGAACTGAAGAACAATCCCCATCAGTTGACCAACATCTCGAAAGAAGACATTTAGAGTGCCAAGAAATATGCCGAACCCCAGTGCAAAAAGTAACTGCAAAATTAGCAATGGAATTACTGCGAGCAGCACCCATCCGGGCCAATGCCCGACAACTGCCAAAAAAATCAGATAGACCGCAAGCAGTATTCCAAAATTAATCAGAGATGATAATATTGAAATAGCGGGGAGACAAATCCTCGGGAAATTTGACTTCTTTATAAGATTCCCGTTATCCAGGAATACGTTATTAAGGCGCCCTAGGGTTTCCGCAAAGAGCCCCCATGTAATGACGCCGGCGCACAAATAAATACTAAAGGCAAACGGTGTACTTTCATGACCGGGCAACGATGCACGCATCAATTTACCGAAAATCACTGTGTAAATAACTATCATAGTCAGTGGGTTGGCCACCGACCAAAAGGCTCCCAAGAGCGACTCACGATATCGGCCATGGAACTCGCGCATTACGCTGCTCCAGATGAATCCGCGGTAGGCCCAAAGGGCCTTTATCATCGGCAAACCTGGCATCAGTTATTGACTCCAGCTTTCTCTGCTACACGACCATACGTATCTTCGAAACGAACGATATCGTCCTCGCCAAGATAGCTTCCGGATTGCACTTCCACGATCTCCAGCGGTAATTTGCCGGGATTGCGCAGACGATGAACATGCCCCAAAGGAATGAACGTGGATTCGTTTTCGCCAAGCAGCAGCACCTGATCACCGTTGGTAACCTCGGCTGTACCCTTGACCACGACCCAGTGCTCTGCGCGATGGTGGTGCATTTGCAGGCTGAGCGAGGCACCCGGATTGACCACGATGCGCTTGACCTGGAAACGCTCGCCGTAATCAATGCTGTCGTACCAGCCCCATGGGCGGTGCACCTTGCGATGCGAATGTGCCAATGCCTGTCCGTACGTCTGCAAATGAGCGACGATTTTTTTGACATCCTGCGTGCGACGCATGTCTGCAACGAGAATGGCATCGGGCGTTTCCACAACTGCGATGTTGTCCAACCCCACGCCCGTCACCAAGCGGCTGCTCGACAGGAACAAAGAGTTTGTGCAGCCGTGTTGAACAGCGTTGCCAATGATCGCGTTCCCATCGGCGTCGTGTTCGCGCACTGCCCACAGGGCATCCCAGGCACCGACGTCCGACCAGCCGGCCTTGAGTGGCACAACACGCGCCTGAATGCCCAGTTCAGGCATCTTGGGCAGGCGCTCCATGACGGCATAGTCGATCGAGTCCGATGGGCTGGATTGGAAGGCATTGCTTTCAGGGCGCACAAAATCCATGTCGCGCTGAGCGCCGTTCATGGACTGCTCGCAAGCCGACAGGATGTCGGGGCGGAATGCCTTCATGGCCTTGAGCCAGACGCTTGCTCGCACGACGAATAGGCCACTGTTCCACAGATAGTTTCCAGCGGCGAGATAGCTCTGTGCGCGCACCAGATCAGGCTTCTCGACGAAGCTCTGCACCTCGAACGTCCCGCCCTGCTCCGTGGTTCCGTGCTGGATATAGCCGTAACCCGTTTCGGGACGATCCGCGACGATGCCGAATGTCACCATTTGGCCTGCACGCGCAGCGTTGAATGCCACTTGCACGGATTCGTGGAATGCCTTGCGGTCCGAGATGACGTGATCGGCTGGCATCGCGAGCATGACGGGATCCGCGCCCGCAGACACTGCCTGCAATGCAGCAATGGTCAGCGCCGGTGCGGTATTACGGCCGGTCGGCTCAAGAAGAATCCTGGCGTTCTCGATTTGGGCCTGCTGCAATTGCGTGGCCACCAGAAAACGATGTTCGATATTGCAGACCAGAAGCGGAGCTGCCAAGGCAACATCACCGGAAATGCCGTGTAGGCGCGTAGCGGTGTCCTGCAACATGCTGGAGTCACCGGCAAGTGCATGAAACTGCTTGGGATAGGTTTCGCGAGAAAGTGGCCACAGGCGCGTGCCGGAGCCACCGCAGAGAATGACGGGAAGTAGCTGATCAGTCATGGTAAGTGGAGATGGCCTGCGATGCGGATACGGAAATAGATGCGTGTCCAGCGGAATTGCGTGGAAGGTTTTCCATATCCGCTTCGAGCATCGCAAGACGTTGATTCAAACGGCGCACATCACGTTCAATACGCGTGTTCACCATATCTGCGTGCAGGGCCTTGATGAAAAGGACGATGCAAGCAAAGAGCAGCAGCAGCGCTGGCGGATAGGAAATACCCACCGAATACGCAATACGATCCACCAGGCCCGGCCAAGCGCCAAGCAGCGCCGCAGCGGCTGCAACGGCCACCCAGAACAGGCCGTGCATCAGATAGAGATGATCGCGGCGAATCAGATACAAGATCAGAATCGCCAACCCCACGCCGAGCAGCAGGGTTGTAGTTTGCAAGGACGCCATATCAGCCTGTGATTCCAGCAGGAGCGCAATGCATGGCGACTGTTCGCTCCTGTGGCCGCTTGGTGTCGAGTGCGCTCAGCGACTCACACCACGCATGACCCGATCCATGCAATGCTTCCCGCCTACCCTATTGAAACCCGTTACCGGGTTGGACAAAGCTGCCAATTGTAGGCGCATCACCCCTGATTCCAAGCCCTTGGCTGGAACCAATAGTACGAGCCTATTAATTGAGCCTGAGGACCGATTTTCTCGGCCAATCGCTTGACCCGCTTGCTTACTGGATTTCTCCACGATGGACACTGAAATCTTCAATTCCCAACTGATTTTCGATGTGTAGTACCACGTTGCACATTACTGACAATCACAAGCTGCATTCGCTTATTTGCAATCTATTACCAGGGTAACTTCGCCATACCATGCAATTTCATACGGATATGTGACTCATCAATAGCTTGCACTGACTCGACCATTCCCAGATCACGCGAATCCAGCGAACAGTTCCGTGACTTCAGTCATCTCAGCGAGAACAAAATTCCCCTCACGCCGAAATGCTCAACCGCGAATGCCCGACACCACCGCCCTTTTCCACACGAATCTGCGTGGCGATGCGTTCCTTCAGGCCTTCGACGTGGCTGATGATGCCCACCATCTTTCCGGTGGCGTTGAGCGTGTCGAGCGCGCTGAGGGCCACATCCAGGGTTTCTGCGTCCAGCGTGCCGAAGCCTTCGTCGAGGAACAGGGAGTCGATGGAGGTTCTGTGGCTCACCAGGTCCGAGAGCGCAAGCGCCAGCGCAAGACTCACCAGGAAGCTCTCTCCGCCCGAGAGGGTGCGCGTGTCGCGGGTGGCGTCTGCCTGCCATTGGTCGACGATTTCCAGCTCCAGCTCACCCGATGACCTGCGCCGCAGCACGTAGCGGCCGTGCAGGCGTTCGAGTTGCCGGTTGGCCAGCGTGAGCAGGTGGTCCAGCGTCAGGCCTTGCGCAAACTTGCGGAACTTGTCCCCCTTGGCCGAGCCCACCAGGGCGTCGAGGCGTTGCCAGAGATCGTATTCACCCGCCTGGGCGGCGATCTGCTGCAGCAACTCCTGCTGGTTGGCACGCAACTCGTCATCGCGCCTGAGCATGGCATGGAGGCCGCCCAATTGCTCGCTGAGCTGCCTGGACTCTGCATCAAACTGCGCAATGCCGCGCTCCAGCTCCTCGCGATTCGCCTCGGTGGCATTGCGGGCTCGCAGTTCGGCATGTTGCGCCTGCAAGGTCTGCAGCAGTTGCACGGCCACCTGTTGCTCACGCTCGCGCTGCTGCTGGCGTGTTTGCAGTTGCTGGCGCTCTTCGGGTGACAGGCGCGCGGCGAAGAATGCGTCTTCATCCGCGAACGGGCTGCCCTGCAAGGCGCCTTGCCACCGCTGACCAGCATCGGCCTCGTCCGCTCGATGCTGCACCAAGGTGCTGTCCAGCACCTGCAGGCTGCCGACCAGTTGTTCCGCCTTGCGAGCGAGGCGCTCGATGCGGGCGCTGCAGTCGGCGAGCGCCTGCCCGGCATTCAGATCGGCCTCGATGTCGGCCACTTCATCTGTGATCTTGTCCGTGAAGGCTGCGACTCGATCGCGCCATTGCGCAAGCTGCGCGCGCGTTGCCTCGCAGGCGCCGCGCCTGCGCTCAAGCTCCACGCCAATGGCCTGGATGCGCTCCTGCTTCTGCGCCCATGTCCGGCGCTCTTCCTCGCGCTCTCGCAGCCATGCGTCGGCGTCCACAGGCAAGCCCGTCAGATCGGCAAAGCCCGCCGCACACAATGCGCTCAGCAATTGCGCCTGCAGTGTCTGCTGCGCGGCGCGCTGGTGTTCCAGTGATTGCGTCACCTCCAATGCCTTCTGCGCCAGGGCTTCTGCTTGTTGCTGCAGGCGCAGCGCTTCCTCGCGCGCGCCGTGAACAGCCTTTGCCAGTTCGGATTGCTGCTTGCTGGCGAACTGCCATTGCTGCTCCACCGTCTCGACGGATTGCAGCTGTTCGCGCAGCGCGCTCGCGTGTTGCAGGGCTGAAGACAACGCCTGCGCGAGGCGCTCGGCCAGTTCCCAGTCCTTGGACTGCAATGGCTCTCCAAGCTGGAATTGCACACGAAGTTCGTCCCATGCGGATTGGTTGGCGCGGCCTTCGTCGATCAGTTGTTGTTCGCGCGTTTGCAGGCTGCGCAATTGGGCCTGCGCGGCAGACGCTGCAGCCACGCCTTCGCGCAGCTTCTGGTCTCCCAGTTGCTGTGCCTGCTTCAGGCGATCCAGTTCGGCTCGCGTGGTCGAGCCGTCGATGTGCTGGTATTGCGCCACGGCCGGGTGTTCCAGCGCTCCGCACAACGGGCACGCCTCGCCGGCGCGCAGGTTCGCGCGATGCTCCGAAAGGCTGCGGATGACCTGCTCCTGTTCAAGCAGCAACTGCTTGTCGGCAACGCGCTCGTTCAGCATCTGTTGCGCGCTCTGCAATTGCACCTGTTCGGCGTCCAGTGCCGCCGAAGTCTTCACAGCCTCCGTGCGCTGACCGCGTACGTCCAGGAACTGCGCCTTCAACTCGCGCTGGCGGCGTGCACTGTCCGCAAGCCGTTCGGTAAGCGCCAGGTTGCGCTCGGCGCGTGCCGACTGCTCGCGCAATGCCGCCAGCGTCTGCGTGCCGAGCAGCCGGGTCAGGCGATCCTGCAGCGCAAGCATCTGCGCTTCACCTTCGGCGTGCGCCCTGGCCGCGACTTCGCTTTGGGCCAGGTGCTGCGTATGGCGGCGCTGAGCCTCCTCCTGCCTGGCCGACGTGTCGCGCAAAAGCGCCTGGCCTGCCTGGATTTCGGCCCGGGCCTTGGCCTGCTGCGCGAACTGCTCGCGCCATGCCCCCAAATGCTCGGCCAGTTGGGCGTGATGTGCGTGCGTCGTGGTCCACTCCGCCAGGGCCGCCTGCTCATTGTCCAATCGCTGCAACTGCTGCGCGGATTGCTCGTCCAGCAGCTTGGCCAACGCAAGCGCCAGCGCATGTTCGCGCCGTTGCGCGTGGGTCTGTTCATCGAGCTCGCGCTGCACCGACTCCCTCTGATCGCGGGATTTGCGGTGCATGGCGCAGGCCGACTGCCACGCAGCGTGCACGGGCTCCAGAGCCTGCGCGGGCTCGCTGGCCGCGAGGCGTTCGCGCTCCGGTGTGGCATGCTGGATCGCCGCATCGGCCTGGTTCGCGCGCTCCTGTGCAGCCAGCAGCGCGACTTCGCTGTCGGCCACTGCCATGCGCCATTGCAGGTGCTCGCGCAGCATGCCGGTCTTGCCCGTGAGTTCCGACTGCTGTGTCTGGATGACTGTCACCTCCTCCTGGATGGCCGTACGCCGCTCTTCACCGAGTAGCTCCATGCCTTCGGCGCGCGAGCGCATGGTGTCCAGCCGGTGCTCTTCGTTGCGTGCGCGCTGGTAAACACGCCGGGATATCTCGCCGTAGATCTCCGTGCCCGTCAGTTCCTCAAGCAGCTCCGCGCGATCATTCGCGTTGGCATTGAGAAACGCGGCAAAGCCGCCTTGCGCGAGCAGCATCGATCGGGTGAAGCGCGGGAAGTCGAGCCGCGTGATCTCCGTGATCTGCTTGAGTTTTTCGCTCACGTGCCGCGTGAGCACCGTGCCGTCGCCCCGGGCCAGCTCGACCTGGGGCGATTGCAGCGCGCCATCCACCCTGTCGCGCGCGCGGCGCTGGCTCCAGGAGGCTCGATAGACCTCGCCGCGCACCTCGAACTCCAGCTCCGCACTGCAGTCGGCCGTATGCCGCGTCATGATGTCGTTGACCGACTTGGACTGCGTGCCCAAACGCGGCGTCTCGTGATAGAGCGCGAGGCAGATGGCGTCCAGCAGGGTCGACTTGCCCGCGCCCGTCGGGCCCGTGATCGCGAACAGGCTGCTTTCCGACAGCGGAGGCGTGGTGAAGTCGATTTCCCAGTCGCCCTTGAGCGAGTTGAGATTGCGAAGTTGGAGACGCCGGATCTTCATGCCGATACCCTGCTTTCTCCGCCTTCCGCGTTCGCATCGTCGCCTGCCTTCACCGCATCGACGACCTGTCCATAGCGCTGCGTGACCGCACCGCGCAGCGCTGCATCCATGTCGGGTTCGTGCTCAAGCCTGCGCGCAAAGACGTCATGCGGATCGAGTTCGTCCAGCGTCGCGCCGCTGTTGTCGAACAGCTGTGCCATGGTCTGCCCGCGCTCTCGGCGAATGCGCAGCACCTCGAGCGGCAGGCCTTCGACCAGCTTCTGGATGCGCGCGGGCAGGTCCGCGAGATAGTCGTCGGTGGTGACGGTGATCTCCAGCCAGACCGTCTGTCCCGCGCCCGCCTGCTGCGCAATGCGCGGCAACGTTTCCGTGATGTAGCCCAGATCACCCCGCACGCTCATCATCGGCTGGAAGATCGGCACGGCCAGCTCGGTGACCGCCTGCAGGCCCGATGCGTCCACGTCCACCAGCAGCACCTGCTTGGACTGTCCCAGCTCATCAAAACTCAGTGTGATCGGCGAGCCGCTGTAGCGGATGTGCTCATGCCCCCCCACTTTCTGGGGCCTGTGGATGTGGCCGAGCGCGAGGTAGTCGACAGGAGGAAATTCCGAGGTAGGAAATGCATCGAGCGTGCCTACATAGATCTCGCGCACCGATTCACTGCTGCTCGCACCCACGGTCGTGAGGTGACCTGTCGCGATGATCGGCAGGCGCTCGCCGGTCTGCTGTTCGATCTCGCCCTGCTTCGCGCAAGCGGCCGCATACACGTTGCGGTAGTACTGGCCTATGGCCTTCTGCATCTGCTGCTGACGGTCCTGGGCGCTCTGGCCAAATTCCGAGGTCACCACGTCCCGCGGACGGATGAAGGGAATCGCGCAGACGATGCAGCCCGGCCTGGGGGCTGCATGGCCCGCATCCGCCGCGCGGCGCGGCAGCACCCGCACATGGGTCTGCGGGTCGGACGCTGAAGGGTAGACATGCGTGGACAGCTGCGCCAGCAAGGCGCTGCTCTCTCGCAGCGTCGCAACGGAGTCATGGTTGCCGCCCAGCAGCAGCAAGGCCGTTCGCGCCTCATGCAGGCGCACCACGAGTTCGCTGTACAGCTCGCGCGCATAGCTGGGCGGCGTGCCTGTGTCGAAGATGTCGCCGGCGATCATCACCGCATCCACCGTGTGCTCCCGCACCTGCACGAGCAACCAGTCTATGAGCGCCGCATGCTCTGCCTGCCGGCTCTTGCCCATGAAGTTCTGGCCGAGGTGCCAGTCGGATGTATGAAGAATTCGCATTGCTCGTGGAATGGGACGGCGTCATGGGCCGTCGGCTGGAGGGGCTGATCCACGTATTTTCCCGGATGGGTATGCCTCCGGATCCACTTTGTGAATCACCTACCCCTTGAAATGCCAAAGAATTGCCTTATTATTAGCACTCGATGCCCTTGAGTGCTAACAAGTTCCATCGGCACAAAGTTGTAACGTGGGTCCGGGACAATCCGGCCCAGCTTCTTCTTCATTCAATCAATCCAGTTGAAACATCAGGAGTAGGTATGAATCTGCGTCCCCTGCACGATCGCGTGATCGTCAAGCGCCTCGAGAACGAAACCAAGACAGCTTCGGGCATCGTGATCCCCGACAGCGCCGCCGAGAAGCCTGACCAGGGCGAAGTCGTGGCCGTGGGCCCCGGCAAGCGTGACGACAAGGGCGCCCTGATCGCCCTGAACGTGAAGGTCGGCGACCGCGTCCTGTTCGGCAAGTATTCCGGCCAGTCCGTGAAGGTGAACGGCGACGAACTCCTCGTGATGAAAGAAGACGACCTGTTCGCGGTCGTCGAAAAGTAAGCCCGCAAGCGGCTTGAAGGCCCGCCCACCCGACCGGTTGCAGCGGGCCGGCTTTTCTTTTCTCTTCATCTGAAAAACCCCATTCAAGAATTTCTTTAGGAGCCAAACATGGCAGCAAAAGACGTAGTTTTCGGCGGCGAAGCACGCGCCCGCATGGTTGAAGGTGTGAACATCCTCGCCAACGCAGTCAAGGTGACCCTGGGCCCGAAGGGCCGCAACGTGGTTCTGGAGCGTTCGTTCGGCGCTCCTACCGTGACCAAGGACGGTGTGTCCGTGGCCAAGGAAATCGAACTCAAGGACAAGCTGCAGAACATGGGCGCCCAGCTCGTGAAGGAAGTGGCCTCCAAGACCAACGACATCGCCGGTGACGGCACCACCACCGCCACCGTGCTGGCCCAGGCCATCGTGCGCGAAGGCTCCAAGTACGTTGCCGCCGGCCTGAACCCCATGGACCTGAAGCGCGGTATCGACAAGGCTGTTGCAGCCCTGGTCGAACAGCTGAAGAACCAGTCCAAGGCCACCACCACTTCCAAGGAAATCGCCCAGGTTGGCTCCATTTCCGCCAACTCCGATGAGTCCGTGGGCAAGATCATTGCCGACGCAATGGACAAGGTCGGCAAGGAAGGCGTGATCACCGTTGAAGACGGCAAGAGCCTGGAAAACGAACTCGACGTCGTCGAAGGCATGCAGTTCGACCGCGGCTACCTGTCGCCCTACTTCATCAACAACCCCGAAAAGCAAGCCGCTATTCTGGACAACCCCTTCGTGCTGCTGTTCGACAAGAAGATCAGCAACATCCGCGACCTGCTGCCCACGCTGGAGCAAGTGGCGAAGGCTGGCCGTCCGCTGCTGATCATCGCTGAAGAAGTCGAAGGCGAAGCCCTGGCGACCCTCGTGGTCAACACCATCCGCGGCATCCTGAAGGTCGTGGCTGTGAAGGCTCCTGGCTTCGGCGACCGCCGCAAGGCCATGCTGGAAGACATCGCCATCCTGACGGGCGGCAAGGTCATCGCTGAAGAAGTCGGCATGTCCCTCGAGAAGGTCACCCTGGCCGACCTGGGCCAGGCCAAGACCATCGAAGTGGGCAAGGAAAACACCATCATCATCGACGGCGCTGGCGCTGGCGCTGACATCGAAGCCCGCGTGAAGCAAATCCGCGTGCAGATCGAAGAAGCGACTTCCGACTACGACCGCGAGAAGCTGCAAGAGCGCGTGGCCAAGCTGGCCGGCGGCGTTGCCGTGATCAAGGTGGGCGCTGCCACCGAAGTCGAAATGAAGGAAAAGAAGGCCCGCGTGGAAGACGCCCTGCACGCTACCCGCGCTGCTGTGGAAGAAGGCATCGTGGCCGGTGGTGGCGTGGCCCTGCTGCGCGCCAAGCAAGCCGTGGGCGCTCTGTCCACAGGCCATGCCGAGCAAGACGCCGGCATCAAGCTGGTGCTCAAGGCCGTGGAAGCTCCGCTGCGTGAAATCGTGGCCAACGCCGGTGGCGAGCCATCGGTGGTCGTGAACGCCGTGCTGAACGGCAACGGCAACTACGGCTTCAACGCTGCCAACGACACCTACGGCGACATGCTGGAAATGGGTATCCTGGACCCAACCAAGGTGACCCGTACTGCACTGCAGAACGCCGCTTCCGTGGCTTCCCTGCTGCTGACGACCGAAGCCATGGTGGCAGAGGCTCCGAAGGATGACGCACCTGCCGGCGGTATGCCCGACATGGGCGGCATGGGTGGCATGGGCGGCATGGGCATGTAATTGCCCCTGTCGTCGGCGGCTGGTGGGTAGAGGCTCCAGCCGTCGATTCCGGAAGTCATTCCAAACAAAAAACCCGCAGGTCTTTGGATCTGCGGGTTTTTTGTTTCTTGCTCATGATGTCATGTGGAACATTGGCGCTTGCTGTGGAGTTGTTTTCCGAGGCCGGGATTGCTCCCGGCCTCCGCCCTCCAACATGGGAAGCAGAAACCTGCAATGAAGCAGCGCCCCATGCATTGCCATGCCAGCCCCGTCGATTCCGTTAGTTGCTTGCGTAAGCCTCGAGCGGCTTGTCGTTAGGCTCCTGCAGCAGTTGCTTGAGCGTGTCGCTCATGGGCAGATTGAGCGGTTTGTTGGTCGGTGGAATCGGCTGCATGAACCACTTGTCGTAGACCTTGGCCACCTCGCCCGACTTCATCATCTCGATCAGGGCTCCGTCGACAGCCTTCTTGAAGGTCGGGTCGTCCTTGCGGAACAGCAGGGCGATGGGCTCGGAGCCCAGCACTTCACCGATGATCTTGTAGCCCTCCGGGTTCTTGCTGCTGGCGATCACGCCGGCGAGCAGGTTGTCGTCGAGCACGAAGGCATCGGCGCGGCCGGACTCGAGCATCAGGAAGCTCTCGTAGTGATCCTTGCCGAGGGCGGTGGGCAGGTTGACGTTGTTGTCCTTGCCATATTTGCGCAGCAGTTGCACCGCCGTCGTTCCGGCCGATGCGGCGATGTTCCGTCCATCCAGTTGCTTGAACGAGGTGATGCCCGAATCGGCTCGCACCGCCATGCGCACCTGGCTCACGTAGGTGGTGACGGCAAACGACACCTGGCGCTGGCGTGCGAGGTTGTTGGTGGTCGGGCCGCAGCCCATGTCCACCGTGCCGTTCTCGACGAGCGGCATCGTGTTCTGGGCCGTGAGCGCCATATATTCGATCTTCGCCTTGGGAGCGACGCGCGCCATCACCTTCTCGCACAGCTCGACGTGGTAGCCCGCATACTTGCGCTCCGCACCAATGGCATAGGCCATGGGGGCCGAGCTCTCGCGCACTCCAAGCACGATCTTGCCGGTGCTCTGGATCTTGTCGAAGGTGCTGCCTTGGGGTTGGGCAGGGGCCTGTGCTTGCGCTTGTACCTGCGCCTGTGCAGCGCCGCCTGCGGCCAGCATGCCGGCCAGCACGAGGCGGGTCAAAACAAACTTCATGATGAAGTGTCCTTCCTGGTTGATGTGGAGGAATTGAATCAACCACTATCACCAGAAGCACATCAGACCCCAATAGAGGTTTGCACCAATGAGGGGGTTAAGCCCCCCGTGCTGCAGGCTCCTGCAGATAGCGCAACAGCCCCGCAGTCGATGGATCCAGTTGCTCTCCGTCGCCGCTGGCAAGCAACGGTTCCAGCTCTCTCGCAAGCACCTTGCCCAGTTCCACGCCCCACTGGTCGAAGCTGTCGATGCCCCAGATCGCACCGCTTGCAAAAACGCGGTGCTCATACAGTGCAATCAATGCACCGAACGATTCCGGATCGAGCCGATCCAGCACCATGAACGTGCTCGGCCGGTTGCCCGGGAAATAGCTGTGGCCACTGCTGCCGGGTCGTCCCACCATCAGCGCCTGCGCCTGCGCCAGCGCGTTGGCAAGCAGGCGCGGGTGGTGTTCGGGCAGGTCGTTGCCCCCCTCCCGCAGTGCGATGAACTCCACCGGCACAGTGTCCGGCCCCTGGTGGATCATCTGGAAGAACGCATGCTGTCCATTGGTGCCAGGCTCGCCCCAGATCACGGGAGACGTGGCGTACGGCAGAACGTCACCCTTGGCGTCGACGCCCTTGCCGTTGCTTTCCATCTCCAGCTGCTGCAGGTAGGCCGGCAGGCGGCGCAGTCCATGGCTGTAGGGTGCGATGCTGCGGCTCGTGAATCCGTGGAAGTTGCGATACCAGACGTCGAGCAGCCCGAGTTGCACGGGCAAGTTCTCCTCGAGCGGCGCCCGGCGGAAATGCTCGTCCATGGCATGCGCGCCGCGCAGCATGCTGCGGAAATTCTCGGCACCGATGGCGATCGCGATCGGCAGGCCGATGGCGGACCACATCGAGTAGCGGCCTCCGACCCAGTCCCAGAAGCCGAGCGTGGTGTCGATGCCGAACTCCGAAGCCGCCTTCAGGTTGGTAGTGAGTGCGATGAAATGTCTGCTGAGCGAGAGCTTGGCCCCGCGCTCAGGCGAGCCGCCATGCGCGAGGAACCACTTGCGCGCGGCATGCGCGTTGAGCATGGTCTCGGCCGTGGTGAAGGTCTTGGAGGCGATCAGGAACAGCGTGCTCTCCGGCTTCACCTTGCGCAGCACATTGCCCAGTTCCATGCCGTCCACGTTGGAGATGAAGTGCAGGCGCTTGGCAGGATGCTCGAAGTCTTCGAGCGCCTTCACCGCCATCGCCGGCCCCAGGTCGGAGCCGCCGATGCCGATGTTCACGATGTCGGTGATCGCCTCATTGGCGCGCACCCCTTCGGCAATCGCCAGCATGGCGTCCAGCGTCTCATGGACATCCGCCAGGCTGTCCGCGATGAATCGATTCGCGGGCTCTTGCCAGCCCTCCTCGCCCGGGCCGGGGCTGCGCAGCAGCCAGTGCATCACTGCGCGGTTTTCCGTGTTGTTGATGGGCTCGCCGGCAAACATCGCATCGCGATAGGCCTCGAGGCCGGATTCGCGCGCCAGTTGCGTCAGCAGGCCGCGGGTGCGGCCATCCAGCAGATTCTTCGAGAGATCGGCGAACACCAGCGGCGCCTTGAGGCTGAAGCGGGAGAAGCGATCGCGGTCAGCCGCGAATGCCTCGTGCAGGCGAAACCCGCGCCCTTCTTCATCGTAGTGCGCCTTCAGCAGTGGCCACGCAGGCGTACGGTCGCAGCGGGTCCGCGGATCGATCATGCAGCCGCCACCATCATCTGTTCGAGCTTGGCCGCATCGGCTGCAAAGGCCCGGATGCCCTCGGCGAGTTTTTCCGTGGCCATGGCGTCGGCGTTCAGGGCGTAGCGGAAGCCGGCTTCGTCGTAGGTGACCGCAGGCAGGTCCAACTGCAGGGCCGCCTGTGGATCGAGCGCACGCTGCACCGGCTCGCTGCTCTCGGCCAGCTTGGCGAGCAGGTCGGGGGCAATGGTCAGCAGGTCGCTGCCGGCCAGCGCAACAATCTGCCCCACGTTGCGGAAGCTGGCCCCCATCACCTCGGTCTTGATGCCGAAGCGCTTGTAATGGTTGTAGATGGCCCGGACCGACTGCACGCCCGGATCGTTGGCGCCGGCCATTTCGGCCTCGTTCCAGCTGGCGCCGGCTTGCTTCTTGTACCAGTCGTAGATACGGCCCACGAACGGCGAAATCAGCTGCACCCGGGCCTGGCCGCACGCAACGGCCTGGGCGAACGAGAACAGCAGCGTCAGGTTGGTGTGGATGCCGCGCTGCTCGAGCTGGCGTGCCGCCTCGATACCCTCCCAGGTGGAGGCAATCTTGATGAGCACGCGATCGATGTGCACGCCCTCGGCCTGGTACAGCTCGACGATGCGCTCTGCGCGCGCCACGGTGGCCTCGGTGTCGAAGGACAGGCGGGCGTCGACCTCGGTCGACACGCGGCCCGGGATGATGGACAGGATCTCGCAGCCGAAGCGCACGATCAGGCGGTCCATCAGTTCATCAATGCTGCGCCCCTTCCAGCGGGTCACGCATTCCTGCATGAGCGGCGCGTACTCCGACTTCTGCACCGCCTTCAGGATCAGCGACGGGTTGGTGGTGGCATCCTGCGGCTGGAATGCGCTGAGCTGGCGAAAGTCGCCCGTGTCGGCGACCACGGTGGTGAACTGTTTGAGCGCTTCAAGTTGATTCATGTCGATCCTCCCCATCAATGGACATCCGGACTCCTCTCTCGGATGACCGATGAGGCTTGGCTAGCCAAGAGTGTATTCGCAGCAGTGATATTGGTTAAACCTGTATTGTCCAACCATGAAACTCGGTAACATCGCTATCGAGTCCACGAGTTACAACTTCACAAGCTTTTTGTGCCATGAGTTTCGATCTGGTTTTGTTTGGAGGTACAGGCGACCTCGCCTGGCGAAAGCTGTTGCCCGCACTGTTCCAGGCCTGGCGCCACGGCTCGCTGCCGCCCGGCGGACGCATTCTGGGGGTCGCCCGCGACGACCTGAGCGACGAGGCCTACCGCGCCCTGATCGCCAGCCGCCTCGATGCGGTGGAGTCGGACAAGCGCCCGAGGAACGAGGAATTCGAGAAATTCGCCCAGTTGCTGCACTACCAGCGCATGGACCTGTCGAGTCCGGCCGACTACGCCCGGCTGGCCGAGTGCCTGCGCGAGCGCAATGCCGACACCGTGGTGCTTTATCTGGCGACAGCCCCCAACCTGTTCACCATCGCGTGCGAGCAGTTGGGCGCCGCAGGCCTCAACACGCCCCAGACCCGCGTGGTGCTCGAGAAACCCCTCGGGCACGACCTTGCGTCCAACCGCTCCATCAACGCGGCCGTGCGCAAGGTGTTCGACGAGCGGCAGATCTTTCGCATCGACCACTATCTCGGCAAGCCCTCGGTGCAGAACCTGCTGGCGCTACGCTTCGGCAATGCGCTGTTCGAGCCGCTTTGGCGGCGCGAGACCGTGGCCAGCGTGGAGATCACCATGGCCGAGAAGATCGGCGTGGAAAAGCGCGGGGCGTTCTATGAAGGCACGGGCGCGTTGCGCGACATGGTGCAGAACCACGCATTGCAACTGCTGTGCGCGATTGCCATGGAGCCTCCGATCAATGCGCACGCCGACGCCATCCGCGACGAAAAGCTCAAGGTGCTGCGTTCGCTGGCGCCATGGACGCCCGCCACCCTGTCACGCGACGTGGTGCGTGGCCAGTACACGGCAGGCAGCCTGAGCGGAGAGCGCGTGAATGGCTACCTGAACGAACCGGGAGTCGCGCCCGACAGCCGCACCGAAACCTTTGTCGCGCTGCGCACCGAAATCGCCAACTGGCGCTGGGCGGGCGTGCCGTTCTACATCCGCACCGGCAAGCGGCTGGCCGCGCACGAAGCCCACATTGCGGTGAATTTCAGGCCTGCACCGCATCCCATCTACCGCACGCCGCTCGGCATGGCGAACAAGCTGGTCATCCACCTGCAGCCGCGGGACGGACTGGCACTGCACCTGTTCTCCGCTGGCAACGACAAGCGCGGCGCACGCGTCTCCGACGCACAGGCGCTCGCACCCGTGCAGCTCGACCTCGATTTCGACAAGCGCTTCGGCAGCGAGCGCGTGGGCGCCTACGAGCGCCTGCTGCTCGACGTGATTGCCGGCCGCCTGAACCTGTTCGTTCGCGCGGACGAACAGGAGGCCGCATGGCGCTGGGTGGAGCCCATCATGCAGTCCTGGAAGGACTCGGACGACCACCCGCGGCCGTATGCCGCTGGCTCATGGGGACCCAGCGCGGCGAGCGCACTGGTCGCCCGCGACGGCAACATCTGGATGGAAGAATGCTAGACAGAATCACCGCATCCCTTCCCTCCCTTGCGCCTGCCGAGCAGCGCGTCGCCAAGCTGGTCCTCGAAGACCCCCGCGCCTTCTCGCACCTGCCCGTGCGTGAACTGGCGGCGCGCGCCGGCGTGAGCAAGCCCACCGTCGTGCGTTTTTGCCGCAGCATGGGCTACGACGGCCTGGCTGATTTCAAGCTCAAGCTCGCCGGCAGCGTGAGCGAGGGCGTGCCCTTCATCCACCGCAGTGTGGACGCCGACGACAAGACCGGGGACGTGCTCGTCAAGGTGGTGGACAACGCGGTGGCTGCCTTCCTGCAGTACCGCAACGCGGCCAGCACCACGGCGCTGCAGCGCGCTGCCAACGCCATTGCCGCCACGTGGCAGACGGGCAAGCGCATCGAATTCTACGGAGCCGGCAACTCGGGCATCGTCGCCCAGGACGGCCAGCACAAATTCTTCCGCCTGGGCATCACCAGCCTCAGCACGAGCGATGGCCACATGCAGGTAATGAGCGCGACGATGCTGGGCAAGGGCGACTGCGTGGTCATCATCAGCAATTCGGGCCGCACGCGCGACCTGATGGATGCGGCCGACATTGCACGCAAGAACGGTGCAACGACGATCGCCATCACGGCCAGCGGATCACCGCTGGCGCACACCTGCGAGATCCACCTGGCGGCCGATCACCCCGAAGGCTACGACCGCTACAGCCCGATGGTCTCGCGCCTGCTGCACCTGCTGATCATCGACGTGCTCGCAACGGCCGTTGCACTGCAGATCGGCGAGCCGCTGCAACCCGTCCTGCAGCAGATGAAAAACAATCTGCGAGCCAAAAGATACACCTGATCCCCCGTGCCGCTTCGCGGCCTCTGGGGAGCATCAAGGCCGCACCGCCTGGAGGGCCAGGCCTTGTTGGCGAGCCGGCGTTGCAGGGCGTTTCTAGTTCCTCAACGCCCGTAGGTGCTTGTGAAACCGGCCTTGGCGATGGTGTTGGCATTCACCATGAAGCCGGCCAGCGCGCACGTCGCATCATCGGGAATCTCCAGTTTCTCGACCGACAGCGCGTGCAGCGTGAAGATGTAGCGATGCGGCTTGTCGCCGGGTGGGGGGCAGAAGCCTCCGAACTCGGAGAGGCCGTAGTCGTTGCGGACATGGCGTGCGCCCTTGGGCAACTGCGCGCCGCCGCGAGCACCCGCATTGGCGGCAAGCTGCGTGGTGTCTGCGGCAATGTCCAGAACAAACCAATGCCACCAGCCCGATCCGGTCGGGGCATCGGGATCGTAGACCGTCAGCGCAAAGCTTTTGGTACCGGCGGGTGCGCCACTCCACTGGAGCACAGGCGACTGGTTCTGGCCGCTGCAGCCAAAGCCGTTGAATTCGAAGCGTGGATCGGCGGCGGCACCGGCCGCAAGGTCCGGGCTGCTCAGGGTGAATGGTGTATTGCTCATGCGGCGTGCATCCTTTCTTGACGGAATGAAGAGAAGAGGAACCTGTGTACCGTAACAGGATAACGCGGCAAAGCCTTCGCACCGCATGGCAGCACGAAGGCTTTGGGTCGAGGATTTCGAATCCTGCCGCTACGAGACCATACAAGGGCAGCCTATTGCGGTCGGGAGTGGTTCAGAGCGGCTCCTGCCTCTACCTCGTCACGTCGACAAAGCTTTTCGTGCTGTACAGCTCGGTCGGCAGGCGTTGGAGCAGCGGGAGGTTCGTTCCCGCATCGCGAGCCTGTTGGTCGATGTAGCTGAAGAACACGTCGGCATCGAGCACGCCGATGTCCAGGCGCCGCGCGGCTGGCACCGCCGCCAGTGTCTTGTAGCCGTCGCCGCCGGTGGCATTGAAGCTCAGCACGAAAAGGCGGTAGGTCCTCTCGGCCACGAGCGGCTCCCACAGGCCGCTGGTGCGGTTGCGCACTTCGACACCCGACACGCGCTGGCCGAAGGCCTGCGCAGCATTCACATCGAAACGCAGGCCGCCCGTGTAGGGATATGGTCCGGTCGAGCCGCCCTTGCCGTAGACCGCCTCGAGGCCATCCTCGAGCATGGACTTCACCTCCGCACCCGTGATCTCCAGGCGGAACAGCATGTTGCCGAACGGCAGCACCTGGATCACCTGCGCAGCCGTCACGCTGCCCGCGAGCGGAATGCGCACGCCTCCGCCGCTCTGCAGGGAAATATCGGCACCGCCGTACTTCGCGTTGGCCACCTCGAGATAGGCCTGGGCGACCAGTTGCTGGATGTCTCCGCCACGCTGGCTCACGCTGCCTTCCGCATTGCACGCGGCACTGGAGCGGCCATAGTCGGGCGAGCCTTCGCCACCTGGCACACGGCGCGAGCACAGTTCCCGGGGCACCGAGGCCGACAGGGTCTGGTTGAACGTGGCGATGCGATCCTTGAACGGCTTGAGCACCTGGTCGGCGGCAGCCGAGGGCGCCGTGGCACGCAGGAAGCCCGCGCTCTTCACGCTGGCCTCGATGGCCTTGGCCTCTTCGGCAGTGGGTGCCTTTCCGCCCACGGTGAAATTGCTGCCGATGAGCACATGCGGCGTGCCGCTGCATTGCGTGACATCGCCATTCGCATCGAACGATACCTTCAGTTCTCCCACCACCTGGGCGTATTCCCATGCCTGCACGATGCAGACCGGCTTGCCGTCCTTGGAGGTGACGCGCGTGGGATAGGCGCCCGAGGGTGTACCCACGCCCGTGCTCTTGAGCGTGGCCGGGCCGAGCAGCGTATGCGAATCGCCACCGACGACCACATCCACGCCGCTGAGGCGCGCCGCCACCTGCTGGTCGTACTCGTAGCCGATGTGGCTCATCACGATGATCTTGTTGATGCCCTGCTGGCGCAGCGCATCGATCTCGCGCTGCGCAGCCGTGGCTTCATCCTCGAACGTCGTGTCCGGATCGGGGCTCGACGAGCCCTTGGTCTTCTGTGCGATCGTGAGGCCCACGATGCCGATCTTCTGGCCACCGCGCTCGAGCACGCGGGACGGCGACACCAACCCTGGTGCCTTGGCTGCATTCAGCGCGGAGGACGCACCGAATTTCACGTTGGCACTGATCACCGGCGTCTTGCATGCGCCCGCATGCAGCAGGTCGATGAAGCCCTTGAGGCCTGCATCGCCCTTGTCGAACTCGTGGTTGCCCAGTGTGAACGCATCGAAGCAGACGGTGTTCATCATCGCGGCATCGGCCTCTCCGTCCTTGCCCGCGCGATTGAAATACAGCGTGCCCGTCAGCGCATCGCCCGCATGCAGCTTGAGCACGTTCTTCGAGGACTTCTCCAGCTCCTGGATCGCGCTGGCCACGCGGGAAAAGCCCCCCGCGTCAACAGCTACCGCCACGGGCGCCGCGCCGCCGGCATGGAGCTGCAGCGTCTTCGACTTGGACTCCAGCGTGGAATGGTGATCGTTGATGTGCAGGATGGTCAGGTCGAGCGGTTCGCCCTTGGTGTCGGAATCGCCATCGCCTCCCCCACAGCCCGCCAGCCCGGCCAGCAGCACCAGCGCCACTGCATGCATGCGCAGGGCGCGCGTAGTCCTCTCGTATTTCGATACTCGCAACGACATCGTCTTTCCCGGATTGTTGGATGGAAAGACCGCATCGTCAAAAACCTTGATGACATGCCCGTGAAGGGCTGGCATGTCCTCATGCCATGCCGTGGATTGCCGCCGGGGCTCCGCAGCCGTCAGGCGGCCGCGAAGCCCGATGCCCTGTTGGCATCCGCGTTCGCTGTCCCATGTGCCGCCGTCAGCCGCCCTTCCTCGATGGCATGGCAGGCCACCTTGGTGCCGCCGTCATCGATCAGTTGCGGGCGCTCCGTGCGGCAACGGTCATTCGCATGCGGGCAGCGCGGATTGAACGCACAGCCGGGCGGCGGGTTCAGCGGATTGGGCACCTCGCCGCGCACGGGCGTGCGGGCGCGGCCCGTGTCGTGCATCTTCGGAATCGCGTCCAGCAGCATGCGCGTGTAGGGGTGGCGCGGGCGGGCGAACAGCTCCTCCTTGTCGGCGATCTCCACCAGGCGCCCGAGGTACATCACGCCCACCTGATCGCTCACGTGGCGCACCACCGCGAGGTTGTGGCTGATGAACAGATAGGTCAGGCTGCGCTCGCGCTGCAGGTCCTTCATGATGTTGAGCACCTGCGCCTGCACCGAGACGTCGAGCGCCGAGGTGGGCTCGTCGCACACCAGGAACTCCGGCTCGGTCGCCAGCGCGCGCGCGATCGAGATGCGCTGGCGCTGGCCGCCCGAGAACTGGTGCGGATACTTGCTCATGTCCGCGGCAGCCAGTCCCACGGACTGCAGCAGCTCGCCCACGCGCTGGCTCAATGCCGCCTTGTCCGCAAGAATGCCGTGCTCGATCAGCGGTTCCGCGATGATGTCGCGCACCAGCCAGCGCGGGTTGAGGCTCGCATAGGGATCCTGGAAGATCATCTGGATGCGGCGGCGCATCGCCCGCGCGTCATGCCCCCGGAATGCGGCATGCGCATCCTGGCCGTCGAACGTGAAGCCGCCGCGCGTGGGGTCGTACAGGCCCACGAGCAGGCGCGCCACCGTGCTCTTGCCGCAGCCCGATTCGCCCACCAGCGCCAGTGTCTTGCCCTTGCGGATCTCGAAGCTCACGCCATCGACCGCGCGCAGCAGGGAGCGCGGCTTGCGCTCCAGCACCCGGTTGAGCCAGGGAGCCGACACGTCGAAGGTCTTGGCCAGGTCACGCGCCTGCACCAGGGGCGCTGTGTCCTCACCCGCATGGGAAGGCCGTGGTATCTGCTGTTGTTGTTGCTGGTTCATGCCGTCGCTCCTGTTGCCGCCTGCCGCTCCTCCTGCGCAAGCCAGCACGAGGCCTGCGTGGCGCCCACGGGCTTCAGTGCGGGTCGCTCCGCGCGGCAGCGATCGAAGGCCTGCGGGCAGCGCGGATTGAAGGCACAGCCCTGGGGAATCGCCGTCAGGCGCGGCATGGCACCGTCGATCTGGTTGAGGCGTTCGCGGTCCTCCTCCATGTCGGGAATCGATGCCATCAGGCCCGACGTATAGGGATGCGCTGGATGGTTGATGACCTCATGCACCGGTCCGATCTCCGCCACGCGTCCGGCATACATCACGGCCACGCGGTCGCAGGTCTCGGCAATCACGCCCATGTCGTGCGTGATCAGCATGACGGCAGCTCCGCGCGAACGGCAGATGTTCTTGAGCAGGCCGATGATCTGCGCCTGGATCGACACGTCAAGCGCCGTGGTCGGCTCGTCCGCCACGATGAGTTCGGGCTCGGCCGCCAGCGCCAGGGCAATCACCACGCGCTGGCGCATGCCGCCCGAGAACTGGTGCGGATAGTGGTCGATGCGCTCCGCGGCTGCCGGGATGCCGGTGTCCTTGAGCAATTCGATGGCCCGCTCGCGAGCCTGCGCGGCATTCATCGGCAGGTGCGTCATGATGGTTTCGACCAGTTGCCGGCCCACCGTGTACAACGGGTTCAGCGAGGTGAGCGGATCCTGGAAGATCGCGCCGATGCGTCGGCCGCGGATGTGGCGCATGGCCTCGCCGGGCAGGTTGTCGATGCGCTCGCCCTTGAGCAGGATCTGCCCCGAGGCAATATGTCCCGGCGGCTCCAGCAGGCCGATGATGGCCGCGCCCGTCAGCGACTTGCCGGCCCCTGACTCCCCCACCACGCCAAGGATTTCTCCCGGTGCGATGGAAAACGATACATCGTCGAGCGCACGCAGGGTGCCGCGTCGCCCGGGGAACTCCACCACCAGATTCTTTACTTCAAGCAAGGACATCGCATTACCTCAGACGCGGATTGAGCGCATCGCGCAGCCAGTCGCCCAGCAGGTTCACCGAGAGGGCGATCAGCACCAGCATCACGCCCGGGAACACGGTGATCCACCATTCGCCCGAGAACAGGTAGTCGTTGCCGATGCGGATCAGCGTGCCGAGCGATGGCGAAGTGGGAGGAGCGCCGACGCCAAGGAACGACAGCGTGGCCTCCGTGATGATGGCCGTCGCCACCTGGATGGTGGCCAGCACCATGACCGGACCGAGCACGTTCGGCAGCACATGACGGCGCATGATGCGCAGCGGCGCAACCCCGGTCACACGTGCCGCCTGCACGTATTCCTTGCCATACTCCACCATCGTGCTGGCGCGCACGGTGCGCGCGTATTGCACCCAGCCGTTGCTGCCTGCGAACGCAATCGCCAGTACCAGCACCGCAAAGGCCACGCCCTCCGCCGCATTGGGATAGACGGCGCGCGCCACGCCGGCAATCAGCAGCGCCACCAGAATCGCGGGAAACGACGACACCACATCACAGGTGCGCATCAGCACCGCATCGATCCAGCCGCGCTTGGCGCCCGAGACCAGACCCAGCGTCACGCCGATCACGATCGACAGCGCCACGGACACCAGCCCCACGATGAGCGAGATGCGCGCGCCGTAGATCAGTGCGGAGAGGATGTCGCGCCCCTGGTCGTCGGTGCCGAGCGGATACTTCCAGCTGCCGTGCTCGACCCATGCCGGAGGAAGCCGCGCATCGGAGAGTTCCAGCGTGGTCAGGTCGAACGGGTTGTGCGGAGCCACCCAGCCCGCGAAGACCGCGCAGAAGGCGCAGATGAACGCAATCACCGCTGCCACGATGGCCACCGGCGAGGATCGGAAGCTGTGGGCTACATCGCTGTCCCACCAGCGCGCAAGAGTCTGTTTGATCGCCATGTTGTCTGTCTGCTCCGTGGTCCGGTCCTGCTCACTCGGCCTCTGCCAGTGGCATGCCCTGCTCAATCAGCCCTGCATGCAGTGCCGCTCCGAGGGGAAGAATGTCGTCATTGAAGTCATAGCGGCTGTTGTGCAGGGTGCTGTTTCCCGCTCCCATGCCCTGCCCTATGCGCAGGTAGGCGCCCGGCTTGCTCTGCAGCATGAAGGAGAAATCCTCCGCGCCCATGCTGGGCTCGAGATCGCGCACCACGTTGTCGGCACCGACGATCGATGCGGCCACGTCGCCCGCGAAACGGGCCTCGCTCTCGGTGTTGATGGTCGCGGGATAGATGCGTTCGTAGCGCACATTGACGCTCGCCCCCATGCCCATCGCCACGCCGTTGCAGACCTCCTGGATGCGGCGCTCGACCATCTCCTGGATGGCGGGGTCGAACGAACGCACCGTGCCCACCAGGGTCGCCGTTCCCGGCAGCACGCTGAAGGCCCCCAGGTCTCCGGCCTGCACTGCGCAGAGGCTCACCACGGCGCTGTCGAGCGCACGCACGTTGCGCGCCACGATGCCCTGCAGCGCGGTGATGATGTGCCCTGCCACCAGCACCACGTCGACGGTCTGATAGGGATGCGCACCATGTCCGCCGCGCCCGGTGATCTCGATGGTGACGCGATCCGCCGCCGCCATCATCGCGCCATCGTTGAGCCCCACGGTGCCGGGCTTCATCTGAGGCCAGTTGTGCATCGCGAAGACCGACTGGATCGGAAAGCGTTCGAACAGGCCGTCCTCGATCATCACCCGCGCGCCGCCCATGCCCTCCTCGGCCGGCTGGAAGATCAGTGCCGCGGTGCCGTCGAAGCAGCGCGTCGCGGCGAGATAGCGTGCTGCCCCCACCAGCATGGTGATGTGTCCGTCATGCCCGCACCCATGCATCAGGCCCTGGCGGGACGACTTCCAGGTGAATTCGTTGTTCTCCTGCATCGGCAAGGCGTCCATGTCGGCGCGCAGGCCAATCATGCTGCCGCTCGCACGGCTCTGGCCGTGGATCAGCGCGACGAGGCCCGTCCTGCCGATCTGCGTATGCACCTCGTCGACACCGCATTGGCGCAAGGCCTCGACGATGCGTGCGCTGGTGAACTTCTCCTCGAAGCCCAGCTCGGGATGGGCATGCAGGTCGCGCCGAAACGATGTGAGTTCCGGATGAAATGCAGCGATGTGGGCGAACGCACGGCCACCCGCCTTGATGCGTGCTGCGGACTGCATGTCAGTGACCTCCCGCCTTGCCACCCACGCGCAGGCGCGGATCGACGACGAAATACAGCAGGTCCACAATCAGGTTGATGACCACGAAGATCAGCGCGATCAGGCACAGGTATGCGGCCATCACCGGGATATCTGCATACATCACCGCCTGGATGAACAGCAACCCCATGCCGGGCCACTGGAACACGGTTTCCGTGATGATGGCGAAGGCGATCAGGCCGCCCAATTGCAGCCCGGTGATGGTCATCACAGGCACCATGGTGTTCTTCAACGCATGGCCGAAATAGATTGCCCGATCGGTCAGGCCGCGGGCGCGGGCGAACTTGATGTAATCGGTGCGTAGCACCTCCAGCATCTCGGCGCGCACCAGGCGCATGATCAGGGTGAGCTGGAAGATCGCCAGCGTGATGGCCGGCAGCGTGATGTGGTGCCATCCCTTCGCGGTGAGCAGACCCGTGCTCCACCAGCCCAGTTGCACCACCTCGCCGCGGCCGAAGCTCGGGAACCAGCCCAGCGTCACCGAGAACACCAGGATCAGCAGAATGCCGATGAGAAAGGTTGGCAGCGATACGCCGAGCAGGGACAGTGTCATGAACACCTGGCTCAGGAACGTGCCGCGCTTGAGTGCCGCATAGACGCCCATGGGAACGCCGACGACGAAGGCGATCACCGCTGCCACCAGCGCCAGTTCAAGCGTGGCTGGAAAGCGCTCGGCAATCAGCCGCGACACCTTGGCGCCCTGGCGCAGGCTCAGGCCGAAATCGCCCTGTGCGGCGTTGATGAGGAAATGCCAGAACTGCACGACGAACGGCTGATCCAGTCCCAGGGATGCCCGGACCTCCTGGATCTGCTGCGGCGTGGCGTCCTGCCCCAACATGGTGATGACCGGGTCACCCACATACTGGAACAGCAGAAAGGCGATGAACGCAACCGTGACCATCACGACCACGGCTTGTATGAGTCTGCGAAGGATGAAGGCAAGCATGTGTGTCGGTCGCGGGAGAAGTCCTGATTCGTCGAGGCCCGGACAGTAATGCAACTTTCATACCGGGGCCATGCGAGGACTATGCCGCTGCCGGCTGGCGAACATGCAACGGGAAATCCCTGACAGACAGAAACGGAGAGTTCGGCGTCCCCCTTCCGCCTAGGGAAAGCAGGGAGGAAAAGCCTTCAGTGCCCCTGCTCGACGCCGGGGATGTCACCCGCACAGGTAGCGCGAAAGGCACAAAGCGCGACGAAATTACCCCCATTTAGAGCACTTTCGAGCAGCGAGCCTGCGCAGTGATCACGCCAAGCGCAAAACTTCTCTGCGCACCCATTTGACTCATCGCGTGTCCTGCCGAGCACATACCGGACACATACGCCCGGGGGTTTTCACCGCTGCGTGCTAAAGCCCATCCATACCTGTGTCTGCGCAGACGCAAAAAAGCCGCCACTCTTTCGAGTGGCGGCTTTTACCTCTAACCTAAGCTGGCATTAAGCCAGCCAGAAATTAGAAGGAGTGGCGGATACCAACTTGCACGCCGGTCTGTGCCTTGCCAGCGCCAGGACCTTCGGTGTTCAGATCCTTGGAAGCCAGGCCCAGGTTTGCACCGTCCTTGTTCTTCAGGTACGACACGTTGCCGTACACAGCAGTGCGCTTGGACAGGTTGTACACGTAGCCCAGGCTCAGCTGGTGCGACTTGCCGTCGTCAAATGCCTTCTGGTCGTACAGAGCGTACTGGATCTTGACTTCGCCAGCGCCCACTGGAGCGGAAGCGCCCAGCATGTAAGCGTTGACCTTCTGGTTGGAACCACCAGAGATCTTGTCCTTGTTCTGTTGGACGATACCGGACAGCTTCACAACGTTCAGGTTGTAGGAAGCGCCAATAGTCAGAGCGTTACGGTCGCGGTTAGCGGCAACGGTGTCACGGTCGTCGTACGACAGAGCCACGCTCAGAGGGCCGTTGTCATATGCAACGTAACCACCGATGTAGCGGCCAGCGTGACCGGAAGTTTGCTCGTCGAAGCCGTAGCCCAGAGCACCGGAGAAGCCACCCATGTTAGGCGAGTAGTACGACAGCATGTTGCTGGAACGGATGCCGTTGGCATCGCCAGCTGTACCGTACCAGTTGCTCCAGCCCATGAATTGGCCGATACCGGTTTGGTTGAACAGGTCGTAGGAGCTGGTCTTCGTGTAGCCAGGAGTCAGGTCACGGCCCAGACGGATTTCACCGAAGTTGCCGGCCAGTTGCACGGTCGAACGACGCTTGAAGTTGAAGCCAGCGGAGTTGCCGTCGTCACCGAAGATTTCGCCTTCGAGCCAGAAGCCAGCCTTCAGACCGCCACCCAGGTCTTCCACGCCGCGGAAGCCGATACGGCTGGTGTAGTTGCCGCTGGTGTACACGCCATACTTGCTGTCGCCAGCAGCGTTGGCCTTGTTCACGTAGCCAATACCCGTGTCAACGATACCGAACAGGGTCACGGAAGATTGAGCCATCGCAGCGCCGGAGGAAGCCAGCACAGCCAGGGCAATCAGTGATTTTTTCATTGCGAGTTACTCCAAGGTTAAACAGAGGGCCCTGGATCAAGGGGACTAGAGGCACATACTTCTGTGCAGCCCGCCGGTTCCCCCGGGCCAACCTCCTGGTGGGGAAGTTAGTCCTATTGCAACAGAGCCAGCGATCTTTCGCAAAGGAATTCCCTCACAAATCGCTGAAAACGGGAAAATCGTTGCAGTCGTGCAACACACTCACCCAGCAAAGCCAAGCATCCAATGAACGCTTCGTCAACTGGGCATTACAGCTAAATTTGTAAACAAGATACAGAAATCCCGCCTTTTTGCCGACAATACACGCCAATGGATCAATTTCTGAGAACTGCCGATTCTGCATTGCGCACCCTGTTTGCCAAACCCAAGGCCAGTGAGCCCTCGCCCGCACGAGGCCGGAGCGAACCTGACCTGGGCGAGGCAGAGCGTCGCCTCTCCGGTGCGCTGATGCGCGTGAACCACGTGGGCGAGGTCTGCGCCCAGGCCCTGTACCTGTCCCAGGCAGCCGTCACGCGCGACCCCCTTCTGCGCGAAGAGCTGCTGGCTGCGGCGCGTGAGGAGATCGATCACCTGGCCTGGACCCAGGAGCGCCTGGACGCCCTGGGCAGTCGCCCCAGCCTGCTCAATCCGCTCTGGTTTGCGGGCGCGTTCGTGATCGGATGGGGGGCCGCCAAGGTCAGCGACCGCATCAGCCTGGGGTTTGTGGTGGAAACCGAACGCCAGGTGTCGGAGCACCTGCAGGGTCACCTGGGCCGGCTACCCGAGGAGGACATGCCATCACGGGAAGTGGTTGCCCGCATGCAACAGGACGAGGAGCGCCACGCCGCCCAGGCGCTTGCCGCCGGCGCACAGGAACTCCCGCCCCTGCGCGCCTGCTCATGAAGGCCGCCGCCAGGGTCATGACGACCACGGCCCACTATATTTGAGGCCGAGGCGGCTCCCCAGGGAGGCCCTTGGCCCTGGGGCCTGTATCAGCCCCTACCTCAGGCTTCGACGATGTCGAACCCCGTGGTGATCTCTGCCGTCTTGCCCAGCATGATGCTGGCCGAGCAGTATTTCTCGTGGCTCATGGCGATGGCGCGCTCCACCGCGCTGGCCGGAATGCCCTTGCCCGTCACCGTGAATTGCATGTGGATCTTGGTGAACACCTTGGGATCGGTCTCCGCGCGCTCCGAGGTGAGCTTGACGCTGCAGCCGCGCACGTCGTGCCGGCCGCGCTTGAGGATCAGCACCACGTCGTAGGCGGTACAGCCGCCGGTTCCCGCGAGCACCGTCTCCATGGGACGAGGTGCCAGGTTCTGCCCGCCGTTCTGCGGATTGTTCGCATCGGGAGCCCCATCCATCGTCAGCACGTGGCCGCTTCCGGTCTCGGCGACAAAACCCATTCCGGAGCGGGTGCCCGTGTTTCCCGTCCAGCTGACTGTGCATTCCATAACTTTTTCCTCAAAAAAATGACTCATTCACGCAACAGCGCGTCGTGTCATAAATAAAACATGGTGATTTTGCTGCATCGCAGCACAGTTGGGAGTACAATTCGCTGCATGCGCTGCTCATTCTTTTGGGTTTGAGCCCTGCGCTCCGATTGTCTCCTCCATCTCCTCAAAGGATGGATTAGGCCCCAGGCTTCACGGCTTGGGGCCCTTTTTTTGCCTTTTTGGACCCGGTCGGCCTGCTTCCCATGTGCGGACAGGCCTGCTTGTTCCTATGATGGCGGCCGATGCACTGCCATTGCCCAGTGCCTGTAGACCGCCAGATGACAACCCAAGACCAATCGCCCAAACACGCCCTCAGCCCCTTCGACTATCTCAAGAAGATCCTCACCGCGCGCGTCTATGACGTCGCCGTCGAATCCGACCTGCAGGTCGCCAAGGCGCTGAGCCGCCGCCTGCACAACAAGGTGCTGCTCAAGCGCGAGGATCAGCAACCCGTTTTCAGCTTCAAGTTGCGCGGCGCCTACAACAAGATGGCGCACCTGACGCCCGAGCAGCTTTCGCGCGGCGTGATCTGCGCATCTGCCGGCAACCATGCCCAGGGCGTGGCGATGAGCGCCTCCAAGCTCGGCGCGCGCGCCGTGATCGTGATGCCCACGACGACCCCGCAGCTCAAGATCGACGCGGTGAAGACCCTCGGCGGCGAGGTGGTGCTGAGCGGTGAAAGCTATTCCGATGCCTATGAGCACGCGGCAAGGCTGCAGGCCGAGCAAGGCCTGACGTTCGTGCATCCTTTCGACGATCCCGACGTGATCGCCGGCCAGGGCACGATCGCCATGGAAGTGCTGCGCCAGCTGCAGGCCCTCGGCAGCAACCGGCTGGATGCCGTGTTCGTCGCGATCGGTGGTGGCGGCCTGATCTCCGGCGTGTCCAACTACATCAAGGCCGTGCGCCCGGACATCAAGGTGATCGGCGTGCAGATGAACGACTCCGATGCGATGGCGCAGTCGGTCGCCCGGCACGAGCGCGTGGCCCTGCCCGACGTGGGCCTGTTCTCCGACGGCACGGCGGTCAAGCTGGTGGGCGAGGAAACCTTCCGCGTGGCCAGCAACCTGGTGGATGACTACATCCGCGTGGACACCGACGCCGTCTGCGCCGCCATCAAGGATATCTTCGTCGACACGCGCTCGATCGTCGAGCCGGCGGGTGCCATGTCGGTGGCCGCGATCAAGCAGTACGTCGCGAAGAACAAGACCAAGGGCGAGACCTATGCCGCGATCCTCTGCGGCGCGAACATGAACTTCGACCGCCTGCGCTTCGTGGCGGAACGCGCCGAAGTCGGCGAAGAGCGCGAGGCGCTGTTCGCCGTGACGATCCCCGAGGAGCGCGGCAGCTTCAAGCGCTTCTGCGAGGCGGTCGGTGCCCTGCCCGGCGGCAGCCGCAACGTGACCGAGTTCAACTACCGCATCAGCGATGCCAAGCGAGCACACGTGTTCGTGGGCCTGTCCACGACCCGTGGCGAATCCGAGAAGATCGCGAAGAACTTCCAGAAGCAGGGGTTCGACTCGCTCGATCTCACGCATGACGAACTGGCCAAGGAGCACCTGCGCCACCTCGTCGGTGGCCATTCCTCGCTCGCGCAGGACGAGCGCCTGATGCGCTTCACCTTCCCCGAGCGGCCGGGCGCGCTGCTCAAGTTCCTGAGCCTGATGCAGCCGCACTGGAACATCAGCCTGTTCCATTACCGCAACCAGGGCGCCGACTACGGCCGCATCCTCGTGGGCATGCAGGTGCCGCCCGAAGACACTGCCGCGTTCGACCAGTTCCTCGAGACGCTGGGCTATCCGTATGTCGAGGAGACGCTGAACCCGGCCTACCGGCTGTTCCTGCAGGCCGGCAGCCACTGAGGCCGCGAGGCGACGCACTCCGACGCGAACCACGCCCATGCAAGCGATACGCCACTATCTGCTCGCCGTGCAGTTCTTCACACGCATTCCGGTGAGCGGACCCCTCGCAGACTGGGTGGGCTACAGCCCGGCCATGCTGCGCGCGAGTGCCGCGCATTTCCCGGGCGTGGGCTGGTTGATCGGCGCACTGGCGGCACTGTGCTTCGGAGCCCTGTCCTGGCTGCTAGGCATGGGGCAGCCGTTCACCCCGCTGGTCGCCGCGGTGCTCAGCACCATCGTCACGGTCATGGCCACCGGCGGCTTTCATGAAGACGGCCTGGCCGATGTCGCCGATGGCCTAGGGGGTGGCTACCAGCGTGAACGGGTTCTCGAGATCATGAAGGACTCGCGCATCGGCGCATTCGGTGCCATGGCGCTGGTGCTGGCATTCGCCGCCAAGTTCGCGCTGCTGGCCCAGCTGGGCAGCCATGGACTGTCCATTCCGCTGTGGTCGCTGTTCTGCGGACATGTCGTCTCGCGGTTCTGGCCGCTCCTGGCGGTGCGCACCCTGCCCCACGTGGGCGACACGGCCACCTCCAAGAGCAAGCCCCTTGCCGACCAGATCGCGCTGTCAGCCCTCTTCACCGCGGCGGTGTGGTGCGTGGCACCCGTGGTGCTGATGGCGCTGGCGCTGGGCTGGCAGAGCGCGTTGCTTGCCATCCTGTTCAGCGGTGTGGGGGCAGCATGGATGCTGTGGCGCTTCAAGATACGCCTGCAGGGGTTCACGGGCGATTGCCTCGGCACGATCCAGCAGGTGGCCGAACTGGCGTTCTACCTGGGCGTGGCGACGGCCGTGGCTGCATTCGGCACGGCTGGAGTGCGGCCTTGGCTGCTGTGAAGCCGACAAACAGGCTCTGGCTCGCGCGACATGGCATGCCCCTGATCGGCACAGGCGTCTGCTACGGAGCCCTGGATGTCGCGGCCGATGCCGAACACACGCGGCAGGCCGCAGAGGCACTGCATGCCGCCCTGCCCGATGACATCGCCCTGGCAGTGCACTCCCCGCTGCAGCGTTGCAGCCAGCTGGCACAGGCACTATCGGAGCTGCGCCAGCCACGGTGGCCCGCGCCGCGCGCCGACAGCCGCCTGCGCGAAATGGACTTCGGACGCTGGGAAGGACACCCCTGGGATGCCATAGCCCGTACCGAGATCGATGCATGGACCGACGATTTCGGCACCTTCGCTCCTGGTGGAGGCGAATCACTGCTGACCATGCTGGTGCGCGTACGCGATGCGCTGGCCGAAGCGCGGCAGCATGCTGCACAGGAGCATGGTGACATTCTCTGGATCACCCATGCCGGCGTCATCCGCTGCGTGCAGTGGCTGCTGATGGAACAACCGGGAGCAGGAAACGGACACCGCGCCCCGCTGGCGCATGAATGGACCATGCCGGCACCCGGGTTCGGAATGTGGTCCTGCGTGCCGCTGGACCCGCCCGGGCCTCCATGATGTCTGCCCAATTGCAAGCCAATTGCAAGGCAGGTGTCAAAAGCGAGTGCAGTTGCTGGCGCTGGCGACCCTCGACGGCTTACATGCCCTGCGCCGGGTGTGAGGCCGTCACTTCCGTCCCCGGCATCATCGGGGACTGCACCTGAGGCACGACGGGTTGGAGCGGCGGCGCTGCGGGCTGGACCGGTACGACCGGCAAGGTGCTCGCGGCTCCGTTGCTGGCCACCTTCAGGGGCATCTGCAGGGTCAGGCTTGCGGGTCCGTCCACAGTCGCACCCAGGTGTGCCTCGCGCCGGCCGAGCGACTGCACCACGAGTCCGTCGGCCACCTCGGCGCCCACGCGGAAAGGCTTGGCGGGCTTGCCATCCACCTCGATCAGCGCCGCACCATGCCCGCTGCGCATGCCGGCGAGAACGCCCACCAGGGTATAGCGGGTGGGCGCGGCCTTGGGAGTGGTGGCCACCACGACCTCGGTGCCGCCCAGCAGCCGCATCAGGGCCTGCACGTCGACCACTGATGGTGCGGGTGGCATGCCGGGTGCCGAAGAACCCTGTGGTCCTGCCGAGAGCCTGAGCCCCCAGAAAACCACACAGGCCATCGCCAGGAACCACAAAATGAAGGTTCCCGCGCGCACCTTCCAACGGCTGTATGTGTTTGTCACCATCGCGCGATTATGATTGACCTGATATACACATTCCAAGTCAACCTGCCGAGATGCTGCAATCTGCCCACGCTTTCGCACGTTCCACCCGCCGCAAGATCGTGCGCGGCTTCACCCTGATCGAATTGATGGTGGTGCTCGTCATCATCGGCGTGCTGGCCGCGCTGATCGTGCCCAACGTGCTCGACCGTGCCGATGACGCGCGCAGCACGGCGGCCCGCACCGACATCACCAACCTGATGCAGGCCCTCAAGATGTATCGCCTCGACAACCAGCGCTACCCGACGGCTGAGCAGGGCCTGCAGGCACTGATCGCCAAGCCGTCGAGCGGCCCGGTTCCCAACAACTGGCGACCCTATCTCGAGAAGCTGCCCAATGATCCATGGGGCCGCCCCTACCAGTACCTGAGCCCCGGCATCAAGGGCGAGGTGGACGTGATGTCGTTTGGCGCTGACGGCCAATCCGGCGGCGAAGGCAAGGATTCCGATATCGGCAGCTGGCAGTAATTGCCAACTTCCCGCATTGCTCGCCATGCCCAATGTGCATCCTTGCATGCCGCCACATCCCCTGACCCGACCATGAGGAGAATGAGCCGCGGCTTCACACTGCTGGAGCTGCTGGTGGTGATGTCCATCATCGCGCTGGCCACGGTCGGCGTGAGCTTTGCCCTGCGCGACACGGGCGGGACCGAGCTGCGGCGCGAGGGCGAGCGGCTCGCTGTGCTGCTGGAGAGCGCCCGTGCCCAATCCCGCGCGTCCGGCACCACCGTGCGCTGGCGCGCGACGGCCAACGGCTTCGTGTTCGAGGGGCTGCCGACACTCAAGATGCCGGATCGCTGGCTGCTCGCGGGCACCCGCACCAACGGCCCGGCGACACTGTGGCTCGGTCCCGAGCCCATCATCAGCGCCCAGCAGGTATGGATCGTCAACGAGGCCTATCCCGGCCGGGCCGTGAGGATCGCCACCGACGGCGTGCGCGCCTTCACCGTGGAGGCCATGCAATGACCCTGCGCCGCCTGCCCCGCCCTCAGACCGGCTTCACGCTGGTCGAGGTGCTGGTGGCGCTCGCCATCGTGGCGATTGCCCTCATGGCCGGGTCACAGGCCACCTCGGCCCTGGTCGTCAACGCGACGCGCCAGACCGACGTGATGCTGGGCCACGTGTGCGCCCAGAACGAACTGGTCAAGGCGCGCCTGTCACGCCAGTTGCCCGCCTTCGGCGATACACAGAGCGTGTGCGAGCAGGCAGGCCGCAGATACCAGGTGGTGACGACGGTGTCGCCGCTGCCCAACCCGCAGTTCCGGCGCGTGGACGCGCAGGTCTATGACGAGCGCTATCCGGTGATCCGCGTTTCCACCATCGTGGGAAGGTACTGACCCATGGCCTTGCTGCGCAGACCCTCGCACCCCGCCGCACGCCGCGCCGCGTTCAGCGTGGCCGGTGGCTTCACGCTGATCGAGCTGATGGTGGCCATCGCCATCCTCGCGGTGATTGCGCTGCTGAGCTGGCGCGGGCTCGACGGCATGGCACGCTCCCAGGTCATCACCCGGGAGCGCTCCGATCAACTGGTCGTGATCCAGAATGCGCTCGCGCAATGGAACGCCGACCTGGATGCGCTGATCGCCATCGACAACACCCAGCCCCTCAGCTGGGATGGCCAGGTGCTGCGCCTCACCCGCCGCAGCTCGCAGCAGCCCGAGCAGGGCGCTGTCGTGGTCGCCTGGGCGCTGCGCATGTCGGGCGACTCGCAGCAATGGCTGCGCTGGCAGTCCCCGCCCGTCAATACGCGCGCCGACTGGAACTCCGCATGGGAGCGCGCTGCGCAATGGGCACGCACCCCGTCGAGCAGCGAGGCGCAGCGCGAAACCCAGCTGTTCCCTCTGGCCGAGTGGCATCTGTATTACTTCGTGGGTGGTGCGTGGGCCAATGCGCTGTCGAGCTCGAACGGCTCGTTTGCCGAACAGACGCTGGGCGGCCTGAGCAAGGCCGCAGCCTCCATTCCCGAGGGCGTGCGCGTACAGATCACCCTGCCCGAGGGACGCGCCATTTCCGGCACCATCACGCAGGACTGGGTGAATCCGCTGCTCGGAGGCAACAAGTCATGACACGGACACAGCGGATGCATCAGCGCGGCGCGGCGCTGCTGGCCGCCATGCTCACCGTCGCGCTGGTGGCCACCTTTGCCGCCACGGCGATGTGGCAGCAGTGGCGCGCCATCGAGGTCGAATCGGCCGAGCGCGCACGCATCCAGTCGGCCTGGATCCTCGTGGGCGCACTCGACTGGTCGCGCCTGATCCTGCGCGAGGACGCGCTCGCACGGGGCGACAGAACCGACAACCTCACCGAGCCGTGGTCGATCCCCCTTGAGGAGGCGCGGCTGTCCACATTCCTTTCCGCGCAGCGCAACGTGTCCGATCCCGGCGCGGCCACCGCGGACACCGAGAACGCCTTTCTGTCGGGCCGCATCACCGATCTCCAGTCGCGCATGAACCTGCGCAACCTGGTGTCGGAAGGCAACAAGCTCAACGAGACCGCGCTCAGGCAATTCACCCGGCTCTTCCAGTATCTGGGCCTGCCGCAGCAGGAGCTCCAGCGGATCGCCCAGAACATGGCGAAGGCAGCACCGGCCGCTCAGGGCAGCAGTGCGCCAAGCCAGCAAAGCCCCCAGAGCCCGCTGATGCCGCAAAGCGTGGGCCAGCTCACCTGGTGGGGCATCCAGCCGTCCACCATCGACCGGCTGGCCCCCCACGTGACGCTGCTGCCGCAGCCTACCCTGCTCAACATCAACACCGCCGATGCCGAGGCGATCTGGGCCAGCGCCATAGGGCTCGACATGCCGGACGCCCAGCGCATCGTACAGTCGCGCGCATCGAACTACTTCAAGAGCGTGGAGGACGCCTCCAAGCTGCTGAGCAAGCCGGAGCTGCTGACCACCCAGTATTTCGACGTGAAGTCCTCCTATTTCGAGATACGCGGTCGCATGCGCATCGACCAGACCGTCGTCGAGGAGCGCTCGCTCGTGTACAAGCAGCAAGGCAACCACACGCGCACCCTCTGGCGCGAGCGGGGCGGCTTCCTGCGCGACTCGGCAGATACACTGGCACCGGGCAAATCTTGAACACTGCGTACAAACGATGCCTGCCACTGTCACGTACGCCGCCTAAAATGGCGCGCGAAAACAAGTCATGAGCATCCTCATCATCTATCTGCCTCCGGGCACACCGGGGCCGGCCACCGCGTACAGCTATACCCTGACCGCCGATGGCCATACTGCAACCCGCCAAGCCAGCGCCGCAGCCACCTTGCTGCCCGACCCGGGCCGCACGGGTGAAGTGGTCGTGGTGGTGCCCGCGCGCGCCATGTCGTGGCAGCGTGTCACGCTGCCCCAGGGTGCGGCAAGCAACCCCACGCGCCTGCGGTCGGTGCTGGAGGGCCTGCTGGAAGAGCAGGTGCTGGACGACCCGGCCCAGTTGCACTTTGCGCTCGAGCCCGATGCCCCCTCCGGTGCCCCGGCCTGGGTGGCGGTGTGCGACCGCAACTGGCTGCGCATGAACCTGCAGGTGCTCGAGGCGGCCGGACGCCCGGCCAGCCGCATCGTGCCAGAATTTGCCCCCGGCACCCAGGGCCCCGAAGGCGAGCGGCTGGTGTATGTGCTGGGCGTGCCCGAGGATGCCCAGCTGGTGCTCACCTCGCAAGGCCCGGACAAGGCCGTGACCGTGCTTCCGCTCAATGCAGCCACGCTCGCGCTGGGCCTGCATCATGGCGATGGCGAGACACCACCCATCGTGCGTGCCGAACCCGCCATGGCAGGCGTGGCCGAGCAGATGCTGGGCCGCCCCGTGGAGATCGCCACCGTGGGCCACCGGTCGCTGGCGGCGGCACGCGGCAACTGGAACCTCGCACAGCTCGAATTCGCCAGCAGCGGACGCACGCGCGCGCTGCGCAGCGTGAGCGGTGCCCTCAACAGCTTTCTGCGCGCACCACAGTGGCGCGCGGGACGCTGGGCGCTGGGCATTGCCCTGATCGCCCAGGTCGTGGGCCTGAACGTCTGGGCCTTCAAGGAAAATCAGTCGCTCAAGGCCAAGGAAGCCGGCGTGCGCAGCATCCTGCAGCAGACCTTTCCGAACGTGAAGGTCATCGTGGATGCGCCCGTTCAGATGGAGCGTGAAGTGACGCAACTGCGCCAGGTGGCGGGCAGCGTGTCGCCGCGCGACCTGGAGCCCCTGATGGCTGCCACGGGTGTGGCCCTGCCGCCCGGGCAGGTGCCGGCCCAGGTGGAGTTTGCCGACGCCGAACTCAAGCTCGGCGGCGTGAACATCAGCCTGGAAGAGCTTGATGCCGTCAATCAGCGCCTGCGCGCCGACGGCTTCACAGCACGCCAGCAGGATCGCCAGATCTGGGTACGCGCAGCGGAGGGCCAGCCATGAACAGGAAAAACGAAACGCTCGACGCCCTCAAGCAACGCTGGAACGCCCTGCAGGGGCGCGAGCAGATGCTCGTGATGGCCGCCGCCGGCCTCGTGGGCCTTGCCCTGGTCTGGTGGGTCGCCCTGGCGCCCGCCATCAAGACGCTGCGCCTCGCCCCGCAGGCACATGCGCAGCTCGACCGGCAACTCCAGCACATGCGCGGCCTGCAACAGGAAGCACTGGAACTGCAGAAGGCGCCGCGCATCCAGGCCAACGATGCGGTCCGCGCGCTGCAGAGCTCGCTCACCCAGTCCATGGGCGCGTCCGCACAGATGACCATCGTCGCCGATCGTGCAACGGTCACGCTCAAGGGCGTGCCTGCCACCTCGCTGGCCCAGTGGCTTGCCCAGGTGCGCAGCACCGCGCGCGTGGTGCCGATCCAGGCCAAGCTGGTGCGCAGCGCCGGCACCAAGGGCAATGCCCCGGCCTTGCCCGCGCACTGGGACGGAACGCTGATCCTGTCGCTGCCCCCATCGAACTGACACGCAAACGCCTTCACCTTCACTTGCCGCACAACGCACAACCCTTTTCCGAACCCGTGGCCCGTAAACAGCTTTCACCGAAACGCCCTTCCGCCAGCATCCGCGCACCCCGGGGCTGGGCGGTGCTGGGCGGCCTGCTGGGCGGATTGACCGTGCTCGGCCTGCAGGCGCCGGCCAGCTGGTTTGCGGCCGGCGTGTTCCAGGCAACGCGCGGACAGGTACAGCTGCAGCAGGCGCGCGGTACGCTGTGGAACGGCTCAGCCCAGCTCGTGCTGACCGGCGGCCAGGGCAGCACCGACCAGTCCGCATTGCCCGGACGGCTGAACTGGCAGTTGCGCCCGGCCTTCGTGGGCGCCAATGTGGAACTGCGCTCCGACTGCTGCACCACCACGCCGATCCAGGCACGTGCCCGCATGCGCCTGAACGGCATGGCGCTGACCGTCACCAACCATGAGAGCCACTGGCCGGCCGCCGTGCTCAGCGGACTGGGCACGCCCTGGAACACGATCCAGCCCCAGGGCAAGCTGTCGCTGTCCACGCAGAATCTGCAGATCGAATGGAATGCGGGCCGCATGGCCACGCAGGGACTGGTGCAGCTCGATGCGCTCGACGTGTCGTCCAAGCTGTCCACGCTGCGTCCCATGGGAAGCTACCGCGTCGCGCTCCAGGGCGGCGAGGCCCCTACGCTGACCCTGACCACGCTGGACGGCGCACTGCTGCTCAACGGCTCGGGCCAGTGGGTGGGCCAGAGGCTGCGCTTCATGGGCGAAGCCAGGGCGGCTCAGGGCCGCGAGGCCGCGCTTGCCAATCTATTGAATATCATTGGGCGGCGCACCGGCGACCGCTCCATCCTCACCGTGGGTTGACCCTATGACTCTTTTGCCTCGACACCGCCTGCGGACTGCTTTGCACTCCATTGCCGCCAGCACCCTGCTGCTGTGCGCCGGCGTTCCCATGCACGCGATCTCCGCGCCCCAGGGCAGCGTGCAGTCCAACGAACCCGTCACCCTGAACTTCGCCAACGCCGACATCGAGGCCGTGGCGCGCACGATCGCCACCATCACCGGCCGCAACGTGGTGGTCGATCCCCGCGTGAAGGGCCAGCTCACGCTGGTCACCGACAAGCCGGTGCAGCCCAGCGTCGCATTCAACCAGTTCCTCGCCGCGCTGCGTCTGCAGGGCTTCACCATTGTCGAGTCCGCGGGCCTGTACAAGGTCGTTCCCGAGGCCGATGCCAAGCTGCAGACAGGCGCAGTCACGGTCACGCAGGGCAGCTCGGGCACGGCCCCGAGCGGCGGGCAGATCGCCACGCAGATCTTCAAGCTCAACTTCGAGAATGCCAACAACCTGGTGCCGGTGCTGCGTCCGCTGATCAGCCCCAACAACACCATCAACGTGAATCCCGGCAACAACTCGCTGGTGATCACCGACTATGGTGACAACCTGCAGCGCATCGCCCGCATCATCGCCGCGATGGACGTCTCCAATGCCAGCGACGTCGAGGTGATTCCGCTGCAGAACGCCATTGCGTCCGACCTCGCGCCACTGGTGCAGAAGCTCGTCGACGGCAGCGGCGGCGGCACGCCCACGGCCACCGGCACCCCCGGCGTGCAGGGCGACGCCTCCTATCGCACCACACTGCTGGCCGAGCCGCGCAGCAACGCACTGATCGTGCGCGCCGCCAATCCGGCGCGCCTCGCGCTGGTGCGCTCGCTGGTCGCCAAGCTCGACCAGGCGCCCGTGGTGGGCAGCTCCGCTGCCACCGGCAACATCCACGTCGTCTACCTGAAGAACGCCGACGCGGTGAAGCTCGCGGCCACCCTGCGCGCCGCCATTTCCAGCGGCTCGATGGGCGGCGGCTCCGGCTCGGGAAGCACCGGCTCCGGCCTGCCCTTCAGCGGCGGCAGCGGCGGGATGACCGGAGGCCTCGGCAGCACCGGCAACAATGGCCTGCAGAACACCAGCACCAGCAGCTCGGGCGGCGGCCTCGGCTCCTCCGGCACCAGCGGCGGCCTGGGCAGTCTCGGCAGCTCGCAGGGTAGCCAGAACCAGCCATCCACCGGCGGACAGATCCAGGCCGATCCGTCGACCAACTCGCTGATCATCACGGCGCCCGAGCCGCAGTACCGCCAGATCCGCGCCGTCATCGACAAGCTCGACGGACGCCGCGCACAGGTGCTGATCGAAAGCCTGATCGTCGAAGTCTCCGCCAGCAAGGTGGCCGAGTTCGGCATCCAGTGGCAGGGCATCATGGGCAAGTACGGCAGCACGCTGGGCGTGATCGGCACCAACTCCGGACAGACCGGCACCAACATCATCGACCTGGCTCTGGCTGCTGCCGGGCTGGGCAGCTCCGGCAGTACCACCAGCGCGCTCTCCTCGGTCAAGCCTTCCGCCGGCATGAACATCGCCATCGCACCGCGCATCAACGGCAAGTACTACCTGGGTGCGCTTGCCAACTTCCTCGAGAACACGGGCGACGCGAATGTGCTGTCCACGCCGAACCTGCTCACGCTCGACAATGAGGAAGCCCAGATCATCATCGGCGAGAACGTTCCGTTCGTGACGGGTTCCTACGCCAACTCCACGGGCAGCTCCACGGTCAATCCGTTCACCACGGTCGAACGCAAGGACGTGGGCCTGATGCTGCGCGTGCGCCCGCAGATCAGCGAGAACGGTAGCGTCAAGCTCACGCTCTACCAGGAAGTCTCCAAGGTCAACAACGACACCGCGAAGAACACCAACGGCCCGACCACCAGCAAGCGCGCGATCGAGTCCTCCGTGCTGGTGCAGGACGGCAACGTGATTGTGATCGGCGGCCTGCTGGAGGACTCCTACGGGCTCGGTCAAGACAAGGTGCCCTTGATGGGTGACCTTCCGGTTGTGGGCGGACTCTTCCGTAACGAACGCCGCAATCGCACCAAAACCAACCTGATGGTGTTCCTTCGCCCCGTCGTGATCCGTGACGATGCCACCAGCGATGCATTGGTGCAGGACCGCTACGAGGCCATCCGTGCCATGCAGTTGAACAACCAGCCCGCGGAAAGCACCATCATGCGCGCGGTGAGCGACGCGCCGGTGCTGCCGCCGCTGAACACGCAGGGCAAGCCATCGGACAACCGCGCGCCGGCCAAGCCCGTGCCCGGACCGCTGCTGCCGATGTCGTCGGCCAGCCCCGCCGAGAAGCCGCAGGCGACACCACAGAACTGGAGTGTGCAGGACCCGAGCTTCACGCCCCAGTGAGGCCTGCGCATCCGCGCCCGCCATCGATCCCCTCAGAGCAACCGCCAGACAGAGAGCCCATGCGCCACCCCCTGCCCTACACCTTCGCGCGATCGACCCAGCTGCTGCTGGAGGACGATGGCCATCAACTGGTGCTTTGGCACGGCGCAGTGCCCGACATGGGCGCGGTATCCGAAGTGCTGCGCAAGCATCCCGTGCAGCAGCTCGCCCAGCTCGACAACCATGCGCTCGCGCAGCGCATCAGCGCTGCCTATTCGCAGTCCGACTCCAGCGCCGCGATGGTCGTGAGCGAGGTCGAGTCCGACGCCGACCTCTCGCGCATGATGCAGGAGCTCCCGGCCGTGGAGGATCTGCTGGAATCGGCGGGAGACGCGCCCATCATCCGCATGCTCAACGCGCTGCTCACGCAGGCCGTGCGTGACGGTGCGAGCGATATCCACATCGAGCCCTACGAACGCCATTCGAGCGTGCGCTTCCGCGTGGACGGCACGCTGCGCGAGGTGGTTCAGCCCAACCGCGCGTTGCACGCGGCGCTGATCTCGCGCCTCAAGATCATGGCGGACCTGGACATCTCCGAAAAGCGCCTGCCACAGGACGGCCGCATCTCGCTGCGCCTCGGGACCCGGGCCATCGACGTGCGCGTGTCCACCCTTCCCAATGCGCATGGCGAGCGCGCCGTGCTGCGTCTGCTCGACAAGAGCGAGAACAAGCTCAGCCTCGAATCGGTGGGCATGCAGGGTCCCGTGCTCTCGCAGTTCGAACGCCTGATCCAGCAGCCGCACGGCATCATCCTGGTGACGGGGCCCACGGGATCGGGCAAGACCACCACGCTGTATGCGGCGCTTGCGCGCCTGGATGCGTCCAGCAGCAACATCATGACCGTCGAGGATCCGATCGAATACGAGCTCGCGGGCGTCGGCCAGACCCAGATCAACAGCAAGATCGACCTCACATTTGCCAAGGCCCTGCGTGCCATCCTGCGCCAGGACCCTGACGTGATCATGATCGGTGAAATCCGCGACTTCGAAACCGCACAGATCGCGATCCAGGCGTCGCTCACGGGCCACCTGGTGCTTGCCACGCTGCACACCAACGACTCCACCAGCGCCATCACGCGCCTCACCGACATGGGTGTCGAGCCGTTCCTGCTGTCGAGTTCGCTGCTTGGCGTCCTGGCCCAGCGGCTGGTGCGCAAGATCGACGCAAGCGATCCGTCCGGCTACCGCGGCCGCACGGGCATCTTCGAGCTGCTGGAAGTGGACGACAGGATCCGCGCGCAGATCCACGGACAGGCCAGTGAATCTGACATTCGCGACCAGGCACTGGCGAGCGGAATGTCGCTCATGCGGACCGATGGAGACCGGCTAGTGGCTGCCGGCATCACCAGCGCGGAAGAGGTGCTGCGCGTCACGCGCGACTGACCCCGGGAAAACAAGACACCGCGGGTCGGTGCAGGTCAGCCTCCGGCCGTCAGGCTCGGCTTGCGGCTCTGCGAGGGAGCGGCATGGCGCGCGAGACCGCGCTTGAGTTCCTTGAGCAGCAGCACGATCTGGCGCGAGGCGTGCTCGCACTGCTTGAACGTATGCTCGGCGCGCGCCTGCTCGCCGCCTTCCAGCAGGGTGATCAGCTCCGCCGCCTTCAAATGGAAATAACGGTTGCGCACCAGCAGCAGGTCGTAGGCGGGCAGGTGTCCCAGCGCCTTGCGTCCCGCATCGTGCAGCCATGCGCCGAGCTCGGAGCTTCGATCATCACGGATCACATCCGGCCGCAACTGCGCGTCGATCTGGCCACCCAGCGCCTGCCAGAGCCAGGGCATCCAGCGCTCGTGGCTCACGACCAGCGCCTCGATATCGAACTCGACGGACAGACGGCTCACCTCGTCGCCGAAGGCCACGAGCTCGCTCGCCTGCAGCGACGGTACCGTGGACCAGTCTTCAGGACGAGCCGGTCTGGCGGAACTGTCTTTCCGGGGCGACGATGCAAACAATCGCTTCAAGAAGTCCATTTTTCCTCCCCGGGGCTGAAGTGCTGGGCCTTCAGCAAGGCGTGGGTTAAGCAACAAGAAACATGAGCGGAGCACCGTCACCCTACGCAATGCCTATCGTTAATGATATTTACAATATAAATTGTTTGAAACTATTATCCTTGCACACCATAGTCTTTAGCAAGATGCAAATGTCATCTAGATGACCTATCGGCATCAAATTGTAATTAGCTGAAAATTGTTTGCATATACCGCAAATGGGTGAAATTCGTGCCCCGCTGTTGACGCACGTCCATCCAGGACAAATGTCCCCGCTCGGCGGAGTTCTTTCGCGGCTTCCACAATGGGCCTATGAGTTCATCCAGATTGCCCGCCCTCTCCATGCTCGACCTGGTCGCCGTCCGCGAAGGCTCCACCGTCGCCGATGCACTGGACATTTCACTTCGCACAGCACAGCACGCCGAACAATTGGGATTCACGCGCTACTGGCTGGCCGAGCATCACAACATGCCCGGCATCGCAAGCTCCGCCACCGCCGTGCTGATCGGCCACATTGCCGGCGCCACCCGCTCCATTCGCGTGGGCTCGGGCGGCATCATGCTGCCCAACCACGCCCCTCTGGTGGTGGCCGAGGCCTTCGGCACGCTGGCTGAGTTGTATCCCGGGCGCATCGACCTGGGACTGGGCCGGGCCCCCGGCACCGACGGCCCGACGATGCGCGCGCTGCGCCGCAACCGTGTCGAGACCGAGGAAGACTTCCCGCGGGAGGTCTCCGAGCTGCAGCGCCTGCTGGCCCCCGCCCAGGAAGGCCAGCAGATCACGGCCGTTCCGGGCGCGGGCACCGAGGTGCCCATCTGGCTGCTCGGCTCCAGCATGTTCTCCGCGCAGCTCGCGGCGGAAAAGGGCCTGCCCTATGCATTCGCCTCGCACTTCGCACCCCGCTTCCTGATGCCCGCCATCGAGATCTACCGGGCCCGCTTCAAGCCCTCGAAGACACTGGACAAGCCCCATGTGATGATCGGGGTTCCGGTGATCGCAGCGCCCACCGACGAGGAAGCGCAGTACCTTGCGAGCAGCACCTACCAGCGCGTCCTGGGCATTCTCACCAACCGCCGCGGACTGCTGCAGCCGCCCGTGGACAACTATCTCGCCAGCCTTGGCCCCCGCGAACGCGAAGCGATCGCCGACTTCCTCGCCATTGGGGTGATCGGTGGGCCCGAGACCGTGCGCAAGGGCTTCGAGACGCTGGCCGAGGCGACCGAGGCCGACGAGTTCATGCTGGTGAGCGACGTGTTCGATCCGGCGCTGCGCCTGCGCTCCCTGGAGATCGCCGCAGCAGCCGCTCGCAACTGATCAAGGGGATGCTGGTTCGGAACGCGTGATCGGCGCGGTCGTCTCGTGAAGCCGGTAGAGCCGCTGCGCGCACCCCCACGGGCATGGTTTTCGATGCGCGGAGGCCGCCCGGACATCGCAGCGTCTCGCCAACCCGCTACCATCAGGGCATTGGCGCCAGGAACCGGACTCCCGGGCAGGGCGCGACCGAACCCCTTGAAAACTACGCATGCCCGCCTTTTCCTTTGAAGCACTGGACGCCGAGGGCCAGACCCGCAAGGGCACGATCGATGCCGACAGCCCCAAGGCTGCACGTAGCCTGCTGCGCGCACAGGCCCTCGTGCCTCTGGCAGTGGAGGCGCTTGCGGCCCACCAGCAGGCGGGCGGAACCACCACGCTCGGCCAGCGCCTGTTCACCCGCCCGGTGTTCAACTCGTCTCAGCTCACGATCTGGACACGCCAGCTCGCTGGCCTGATCGTCTCCGGCCTGCCGCTCGAGCGAGCACTCAGCGCCCTCTCTGAAGAGGCGGACAATGACCGCCAGCGCCATCTGGTCGCCAACCTGCGCGCGGAGGTCAATGCCGGCTCCACCTTCGCGAAGGCGCTGGCGCAGCATCCTCGCGAGTTCTCCGACATCTTCTGTGCGGTGATCGGCGCGGGCGAGCAAAGCGGCCATCTCGGCGAGGTGCTCGACAAACTGGCCGATGACCTGGAAGAACGCCAGGCGCTGCGCTCCAAGCTGATCGGTGCGTCGCTCTATCCTGCGATCGTGACCCTCGTCGCCATCGTCATCGTGCTGTTCCTCGTGGGCTACGTCGTGCCCCAGGTGGCCAACGTCTTCGCGGGTACCAAGCGCGCACTGCCGACCCTCACGGTGGCCATGCTTGCGCTCAGCAGCCTGGTGCGGAACTACGGCTGGCTGATGCTGGGCGTGCTGATTCTGTGCGGGATCGGCATGCGCGCCGCATTGTCGCGCCCGCACTTTCGCACCGTTTTCGATGCATGGTGGCTCAACCTGCCACTGATCGGCAAGCTTGCGCGCGGCTACAACGCAGCCCGCTTCGCCGGCACGCTGGCCATGCTGGCGGGGGCGGGCGTACCCATCCTGAAGGCGCTTCAGGCCGCTGCGGAAACGCTGAACAACCGGGCGATGCGGGCCGACGCGCTCGACGCCCTGGTGCTGGTGCGCGAAGGTGCGCCGCTCGCCTCCGCCATCGCCCAGAAGAAACGCTTTCCAGGCCTGGTCTCCATGTTCGCACGCCTGGGCGAGCAGACCGGCCAGCTCCCGCTGATGCTGCAACGCGCGGCCACCCAGCTCTCCACCGAGGTGCAGCGCCGCGCCATGCAACTGGCCACCATCCTGGAGCCGCTGCTGATCGTGGGCATGGGCCTGATCGTCATGCTGATCGTGCTGGCCGTGCTGATGCCCATCATCCAGCTCAACCAGTTCGTGAAGTAAGCGAAGAACAGAGAAACAAGGAAAAGAGCGCAGGACATGCCCGTCACACTCGACGATCAATTGGTGGTTGCGATCTCCTCGCGCGCGCTGTTCGACTTCGAAGAGGAAAACCGGCTCTTCGACCCCGAGCATCCGCAGGCCTACATGCAACTGCAGCTCGAACGATTGGACATACCCGCGCGCGCCGGCGTGGCGTTCTCGCTGGTCAGGAAGTTGCTCGCGTTCAACACAGAGGAGCGCCAGCGCGTGGAAGTCGTCATGCTCTCGCGCAACGACCCGGTGAGCGGCATGCGCATCTTCCGCTCCACGCAGGCGGCCGGCATCGCGCTGCAGCGCGGTGTGTTCACGCAGGGCGGCGCGCCCTTCAGGTACCTGCGCCCGCTGGGCGCCCACCTGTTTCTCTCGGCCAACGCACAGGACGTTTCGCAGGCACTGCGCCTTGGCCATCCCGCGGCCCACGTCTTCACAGACTCGGTGCGCGCAAGCGATTCGCACCCCAATGAAGTGCGCATTGCCTTCGACGGCGACGCAGTACTGTTTTCCGATGAGGCCGAACAGGTCTACCAGCGCGACGGCCTGGCCGCCTTCCAGCGCCACGAAATGGACAAGGCCGGGCTTCCGCTACCCGAAGGCCCCTTCAAGCCCCTGCTGGCCGCCCTGCACCGCCTGCAGCAGGCAGGCAGCAACGGCATGCGCATCCGCACCGCGCTGGTAACGGCACGCAGCGCCCCGGCACACGAGCGCGCGATCCGCACCCTGATGAACTGGAACATCGCGGTCGATGAGGCCATGTTCCTCGGGGGGCTCGAAAAAGGCCCGTTCCTGCGCGAGTTCGAGCCGGACTTCTTCTTCGACGATCAGACAGGCCACGTCACCTCCGCCGCACGGCATGTCCCTGCGGGTCACGTCAGCAGTGGCATTGCCAACAGCTCTTCCGTGCGTGTTGAGGGTTGAGGTGGCGTGTTCACTACGCTGGCCTGGTGATCTTTATCTCTATCTAGAACGTGCTTTTATCTGGTTATAGGGTGGAGGCCGGGACTGCCCCCGGCCTCCGCCCTACAACCAGTAAACAGCAAAAAAAGACTACAAGAACCGCCCCAACAACCGCCGCGAATGCTTATCCATCGCCCCCACATTGGGCACGCTGTATTGCATCCCGTCACTCGCCGTGATGAGCAGCCGCGTGCGCCCTTCGAGCTTGCGGATGTCCTCCTCCGCCTTCAGCACCAGATCCACCTGCCCCCGATTGGTCTGCACCGTCCAGGTACTGGGCGTCGCAAAGCTCGACACATGCACCAGGCGCTCGATCGTCGGCACGAACTCGCGCGCGGCTAGTTCCTCCTCGATCAATGTGCGCTGCGCGGCAGGGAGCTGGTCGAGACGGTCGATCCACACCAGCTCATGCCCGTCGGTGCCGAACAGGGACAGCCCATCGCTGGGCGCGGTGATGGGAAATGCCCGCACCGGCAGCGCACCGACGTGCGGCACGCCATCGGCCAGAGTCAGCACCAGCCGGCCGTGGGCGTTGCGCGACAGGGTGAAGGATGGTGGCGGCGTGCCCGGGGTCTGGCTAGGAGAGGTCATGGTGTCTTTCTTGGGGTCTTGTTCGGGAACAGGCATGCATGCGGGCATGGATCCACTCATGCATCAGGCATGTTCGCGAAGGGGGGACGCCGGTGCCACGCGCGAAGCCGCGTCGATCACCACGCCTGCCGCTTCGGCATCTTCCTCGGCGCGGCGTGCCTGCGCCATGTACAGGCGCCAGTAGGCACCTTCACACGCCATGAGTTCGTCGTGCGGTCCGACCTCCACGATTTCGCCGCGGTCCATCACCACCAGCCGGTCGGCCTTGCGCAGCGTCGACAGGCGGTGGGCAATGGCAATCGTCGTGCGGCCCTGCACCAGGTTGTCGAGGGCCTTCTGGATTTCCTTTTCCGTCTCGGTATCCACCGCCGACGTGGCCTCGTCGAGGATCAGGATGCGTGGGTCGATCAGCAGCGCGCGCGCAATCGAGATGCGCTGGCGCTCGCCGCCCGACAGGCCCTGCCCGCGCTCACCCACCAGCGAGTCGTAGCCATGGGGAAGTCGCAGGATGAATTCGTGCGCATGCGCTGCGCGCGCGGCCGCGACGATCTCCTCGCGCGTCGCCTCGGGCTTGCCGTAGGCGATGTTCTCGGCGATCGTGCCGAAGAACAGGAACGGCTCCTGGAGCACCAGGCCGATGTTGCGGCGGAAATCGGACACGGCGATGCGGCGCACGTCCACGCCGTCCAGCTGGATCGAGCCTTCGCTCACGTCGTAGAAGCGGCAGATCAGATTGACCAGCGTGCTCTTGCCGGAGCCGCTGTGACCCACCAGGCCGATCATCTCGCCCGGCTTGATCTGCAGGTCCAGATGCTTGATGACCGAGCGGCTGCCGTAGCGGAAGCTCACGTCCTCCATCGTCAGTGCACCCTTCACGGCCCCGAGCTTGACCGGGTTCTGTGGATCGGGCACGTTGCTCACGTGATCAAGGATGTCGAAGATGCGCTTGGCTCCCGCCGCTGCCTTCTGGGTGACCGAGACGATGCGGCTCATGGAATCGAGTCGGCTGTAGAAGCGGCCGATGTAGGCAATGAAGGCCGTCAGCACACCGACGGTGATGCTGCCCCCCGCGACCAGCCAGATGCCGAAGGCCCAGACGATGAGCAGGCCCACCTCGGTCAGGAAGGTCACGGTCGGTGTGAACAGCGACCAGGTCTTGTTCACCTTGTCGTTGGCCTGCAGGTTGGCCAGGTTGGCATCGGCGAACCGGTCGGCCTCGCGCTTTTCCTGGGCGAAGGCCTTCACCACGCGGATGCCGGGAATCGTGTCGGCCAGCACGTTGGTCACTTCCGACCAGACACGGTCGATCTTCTCGAAGCCGGTGCGCAGGCGTTCACGCACCAGATGGATCATCCATGCGATGAACGGCAGCGGCACGAGCGTGGCCAGCGCCAGCCATGGGTTGATGGAGAACAGGATGGCCGCCGTCATCATCATCATCAGCACGTCGGTAGCGAAATCGAGCGCGTTGAGCGAGAGAAACAGATTGATGCGGTCGGTTTCGGCACCGATACGGGCCATCAGGTCACCGGTGCGCTTGCTGCCGTAGTAATCAAGCGAAAGCTTCAGCAAGTGGTTGTAAGTGGTGGTGCGCAGACCCGAGCCGATCCGCTCGGACACCCGCGCCAGCACGAACGTGCGCGCCCAGCCGAGCATCCAGGCCAGCAAGGCCGACAGCAACAGGGCCCCCAGATAAAAGGTCACCATGGCGGGATCGATCTTCTCGCCGTTCTGGAACGGGATCAGAATCTTGTCCATGATCGGAATCGTCAGGTACGGGGCGACCAGCTGTGCCCCGGTCGCCGCCAGCGTCAGCAGGAATCCAAGCAGCAGCTGGTTCTTGTAGGGCTTGGCAAAGCGCCACAGGCGCAGCAGCACCCAGGTGGACGTGTGCGGCGCCTGCTGGCGCGCGCACGCCGGGCATTCGTCGCTGTCGGGCGGCAGGGGCGTATGGCAGGTGGGGCATTGCGCCTCTTCCTCGTCGGACTCGGGCGGAAGCGAGTGGCCGTCGCGTGCAGCTTCGAGCCTGCGCTCGAGCTTTTCAAATCTTTGCATCAGCGCCAGAGCCTGCGGATGCAGCCCCAGCCGGAATCGCCACAGCGCCAGGCGCTGCGCCTCGGAGTGCAGCTCGAGCGTGCCGACGCCGCCGTGGTCCACCAGGCGCAGCGACATGTCGGCCCCAAGCGGCCATTCCTGCACCTCGCCTTCCGCATTGCGGAAAATGAACCGGGCAGACGTGAGCGCAAGAAGCCCTTGCTGGAAGCGCAGATCGGGCGTCAGGTCAACCTGCAGCGTGGCGAGCACGTTCTCATCTGTAGCGAGTTTCGATCGCAGGTCGGTTCCCAGCGGGCCGTTCAAGACACCCGAGGCGTCCAAAGGATGTTGATTTTGCATGTGGTTTATATGTCTGCCCTTGACTCGGCCAGAAAGTCTGTCCGGGCCAGAAGTCGGATTGTGTCCGATTCCCGTTGCCGCACTGCAGCATCCTTTAGTAACGCACTTGCCCCTTTTCGCGCTGACATCCGCCCGCATATGTAGCATTTAGCGCGCACAATGCACACCACAAGTCGACGTTCGCGGCGGATGCACTCCTTCCCCGCCCTCGTCTGAGTTTCAAGCATTCACAAGTTGCAATCCATGGCGACACTCAACGACATCCAACTCTTGCGCACCACCTACCTGCGCGGCCCCAGCGTCTGGACCTACCGACCCGTTCTGGAGGTCTGGCTTGACCTGGGAGAGCTGGAAGACTATCCGTCCAACAAGATCCCCGGCTTCAACGAACGCCTCACCGCCTGGCTGCCCGACCTGATCGAGCACACCTGCGGCGTCGGCGAACGCGGCGGCTTCATCCAGCGTCTGGAGGGTGGCACCTGGATGGGACATGTGCTTGAGCACATCGTCATCGAATTGCTGAACCTGGCCGGCATGCCCGCCGAGTTCGGCCAGACGCGCGAGATTTCGCAGCGCGGCGTCTACCGCATGGTGTTCCGCTGCCCCGAGGAGTCGGTGGCGCGCACGGCTCTTTACTGGGGCCACAAGCTGATCATGGCGGCCATCAACGACCAGCCGTTCGACCGCAAGCCCGCGATCCAGGCCATCAAGACCGCGATCAACGACCGCTACCTCGGCCCCAGCACCGGCTGTATCGTCGACGCCGCCGGCGAGCGCCGCATTCCCCACATCCGCCTGAACGACGGCAACCTCGTGCAGCTCGGTTACGGCGCGGCCCAGCGCCGCATCTGGACCGCCGAGAGCGACCAGACCAGCGCCATCGCCGAAGGCATTGCGCAGGACAAGGATTTCACCAAGCGCCTGCTGGCGGCCTGCGGCGTGCCCGTGCCGGAAGGCCAGATCGTCACGAGCCCCGAAGAGGCCTGGGAAGTGGCCCAGGACATCGGCTTCCCCGTGACCGTGAAGCCCTCCGACGGCAACCATGCGCGCGGCGTGACGCTGGACCTCAGCGCCGAGGACGACATCAAGGCCGCGTTCGCGCTGGCCCAGCCCGAAGGCTCGGACGTGATCGTCGAGAAGTTCATCAACGGCACCGAGCATCGCCTGCTGGTCGTGGGCGGCAAGGTCGTCGCGGCCTGCCGCGGCGAGACCGTGAGCGTCACGGGCAATGGCAAGTCCACGCTGTCCGAACTGGTCGCCGTGGTCAACCAGGATCCGCGCCGCGGACCCGAGCAGGAGTATCCGCTCGACTGGATCAACCTCGAAGCCCCCGCCGTCAAGCTGGAGCTCAAGCGCCAGAATGTCACGCCCGCTTCCGTGCCCGCGCAGGGCGAATCGATTCTGCTGCAGCGCAATGGCAACATGGCGATCGACTGCACCGACGAAGTACATCCCGACGTGGCCTACTACGCCACGCTGGCCGCGAAGATCGTCGGCCTCGACATCGCCGGCATGGACATGATCCTGCAGGACGTCAGCAAGCCCATGAAGGGCCAGGGCGCGATCCTGGAAGTGAACGCCGGCCCCGGATTGCTGATGCACCTGAAGCCCACCAGCGGCGCACCCCGCCCGGTCGGCCAGGCCATCGTCGAGCACCTGTTCCCCACCACCGAGGAAGGCACGGGCTCGGGCCGCATCCCCATCGTCGGCATTGCGGGCACGCGCGAGAACGCGTTCATCGCGCGCCTCGTGGGCTGGCTGCTGCAGCTGTCGGGCAAGCTCACGGGCGTGGCCAGCGAGCAGGGCATGTTCCTGAACAACCGCCAGACGCAGCGCAGCAACACGGCCAACTGGGCCGGTGCGCACCGCCTGCTGACCAACCGTCTCGCGCAGGCCGCCGTGATCGAGACCACGGCACGCTCCATCCTCGAGGAAGGCCTGGCCTACGACCGCTGCCTGGTCGGCGTGGTCACCGACATGGATGGCTTCGAGACACTCAAGGACCACGACGTCCACGAGCAGGAACAGATGACCCGCGTGATGCGCACGCAGATCGACGTGGTGCTCGACGAAGGTGCCGGCGTGCTCAACGCCGACATCGAGCAGGTGGCCGATCTGGCGCGCCTGTGCGACGGCGAAGTGCTGCTGTATTCGCTGCACGCCGACAACGCGCACATCGCCAAGCACCGTGAAGACCATGCCGAAGGCCGCGCCGTATTCGTGAAGAACAACCAGGTGATCCTGGCCACGGGTGCCCAGGAGCGCGTGCTCGGAACGCTCGATGCCCTGTCGCTGCCCGGCGGCCGCAAGCCCGATACCTCTGCCCTGCTGGCCGCGATCGCGGCGGCATGGTCGATGGACATCGCGCCCGACCTGATCGGTGCCGGCATCAAGACCTTCGAATACAACGTCGCCTGACCGGCCGAAACCACAACACGATGATTTCTCTGCGGTGCCGCGCACGATGCGGCAGCGCACAAAGGAAAGAAACAAACATGCAAGTCACCCGCGCCCGAGCCCTTCGCGGTCCGAATCTCTGGAGCCGCAACACCGCGATCGAAGCGGTCGTCCATTGCGACACCAACGAGTGCGTGTACTCCGACATCGCCGGCTTCGAGGAGCGGCTGCGCGCGCGCTTCCCCAAGATCGGCGCACTGCAGCCGCATGGCGCAGACCAGCGTCTCTCGATTGCGCACGTGATCGAAGTGGCCGCGCTGCAGTTGCAGGCCCAGGCGGGCTGCCCCGTCACCTTCAGCCGCACGCATTCCACCGTCGAACCCGGCACGTTCCAGGTGGTCGTCGAATACACCGAGGAAGCCGTCGGCCGCAAGGCCATGGAATACGCCGAAGCGCTGGCACGTGCAGCGCTCGACGACACGCCGTTCGACGCCGACAAGGCCATTGCAGACCTGCGCGAGACCGATGAGGACGAGCGCATCGGCCCCTCGACCGGATCCATCGTCGATGCCGCCGTTGCGCGCGGCATCCCGTTCCGCCGGCTCACCTCGGGCTCGCTGGTGCAGCTCGGCTGGGGCTCCAAGGCCCGCCGCATCCAGGCCGCAGAACTCGACCAGACCAGCGCCGTGGCCGAGTCTATCGCGCAGGACAAGGATCTCACCAAGCGCCTGCTGCATGCCGCGGGCGTGCCCGTGCCGCTCGGCCGCCCCGTCAAGGACATCGAGGACGCTTGGACCGTCGCCCAGGAAGTGGGGCTGCCGGTGGTCGTGAAGCCGCAGGACGGCAACCAGGGCAAGGGCGTGGTCGTGAACATCACCACGCGCGAGGGCCTGGAGGCTGCCTACAAGGTTGCCGAGGAATTCGGCGACGACGTGATGGTCGAGCGCTTCCTGCCCGGCCATGATTTCCGCCTGCTCGTCGTGGGCGGCCAACTGGTGGCTGCCGCGCGCCGCGAGCCACCGCAGGTGCTCGGCGATGGCCAGCACAACATCCGCGAACTGGTCGAGATCGTCAACCGCGATCCGCGCCGCGGCACCGGCCACGGCACTGCGCTCACCAAGATCCGCCTTGACGACATCGCCGTCGCACGCATCGCCACCGAAGGGCTCACGCCCGAATCCGTGCCCGCCCAGGGCCAACGCGTCGTGCTGCGCAACAACGCCAACCTTTCGACCGGTGGCAGCGCCACGGACGTGACCGACGACGTGCATCCCGAAATCGCTGCGCGCGCCATCGAGGCCGCACAGACCATCGGCCTGCACATCTGCGGCGTGGACGTGGTCTGCGAAACCATGCTCAAGCCGCTGGAGGAGCAGAACGGCGGCATCGTCGAAGTGAATGCCGCACCGGGCCTGCGCATGCACCTGGCCCCCTCGTTCGGCAAGCCGCGCAACGTGGGCGTGCCCATGGTCGACGAACTGTTCGCGCCCGGCCAGGACGGACGCATTCCGCTGGTGGCCGTGACCGGCACCAACGGCAAGACCACTACCACGCGTGTGATCGCCCACCTGTTCACCTCGCACGGCTGGCGCACCGCCATGACCAACACCGATGGCGTGTATGTCAATGGCCGCCAGATCGACAGCGGCGACTGCTCCGGACCGCGCAGCGCCCGCAATGCGCTCGCGCATCCCGAGACCGATGCGGCCGTGCTCGAATGCGCGCGCGGCGGCATCCTGCGTGAAGGCCTGGGCTTCGACCGCTGCCAGGTCGCCGTGGTCACCAACGTGGGCGCAGGCGACCACCTGGGCCTGAACTTCATCACCACGGTCGAAGACGTTGCCGTGCTCAAGCGCGTGATCGTGCAGAACGTGGCCACCGATGGCTATGGCGTGCTCAATGCCGCCGATCCGCTGGTGGCGGCCATGGCCAATGTCTGCCCCGGCAAGATCATCTTCTTCGCGGCCGACCGCCATCATCCGGTGATGGCGACGCACCGCGCCCAGGGCAACCGCGTGGTCTACGTGGATGGCGACAGCATCGTGGCGGCCGAAGGTTCGTGGCGCGAGACCATCCCGCTGCGCGACATCCCGATCACCCGCGGCGGCCTGATCACCTTCCAGGTCGAGAACGTGATGGCCGCCATCGGCGCCGCATGGGCCTCCAACCTGCCGTGGCAGACCATCCGACGCGGCCTCGCGGGCTTCATGAACGACAGCGACAACGCGCCGGCACGCTTCAACGTGATGGAATACAAGGGTGCCACCGTGATCGCCGACTACGGCCACAACCCCGATGCCATCCGTGCGCTGGCACAGGCCGTCGAAGCCATGCCCGGCAAGCGTCGCAGCGTGGTGATCTCGGGCGCGGGCGATCGCCGCGACCAGGACATCGTCGAGCAGACGCAGATCCTTGGCCAGTACTTCGACGACGTGATCCTGTACCAGGATGCCTGCCAGCGCGGACGCGAGGACGGCGAGGTGCTCGCACTGCTCAAGCAGGGCCTTGAAGGAGCGCCGCGCACCAGCTACAGCACGGAGATCCACGGCGAGTTCATCGCCATCGACCATGCGCTGGGGCGCCTCACGCCCGGCGACCTCTGCCTGGTGCTGGTCGACCAGGTGGAAGAAGCGCTCGAGCACCTGAACAAGCGCTGCGCCGAAGCCCGGGCCTGAGGCCCTTCATCAGGCCCTTCACCGACACCATGCCCTCACAGCCACAAGCCATGCGCAATCTGTCCTGGAAGACCCTCCTGTCGGCGCTCGCGCTGGCTTGCCTGTCCGTCCCCGCTTCCGCTGCCGATGGCGAGAAGATCGGCACCGTGGACACCGCCTTCAAGCTGCTCGGCCGAGATCACGACATCATCGTGGAGGCCTATGACGACCCTGCCGTGCAGGGCGTCACCTGCTATGTCTCGCGCGCCCGCACAGGCGGCGTGAAGGGGTCTCTGGGCCTCGCGGAGGACCGCGCGGAGGCCTCGATTTCATGCCACCAGGTGGGCGCCGTCTCGTTTCCCCAGCCCTTGAAGCAGCAGGAAGAAGTGTTCAGCGAACGCACGTCCATTCTGTTCAAGCGCCTGCGCGTCGTACGCATGGTGGATGGCAAGCGCAATGCACTGGTCTACATGACCTACTCCGACAAGCTCATCGACGGCTCGCCGCAGAACTCGGTGTCCGCGGTGCCGGTGGCACACGCCACGCCCATCCCCGTCAGGAAGTAAGCTCGCGCCCTCTTGAGGGCGAGCCGATGGTCAGGCCTGATCGGCCAATTTCCTGAGCGCTTGCTCGAACACTTCCACCGGTTGGCCGCCCTGGATCAGGTGCCGATCGTTCACGATCACTGCAGGCACGGAATGGATGCCATGCTGGTGATAGAAGGCCTCGCGCTCGCGCACCTGCTGCGCGAACTCGTCCGACTCGAGGATGGCCTTCGCCCGCGCCTCGTCGAGGCCCAGCTCCCGCACGATGCGCAACAGCACGGCGTGGTCGCCCGGGTTCTGTCCATGGGTGAAATAGGCCGAGAAGAGCGCATGCTTGAGCGCGCGCTGCTGCTCGCCTGAGCCTTCTTCCTCCATCCAGTGCAGCAGCCGGTGCGCATCGAACGTGTTGTAAATGCGGCTGCGCTGGTCCATGTTGAAGGTGAATCCCAGGCCTGCGCCGCGCTCGGTGATGGCCTGCTGGTTCTTGCGCATCTGTTCGGCCGGCGCACCATATTTGCGCTGCAGGTGCTCCATCACATCCTCGCCTTCGGGAGGCATGTCCGAATTCAGCTCGAACGGCTGAAAGTGCAGGTCGATCTGCACCTGGTCCTTGACGCGATCCGCGGCCTGCTCGAGCGCATGCAGGCCGATGGCGCACCATGGGCAGGACACATCGGAGACGAAATCGATCTTGAGTCGGGTGGGTGCGTGGGTGTCGGACATGGCAGGGAACTCCGTGCTGGCGCAATGGAAAAAGTGAAGCCCAAGAGAGAAAAAGAAAGAGAGAGAGGCGTGGATGCAATCTACGCCATTTCGGTTTTCCCCATGCACGGTCGGGACGTCGGCCCTCAGCCTTCGAGCAACGTGCGCAGCTCGGTCTTGAGGACCTTGCCGTAGCTGTTCTTGGGCAGCGCCTGGAGCCATCGGTAGGCCTTGGGCCGCTTGAAGCGAGCGATGTGGTCGAGGCACAGCGCATCGAGTTCGTGCGATGCGAGCTCGGTGCCGTCGGTGCTCACCAGGAACGCGATCACGACCTCGCCCCAGTCCGCATCGCGCTGGCCGATCACGGCGACCTCGCTGACCCGCGGATGCAGGAGCAACACCTCCTCGACCTCGCGCGGATAGATATTGGAGCCGCCCGAGATGATCACGTCCTTGGAGCGGTCACGCAGCGTGAGAAAACCATCGGCATCGAGGCTCCCCACATCGCCCGTGTGCAACCAGCCGCCGCGCAGCGTGCCTTGTGTGGCGGCTTCGTTGGCCCAGTAGCCGGCCATCACAGGCGTGCCGCGCACCACCACCTCGCCCAGCGCATCCACGGGCACGTCGCTGCCGCTGCCATCGACCACGCGCACCTCGACGCAGGCATGGGCCTTTCCGACCGAAGCAATGCGCTGCGCCCAGCGCGCGTGATGCACGTCGGCGATCTGCTCGCGCGAAAGCGCGGTGATCGTCATCGGACATTCACCCTGTCCATAGATCTGCACGAACTTCTGGCCCATGGCATCGAGCGCACGGCGCAGATCCTCGACGTACATCGGCCCGCCGCCGTAGACGATGGTCTTGAAGCCGCTCACATCGGCCCGGGCGCGCTGCACGTGATCGACCAGCCTGTGCACCATCGTAGGCGCCGCGAACAGGCTGAGGCGGCCGACGCTTGCCGCAAGCTCGACCAATTCCGCGGGATCGAACCCGCCGGAAACCGGGATCACATGCCGCGCTCCACGCAGCATGTGGGCATAGTTGTAGAGGCCTGCGCCGTGCGACATCGGCGCGGCGTAGACCATGGCGTCATCCACCTGCACGTCGTCGACGTCGGTGAAGTAGGCCATGGTGGCGGCCAGCAGGTTGCCATGGGTCTGCATCACGCCCTTGGGACGACCCGTCGTGCCCGATGTGTAGAACAGCGATGCCACGTCGTCCGGGGACCGGTCCTGCATCGCCAGCGGCTCACCGCGCGATACGGCAGCTTGCCATGCCTCGCCGCCGAACTCGATCAGCGTGGCGGCATCGATGCCGGCCTCCCGTGCCGCCACGCCCAGTTCGGGGGACGCAAAGGCCAGACGCGCACCCGAGTTCTCCATTACGTAGGCAAATTCCTTGCCGTGCAGCTTGTAGTTCACGGGCACCGACACTGCCCCGGCCCAGTGGATCGCGTGCAGCGCCTCCAGGTACTGCGTGCAGTTGGCCGCGAAGATGGCCACGCGATCGCCCACCTGCACGCCGCAGGCATCCCTCAGGAATCCCGCAAGCCGTGCCACGCGATCTTCCAGCGTGCGGTAGGTGCACACCTCCCTCGCACCCAGAAAGATGGCCGGCCGTTCGCCGTGCGCCAGTGCGGTGCGATGGACGAGCTGTGAAATGTTCATCGGGCGCGCTCCAGGATGCTCACATAGTTCGCCACCGCCGAGCCCCCCATGTTGAAGACCGCCCCCAGCGACGGATCCTTCACCTGGATATCGCCGGCCTCGCCGACCAGCTGCATGGCCGAGAGCACATGCATGGAGACGCCCGTCGCGCCGATGGGATGGCCCTTGGCCTTGAGGCCCCCGGATGCGTTGACCGGCAGGCGGCCATTGCGCAGCACCGTGCCATCGTCGATCACGCGGTGGCCCTGCCCCGCCCCGGCAAGTCCCATGGCCTCGTAGGTCAGCAATTCGGCGATCGTGAAACAGTCGTGCACTTCGGCGAACGAGAGATCATCGACGGAACAGCCCGCCTGGTCGAAGGACTGCTGCCACGCGCGACGCGGCCCCTCGAACTGCACGACATCGCGGCCCTGCATGGGAAGAAAGTCATTGACCTGCGCGCGCGAGCGGAACCGCACCGCGCGCCCGAAGTTCGCCAGCATGTCGTCGCTGGCCAGGATCAGCGCCGCGGCACCGTCCGAGACCAGCGAGCAGTCGGTCTTGCGCAGCGGTGCGGCGATCATCGGGTTCTTGTCGGACACCGTGTTGCAGAACTCGAAGCCCAGGTCACGGCGCATATGCGCCCACGGATTGAGTGCGCCATTCGCATGGTTCTTGGCGGCAATGCGCGCCAGCGTCGCGCTGTTGTCGCCATGGCGTGCAAAGTATGCTTGCGCGATCTTCGCGAAGATGCCGGGAAAGCCGCCATCACCGGGTTGCACCTCACCGGAGTAGCCGCAATCACCTAGAATCCGCGTGACCTCCGCCCCGCTCACCGCGGTCATCTTTTCCGCCCCGACGACCAGCGCCACGCGCGCACGGCCCGACTCGATCGCATCGCAGGCTGCATAGACGGCCGCGGAGCCCGAGGCACAGGCATTCTCCAGGCGCGTCGCGGGCTTCCAGCGCAGATGCGGGTCGGCCTGCAGCGCGAGCGACGAGGCAAAGATGTCAGGCGCGAATCCGCCGTTGAGGTTGCCCAGCCAGACGCCATCGACGGCCTTGCCATCGATGCCGGCATGCTGCATGGCCCCCGAGGCGGCCTTAGTGATCAGCGCCTCCAGCGACAAACCGTCGAGTTTGCCAAAGGGAAGATGCGCCCAGCCTACGATCGACACGCCCATGTTCGTCTCCTTGATTCTTGAATGGACCGATGATGACGATGGTACGAACCGCAGGCGCCGGCGTACAGTCGCAAAACTACACTAGGGTTAGTACCCAATCCGCTGATGACCGACGATCTCTTCCCCGACGCACCCGGCCTCGCGGAGCCCCTGTGGATAGGCACGCACGCCGTGCTGCTCAGGCGCTTCGCACTGGATCTCGCCGATCGATTGCTGGACGACATCGGGCAAATCGCCCTGGCCGCGCCCTGGCGCCACATGGTCACGCCGGGAGGCCAATCCATGTCGGTGGCCACGACGAGCTGCGGCGACCTGGGCTGGGTGAGCGATGCGCGCGGCTACCGGTACGTGCATGACGACCCGCTGTCGCAGCAGCCCTGGCCACCGATTCCCCGGCACTGGCTCGACCTGGCGGCCAGAGCGCGTTTGGCGTCGGGCCTGTTCACCGGCTGCGCTCCGCCGGATGCGTGCCTGATCAATCGCTACGCGCCCGGCACACGGCTGTCGCTGCACCAGGACCGCGACGAACGCGATTTCTCGGCGCCCATCATCTCCGTGTCGCTGGGCGTACCCGCTCGCTTCATGTGGGGAGGACTCACGCGGGGCGAACGCCATCGCACGATTCCGCTGGAACACGGCGATGTGCTGCTGTGGGGTGGCGAAGATCGCCTGCGCTTTCATGGCGTGATGCCTGTCGCCGAGGGATATCATCCCCGCACCGAAGCATTTCGCTACAACATCACGATGCGCCGGGCAGGTTGAGCTGCTTTCTGCGGCAACAATGGCCGCTGAGTCCCCAGGACAGGTGGGGCCATCTGCCCCGTGGTGGGCTTACCCGGCCGACTTGGCTACCATGATCCGCAAGCCGGATATACCTGGGAACCTCGGCTCCAGCGCCTGTGGCATCCAGCCGGGAAATGCCCCCGGGCTTTCCCATTTCATTGAATCGATCGATCAATCAATCGATCCCCTCTCCAGAACCTGCAAGGAGTTTTGTGCGCATCCTCTACGTTGAAGACAATCGACAATTGCGTGAGTCCATTTCCGTCCTGCTGCAAGGCGAGCAGCGACAGGTGGTCTGCTGCGTCAGCGCGGAAGAGGCGCGCGAACTCGATGCGCAGGGCGCATTCGATCTGATCATCACCGACGTCACATTGCCCGGCATGTCGGGCATTGAGCTCTGCACCTCCCTGCTGGCGGACGACCCCGAGCGCTGGGTGGTCCTCTGCACGGGTCATCACATGGACGAACACTCCAAGCCGCAGGGTGCCAACGTGCATCTGCTGATCAAGCCGTTCGGAGTGGATGAACTGGAATCCCTCGTTGACGCCGCTGCGCAAGGCACAGGCCAGCGCACCTGACCCGCCGCGCGCTGCCACTCGCCATGTAGTAAGGGGATAACACCCGCTCGGTGCAAACCGCGCCAACAATCCTGAAAACCGTTTCTCACGACGCTCTTTCTTTCATTTTCAGGAGACAGACATGGCAGGCAAGAAGATTTTGATGATCTGCGGAGACTACTGCGAGGACTACGAGACCATGGTGCCGTTCCAGGCCCTGCTGGCCGTGGGACACACGGTGCACGCGGTCTGCCCGGACAAGTCCGCCGGGGACAGTATCAAGACCGCCATCCATGACTTCGAGGGCGCCCAGACCTACAGCGAGAAGCCGGGCCACAACTTCACGCTGAACGCAAGCTTCGACGCCATCGATGTCACCTCGTACGATGCCCTCGTGGTGCCGGGCGGGCGCGGTCCCGAGTACCTGCGGACCTATCCCTCGGTGGTGAGTGCCGTGCGCCACTTCTTCGATGCCAACAAGCCCGTGGCCGCAATCTGCCATGGTGCGCAGCTTCTGGCCGGAGCGGGCGTGCTCAAGGGCCGTACCTGCTCCGCCTACCCCGCCTGCCGTGCCGAGGTGGAACTGGCCGGCGGCACCTACGCCGACATCGCCGTGGACAAGGCGCATACCGACGGCAACCTGGTATCGGCACCCGCCTGGCCCGCGCACCCTGCCTGGATCGCCCAGTTCCTCGCCGTGCTCGGAACCCGCATCCAGCACTGATCCAAGAGGCTGTTGGCCGCGTGCGGCCCGCGGCCTGTCGCTGCATGCACAATGTCGGCTGCCTTCCACCCACAGAGACAGAAGGAGACATACCAGCCATGTGCGAAGTATTCATCAGCGCCGACCCCGACCTGTATGCCAGCCGTGCACGCTCGGTGCGCCTGCACGGCGTCGTGACCAGCATCCGCCTTGAGAACCTGTTCTGGCGTGTACTCGAGGAAATCGCCCAACGCGACGGCATGAGCATCCCCCAGCTGTGCGCCCGGCTGCACGACGAATTGCAGCAGGCCCACGGCAGCGTGGAGAACTTCACCTCGTTCCTGCGGGTGTGCTGCGGACGCTATCTCGCGCTTCAGCTCGCGGGCGGCATCCCCCGGGACACCTCCATCTCCATTCGCAGCCTCGACGCGCGGCAGGTGCTGGCCACGGAGTGGCGCATGCCGGCGGCGGTGGTGAATGCTGTAGCTCAGGGGCAGCGGCACGCCGGTTGAGGTTCCATTGCACCCGTCGGCCCATCGTTCTCTGCGTTTGCTTGGGAAGGGGATGGGGCGTGCTTTGTGTTTGTTTTTTTAGGATCTTTTGTTGGGTGGTTAAGGGTAGAGGCCGGGAGTGCCCCCGGCGGGGCACTCCCAGCCTCCACCCTATAACCAAGTAAAGAGACGCTCTACAGCGTTACCACTCGCAAAAAAAGGGGCCCCGCCACGAGGCAGCATCAACGCTCCCGAAACGCCTCCCGCGCCTTGTTGAAAGGCTTGACCAGATACTGCAGCACCGTCTTGCTGCCCGTGTGGATCTCGACCGTGGCGATCATGCCGGGGCTGATCGGAAAGGTCCTGTCGCCGCGCCGCAGGTGATCCGCCTCGGTGCGGATGAAGACGCGGTAGTAGTACTGGTCGCGCTTGACATCGTCCTGAAGGGTATCGGGCGAGATGGTCACCACGTGGGCCGGCAGGCCACCGTAGATCGCGTAGTCGTAGGCCGTGATCTTCACGGTGGCCGGCTGTCCGGGGTGGATGAAGGCCACATCGCGTGGCGAAACTCGCGCCTCGACCAGCAGCTTTTCATCAAGCGGCACGATCTCCATCAACCTTCCGTTCGGTGGGATCACGCCACCGATGGTGGTGACCGCGATGTCCTTCACCACGCCGCGCACCGGTGACGTGAAAGTGAGCCTCGTAAGCGAGTCCGCTCGCCCGCGTGCCACCTGCCGCAGCGATTCGATTTCCGCATGGGCCTTGGCGAGTTCCTCGCGTGCCTTCACGAGGTACTGGCTGCGAGCTTCTGCGATGCGGGTTTCCAGGTCATTCGCCTGCCGCCTGAGGCGCAGCACCTCGACATCGCTGGCCGCACCGCGCGCCACCAGGGGCTCCGTCAACGCGAGCTCCTTTCTCACCAGCGCCAACGCCTCCTTCAGTCCTGCCAGCGACCCTGCCAGCGCGTCACGCCGGGAGTTGTACAGCGCGGTCTCGGTGCGCACCAGCACCGGATCCTCCTGCACTTCATCGGGAAACCTCAGCGGCGTCGCATTCACTTCCGCGATCAGGCGCGCCGCGGTGGCCTGCGCCGCACGCAGCCGCACCACGCTCTCCTGCACCGTCGCCTCGCTTCGGGTGCGATCCAGCTGTGCCAGCACCTGTCCGGCCTCGACGATGTCACCCTCCTTGACCAGCAGCTCGACGAGGATGCCGCCCTCCAGCGACTGGATCACCTGCTCGTGGCTCGAAGGGACCACCTTGCCCGTCCCCACCGACACCTCGGCCAGCTCGAAGCGCCATGCCCACACCACGAACACGGCCAGCATCAAGGCGATGACCCATACCACGAGCATGGCCGCAGGCAGCTTCGCCAGATACCTGGGTGAACTCACCGGCAATGGCGGTGGATTGCGGCGTGGGCCTCCCGCCTTCACACCGGCAGGCCCGGGCAGGCGCTGCACGATGACGGAACTCGTCCCGGCACCAACCCGCGCCCCATCCGATGCTGCGGGCCTGGACTCCGATCGCTCCATTCCTGCTTGCGCGTCATGCCTTGCCATTCGACAACTCCCCCAGTACATGTTTTTTGGGCCCGTCCATGACGATGCGGCCGTTGTCGACGATGATGATGCGGTCCACCCACTGCAGCACCGGCATGCGATGCGTGGCCACCAGCAACGTCCGCGGCGCCAGCCACGGCGACATGGATTCGATCACCTGGTGCTCGGTCACCTCATCGAAGTGGGCCGTGGGTTCGTCGAGCAGCAGCACGGAAGGCCGACGCACGACGGTGCGGGCCAGCAGCAGCGCCTGCCGCTGCCCGCCCGAGAGCCCGGAGCCTCCCTCCTGAATGATTTCATCGAGCCCTTCGGGTCGCCCCTGGACCAGGCTCAGCGCGCCGGCCATGCGCAGTGCCGCCATCAGTTCGGCATCACTGGCCATGGGTCGCCCCATTTGCAGGTTCTCGCGGATCGTGCCGTGAAACAGATGGGCGTTCTGCGCGAGCAGGCCCACATCGCGGCGCACATCCGAAGGATCGATCAGGGACAGGTCGATCCCGTCCAGCGTGATGCTGCCTGCCGTGGGCCGGTACATGCCGGCCAGCAGTTGCAGCAGCGTCGACTTGCCCGCACCCATCCGGCCAAGAATCGCGATCTTCTCGCCTGCCTCGATGCGCAGGTGGGGCAACTCCAGCGCCGGCCTTCGGGCCTCCTCGGAATACTGAAAGCGCACACCGGTGGCCCGGTACTCACCCTTCAGATGGGGGACATGCACCCGCCGTGCGTCGTCCGGCACGTCGACAGGACGCTCCATCAATTTGTTCAGGCCTTCACGCGCCACCCTCGCCTGCTGCCAGCGCGCCAGCAGGCTGGCGATCTGTGCGAGCGGCGCGAGCATGCGCGAGGCAAGGATCGAGCTGCCCACCAGCGCACCGGTGGTCATGTCCCCCGTCATCACGCGATAGCTGCCGATCAGCAGCACGACGGCAAACACCACGCTCTGCAGCTCCTGCGTCCAGGTCATCAGCAGGCCTGTAAGGAACCGCTGGCGCATGCCGATGTCGGCTGCCACGGCATTCACGTGGTTCCAGCGATTCTGGAAGCGCGGCTCGGCGCGGAGTGTCTTGATGTCGTCCATACCCTGCACGGCCTCTACCAGCATGGCATTGCGCAACGCGGATTCACGCATGCCCGCGTTGGCCAGACGCGCCAGCGGCCTCTGGACGAACAGGCCCGGCAACAGCAGCAGCGGCAGCGCGGCGACCGGCACCCATACGATCGAGCCTCCAACGAGCCAGAGCACGACCACGAACAGAAAGAAGAACGGCAGGTCGGCCGCAGCGCTCACGGTGGTGGAGGTGAGCAGTTCTCGCACCTGGTCGATCTCGCGGATCTGCGCGATGAAGCTGCCCGTGGAGCGTGGCCGCACCTCGTTGCGAAGCCGCAGCGCGCGCCCGAACACCACGTCCGAAATCTGCAGATCGGCGCGCTTGCCGAGCACATCGACGATGTAGGCCCGGGACATGCGCAGCGCGAATTCGAAACAGATGGCCAGCATCACGCCGCCGAACAGTACCCAGAGCGTGGATTCGGACTGCGAGGGCACGACACGGTCGTAGACCTGCATGGAAAACAGCATGCCCGAGAGCGCGAGCAGATTGGCCATCAAGGATGCAAGAAGTACATCGCCATAGCGGTGCCAATCACGCAGGACAATCTTGCGAAACCAGCTCGGTCGCCACGGCTTGATGTACTCGTCGACGCGAGCGTCGGCAATCTCCGCGAGCGGGCGCAGCAGGGCCACGCGCATCACATGCGTCACGAGCGTCTCACCGTCGATCACCGTTTCGGCCCCGTGCTCGCTACTGAATGCCACGCTGGCCTGCTTCTGTGCATTGACGGTCCTGATGACGCCGATGCGACCATCCGACAATTCCACGGCCAGTGGGAGACGCCAGGGGTCCAGCATGGAAGCCTCGAAGCGTGCCAGCTTCAGACTCATTCCCAGTTGGCGTGCCATGACTTCGAGCAGATCATCCAGCGGCGTTCCACGCTCCCACGCCAGCGCCACGCGTGCATGCTCGATCGACGTCCCCATGCCGTAGTGACGGCTGATGGTCAGCATCGCGTCCAGCCATGCCGCGTATTCTTTGGGCAGATCCATCTTCATTCAGCTCCTGTCCGCATCCGACCGGCGCGCATGGGACGTCTTGAAAGTCAAAGAGTGCAAGGGTGCAAAGGGACCAGGCAGGCCCTGCTCGCATGGCCGCTTCATGGAAGCAGCTCCATGCCCTGCACCAGGGTGTTGTTCAGGCTGAAAAACTCGCGCAGGCGACCCGTTGCCGCGATGAACTCGAGCCGGTATTGCCACAGGTCATGAACCAAGGCCTGCGCTTCAGCCTCTGCCTGGTGAATTTCCTGCTCGGCATTGAGCAGATCCAGAACGGAACGGGTGCCCAGCTGGTACTGCTCGCGGTAGAGATCGCGCACCGAAAGAATGCTTTTTCGGCGGTTTTCCACATCGGCAAGGCGTCCCTGCGCACCCAGCGCCATCTCGCGCCATGCACGGGCCTGGTCACCTGCCAGCAACACGGCGGTTTCGATGCGCTCGCCCGCCGCAATCTCTTCCGCCGCAGCCGCTCTGATCTGCGCGTCCAGCGCACCGCCCTGATAGAGCGGAACGCTCACATTCACATTCAGGGAGTGATAGATGCCATTGCGCTCGGACGTGCTGGGGTTGACGCCCCGGATCGCCTTGTTGCCGCTGGCATCCAGCGTGATGGTGGGAAGCCTGGACGCCCGGCTGGTGGCCAGCTGCGCCTTCGCGGCCTGGCGCTCGGCCTGTGCCAGCAATACGTCGGGCAGCAGACGGAATTCGGGATCGGCTGTCATCCAGAGCGTGGGATGCTCCAGCCCCGGAAGTACCTCGATCCTGCGCGCGCCCTCACTCCCGACCAACGTGCGCAGCTTCTGCCGCCATTGCGCCAGCTCGGCCTTCATCTGGCCGAGGTAGGCATGCGCTCCCTGTGCCCGCGCCTGGGCCTGTATCGGATCGGCCCTGGTGCTGAGTCCGGCCTTCGCACGCAACTGCGCCAGCTCGAGCACGCTGTCGACGGCATCGACCTGCCCTCCGGCAATTTCAGTGAGTGCCTGATAGCGATGCACCATGAGCGCGGCCTCGGCAGCCTGCTGTGCCACGAGATCGATCTGCCGCAACACGATGGCCTGCTGCCTGCGCACCAGCGCCTGACTGCGATGCACCTGGCTGTCGACCTTGCCAAAGTCATACAGCATCTGCGATGCCGAGGCCTGGGCCAGCATGCTGGAGTTGCCCGAACGCCCATTGCTTGTGCCAGTGCCCATGCCCACGCGAACCTGGGGGTAGTAGCCCGCCCGCGCGTAGTCCACCCCTGCCGCCTGCTGCGACAGCGTGGCGATTGCATCGGCAATGGTCGGGTGCTGCTGGACGGCCAGTTGAACCGCCCTGGCCATTGCCAGCGATTGCGTGCCTGGAGAGGCGCCTTCATCGCCGGAAGCACTGGCCGCGCGTAGCTCTGGCACATCCACCTCACGCGCCAGATCAGACGGCGCGAGCCGCTTGTGGGCCTGCGGGATTGGCGCACCGAGAGTTCCGGACGCAGGGATGGGCACAAATGCCGATGCCGATGCCGATGCCGATGCCGCCACGGGCGATACCTTGGCCGGCATCGTTGCGGATACCTCTGCCTGCGCCCCGCCGCTAGATCCAAGGATCAGCCATGCCGGCGCACATGCCACCGCAATGGATGCGTATTTCCACCGCCTGGGCGTGCGCACGACAAGCGTGGTACGCAATCCTGGCGCCTCTGAACACATGATTGTGTGTTTCATGACCTATCCAAACTCCCCCCACCGCCGCCCTTTTTCGGACAGCGCCTTTATTTTTCATTAATCCCCTGGAACATGAAGCGCAGCCGTTCCATATTCAACCGCATCAAAATATATCAGTATCAAAACAATAACTACTCGATATCCATTCAAACACATCAAAATTAAACGCATTCAAACAGACACATCCGCAATCACAGCAACGACAAGGCCATGAGCCCAGAAAGTTACTTGAAAATGACTCTGACTGATCCGGCATTGATGTCACATCCGTAGTCAGCCTACTAGTAAATCAGTAACTTCATTTTAAAAATTCATTAACCATTGCCTCAACGGCCATTCATTCGTCCAAACGAAATGCTCGCTCAAATTGAACGATATTCAGCAAGCAAGAAGGCAATTGAATAATTTATTCAATTGCTATCGCTCATATTCCATAAATCAATAAATATGTCGGGTCGGTCGTCTACCGGGAGCGATTTCTCACAGGCACCGCTGCGAAACCGCTCCCGTGGAGCGCATCAGACCAGCGTGATCTGATGATTGGCCAGCAACGTCGCCAGATCCGTATGGACACCGTTCAGGGTCAGCAGCGTGGTGTAGCTGGCTCCGCTGCCGCCGCGGTCGATTTCCACCAAGGTGTTGTCCCCGGAGACTTCCACCTTGAGGTAGTTGGCAATCCCGTCACCCTGGGCGATGGTCGCGACGCCGTTGATGTACTGGGCGGCATACTGACCGCCCACCGTCGGCGCATAGCCCTGCAGCAGGTCGCCCAGATCGATGCGGTCCGCATCCGCCATGGTTTCGAACACGCCGACGGTGAAGCCGTTCACCATGTCCTGGCCGTTGCCACCGGTAGCATCCGATGCAACAAGCAGCTTGTACATCAACGTGTCGTGGCCTCCCGAGGCCATATGGAAGATGTCATTGCCGCCGCGTCCTTCCAGCACGTTGTCGCCGCTATCGCCCGTGATGATGTCGGCGAACGCAGACCCCGTCACGCCCTCGATGTTGCCCAGAGTCACCGTGTTGAAGCCGGTGTTCTGCGCAGTCGTGATGTTGAGGTTGACATTCACACCCACCGTGGCATGGCGGAAGTCCACGATGTCCTGCCCACCCGTTTTGCTCCATGCGTCATGGCCCATGGCGCCGCTCCATCCACCCCCTCCGTTGTAGGTGTAGGTACCTGCCGTGGCGATGAAGGTATCGTTGTATCCCGTGCCCGTAAGGATGCCCGAGTGCCCGCCCGTGGCGGCGTCGGCGGTGAGGTCATAGGCCGTCTTGCCATTACCCGCCACGAGTCCATCCCATGTGACGTTGGACGATATGCCGTTGGTCACCTTGATGAGCTTGGCGCTGTAGGTCTCGTGGGAACTCAGTCCGTAGAAGTTCAGCAGAGCCGAGCTATCGTTGGTGCCGATGCCAGACTGTGCGTTGATGATCTGCGAAGCAACCAGCTTGCCCGAAGCGTTGTAGAGCTGCACGGTATTGCCGTAGTACACGTTGATGCCCTCGCTGTCCACGATACGCAGGTGCATCGCGGTTCCCGCGGCAACGGACTGGTTGTTCTGTACGTAGACCATTTTCCCGTTCTGCTGGGCAATGATCATGTCGACCGCACCGTCCCAGTTGTAGTCCATGGCGGCCATTCCCGTCACGTTGACCAGGTTGGCTGCCAGCACGCTCGACGTCCAACCGGCGCCCTTGCCCACGTTGGTGAACAGGGTCGCCGTCTGGGAGCCTCCGTACTGCGTGAACTTCACGATATCCATCATGCCGTCATGATTCCAGTCCACGGCCGCCGAGATGAAGCCGATGGCTGCAGTGGACGATCCCACCGCACTCTTGTCCGATGACAGCGTGCCATCACCATTGTTGTAGTAGATGGCACCGCCGCTTGTCCCGTTCGTGCTGGCCAGATACAGGTCCATGTATCCATCGCCATCGAAGTCGGCCCAGGTCATCGAATTGGAGTTCGTTGACGAAGCCGCCGTCTGATTGTTGAATACATTGGTGATGTACTGGGATGCACTGAGCGTACCCGTGCCGTTGTTGTCCAGGATCGTCAAGCTGTAGTAGGAACCGCCCTGCGTGGTGTGGTAGGCGATGTCCACGGTTCCGTTGTTGTTGATGTCGACACCGGACAACTCGCGCCCCGTGTAGAACCCGGCAAGGCCCGCCCAACCGTTTCCGCCATCGGGTGAGAGCTTGCCCTGATTGTTGACAAGCAAGGTGATGGAATCCGGCCCCCCGCCATCGCCATAAGCGAGATCAAGGTATCCATCCCCCGTCTTGTCATAGGCAATGACGCCCCCGTACCAAACGGTGGTATAGGTCGATTGCTGAGACAGCGTGTACCCGCTGCCGGTGTTGGTCCAGAACGACTGCGTGGCGTTTCCATAGTAGGTATCCGTTCCCGCAATGCTTGCCAACCCATTGCGGGCAAAGTCCGCGGCGGTCCAGCTCACGGCATCGCCGTGATTGGTGGTCAGCGTGGCCACCTTGGCATAGCTCGACAGGTTCGTGCTGCTGTAGACCTGAGTGTCCGCCATGATGGTCCACAGGCCGCTGCTGTTGAGACCGATCACCATCGTGTTGTTGGTGGCGTTGCCGGGGTTGGCTGTGGTCGCCCAGTCCGTGTTCGCCAGTGCCGACGGCGAAGGCTGCACCAGCAGCGAACCATGTGCCACCTGGGTCACGCTCCCCGAGTCGCTCAACACTTGCGCGGCCATGTCGTAGGTTGAATACCCCAGTGGGTTGGTATCAGGTATCTGCAGATACCAGGTGCCGTTCTTCGAGTCCACGACCACCGCGCCATTTTTGGAACTGTAGGAGACCCCGTTGATCGTGACCTGCAGATACTCGCCCGGCAAGAGCTCGAAGCCCACGGAGCCCGATACGATCGGGGTGATGTCGGAGGTCGTCAGTTCCTTCACCGCAAGAGTCAAGGCCACAGTGAGGCCCAGCGAGGCCGGAGTCCCCTCGTTGCCTGCAAGGTCCATGACCTTGGCAACATAGGTGTGGGACGATGCATCCTTGAGTGCATCGGGCAGATTGAAGATCCAGCCGGTTCCGCTGACCATGGCATAGCCCAGCAGCTTGCCGCTTTCGTATATGGCAACACGATCGCCTGCGTCCAGCGGTGCGCTGAGCACCCCCTTGAGCTGCGGAGTGCGGTCATCCGTGGTAGTCCCGCTTCCGAATGTGCCCTGAACAGCCCCCACGTGGTCGAAATACGCAATCGTGGTGGTCGTGGAAGGAGGTGTCGTGTCCACCGTCAACGTGAACGCCGCAGATTTGTCACCTTCGGCTCCCGTGATGCTGGTCACCACAGCGGTGAAGCTGTAGGTCTGGCCATTCTGCAGGCCGGAGACATCAAAGGTCCAGTTCGTCCCGCTGACCGTGGCCTCGCCAAGCAGGATGCTGCCCTGGTAGATGCGGACGGTCTCGCCCTTGGCGAGCGGCGCGCTGAGCGAACCAACAAGTTGAGGCGCGGTATCGTCCGTGACACTTCCTGAAGGGAAGTGTCCTTTGATGGCACCCGTGTCATCTGCAAAGCTCACAATCGCCGCAGCCGATTCCGGTGCAGTGGTATCCACCCGGATCGTGAACTCGCTGGAGTAGCCCGCCGAGCTCAGATTGCCCGCAGCATCGGAAACCACGGCCTGGAATACATGCACGCCATCGTTGAGCGGCGTCGCAATGTCGAAGTACCATTCGGCCGCACTGACTTTGGCAAGACCGATGAACTTCCCGTCCTGATAGATCTGAACGATGTCACCGGAATTCAGCGAGGATGTCAGCGTACCCTTCAAGCGCGGAGTGGTGTCATCGGTCCATCCATCCGTGAATTCGCCTTGCCGGTCACCGACATCATCCACGTAGGACTTGATACTGGCACCGATCGACGGCCCCGCGGTATCTACCGTGAGCGTGAACTGGTTGGACAGCCCGCCCTCGTTTCCAACGGCATCCACCACGCGCACCACATAGGTGTACGAGGTATCGTTGGCGAGGCCGCTCAGCTCATAGGTCCAGCCAAGGCCATTGACCGTCGCGTTGCCGATGAAAGTGCTGACGGACCCCACGACCTGGTACACGCGCACCAGCTCACCAACCGCCAAAGCCTGCGGCAGGGTACCGACCAGTGTCGGGCTGGTGTCATCGGTTCGGGTGGCGTTGCCGAAGTTGCCTTGCATGCTGCCTACGTCATCCCAATAGCTGGTGATCGTCGGCACAAACTGCGGCGGTGTCGTGTCCAATGTCAGCGTGAAGGCCTCTGATGGAGCGCCCTCCACACCGGCCGGCGTGGCGACGGTTGCGGTATAGGAATAGGTCTTGCCATCGACCAGACCAGACAGCTGGAACGTCCAGGCCAGGCCATCCGCGTTCACCGTAGCGTTGCCCAGATAGGTACCGCCCTGGTAGATACGCACGGTTTCGCCGCTCGCCAGCTTGCTGGCCAACGTGCCCTGAAGAACAGGGCTGGCGTCGTCCGTGACGCTGCCGGAGGCATAGGCGCCCTGGTACGCCCCCACATCGTCGATGAAACTCGTGATCTGCACAGTGTTCGTGGACCCATCCCCGGACACATGGATCGTGAACGCGCCGGAGAAGCCCTTGTCGCTCAGGTTTCCGGCCCTGTCCACCACGATCGCGGTGAACTCGTAGGTGCCGTTGGCCAAGCCGTGCAACTGGAACGTCCAGTTCCCCCCCAACACCTGGGCATTGCCCAGCAGCACCCCGTTCTGATACACCTGCACGGTGTCGCCGGAATTCAGGGCAGACCCGAGGGAGCCCTTGAGGACCGGATCGCGGTCATCCGTTGTTGTCCCCGACGAGAACGTGGACCCCTGAGCCGGCCCCACGTCATCGGCATAGGAATCGATACTGGTGGTAATGGAGGGGCCATGGGTGTCCACGCTCAACTTGAACGTATTGGACAGCGGGCCGGAGTTGCCGGCGGCGTCCACCACCTTGGCGACGAATTCGTAGTCGGACGCGTGCTGCAGTCCGCTCAATTGCAGCGACCAGCTCTTTCCGTCGGCCGATACAGTAGCGATTCCGACCAGCACGCTGTCAGCCCCCACCAGCTTGTAGACCCGGATTTCCTCCCCTGCCGCCAGGGCCTGCGGCACGGTTCCATTCAGTACCGGAGCCGTATCGTCGGTCACGGTAGCATGGCCGAAGTCGCCCTGCAGGCTGCCCTGGTCATCCGTATAGGACACGATGGTCGACGCAAATGCGGGTGGCGTGAAGTCCACCGTCAGCGTGAACGGCCTGGATTCCAGACCCGCATTTCCGGCAGCGTCGTAAATCACGGCCGTATAGCCATGTTCGCCTTCAGTGACCCCTGCGAGCTGAAAGGTCCAGCTTCCATCGCTCAGCACGTTGGCCGTTCCAAGCAGCCTGGAGCCTTCGTAGATCCGGACCACATCCCCGACCTCGAGTCCCGCCACCGTGCCCTTGAGCAGCGGCGACGTGTCGTTGGTGGTGGTGCCTGATGGATAGTCGTTCACATTCGGGGCAACGTTGTCCTCGAACAGCAGAATCTCGATCTGGTAATCATCCGGGTTATCCGGACGAATGGTGTCGAGCTTGACGATGCTTTCCGCCGTGCGCGCGTTGCCCAATTGGTCGACAACCTCGGCGGTGACCGTGATCGCCCCCTGGTTCAGGCCGCTCAGATTGGCCGCGCCGGCAGTCCAGGCATTACCGGATACCGTACCGGTGACCTTGACACTGTGGACGCCATCGGAGAAGGTCACCGTCACGACCCGACCGTCACTGACGTTTGTCGTGGTTCCCCCCACAATCACGCTCGTTACCTCATCGGCGTTGACAATGTTGTCGCCCGCGATCTTGTCGTTCAGCCAGATCTGGGTGAGCGTGTTGTCCACGGAGTAGGCATGCTCCACGGTCAATTGCGAAGCATTGCCGGCCTCGTCCACGACCGTTGCCACGACCTGCAGCTTATGGTCGATGTCTGCAACCAGTGCCTGACCCGGAACCTCCAACGTCCAGGTTTCTCCCACCAGGGTGGCTTCATAGATTGTGCCATTCAGGTTCACCACGATCTTGACCGTGACAGCCTCCGTCTTGGGCAGTCCTGTCAAGGTCCCCGTGAGCGTCACCGTGCCCTGACCTTCGGAGGCATTGACGACGTTGTCCCCGGTCACGTCGCCAACGCTCAGAACGGCCTTGCTCAGATCGGGTGGCGTGGTGTCCAGGTTCACGATGAACGCGTCACTCCTGGCGCTCTCGTTGCCCACCGCATCCACGCTGGTCGTGGTGATCCGGTGCTCCCCGTCGGTCGTGAGCGCCGGCACCGTGTACTCCCAGGTGCCATCAGACTTGACCGTCGTGGTGCCAATGAGCGTGTCGCCGTCGTACACGTTGATCCTGTCGCCAGCCATGCCCGTTCCCTTGAGCGTCGGGGTGGTGTCGTCCGTGACCTGCCCGCTCACGAGCGGTCCCTGGTGTGCGCCCACATCGTCGTAGGCACTGCCCACCGTCGGCACGCTCGAGGGCTGGGTGTCCACCGTCAGCGTGAAGCCGGCCTTGACAATATCGCCCGCCGCGTTCTTCGCCTGCGCCTCGTACACGTGCGTGCCGTCCGACTGGTGTGGCAACTCCACGCTCCAGTGGCCCTGTGCATCGGCCTTGGTCGTGGCGATCACCTTGCCGCCTTCGAGAATCGTCACCGTTGCACCGGCCGTCGCCCGGCCTTCAAAGGTGGGAGTGGCATCGTCGGTAGCTCCACCGCTGGCAATCGGGCCCTGCTTGCTGCCCACGTTGTCCAGCACCCGGTTGATCACCAGCTCCAGCGGTGTGGTGTCCACCGTGAAGGTGATCGCGTCGCTCGGCTGGCTCTCGTTGCCTGCCTTATCGGTCACCGTGCTGGTCAGGCTGTGCGAGCCTTCGGCCAGATCCGTGGACGACGTCCAGCTCCAGTAGCCATCCTTGTCCACATCGGCCTCGCCAATCGCCCTGCCGTTGTCGTAGATCGTCACGCGCTCACCGGGCTCCACCTTGCCGGTGAGCGTGGGAGTGGCATCGTCCGTCGTGTTGCCGGGCTTGATCGGGCCTTGATCTGCGCCTACGTTATCGGATGCCGTCGGCATCAAGGGCTTGGCTGGCGGCACGGTGTCCACGATCAGCGGGTACGGCCCCGTCGCCTCGCTCTCCACACCTGCCGCGTTGGTCGCGGTAGCCGTCAACCGGTGTTCACCCTCCGAGAGCGCATTGAGTTCCACGCTCCAGTGACCCTTCGCATCCACCGTTGCAGTACCCACCACGGTAGAGCCGTCATACACCTTGATGGTGCTGCCGGCCGTGCCCGTGCCGCTGACCACCGGTGTCGTGTCCTTGGTCGAGCCACCCTTCTGGATGTTCACCAGCGGCCCCCCTTCGTTGTGCGAGACATCGGTGATGGCCGGTATGCCGGGCTTGACGCCATCGAATGTGAAGTCGATCACCGGCGTGGCCGGCCCCACGTTGCCCGCCGCATCCACCGGCCGCAGAGAGAAGCTGTGATCCGAGCCCGTGATCGGATGGTCGGGCGACACGCTGAACGAACCATCGGCATTCACCACCGCGCTGCCGATCACCACGCCCTTGTCCAACAGCTCGACACGTGCCACCTCGTCCGGATCAGCCTTGCCGATGTAGGTCGGGGTGCTGTCATCCGTTGTCATACCCGACTTGATCTCGCCGCACACATCGCCCACGTCGTCCTGCAACTTCAACTCGCTGATCGCGTTCTCACCGGGGCCGACAAGATCCACGGTGTAGCTCTGCTCCACGCTCTTGTCATCACTGTTGCCTGCCGCATCGCTGAAGGTCGCTGTCACCTTCAGCTTGTGATCTGCATCCTTGACCAGGGCGTCGCCCGACACGCTCACGCTCCAGTGGCCGTTGATCACGTTGGCCACATACTTTGTGCCATTCAGCTCGACGATCACCTTGATCTCGACGACATCCGACGGCACGCCCGTGAGCTTGCCCGTGAGGATGGCGTTGCCTGCGGCCTCCACCGCATTGACCCTGTTGTCACCCGCAATCGGATCGATGCTGATAAGTGCATTGGCAAGGTCCGGCACCGAGGTGTCCAGGTTCACGATGAACGCGTCGCTCCTGACGCTCTCGTTGCCCACCGCATCCACGCTGGTCGTGGTGATGCGGTGCTCCCCGTCGGTCGTGAGCGACGGCACCGTGTACTCCCAGGTACCGTCGGACTTGACCGTCGTGGTGCCAATGAGCGTGTCGCCGTCGTACACGTTGATCCTGTCGCCAGCCGTCCCCGTTCCCTTGAGCGTCGGGGTGGTGTCGTCCGTGACCTGCCCGCTCACAAGCGACCCCTGGTGCGCACCCACGTCATCGTAGGCACCGTCCACCGTCGGCACGCTCGAGGGCTGGGTGTCCACCGTCAGCGTGAAGCCGGCCTTGACGATATCGCCCGCCGCGTTCTTCGCCTGCGCCTCGTACACGTGCGTGCCGTCCGCCTGGTGCGGCAACTCTACGCTCCAGTGGCCCTGTGCATCGGCCCTGGTCGTGGCGATCACCTTGCCACCTTCGAGAATCGTCACCGTTGCACCGGCCGTCGCCCGGCCTTCAAAGGTGGGGGTGGCGTCGTCGGTGGCTCCGCCGCTGGCGATGGGGTCCCGCTTGTCGCCCACGTTGTCCAGCACCCGGCTGATCACCAGCTCCAGCGGTGTCGTATCCACCGTGAAGCTGATCGCATCGCTCGGCTGGCTCTCGTTGCCTGCCATATCGGTCACTGTGCTGGTCAGGCTGTGCGGTCCCTCGGCCAGATCTGTGGCCGGTGTCCAGTTCCAATAGCCGTCTTTGTCCACATCGGCCTGACCGATCACATTGCCGTTGTCGTAGATGGTCACACGCTCGCCCGGCTCTACCTTGCCGGCAAATGTGGGGGTCGCGTCGTCCGTCGTTCCACCAGGCTGGATCGGGCCTTGGTCAGCACCTACGTTGTCGTATGCAACAGGCATGGCAGGTTTGTCTGGCGCTACCGTGTCCACGATAAAGATGTATTCACCCGTAGGATCGCTTTCCACACCCGCAGGATTGGTGGCGGTGGCGTGGAGCTTGTGCTCGCCATCATCCAACTCCGTCACCTCAACGCTCCAGTGACCGTTCTTGTCCACCACCGTCGTGCCCACGACGGCGGCCCCGTCGTAGACGGTGATCGTGTTGCCTGCCGTTCCGGTGCCGCTGATCACCGGTGTCGTGTCCTTGGTCGAGTCACCCTTCTGGATATTCACCCATTGGCCATTGCTGTTGTCCGAAAGGTCGCCGATGGCAGGCGTGCCGGGCTTGACTCCATCGAATATGAAATCGATCGGTGGTGTGGCCGGCCCCACGTTACCCGCCGCGTCCACCGGTCTCAGCGAGAAGCTGTGCCCCCCACCCGTGATAGGGTGGTCAGGAGATACGCTGAATGAGCCGTCTGCATTCACCACCGCGCTGCCGATCACCACGCCCTTGTCCAGCAGTTCGATTCGGGCCACCTCTGCCGGATCGGCCTTGCCGACGTAGGTCGGAGTGCTGTCGTCCGTCGTCATGCCGGTCTTGATCTCGCCGCGCACGTCGCCCACGTCGTCTTGCAGCTCCAACTGGCTCAGAGAATCCAGCCCGGGTGCGACCAGGTCGTAGGCCTGCTGGGCAGTCACCCCGAGGTTGGCATTGCCTGCCGCGTCGTGCACAGCCCCGGCAGCCACACTGACCTGGATGATGCCCAGGGTGCCTCCCGCCGGCGGCTTGACTTCCAGCATGTAGACGCGGGGACTGATCTGGACGAGTTGACCAGCCTGCCCTCCCGAGACCTGGATATCGCTCAGATCGAAATCCTTCACGTCCTCGCTGAACGTGAATGTGAAGGTGACGTGGCCATCCTTGCCGACAATGCCATCGACATCGTCGGTGATCGTCAGCACGGGAGCAATGCCGTCCACGGTGATGGTGGCTTCGCCGCTGACATTGCCCGCCGCATCGGTTGCAGTGACCGTGATCGCCTTGCCATCTTCGAGGCCGGGATTGGCCATGCTGAAGTGGCCGTCCGGACCCGCGACGACAGTCTGGCTTTGCCCGTCAGGGAAAGTGATCGTCACCTTGCTGCCTGGTTCTGCCGTGCCCGAGATAGGGTCCAACGCGTTGACGGGGTCAATCGTTGGTGTAGTGGGTGCCACCGCGTCGATGGTGACCCGAACGGGATCGCTCCTGTTCCCGTCGACATCCGATACCTGCACGACGATCACGTCTCCGTCCTTCAACACCATATCGGGATGGGCAACGCTGAAGTGGCCATGCTCATCCGCATGGCCTTCCACCTGCGAGTGATCAGGCAGAGTGACCGTCACCTTGCTGCCGGGCACGGCCGTGCCGGTGACAGGGTCCAGTGCATTGGCAGGGTTGACGATGGGCGCAGGTACAGGAACTGGATCTTCCGGGTGAACCGGCACCCTGGTGGGATCGCTGGTGTTTCCCGCAGCATCGGTCGCCACCACGATGAGGATCTGCCCGCCTTCGAGCCCACCGGGGTTCGGGATGGAGAAGCTCCCAGCGTCTCCCACCTTGGTCGTGGAAGTACTGCCATCAGGGTACGTCACCGTGACCGTGCTGCCCGGTTCCGCATGACCCGTGATCGGATCCTTGCTGCTGACCGTGTCAACTTGAGGCGGCGCCGGAGCCCGTGCGTCCACCACCACGATCACCGGCTCGCTCGCATTGCCTGCGGCATCGACCGACACCACCTGGAGAGAGGCTCCATCTTCCAGCCCTGGATTCGGTATCTGGAATTTTCCATCGGCCCCGGCCTCGGCCACAGCGGTCGTGCCGTCGGGCAGCGTGACCTTGATGGTGGAGTGGGGCTCCGCTTCACCGGCAATCGGGTCCTTGCCATTGACCGGGTTCAGCTTCGGAGCGACGGGTGCCGACGCGTCAATCGTCACTGTGGCCGCTGGGCCGGTGTTTCCGGCCGCATCGGTGGCCGAGACGCGAATGACCTCTCCGTCCTTCATCGTGCCCGGATTGGGCAGCGAGAAATGCCCATCTGCATCTGCAACACCCGTGATGGTCTTGCCGTTGTCCCATACCACCGTCACCACGGCCCCCGGCTCCGCCGTGCCGGTGATGGGATCGTGCCCATTGACAGGATGGACCTGGGGCACGGGTGGCGCCATGGCATCCACCTTCATGATCACCTCGCCGCTCACATTGCCGGCGGGATCGGTGGCAGTCACCTTCACGGGCTGTCCATCGGCCAGCATGCCCGGATTGGGCACCTCGAAATGCCCGTCCTTCCCGGCCACGGTGGTCTTTTGTGATCCGTCGGGGAAGGTCACCGTCACCGTGGAGCCCGGCTCGGCGGTGCCCGTGATCGGATGCGTTGCATTGACAGGATGAACCACCGGGTTGGCCGGGGCAAGCGCATCCACCGTGATCACCACCGGGTTGCTCTCGGCACCGTGATGACTCACGACCACGGTCACCGTGTCACCATCCTTCAGACCCGGATTGGGGACACTGAATTTGCCGTCGGCCCCCACCACGGCCGTGTGGCTGCCTCCACCCGGAAATGACACGATCACGGTGGCCCCAGGCTCGGCCGTTCCCGTGATCGGCTTGACTCCATTGACCGGTTCGAGGACAGCCGGAGATGGTTTCTGCGACGCATTGTGGGTGCTTGCGCTGCCCACGGCCAGCAGGCCGGCCATGCCGCCCCACATCGCCACGATGGGTATCGAGGAGTTCGTCTGCTCGCCCGCCATCAGGGAATCGATCGAGTACAGGCTCGAATACCCCCATGACAGAGAGCCCTCGCCTGTTCCCAATTCGACGAGCCAGAGACCTTCGGCGTCGTCCTGCAGAACCACGTGGGACTGCCCGCCATCCAGTGGCGCGAAGAAATCTCGGACAGTGATGGTTTCCCCATTCTGCAGTGTGACGACCAGATCCTTGCCAACCCGCGCCAGGTCCTTGACCTGGGCACGCGTGGCCTGGATTTGCACGACGCCACCATCCTCGAGGCGAAAATCAGTGGGCATGCCGTACTTGGTGACGGCCGTTTTCCTGGAAACAACAACGATTTCAACAGGAGCCATGGAAGAAGACATAGAAATTCTCTTTCAAAAATAAAAATCAGAAACAGGACAGTGGCCGACCAATCAAAAAATTGGTTAGCCATATAGCCTTGCAGTATTTAATTTGAGTCAGCTATTCCTGACTCACAAACCCCAACATCACACCCATACCGGGAAAACGATTGACCTGCGCAAGAAGCCAACAAAGCTGGACTCATTGCTCAACGGCTTATTGCAGGCATTAATCTGCATGAGTAGAAAAATTATTCGATAGTAAATTCATTGGGAATTGCTCCCATGAATTCTCAAACCCTCACCCCTGACAAATGAAGGCACCAAGGTTAGCAATCGAACACCCTGGTAATTTGCGATAAATCAAAATTCGTAGAGTCAATACAATTTCCAAAAAATGATACCCGCTGTTTCAGATCAGCCCAACAATCCTCTAGCAATCACAATCACTCATATCATCGCCATAATAATCACCAAGCCATTTTCCGCAGCCATGTCGACAGTGATCCGCAGTGGATTATTTCACCCAAACAACCATCCACACCGATGACATTCGCATATATTGCACACTAACAATCTGTGTAATTGCGAATATTCACATTTACACATCCCATTGCCATCGCAATACTCACAGATTGCTGGAAGTAAACCGTCAAAGAACCAGATGTGCTCGGTCACGAGTACAGAGCATTCGTCCAGGCTGCGCGACACACGACGCACGCTTTTATCCTCCGGTGTCCTCGGCGACATCAGCACCGCACGAAGGCGAGGACGCTGCGCGTAGCGCCATAAGGAACAGACATAGGGGAAAACAGGGCGACAGCGCCGCAGGCTATTTGGAGACAATACGCCCCTTCCGCGCTGTACCCATACCTTATGAAATCGCCACACTCCTCGACCACCGCAGCAAGGCAGCGGCTCTGGCAGGAGCTGGACATGCTGTGCCGGCTGGGCCTGGGGCTGGCTCCGATCGCGCCCGACATATGCGCAGTGCTGCGCACCCTGATCGGCGCGGATGCCGCGGCGCTGTTCTGGCTGGATGAGCATGGGGCGCCCGAGGGCTTCTTCCATGAGGATTCGCCCGCTTCCGCACAGAACCTGTTCCTCAATGAATTCCATCGCCTGTTCGTCGGCGCCCATGAGACCAATGTGCTTGCGCTCGCACAGCCCCTGGGACCTCAGGTGGGCCGGCTCCTCGCGCCGGACGCCGGCTACTTCCGCTCCAACACCTACAACCTGCTGATCCGCCCCAGCGGACATCACCACACGCTGGATCTGCGCGTGGAGGTGCAGGGTCGCACCCGGGCCGTCGCCGCGCTGTTCCGAGCGCCGGGCACGGGTTTCAGCTCCGAGCAGGCCGGGCTGCTGCAGCGCGCGGGCACCTGCCTGCAACGCGCCTTCGCGCGCAAGCCGGCGGGCAGCCTGGGGGTCAGCCATGACGGCGCCGTCGGCCATGTTCTCCTGGATGCCGACAGCCTGCGCCCGCTGCTCGCGGATGCCACCGCCACGCAGCTGCTCCAGGAGGCCAACCTGCGCGGCCTGGGTCTTCGAGGCGAGGCAGGCCCAGCACTGCCGGACGACCTGTTCGGCCACCTGGGCCTTCAGCCGGGCCAGGCCGCCAGCATTCCCGTGCCGCATGGCCTGCTCGACATCCGCATGCATCCACTGCACCCCGTCGCCAGCGGTGCGGGCCAGTGGCTGCTGACCCTGCAGTTGCAGCGCCCGCGCCAGATCGAGGTGGTGCGCCGCGTGCTGGCGCTGCCGCTGTCACCGCTGCAGCGGGAAATCGCCGCGCTGGCAGGCCTGGGCCATGCGCGCGCCGACTGCACGGAGCTCACCGGGGTGGGCCCTGCCGCATTGAAGAAGCACCTGCGCACCATTCTCGAGGCTGCCGGAGCCAGCGACTGGGAGGACCTGGCCAGCCGTCTGCACGCCGGACCGTAGCCCTTGGGGGAATGGCGCATCATGGCGCGGCAGTCCAGAATTCGGCCATCCCTGCGCTGGAAAGCGCATGCATGAGCTCTTGACATAACCCGTCCGCCCGTCGCAGCAGGAAAACCGAGCGCCAAACCATCCTCCCGCCCCATGACGACCAGCGCATATCTTCATCATCAACGGCTCTGGCACAAGCTTGATCTGCTCTGCCGGCTGGGCCTGGGCCTCGCACCCATCGCCGCCGAAGTGTGCGCCGTGCTGCGTGCCCTGGTGGGGGCCGATGCGGCGGCGCTGTTCTGGCTCGACGAAGAGGGCTTGCCCGAGGGCTTCCATCATGAGGACTCGCCCCCGAGCGTGCGCAATCTCTTTCTCAACGAGTTCCACCTGTTCACCGGTCCAGGGGAAACCAACATCCTCGCCCTCGCCCGGCCTGAGGGCCCCCGCGTGGGCCGGCTGCTGTCACCGGACGCTGCGCACTACCGATCAAACAGCCACAACCTGCTGATGCGTCCGAACGGCCACCACTACACCCTGGACCTGCGGGTGGAAGTTCCGGGCCCCTCCGGCCGTCTCGTGACGCGAGCCGTTGCTGCCGTGTTCCGTGGGCAGAGCACCGGCTTTGGCAACGGATTCAGCGCTGCCGAGGCCTGCACGATGGAGCGCGCCTGCGCCAGCCTGCAGCGAGCCTTCAGGCTTCAGGGAGGCCCGTCCAGCGAGAGCGTCCACAGCGCCACGGGCCATGTCCTGTTCGAAGCCTCCACGCTGCGCCCGCTGTCGGCCGATGCGCAGGCGCTGCAACTGCTGCAGGCGGCCCACATACGCGGCCTGGGCCTGTATGGCGCGAGCGCCACGGCGCTGCCCGCCGACCTGCTTTCCCTGCTTGGGCTGCTGCCCGGCCAGAGCCGGCTGATGACCGTGCCCCAGGGCCTGCTGGACCTGCGCACACGGCCGCTGCACTCCGGCTCGCAGCCTACCGCTGCCTCCACGACCCACTGGCTGCTGACGCTGCAACTGCAGCGCCCGCGCCAGATCGACGTGGTGCGGCGTGTCGTGGACCTGCCGTTGACGCCCCTGCAGCGAGAAATCGCCGTGCTGGCGGGACTGGGGCATGCCCGCTCCGACAGCCTTGCGCTGGCCGGCGTGAGCAATGCTGCACTCAAGAAGCACCTGAGCGCCATCCTCGAGGTCGCCAGCGCCAGCAACTGGGATGAACTCGGTCGCAACCTGCGTGCCTAGGCTGCGGCGCCAGTGACACGCCGGATGGCACACGGGCCGTGCCGACACTCGCGGCATGGGATGCCCTCACGCTCCACCGTACCCCTTGGGGGATGGTGCGCCGGCCGGCACATCCCAACAATGCCGCCACCGCAACCCTCCCCCAAGCAGCATGACTCTCGTTTCGACATCCCGCGCGGCGCTCGCGCTCCTGTGCCTTGCATCCGGTATTTCCTTTTCCGCCCATGCCGTGACCTACCGCTACGCATCGACGGCCTACGACCGCTTTCAGCACTACACCAAACCCTGCAGCGCGGGCACCTGCCTCGAACTGGCGGCAGGCGATGGCGTGACCGGTTTCTTCACGACGGCCGAGCCGCTGCCCGCCAACCTGACGGAGAACGACGTGATTCTTCCCCGAATCACCGGTTGGGCCTTCGGCAACGGCCAGACGGTGATCACCCATGACGCGCCCGGCGCCCGCGTGCTGGGATTCCGGGTGGCCACCGACGCCACGGGCCAGCCCACGCACGCAGCCATCATGGTGAGCCGCTGGGCCGATGAATCGGATGCGCCGCACCGCCAAGGAGACCGCGCACAGCTCATCGCAGCCCGCACCTCCCCCTACAACCCCGAGGTCAACCAGGTCATCCTCAACGCCCCCTGCTCCGTCACCGGGCGTTCCGCCGAGGGAGTGAACGACACCTGCTTCGGCTTCAGGACCACGGACGGTGCCGCATCCACCGCCAACTATGCACGCGGGACACTGGTGCTGGATGCGCCGCTGGCCTCCATCAGCAATGGCCGCGTGACCGAAGGCAACGCCGGTACCGCGAGCATGGAGTTCACGGTCACCCTCTCCAGCATTCCCACCGAAAACGTGAGCCTGCGCTGGCGCACTGCGGACGGCACGGCCACTGCTCCCGCCGACTACACCGCCAGTTCCGGCTCGCTCGCATGGGCTGCGGGCGAGGACACGTACAAGACCATCACCGTACCGATCCATGGCGACACCACGCCCGAACCCGACGAGGTCCTCACCGTGCACCTGAGCGATTTCATCGGTGCGGCCCCGAGCACGGACACGGTGGGTACCGGAGTCATCATCAACGATGACGGACCACCGCCCGCACCGCAGGTGCGCATCACCGATGCATCGACTGTCGAAGGCGGCCCGGGAACGCACACCGCGCTGAACTTCACCGTTACCCTATCGGAGCCGCCCACCGAAGCCTTCAGCATCCGCTGGCGAACCGTGGACGGCACCGCCACTGCCCCCGGGGACTACACCAGCGGCGATGGAGCATTCACCTGGCTTCCCGGCGATGCCAGCCCGCGCACCATCATGGTCGAGGTGCACGGCGACGCCAGTCACGAGCCCGACGAGACCCTGCATGTGCTGCTGGATGACATTCCCAGCCTCGCGAAAGCCATCTCGGTACAAACCTCCGGCACGATCCTGAATGACGACAAGGCCGTCGAGGGACCACCGCCTGCAGGAGCGCATGCCGTCCCTGCGTTAAGCCCTTCTGGCCTGGCCGCCACCGGCTTGCTGGCCGCCGCGCTGGTGGCCGGCCGGCTGCGCCGCAGGCGTTCCGGGCCCACGCGTTCCGGCGCTTGACGCACTGGGGCCGGGTTGTTCCAAGCTGGCTCGTTTTTAAAATTGCAATTACAATCATTGTAATTGCAATCGTAAAAATGGGCCAAGTAAGTTTCCGCGGCCCATCGAGGAAGACAGGCCATGCGCAAGAGTCGACCCCATGCTTCAAACCACTCACTCCAGGCACAGCGGGCCGCTGCCGCCTGCCTTCGGCGCCTTGGCGAGCCCGCACTGAATGCCCGATGCCAGAGCGCTTCGCCCCTCGAGGCCATGCGGGCAATCGCAGACCGCCTGGAACAAGAGGCGCCAGATGGCAACCATGCATGGGTCGTCAGGGCGGCAGGACGTGCCACGGACAGTAGCCTGCAGCCAGGCAACGTGAGCGCATGGCCGTTGTGGTTCGGTGATCAGCGCGCTGGGAGTGAGAGGCCACTGCTCTACATGGCACACTCCGGCTCGCTCGCAGGCCTCCATGCTGCACTGTCCGAGTCGAAAGGCCATGGCATCTTCTGCAATCACATGGAAGCGCTGCGTTCCCGCTGGCCCAGGGGCATGCACCCCTCCGTCCCTCTCTGGCTGTCGTCCGATGCCGACGGCACCCCTTACGACCCGGCTTCGGGAGCCGAAGCGCTTGCCATTTTCCGTTCGGCATTGCAGGCACTCTATCTCGATGGCAGACCCGGCTTCTTCTATCTCTCCGCACATGGCGACGACAGTGACGATACCCCTGCGTTGACCGACTCCAACGTAAAGAGCGCGTTCAAAGGGATGTACCGCATCAGCCGAGTGCGCGGAGTGCCTGCGGCCAGCATCAGACTGCTGGGTGCGGGAAATGCGCTGCAGCATGTAAGGCATGCAGCGGCCCTTCTACGGAATGACTGGGGCATCGGGTGCGAGGTCTGGAGTTGTCCAAGCTACACGCGCCTGGCGCGCGATGGCCGTGAGGCCGATCGCTGGAACATGCTGCATCCCCTGTCAAAGAAGAGAACGTCACATCTCCAGTCCTGCCTCTCCAGCAGTCGCGCTCCCGTCGTCGCGGTAACCGGCTACGCGCGCCACGTGGCCAGCCAGATCGGTGCCATGGTTCCTTCCGCATTTACCGCACTGGGGGCTGATTCTCATCCACAGCAAAGCCAGCTCAGCCCGCAATGGATTGCCGCTGTCGCACTGAAGCTGCTGGGCGACGCGGGCGATATTTCCAAGCGCCTGGCCGGTGAGGCGCTCGAGCGATATGCACTGACGGCACTGTCATAGGACAGTGCCTACGCGGAAGGTTCTCCTTGCGATGCGCGGGCAGCGTCGCTCGCGCGATCCAGGGCCAGGGCCAGCACCCTCTGCTCATCCGCACTGAATTGACCGAGAAACAGTTCGGCCACGGTGGATTCATACACCTTCCACATTTTCCTGCGCAGTGCCCGCCCCTCTTTGGTGATGGTCGCGTAGGCGGCCCGGCCGTCCTCGGCTGAGCGGGATCGCGTGACAAGGCCCTCCCGCTCCAGGCGATCCACCAATCTCGTGAGGTTGTAGCGTTCGATGGCCAGCGTATCGGCAAGCTCATGCATGCGCCGAACGCCACCGGGGCCACTTTCCAGCCCCCACAGCACGTCATACCACGCATAGCCGGGCAGCTCCGCCGCGGCCAGGCGACGCTCTACCTCGCGAATCATGGTTCGATGCGCGCGCACGAACGAGTACCAGAGATCAGCCCCCTCAGCCGTCATGACCAGGATCCTTTCATGGAGATTGAATTGCACTTGCAATTATATTTCACGCCAAACGATTGCAAATGCTATTATTGCAATTGCAATTCATAAGAAGAAAACTCATCCACCATGGAGTCCGCTACGACAGGCCGGACCATGGCCTGCTTTCAACAACGCTGCCCTACCAGGAGATATGTCATGACCCCACCGATCACACTGACCGACGTCGATCCGCAAGAGACACGAGAGTGGCTGGAAGCCATGCAGGCCGTCGTCACCGTCGAAGGCCGACCGCGCGCCCACTACCTCATCGACCAGCTCGTGGACCGTGACATGGAGCAGCATGGTGACCTGCATGGCCGGGTGACGACCGCCTATGTCAACAGCATCCCCAGGGAGCGGCAACCAGCCTACCCGGGCGACCTTGGCGTGGAACGCCGCCTGAACGCCTACATCCGATGGAATGCCATGGTCATGGTGCTGCGCGCCGGCAAGCACTCCAACGTGGGCGGCCACATCGCCACCTACCAATCGGCCGCAGTGCTCTACGACGTAGGCTTCAACCATTTCTTTCGCGGCCGCACCGCCACCTTCGGCGGCGACATGGTCTACATCCAGGGACACTCGGCCCCGGGCATCTACGGGCGCGCCTACCTCGAAGGCCGCATCACCGAATCGCAACTGGACAACTTCCGCCGCGAAGCAGGACGCGTTGGACTGTCGTCCTACCCCCATCCTCGCCTGATGCCCGACTTCTGGCAGTTCCCCACGGTCTCGATGGGACTGGGGCCCCTCACCGCGGCCTATCAGGCACGGTTCATGCGCTATCTGGAATATCGCGGGCTGCTGGAGCATCAGGGCCGCAAGGTCTGGGCATTCCTCGGCGACGGCGAGATGGACCAGCCCGAGTCGCTGGCGGCTATCTCGCTGGCCGGACGCGAGCGGCTCGACAACCTGATCTTCGTCGTGAACTGCAACCTGCAGCGGCTGGATGGCCCCGTGCGTGGCAACAGCAAGATCGTCCAGGAGCTGGAGGGCACCTTCCGCGCCGCCGGATGGAACGTCATCAAGGTGCTCTGGGGCAGCGGCTGGGACGACCTGCTGCGGCGCGATACCACGGGGTTGCTGCGCCAGCGCATGATGGAATGCGTGGATGGCGAATATCAGACATTCAAGTCACAGAGCGGCGCCTATGTGCGAGAGCATTTCTTCGGCAAGTACCCGCAGTTGCGGGAGCTGGTTGCGCACCTGTCGGACGACGAGATCTGGGCGCTGGCACGCGGCGGCCACGACCCCGAGAAGGTCTACGCCGCCTACGCGCAGGCCGTCGAAACCAAGGGGCGGCCAACGGTTGTCCTCGTCAAGACCGTCAAGGGCTTCGGCATGGGCGAGGCCGGTGAGGGCCAGAACATCAACCACCAGTTGAAAAAGATGAGCGCAGACGCGGTGCGGGCCTTCCGCGACCGATTCGCGCTGCCCGTGCCGGATGACCAGCTGGAGGACATGCCGTACCTGAAGCCCGCACCCGACAGCGAGGAAGCCCGCTATTTCGCCGAGCGCAGGACTGTGCTTGGCGGGTATGTACCCGCCCGCAATGGCAAGGTCGCACCACTGGTCGTTCCCCCGCTCGACACTTTCGCAGCACAGTTGAAGGACAGCGGTGATCGGGGCGTCTCGACCACCATGTCCTTCGTGCGCATCCTGACCACGCTGCTCAAGGACCCACACATCGGCAAGCTCGTCATCCCCATCGTGCCCGACGAGTCGCGCACCTTTGGCATGGAGGGCCTGTTCCGCCAGATCGGCATCCACTCCTACCTGGGACAACTCTATACCCCCCAGGACGCCGGCCAACTCAGCTACTACAAGGAAGCCAAGGACGGTCAGATCCTGCAGGAGGGCATCAACGAATCCGGCGCGATCTCGTCATGGATCGCCGCGGGCACGGCCTACAGCAACCACGGCGTAGCCGCCATTCCGTTCTACATTTTCTATTCCATGTTCGGCCTGCAGCGCGTGGGAGACCTCGCATGGGCGGCAGGTGATGCCCGCACGCGCGGCTTCCTGCTGGGCGCGACCTCGGGCCGCACCACGCTCATGGGCGAGGGACTGCAGCATGACGACGGCCACAGCCACGTGCTGTCGTCCGTGATCCCGAACTGTGTCTCCTACGACCCGACCTTTGCATACGAGCTGGCCGTCATCATCCAGGACGGACTTCGCCGCATGTATGTGGAGCAGGAGGACATCTACTACTACATCACCCTGCTCAACGAAAACTACCCGAACCCCGCCCTGAAGGAAGGCAGCGAGGAGGGCATCCTCAAGGGCCTCCATCTGCTGGATGGCAAGCCACGGTCCTCCGCTCAGCCCCACGTACAGCTGATGGGCAGCGGCTCCATCCTGCGCGAGGTCATCGCCGCGGGCGAGCTGCTGGAAAAGGATTTCGGCGTATTGAGCGATATCTGGAGCGCCACCAGCCTGACCGAGTTGCGCCGCGAAGGCATGGCGGCAGAGCGCTGGAACATGCTGCACCCCGAGGACGAGCCGCGCGTCCCCTACGTACAGCAGTGTCTGCAAGAACGTCCTGGACCGGTCATCGTGACGACGGACTACATGCGGATCGTCGGTGACCAGATCCGCCCGTTCGTCGAAGGCCGCAGGTTCGTCTCGCTGGGCACCGACGGCTTCGGCCGCTCCGACACGCGTGAATCGCTGCGCGCGTTCTTCGAGGTGGACCGCCATTTCATCGTACTAGCAGCGCTGAAAGCCCTGGCCGATGATGGCGTGCTTGCACGTCAGCGTGTCAGCGACGCCATCCTACTCTACGGCATAGACAGGGAAAAGATGGATCCAGCTTCGGTCTGACGCACTGCGGGAGTGGATTCGTACACTCATCGGCCACCCTGGGCTGCTGCCAGTTTCGTTGACACCTTGACAAGGCAGAAGATGAAACCAGCAGCAGCCCACTCCTGTCCACCCGTTGCCGTCGTTCGACAAGTTGCTATCTGACTTAGTGAATTTCTGAATTCATAGTAGCGACGTACAACCTCCCTCCAGCTATCAGAAGCTTGACTTCCCTTGCGCGGCGGCCTTTCAGGATGAGCATGCTTCTGCCTCCTGATGCCTGACCGCTTCGCAGTCAAGGTAGACAGCCACGAATGAGCGTTCCTCAGCAGATATAGCGTGAGTCTTGAGGTCGTGGGGCTGTCAGAGCAGACTCAATTAGGGAAATGCCCATTTAGGCAGGCTGCATCGGCCCAGCGACAATCGAACGTTGTCAGCAACCAGAACAGTCATGCCCCTCGTGATCACTGAAGCAGCCTTCCATCGAGTCATCCAGAGGGAGACGACTCAGGGCAATGAGTTGGTCACGGTCAAGCGGCGAGCCAAGGGGCTGGCAAGTGCTGAAGTCTTACGACATCTGTACGCAGGCTCGTGACGATGTGCGTTCAACCCCAAGATCAGTTCTGCGCTGGCCATGGATCCCAGCGCCACGCAATAGCCATTGGTCTTTTCGAATAAGTTGAGGGTAATCTGACAGCGAGCTCAAGATGACCACCATTAACTACAATCTATTCTTTGCTACGTCGGCCTTTGTTTCAGGGCTTGTACTGATTCCTCTGCTTCTGTCAAATCATATTCGTCAGATTGGCATCAACAGAATTGGTCTTTACACACTGGGATTTTTTATCGCCACTTTGGCTGTGTGTTTGTATGCCGGGTGGTTTAATAACAACCCAACAATCTACTCCTATTCATCCATTGGGAATCATCTATTGACGCTGGGTGTGGCCGTGCAAACGCTTGGCATTAGAAAATTCTACGGCCAGCCCTTGATGCGGTATTTAATTATACCTTGCACTGTGATCTCTGAGGTTTTGGTTTTTTGGTTCATGTGGGGAAATCCAAATTACCCATATCGACTGATGAGCTTTACCTCTTTTTTATTTGTTTTTGTATTCATTCAATTCATTACTGTCATTCGATACGGTGATAAGTCCTTCATTAATCGCCTGCTCTCGACTTCACTGGCCATCGAATGCTTGGTCTACTTGATCCGCTTCACAACCTTGTTCATCCCTGATCTGGTGCCTACTGGTCCCACAGGAGCTTCTTACATTCAAATCGCTTACGTTTTTGTCTTTTCTGCAGTCATGCCCATTACCGCTATCTGTTTGATGATCAATGGGAATTATTTATTGCAGCAAAAATCGCTGGCCGATGCCAAGGTGAAAAATCAACAAAAGACAGAAACCTTGGGTTTTATCAGTCATGACCTGCGTGCACCCCTGGCGACTATCTCTGGATATGCTGAACTATTACTCAATGATGCCACTGACGCGCAAAGAAAGGCCTTGATATCAATTCAGGACAATATTAAATATCAATTAAGCTTAATAGATGAGTTGCAGGATTACTCTACGCTGGAATTGCATCCACTTGCCCTGAAGCCCACAACAACGGAACTACTTCCTTTATTGAATGATATTTCGGGGTATGCGCTCGCTTTATGTTCAAAACAGAACAACCGCTTTCGCTGTCAACTGCCCCAGAGAATCCCCAGGGTGATGTACCTGGATGGCAATCGCCTGCGGCAGGTGCTGCTCAATCTGCTCTCCAACGCAGCAAAATTTACACGTAACGGAGCGATAAACCTGTCTGTCACTCTGGAGCCCGAAGAAAAAGGGCACTCCCTGCACTTCGCTGTGAGTGATACGGGAGTTGGAATCGACTTGAATTCCAACATCGATATATTCGGCGCCTTTCAGCAGGTTCAGGCCACAAGCGGAAGCACGGGGTTGGGCTTATTCATTGCACAGCGCATTCTTTCAGCCATGGGCAGCACCCTGCACGTCACCAGTACTGTTGGTCAAGGCTCCACCTTTTCTTTCGCGTTGTCCGTTCCTGAGTTCAGTGACGCTGATTCGAATTGGTCTATTGTCCCTCCGAGCATGGCATGCCATGGCGAACCGCCGCAAGATCTGGACTTGCCCGGGCAGGCTCTACCGGAAAAGGCGGCCTTGGATGAGCTTGCCAACCTGGCATTGCACGGTCGTCTTACGGATATCGAAAGCTGGATCGAATTTCATTGCCAACGGTCCAGTCATGCGCCGTTCACTGCCTTGCTCAAAGAAATGTTGGAGAGGTTCGATTTTTCCGGCATACATACACTGGCATTGCGGAGCAAGGAGCGCGCAATGGACAGCCATAGCGCGCATCCGATTTAAGGCCTTGGATCATTCGGTTCCGACCACACAAGGCATGAACAAAATCTACCCATTGGATCGCCAGTCCGGGTTGTGAATGTGCCGTGCTGAACTGCGTCCCCCGCGGCGGGTCTTGGCCGAAAGTACGAGTTGAGTTCGCTGCTCCAGCGTCATCGAAGGTTCGATTTTGTGTTTGCGACTTCAATGAACCGGAACAACAACTGTTCTGAGTAATTAAAGTCGTAAACAGGGCTCTAGCATCCATGCGGGTTCCCAAGCAGCTCGACTTTCGGGATCACGAACTAAAGTCGTAAACAAACAAAATCTGGCATAGAGCCCACCAATTCAGGCCGCCTTCCGGAGCAACTTTCGCCTCAATATGCACGAGATATCTGAAGTGGCACCTTCACCTCAAGCGCGCTTCATGTCGCGCATTGGAGGCAGCTTCAGGCTGAGAGCAGCCGGCCGTTCCTCGCATACTGAACGACTGCTGCTCGGAAGAGCAGACAGCCGATGTCAGCCGCAGGCCAGCTCCAAACTCAAGACCTGACACGACACGCGTGGTCACTACCGCCCATGTATCGCAGAACCCAAAGTCTTCGGGCTGTGCAGCAGTGGCTTGATTGCTCCGCGCTCGAGTCGAACGTCCACTATGTCGGCACCGAAATCAATGCCGCCCTCGTTATCTCCGAGCAAACCGAGATCTGAGAGCGTGTGCAACACGCTAGCAGAGTCAGCGCGATGACGTCCTCCAATGCGTCCAGTGAACCTTCGCCGGCGAATCCCAAGCCACAGCCATGTGACGAAGCTCCAATTCGACAGAATTTCATGGGGAAAGTCGGCACTCATGAATCAAAGCGCGAATTCCAATTGGCCTCTGGCTTGACTCTTCCTACCAGTACCAGTCGTTGAACAGTTCGCAGGACGGCGGACCGCTGCACATCCAGGAGCGGCCGTTCAGCACAGGCCTGGGCAGGGTAGCCACTGCCCGATGTCCCGCCCGAGGCAGGGGAAGCTCTAACGAATTACCAATTGGTGCGCCCGACCCATTACGGAATTCGGCTTGGGTGAGACGGCCCCCCGGAAAGCTGAGGCTCAACGTTCGACATAAGGCGCGTCTTGCGCCTTTGCGCCGCCGTTGCCCGTCGAGACCATGCTGCGCGCCTGCTGCCAGCTGTACTGGAACCAGCACACCTCGGCCGCAGAGAAACTGCACGGGGCGGCCGCTGTCCTCCCGCTTCGTAGGCCAAGAAGGTGCGGCCCCGCATGTCACAATCTCCGAAAAGGAGATGGGGCGCACATGACGAAGAATTCTGTTGTCATTAAGGGAGTTGCCGCCATTGGCAACGAGGGTATCAAGAAGCACTTCAAGACTGCGGAGATTTGGCAGCCGCTGTTTGAACTTGCCTGGAACGGCTTTGATGCAGCCGCAACCAGTGTATCGGTCGACTTGGTCGAGAACAGCATGCACGGCATCGAGCGAGTCATCGTAAAAGATGATGGTCACGGTATCGACTTCGACACACTGAACGACACCTTCGGGAGCTTCAACGATTCCGCGAAGAAGGCAAACCTCGCATTAAAGGGCGCGCACGGGCGCGGACGGCTCGCGTTCCATCTACTCTGTCGCAATGCATCCTGGTTCACCCGGTCGAGCAGCGTGGATGCAGTCATCGATGTCGACGCAGCAAGCATCAAAGAGTTTGTCGGCCGTCCACTTGAGACACAGCAGCAGCGAGAGGAGCTGATCGCGCAAGGCCGTGGCACCCTGGTTGAGTTGACCCACTTCACCAGCAGTCTGCCAGCGATGGCGGACCTTCGCGAGAAATTCTCCGTGGAGTTCGGTTGGTACCTGGCAGTGCACTCTGAAAGAAAGCTGCTGCTAAATGGCATCCCCGTAGCTGTCCCGGCGCATGAGGCTGTCAGGAAGACCATCGAAGTTAACGATGCGGTCTTCGAGGCACAAGTGATTCGATGGGAGCGCCGCCCCACATCGGAGAAGTCGTTTCTGTATCTGATGAATTCGAGCGGCGAACTCGTCTACAAGATCCATAGCTCGCTGAATCAAAAACCAAATTTCTTCACCAGTGTCTGTGTCACTTCCGCTTGGGCCGACACTTTTTCTAAAGAGAGGGACCTGCTGAAGCCAGACGCGCACACGCCGACGTCTCGCACCTGGCGGAAATTTCAAGCCCAGCTCGACCAGCTCAACCAGTCCGTCTATAACGAGTTCCTCCTCCGGCGGGCAGAAGAGGTGATTCAGGGTTATGAGAAGGATGGCTACTTCCCCACTTACGCCGGGTTAGATGAGCCCGAGAAGGCTTGGAGGCACCAGCACGCCAGAGAGATGGTGAGGCAAATCTATATTGCTGACCCGCGCGTCTTCCACAACGCAAACAAGAAGCAGGCGAAAATAATCATTCGGCTGTTGGACAGGCTGGCTGTGTCGAACGAGAACGATGCGCTACTTGATGTGCTCAATGACACGCTCGACCTAGATGCAGCGTCCATGGAGAAACTCGCGAACCAGCTGCGTCGTTCGAGCCTTGAGAACATTGTCGCAAGCATCGAAATCCTGCAGCGCCGAACCGCAGCGGTTCAGCAACTCCGATTCATCATGAACGAGCACTACCGTGAAGTGTTAGAGACCCCTGACCTGCAAAAAATCATCGAGAGTAACACGTGGCTTTTCGGTCCTCGCTACGAGACCCTCGGCGCGGAGGAAGATAGCTTCACCAAAATCGCCAGACGCTTGCGAGAGGACGTTATGGCACGCTCGAAAGTGGACGAGGAAGATGTGGCCGACGAGGAGGATCTAGCTGGTGCAAACCGGCAATCTGACCTCTTCTTGGCGCGGAAGTTTCCGACTTTCGATTCGTCGGGGCAGAAGGTCTTCAAGTGCATCGTCGTGGAAATTAAGCGCCCGGCAATTTCGCTGAATAAAAAGCACCTTCGGCAGCTCGAAGACTACGCGGACATCATCAAGCGTTATCCAGAGTTCAAGTCGGAGAAGATGCACTTTGAGCTAATCCTGCTGGGAAGACAGATTTCATCCGCAGACACGCAAATACCTAGCCGCCTCAACAATCTTATCGCGCGTGGAGAGCCCGGCCTAGTCGCCGATGACCCGCGCATGAAGCTATACGTCTTGAACTGGTACTCGCTACTTGATGGATTCGAGCTGACCAACGGCTTCATGCTCGACAACCTCAAGCTCAAGCGCGATGACTATAGTGCGGTATCAAAGAAGGAGCTTGTCGCGGAGCTGCAGACTGAGCATTGAAGCGAGAGTAGGTCGACCGAGAGAATCCACGCACAACATGAAAATTCAGCCCGAGCTCAGATAGAACAGGAAATCTTGTGAGTATCCTTGACCCAAAGTACCAGAGGCTTGGTCCCAGCCTAGCTTTGCTGACCGACGAAGCTGTGTTAGCCCAGGCGTGGAAAAAGACCGACTCAGATGTTAGGCGTCACAACTGGTACGCCGATATTCTTGAACTGGAACAAACGTCTCTCCTGCTGCCTCAGAAGCTCCGTGATTGGGCGTCAGAGTTGAATCTTGGACCTGGTCTGCCTAAGACAACACCTGCCAGAGTCGTCCATGCACCGAAAAACGCAAAGTGGTATTTCCCAGAGGAGAAAACAGGCGGGTGGCACTTCAAGCCGCAGGTTGACGCCAAGGGAAAGAAAGCCATGCAACCAGATCTGCGCCCACTGGCACACCTGACCATTCGTGATCAGGTCATGGCCACAGCAGTCATGGTGTGCGTGGCTGATGCAGTTGAGAGCTTGCAGGGCAATACCGACTCATCCCTTTGCCCCAGCCCCAGCGCCGCACGCAAGCATGTTCTCAGTTATGGCAACCGCTTGTTCTGTGATTGGACATCCGGGCCAACGGGCAGACAGCAGGCCCGCTTTCGATGGGGCAACGTAACCACATACTCGCAGTTCTTCAAGGACTATGAGCGCTTTCTGGAGCGCCCAGCCAGCGTCTGCAGAGAATTGCTGCCCTCCCTGCAAGGCAAACGTCTGTATGTGATCAAGCTCGATTTAGCAAAGTTCTACGACTGCGTCGATCAATCTCGCGCGCTGGCTCGCCTGAAGGGAATGTGGGCGGCCTACGCCCAGGAGTTTGGAGCCCCTCAAGCCGTGACAGATGAAGCCGATCAGAACGCATTCTGGTTAGCTGCCGAGCGTGTACTGCAATGGTTCTGGCATGCTGAAGACAGCAAGAAAATTGGTAGTTCGACCATGGGCCTGCCCCAGGGGCTAATTGCCAGCGGCTTCTTGGCTAATGCTTACATGCACGACTTTGACAGGCAGGTGGCTGCCAAAATTGACACAGAAATCGATGTGTCAAACATCCGCAACAGTTTGACCGATACAGGTCTTGCCACCGTGAAGCTGCTCGACTATTGCCGCTATGTGGATGACATGCGGCTGGTGGTTGCCTTGCCCTTGAATGAGGCGGCAAACCTCCCGCTGGAGCATTTGGCTTCCGTTATTAGCGCATGGATCAATCAAGCGCTTGAAGCTTACGAGGGTGACGGTTCCCGCTTGAGTACCAATCCCGAAAAGTCAGAAGCTGTGGCCTGGGAAGACTTTGCGGTGCAAGGCAGCACTTCGCAGTTCATGAGAGGAGTGCAAGGACAAATCAGCACTGCACCTGATCCCACCACGTTGCTCCAAGTCACCGGTAGTCTTGATCACTTGTTGTGGCTCGCTGATGCACTCAATGACGACATCCACGTGGACGGCAATTTACTTGCACTATCAAGAATTGCCCTGCCCAAGGTGGACGTTAGAGATGACACGATCCGCAGGTTCGCGGCAAATCGCCTTCGTCAGGTCCTGAGACTTCGGCGCAGTATGGCCGATCCGGAGTTACCGGGTCTCGACGCCATGTCGAGTACCGAGGTCAGTGAACTGCGCGCGCTGGACCACGAGATGGAGACCGTAGCTCGCAAGCTGGTGGCTTGCTGGTCAAGGAACCCCGCTCTGACTACTGTGCTTCGCTGCGGAGTGGACATTTTCCCGTCCGTGGAACTTCTGCGGCCTGTGACTGAAGCGCTGTTGTCAAAGCTGGCGAAGCTCAACAAAGAGACTCTCGTTGCTTTCTATGTGCTGGCCGATTTGTTCAAAGCTGCTGCTGTTGAGACCGGACTTCATCGGCCAGAAAGCTACCCTGCGGATTCAGACATCCATGCGTACAGGGCGGAACTCATTCAGCTTGCACTAGGTTTACTTTCCAAGCCCAAGCTGCCTTGGTACCTACACCAGCAGATTGCACTTTTCATGGCAGTGATGCAGTTCCCGATAGATCTGCCTCATAAGCAGAGGGAGCTGACCCAGTACTCAAAGCTTCACTCAGCTCTTCGCTATGAGGTTCCAAAGCTGCCGGATACTGACTATTTGACAGCAGGGCTGCTGGTTCTGCGTATCACGGGGGAACGAGCGAAGTTCGTGATCTGGCTCGGCCATTGGCTGGACAAGTTGACCAAATCTCAAGCCATGAAGCTGATTGACCAAGTCGCCATGATTGAACCTGCGGTCCTAACCGATGTTCTGCGCGCGCATAGCGTCACTTCCAGGAAGGCATGGCTGGAACGAGTTCGTTTGCACGTGCCATGGACGGCGTCGCTGGATCACTCTGAACCGTTGGCGGATTGGCGTCCCGGCAAGAGGTCGCTAGCCCGAATCACAGCACATCCGGAGAATCCATTCGTTCAGGAAAATGCGCTGCTGAAGCTGGCGTCGGCCTTGTTGAATAACGGTGCTCAAGCACTAGAAGACGACCGGATTTGCATTCACAAGATCGAAGTTGAATGCAGTAAATGGCCAACGATCCAAAATCCCGAAACCTCCATCGAGATCTCCATCATCGATGGAGAGGTCTATGCGCCCCCGTGGACTGAAACGCCGCCGTGGGTTCAAGCTGATATGCGTTGGGCCTATCGTTTGGGAAGGCTCTTGCGTGCGGCCATCGTAGGTGAGAGCGACTACACCTCTCGCCACTATCCGCTGCGCGAAAGCGCCTTTGATCGCTACCGTGGTCTTCAAAGCAGCTGGTACAAGCGCCGAATGGGCTTGATGCCACTGACCGCAGGCCTGGGGGCTGAGCCAACACCGATCTCACCTTGGCTCAACGAGCTGATCATGCGCCTGCTGCAATGGCCAGGTCTGGAATTGCAAAGGGATGGGGTTGTAGAGTTCAGTATTGCCAGACACCCTGCAGACCTTCTCAGGCTCATTACGAAGCGTCAACAGATTCAGCATGGCTGCTATGGAAAACTGTCTCAACTGCCCGCATATCTGCTCCCGGTAGATGGCAGTGCGTCCATGGATCTGCGTCGCTTTAAAGTCGCTCTGGTTCAAACCTTGATGCCGAAGGATGCTGACTTTTCCTCAACCGATCCGTTACTTTGGATGCCTGAGTACCGCGCGCGCCATCGCGCCCATTTGGCATCTATGTGTCGATTGATCACTCAGCAGTTGGCTGCGGGTCGGTTTGCAGCCAAGAGGACCGACGTCGATCAGGCAAGACGCCTTGATTTGATCGTATTTCCCGAATTAGCCATTCATCCAGATGATATGTGGCTGCTGAAACGCCTGTCCGACAGCACCGGGGCCGTTATCTTTGCCGGGCAAACCTTTGTCCAACACCCCTATCTCAAGAAGCCCATCAATCGTGCCTTCTGGTTGCTTCGCCAAACAACCAAAGCTGGTCGGAGTATTGCGACAGTCTACCAAGGCAAGCAGAACGGCATCCCATGGGAAGTGAGTAATGGCGTGGTTGGGCACAGACCCTATCAGGTCGTTGTTCAGTTTTCGGACAAGCAGGGCAGATCGGCCAACCTAACCGGTGCCATTTGCTATGACGCCACCGATCTCAAGCTGTCTGCGGACATGCGTGACGTCAGTGATGGCTTCGTGATCGCAGCACTCAACAAAGACATCAACACGTTTGACACCATGGCAAGCGCCCTTCAGTTCCACATGTACCAACCTGTTATGTTGGTGAACACGGGGCAGTATGGTGGGTCGACGGCTCAAGCCCCATTCAAGGAACACCACGAACGACACATCGCCCATGTACACGGAAACAACCAAGCGGCAGTAAGCCTGTTCGAAGTGGACCTCACAACGTTCAAGAGCGCAGCAAAGGTACCTGCACCGAAGGAAAAGAAAACTGCGCCTGCGGGCTTCAAAGGCCGAAAATAATCGTAGGTTGTGATCTGCAATATTTTGGGACAATGGCTGCCTGGGGTCGGGTCGAGACCGTCACAAATTTGGTATGCGCAAGCACCTGACTCGCGTGACTGACCTCCGTGCTTGTGCTCTTGTAGTCTACTGAAAGCGTTTGTCGATCGGCTAAGGGGCTGTGAGCGTCCAGTCTGAGCATTTTGAAAGCCCGTTCGTGGCATAGGAGCCTTGTGCCCACCTCAACTCTTGGTGGGCACGTGAGCACTATTTCCGATCAGCAGATCGGCGCACGCTGGCGGCGTCGCGTTCACAGCGACGCATTCAAGGCCAACACTTCGTATGACTGCTTCTATTGCAGAGACCGTGAGTTCACTCTGCAGTTCCGAGCGGCAGCAACCGCTGGAGGCTGTGTGAAAACCCTCTCGCGGCCTGCCGCATGGGCCGGTAGAGTCCGTAGACATATTGAGCACCGAGGTAAATATGTCCAGATACATCGAGGGTCAGGATCGACAGCAGGTTACGCTGCTGCCAGAGTGATCTTGCCCCCGTAGTTCCGGACACCGTCCAGTCGCTAAGTTAGCCCTGATGGGCGAGGTGATTCTGCCGCCGTCGGAACTCCCTGGGTGACATCATCTTCAAACTCGAATGTGGGTGGATTTCGTTGAAGTGCTCGAACGCACCCGGCAATTGCGCCAACACGGTCGGCGCATCGCGCAGGTCCATACGGCTCATGTAGTCGCGCTTGAAGGTGTTCACGAAGCTCTCGGCCATGCCGTTGCTCTGCGGGCTACACACGGGCGTGTTGATCGGCTTCAGGCCCAGCGATCTAGCAATGCCACGCGTCTCGTGCGCGATGTAGGCGCTGCCGTTGTCGGTGAGGAACTCCAATTCACGCTCCAGGGGCACGGCTTCAACCGTGCCAAAGCGCCGCTCCACGGCTTCCACCAGCATGTCGCGCACAGGCTCTCCCGCAAGTCCCTTGCCCTCCCAAGCCCGCCAGGCCAGGATCTCCCGGTCGCAGCAGTCCTTGGCGAAGGTGGCTGTGACCGTCTCGCCCGAATCGCACTTGATCTCAAAGCCGTCAGAGCACCAGCGCATGTTGCTCATCGGCACACTGACCTGGCCATCGTGAATGCGGCTCGAATGCCGTCGCTTGGGCGCCTTGGGCAACAGCAGTCGATGCCGCGCCATGACCCGGTAGATGCGCTTGTGGTTCAGCGCCTGTTGACCTTGCGAACGTCGCTCTCGATTGAGCAGCGCACCGGCGCGGCGATAACCATAGCTGGGCAACTCGGCAATGTGGCGCCGCAGGTCGGCCAGCAAGAGCTCATCCTGGGCCGGGGTGCGGCCTCTGCGGCTGTCCTGCCAGTGGCCAGGGCGGTGATGCCGCACATGCAGATTCGAGCGCGCCACGCCCAGCACCGAGCAGACCGGCTTCATTGGTCGTCCCCGGGCAACAAGGGCGAGCGCGCAATCCATTTTTTTGCTGCAGCGATCTCCACGGCTTCCTTGAGTATCTCGTTCTCCAAGGTCTTCTTGCCCAACACGCGCTGCAGCTTGGCGATCTCGGCACGGGCGGCTGCCAGTTCCGATGCCGGCACAACGGCCTCGCCTGCACCGACAGCCACCAGCGCGCCTTCGCGCTCCAGCCGCCGCCAAGTGAATAGCAAGCTCGCCGACACACCCTCCTGGCGGGCCACGAGCGAGACGCTCATGCCCGGTTCATACGTCTTGCGAACCAAGGCGGCCTTCTCGGCAGCCGACCAGCGCCGCCTGCGCTGGTCTCGGGTGATGACCTCAATCGTTTCTGTATGCCTAGTCATACGCACAGTCCTATGCCTATCTCGAAGATAAGCGATGGACCGTGTCCGGAGATTCAAGGGGCTATCTCAGCTTTGGGGACCGCGGTGGCGTCATCATTTGAAGAAATTTCAGGCTCTATGCTCAGGCGGTTTGACCAAGGCGCTGACAAGGCATAGAACATAGAAAGTCCAAGAGAATTGCCTTTGCGTTCACACAACGGCAATTCTTACTTGATTCAAATCGACCGCTGATTCACTCGCTTCGACAGCTCTTCCGCAGACTCCTTGCGCTCGCTGTATCTGTCAACCAGATACGGCGCAACATCGCGAGTGAGCAACGTGAATTTCATCAGCTCTTCCATCACATCCACCACGCGGTCGTAGTACGAAGAAGGCTTCATTCTGCCGGCTTCGTCAAACTCGGCAAACGCCTTCGCCACGGAGCTTTGATTGGGGATGGTGAGCATGCGCATCCAGCGACCCAGAATGCGCATCTGGTTTACAGCGTTGAACGACTGCGAGCCACCACTCACCTCCATGACAGCGAGTGTCTTGCCTTGTGTTGGCCGCACTGCGCCGACAGAAAGCGGTATCCAGTCAATCTGGCTCTTCATGATGCCGGTCATCGCGCCGTGACGTTCTGGTGAAGTCCACACCATACCCTCGGACCATGAGGCAAGCTCGCGAAGCTCCTGCACCTTGGGGTGCGACTCGGGAGCTGCGTCCGGCTGCGGCAATCCTTCTGGATTGAAGATGCGAACTTCAGCTCCCATGCTCTCGAGCAAGCGGGCGGCCTCCAGCGTTAACAGTTTGCTGTACGAGCGCTCGCGCAGCGAACCGTAGAGCATCAGAATGCGCGGTGGATGGGAAGACACGGCGCGCGGCAGCAAGTCGCCTTGCGAAGGAATACGAAACGATTCTGGGTTCAGATTGGTGGATGGCAGGTTCATTGATTCAGACACGATTTCCATTGGCGTCGATGACGACTTCTCCGTCTTCTTTGGTGAAAGGACCTTGTTGCGTGGAGGCCAGGATGTCAAGTACCGCTTCAGATGGTCGGCAGAGCTTGACGCCCTTGGAGGCGACAACAATGGGTCGATTGATGAGGATTGGGTGTGCAAGCATGAAGTCGATGAGCTGTACATCGCTCCACTTGTCGTCCTGCAGTCCAAGCTCTTCGTAGGGAGTACCCTTTTGGCGCAGCAACTCGCGAGGCGCAATGTTCATCGACTTGATGAGCTCTACCAAGAGCTCCTTGCTGGGCGGATTTTTGAGGTACTCAATGACCTCGGGCTCCACGCCACTGTTGCGAATCAACGCCAACGTGTTGCGTGAAGTGCCGCACTCGGGGTTGTGATAGATGGTGACTTTTTCCATGGTCTTCCAAACGCTCAAGTGCGGACTTTGCTAGCGCCATTTTCGTACCAGCCTTGTGAGCGGTTCACAACCGCTACGACAGCCAGCATGACAGGCACTTCAATCAGCACACCCACGACGGTGGCCAGTGCGGCTCCTGATTGCAGCCCAAACAGACTGATGGCGGTAGCGACAGCCAGCTCAAAAAAGTTGCTTGCACCAATCAGGGCGGATGGGCCTGCAACACAGTGCTGCACTCCCAGCTTGCGGTTGAGCCAGTAGGCCAAGCCTGAATTCAGAACAACTTGAATGAGGATGGGGACGGCCAATAGCGCGATGACAACAGGCTGCTTGATGATGGCTTCGCCTTGGAAGGCAAACAGCAGCACCAAGGTGAGCAGCAGTGCAGAAATGGAATACGGGCCGAGCTTGCTCACCACCGCCTTGAAATGCTCCTCCCCCTTGGCCAGCAATGCTTTACGAATCAACTGCGAAACAATCACCGGCACGATGATGTACAGGCCCACAGAGATGAGCAGCGTATCCCATGGGACAACGATGGAAGACAGGCCCAGCAGCAGCGCGACGATAGGTGCGAAAGCAACCACCATGATGGCGTCGTTCAACGCAACTTGAGACAGGGTGAAATACGGGTCCCCCTTGCAAAGCTGACTCCACACAAACACCATCGCCGTGCAGGGTGCTGCAGCGAGCAGAATCAGGCCAGCGATGTAGCTGTCCAGCTGCTCAGTCGGAAGATAGGGTGCAAACACGTGTCGCACGAAAATCCACCCAAGCAGCGCCATGCTGAAAGGCTTGATGGCCCAGTTAATGAACAAGGTGACACCAATGCCGCGCGCATGAGCCTTGACCTGCCCAAGTGCACCGAAGTCAATCTTCAGCAGCATGGGAATAATCATGACCCAGATGAGTACGCCGACGGGTAAATTGACCTGCGCGATTTCCATCGATGACACAGCGTGAGTCAGGCTAGGCAACGCTTGGCCGAGCACGATGCCAGCCACAATGCAAAGCAGCACCCAAACGGTTAGATAGCGTTCAAAGAAGCTGATGCCGCCCGCTGCAGAAGCACCGCTTGAGAGAGTCTTGGTTGGTGCAGACATGATTAGTTCCGCGAGATGGTTTCAAGCGAGGCCTGAAGCTCTTGGTTGTTCATTTTTTCAAGCGGCAATTGCAGCAGCTGCAACATGCGATAGCCAATGGCTTGCCGGGTCACTTCGAAGGCAGCTGCACGCTCACTTTCGGGAGCGTTGGAGGGGTCTGCATATCCCCAATGCACCTGCACGGGACTACCCGACCAATAAGGGCATTGTTCCGACGCCGCGCTGTCGCACACCGTGATGACTATGTGCATTGGCTCTGCTTGCGGACCCACAAACTCATCCCAAGATTTGCTTCGGTAGCCGGGGTTTTCAATGCCTGCACTCTCGAGTGCTTGCAATGCAAATGGGTTGATGCGACCGCTGGGTGAACTACCGGCACTGAAAGCCCGAACGTCCTTCCCCAACTTCTTGGCCCAATGATTGAGCATGGCCTCGCTGAGCACACTGCGTGCCGAGTTGTGGGTGCACAGAATAAGTACGTTTTTAGTCATGATTTACTGCTGGCCAATCGCCTTCACTTCACGCTGCAAAGCAAGTCGGTCCAAACGCTCTACAGGCAGCGCCAGAATCAGCTCCAAGCGGCGCTTCATGGTCATGACGGCATCTCGATAAGCTTTGACCTGGACTTCTTCCGGACCGTCAACCGCGGCTGGGTCTGGCATTCCCCAATGAGCGCTGATGGGCTGACCGGGCCAGACTGGACACACTTCACCCGCGGCCTGGTCACACACAGTGAACACAAAGTCCATCTCAGGAGCATTCGGGGCGGCAAAAACATCCCACGATTTGCTTCGAAATTCTTCAGTGGGAATCTGAATTTTTTGGAGTGCTTGAATCGCAAGTGGCTGAACATGCCCTCTCGGGTGGCTGCCTGCTGAGTACGCCTTGAAGCGTCCTTTGCCCATCTCATTCATCAGCCCTTCGGCAATGATGGACCTGGCCGAATTCCCGGTGCAGATGAACAGCACGTTGTAAATCTTGTCTGCCATTTCGATTCCTTCGAGTTGAACGTTGAACTGAAGCGATTCCTATTGCCTCAACACTTGTTGCAGATGTCTGTCTGCAGCTCCACTGCACAGGCGGCCCCTTGGCAGCAGTTTTCAGTCAAGAACGAGAGCACTCTGTTCATTTGCTCGTACGCTGCGCGGTAGATGAGGTTTCGGCTGATGCGCTCCTGCGTTACCAGACCGGCATTCACCAGCTCTTTCAGGTGAAACGAAAGGGTGTTCGCGGGGACGCCCAGAGTCTCGGAGAGCACGCCCGGCGTGAGACCATCCCCTCCTGCAACGACCAACGCCCTGAACACCTGCAGACGAACTGGCTGCGCCAAGGCCGCTAGTGCTTTGATGACTTCATTTTGTTCCATATTTCAATTGTAATGGAACTATGGAATACTTTTGTGACAAATTGACTACACACCTCCCAGCGAAGGGGGAACGATGTACTCAATCGGCTGGAAGCAGCCGAATAGACGTTCTTGAGAACATTAGCTCTAGAACTGCGAATTGAACGCGGAAGTACCGAAATGACCTTCGTATACTGGCGGCAACGTACATCTTAAGAGGGACAGCCTTGCACACGATTCCGTTCGAAATTCCACTGCCAAAGAATGAAGCAGACTTTGAGCGTATGTGTGCACAGGTCTATGGCGTCGTCTTTGATGACCGAATGCCCAAGATGAATGGGCGAAGCGGCCAAGTACAGGGTGGTGTTGATGTCTTTGTTAAGGAGCCGGGCATAGGACGAGTGGGCATCCAGTGTAAGAAGTACGCCTTGAAGCCGCTTAAATGGGCAGATGTCGTTGCAGAGGTTGAAAAAGCCGACACGCAAAAAACAGCCATCAAGAAACTCATTCTCGCCACGACCACACTAAACGATGCAGCATTGCTTAAAAATGTCCACGAGCTATCTGATGACCGGGAAGCCAATGGTCTATTTCCCGTCGAAATAGATTTCTGGGAGGATATTTGCAATCACATCAGTCGTTACCCAAGACTACAAGACAGCTACGCACCTCAAACACCAGGTGCGGCCTATCATCGGCAGGAGGCCTCACTCAACAGCATCCGCGAACTTGCAGTCGAAGCTAACTCCAGGTTACTTGAATTCACCGGACTTCCAATAGCTCGCCAAGACTCAGCTAACAGGCTTATCTCGGACCAGCTTGACCGAATAAACAACCTGTTGAAGGCCAACCTCTATCGTGACGCACTGAACCAATTGGCCGTCATAGGCAATGACTTGGCGCCATTCGATGCTCACCAGAAGGCTCGTTGGTACCTGCAAAAAGGGTTTGGCTTGTGGTGCATGGGTGAGGATGAAGAGAAAGCGGCGGAGTTTTTTCTGAAGTCGTATGAAACGTTTCCTGATGATGACCGCATGTGTGCCGCACACATTAGGGGTCTCATGCTGCTGAAGAATCTAGACAAAGCGCTTGTTGAAGGCAAACTAGCTCAAGAGAGGTATCCCGAATCGGAACATGTCTGGTGTGCATTGGCTAACGTGCGGCTGCTTCAGGGTTTGCCGTTTCAGGAGCATGATGTTCCTGTATCCTTGAAGAATGATGCGGATGCTCTTCAATTCGTAGCCGAAGCGAAGCTTAAAGCGGGAAACCTAGAGGAGGCAGTCCACTTCAGTCAAAAGGCGGCATCCCATCCTGAAGCGGGATTTTTTGGTCGCGCAAATGCGCTTCGAATTGCAGCGATTTACGGAACTCGGTTTCCTGTAAGAGCTATGGCCGAATCGATTCCACTCGACGAAAAAAAGGCTCTAGAGTTTGCAATCGAGATATTTCAACCGAGACATGAGCGTCTTTGGAAGGTTCAGTCTGCATCTATCGTGGGAGCAATAGGTCACCTAGGATTTTCACTGCTGGTATTGCATCGATTCACTGAAGCACTTTCTCTAATAGAGGAGGCCGAAGCCCACGGATATACCTCTGAAGAAATACTCCACACAAGGATAGCTGCTCTCTTTGCACTTGAAAAGAAGGAAGAGTTTTTAACCTTTACTGCCCAAAAAATGAGTGATTTGGGTCTGAGCAGTCTCGCCATAGTTGGCCAGTTCGCAGCTAACGAGGGAAAGCTTTCATTGCTCCAGCAAACGTTGGACGCAGCGCTACTTTTTAATCCAGTTGATGATGAAACAACTGAACTTCTAACAGCGCTGAGGTGGCAAACACTAGCACGGACAGGTGCACAAGACTTGGCGGTCAAAGAAGTTCTATCAGCAAAGGTGGATTCGCAAGGTGGCCTGATTGCGGTGTGTCTCGCAGCACGTGTATTGACTCGAGCTGGGCGTCATCTAGATGCGGAACCAATGGTGGAGCGTGCCAGGCGGTTAGTGTCCGAGCAAGGGACAGAACCCCAAAAGTACATGCTCGCCGAGACTCTGTTCTACGCTGGGAGGTATTCCGAGGCAGCAGTTTATTTTGAGCAGTTGATAACGCCAGGCTACCTCTCTGACCTAGATAACAGATTGTTAGATTGCTATATTCGGTCCCAAAACAGGCGAAAAGCAAAAGAGCTATTATCCAGACTCCCCTCTGACTGGATTGAGAACGACAATACTCGTAGTTTAGCAATTGAACTTGGACGTCAGGTCGCGGACTGGAGTTTCCTGCGTCCATTGGCCGAAACGCAATTAAGACTGCACCCGAATCTAGCTCGAAGCTGGATTTTTAAGTTAACGACGGATTTGCACTCTGCGACACCGGCTGAGTTTCAGAATGACCTTCGTAGAGTGCCTGAATTGCTCGATGGGCCAATAGATAGCATCGCCCAAATGGCGAGATTTGAATTTCGGTATGGTGAGTTGGAACGGGCTATGCGGCGACTATATCGAATGCTTCGTCATAACCTGGACGAGCCCGAAGCATTGTCAGCTTACTTTCTGGCCATTGTTGGTGCAGCAAAAGAACTTCCGTTAATGGAGGAGGAATTGCTAACGGTTGTTCCTGGCAGTTGTGTCACTTTGGAGGATGAGTTTGGAAATGTCACGCAGTATGTGATAGACCCTCCAGATGTTGGAGAGCTTCCAAAAAGGGATGGGTACTCGGACCTGCTTTCAGCCCAAGCAACAGCCTTGATTGGCTCGAAGGTTGGTCAAGAAGTAGACCTTCCTGCGCTTGCTTTCGGAGGTAAAAATCGATACCGAGTGACCGGAGTTCAATCAGCGTATCGTCACTTGATAAAGGTCGTTCACGAACGCTCCAATATGATGGGCGGACTGCCAGATATGAAAATGGTCCCCGTAAGAAAGGATAGTGACGGGGAGCTTGACTTGGCGCACATGAAAGCCGAAGTTTTACGGTCGTCTTCCGCTGTGCGGCAACTGCTAGATGACTACGCATCTGGGCGTATGACCTTGGGAGGACTTTGCTACATCCGAAGGCGTAGCTCAACCGAGGCAGTCTTAGGTTGGCCTATAGATGGCCCTCCGATATACGTGGGGACGGGTACTCCTGAAGAACGTGAAAAAGCGGCCGAAATCATCAGAAATCCGGATGCCTGCTATGTGATTGATGCCGTGACGCTGGCTGAGTTTGTCCATCTCGAGGTACAAGAGGCGTTACAGCACTTACCAAGGTTGTTCGTCTCGACGTTGACTAAAACAACACTGGAACGATGTCTTCTGGAGGCAGAAGCCGACCAAAGTGTTGCAACAAGCACAGAGATTGATGGGCAGCTAGCGTTCATCGAGCATGATGCTCGGTACCACGCCAGACGAATTCAATTTTTCAAAGAGTCGCTTGACGTCATCGAACGCTATTGCGAGGTGAGGCCTGCTTATGGTGAATTGGACGATAGCCCTCTCTTGATGAAACTGATTGAAGTACTTCATCCCGAGGAAGTGGAGGTGATGATGCTCGCTAGGGCATCCAACGCAATAGTGCTGACACTGGATGGGCGATTTCGGGAGATTTTGGAGAGCGTGGCAAAGGTATCTGGTATTTGGCCCCAGACTGTCCTAATGCATTGCGCAGCCAATAAATTGCTTGACCCAAAGAAATTATCTTCGGCGACCGTCAAGCAGTTTCTTCTAAATCGCAGCTTTGTTTCGTTAAGCGGCGATGACCTTGTGTGGATGGCATTACAGGGCGGGGCATATTTGCAACAAGGGATTCAGCGCTTTAAGGAATATCTTTCATCTAATAAAACCGATTTTACTTCTGCAGCTGCGGTAGCATTTTCATTTCTCACCCAAATCTCATCACATAACATTTCTCTTCCGGCGTTTGGTGAACTGTTCGAGCATATCGTGGAGGCTTCTATGCGGCACCCTCATTGCCCGCAGAATTTTGAAGTAGACATCGACCAATACATTGCTGATTTCTCCGAATCGCTGAAAACCCAGAGGTACCTATACGACAGTGCCAACTGGCTTCCAACGCAGCTTGTTAAGTTTCAGAAAAATTATCTGATTCAATCATTGGCAAACGCTCGACGCCGATTGCAGGAAGGCGATGACGGCAGACCTATCGGTGTAAGAGTGTTGTTCTGCAGTCATACCCCTTGGCTGGCAGTAGAAAAATCTCTTCCGGAATTAGTGGAGCGGCATGACGCACCAACGCTATCGCTCGCAAGCGATATAGATTAGTTCAAACAAGCCAACAAATTTCAACTTGCGTTCACTTGAGATAGCCCCTTGATTGAATTGTGTAAATCACACAGACAGCTCCAACCGCTTCATCTTCTCCCAAAGCGTTTTCCGACTGATTCCCAGTACGTTCGCGGACTTGCCAACACTCCCGTCGCAGTGCTCAAGCACGCGTTGAATGTAAGCACGTTCAGCACCCTCAAGCACCTTGTTGAGAGGCGATAGGTTGGGCGATGCCGTACCGTCAGCGTCTTGAGCTGTGACTACCGTATCGACGTCGAGAATCCCGGCCTCGCTAAGAATGACGGATTCTTCGAGGTATGAACGGAGCTCTCTTGCGTTGCCTTTCCACTGACGTGCGATAAGGTCACGAAGAAAGGCTTCCGACATTGCGATGGGGCGGCTTTGTTCAACGACCAGTTGGGCAATGAGCTTCTCGGTTAGCCAACGAATGTCTTCAGGTCGTTCTCGAAGTGGAGGCAAGTCCACTTTGATGACTGCCAATCTGTAGAAGAGGTCTTCGCGGAATCTGCCCGCGTTCATCTCGGCATGGAGGTCCCGGTTGGTGGCCGCAACGATGCGAAATTCGCTCTGGGTAGTTCTTTCCGAGCCAAGTCGGAAAAAGCATTTTTCCTGCAATGCCCGAAGAAGCTTGGCCTGCATTGCTGCTGGCAGCTCACCAAGTTCGTCCAGAAACAATGTTCCCTTGTTGGCGCGTTCAAGATAGCCCTTGTGTGCGCGCACTGCTCCTGTGAAGGCTCCCTTCTCGTAGCCAAAAAACTCCGCTTCCATCATGCTTTCGGGGATGGCTGCGCAATTGACGGCGACGAATTCCGCAGCACCATGTGCAGGTGAAGAGTCGTGCAGCAACCTGGCCGCAACCTCCTTCCCGACCCCAGATTCACCGGTCAACAAAACGGAGACTTTCTGGGAGGCAACTTTGCGAATGGTTGCCTCGGCCCGTCGCATCGCCGGAGATACACCGAGCACAGCTTCATCGTCTTCCTGTATTTGCTGGTGCAGCGCGCGTTGCACCAGCCCTACCAGCGCTTCTATATCAAATGGCTTGGTTAGGTATTCGCGCGCACCAGCACGAATCGCTTCGATGGCTTCACCCACGCTTCCATATCCCGTAAGAAAGAACCATGGAAGTGACTTCTGTTCAACAGAGAGTTGGGTAAACCATTGAGTTGCGATTCCATCGGGCAGTCGAACATCACTGACTACGGCACCGGGCAATCTCTCTAGAGCCAATGTCGCCTCGGCAAGACGTCTGCACCACGTCACGTGCATGCCTTCTATCTCGAAACGTTGCATCAATGATTCACCAATGATGGCGTCGTCTTCAATCAACAGGATGGACTTCATTTCGAATGCTCCCGCGCTTGCTGGTTGGGGACTTTAAACATCAAGTAGGTTTGCTCTACTTCCGTGCTCGAGATGTCAAAACTGCCACCCAAGTGGTTCGCGATTTGTCGGCACACCCAGAGCCCATACCCGCGTGGGTCATCTCCGCTTTCTGTTGCCAGAAGCCTGTGAAACTCATCCTGCGTAAGAACCAATCCAGTATTCTTCACGCAAAAACAAACCTTCTCGGAGTCGACTTCAAGCTCTGCTGATATCAGGCCCTTTTCGCCGGCAGCCTTCACTGCGTTGAGCAGCAAATTCAGCATGACCTGTCGTAGTGGCGCCGAGGAAACGTGGATGGCCGAATCAACTTCCAGGTGAGTAGCGATTTCTATTTCAAGTTTGGCGGCGATGGGGCGTACGAGGGTGACAACATCTTCTAAGTCATTGGGGTCAAGCGTTCGGTCATCCACGCGCGCTTGCGGTAGCAGCGCCGCCACGGTCGTGCGAATTTGCTGCAACCCTCTACCCAACAAGTCCACCGTACGCTCACGAACATCCTCGTTGTTCCCATGCAGTCGCAAGGTTTGGGTTGCAGTCAATAGTCCTGCGAGCGGGTTGTTGATTTCGTGAGCGACCGCAGCAGTCATCCTTCCCACCACTGCGAGTCGCTCTGCTGCAAGAGCCCTGTTTTCTACTTGCTGCCGATGCTCCAACTCCGTCATGAGCTGAGAAATCGCGTGGCCTATTCGACCTAGTTCAGGGTCAGATGTTCGAGGAATTCTGTCTTGCAGCACTGACGGGTCTTCGGAGCCGATGTCCTCAATTACCTGAACTAGCTTCCCGACTGGTCTCGTCATTCTTCGCCCGACCCACCATCCAACGGGAACAAGCAACGCCACAGCCAGAACAATCCCCAAAAGTGCGGTCCGCAGCAGAGCGCTCCAGTTGGTTCGAAACACTTCTGCATCGACCTCAACGAACACGAAACCCATGGTTTGAGCATCTTCGCTGCGAATGGGCTCAATCCAGATTAAAGAACCATCCGTCGAATTCAGTTGCACGCGCTGAACAATGTCTTTGGCCGGCGGCATGGTGGTTTGATGCCACTGTTGGCCCAGCATCTTTTGTCCCGTTCCTAGCTGTGCTGGGCTCGAAGCGGCAAAAACAGCGCCATTGAGGTTGAGTACAGCTAACCGCGTGTGCCCCATCGAGGCACCGGGAAGCAAAGCATCAATGTCCTTCAGCAGCGAGAAAGTTCGCCAAGTATCGTCAGCGCTCAGCATCGGGCGGACCTGGGCCGTAACTAGAACCATGGCGCGGTCCAGGAGCGAAAGCGTGTCTTTTCTTCCATTTTCTGATTGAACTTTGGCGGTGACGGCTGTCACAAAAATTGCCCCAATCAACACAGCCAACGATAGACCGAGTGGTATTTGGAAACGGTAGGGCAGTTGGTGGCGCATCACGGAGCGACTCCGCTTCCTGGAACTTGCTGTGCTTCCTTCCGTATGGAGTCGTACAGCTCAGGCTGCCCCTTTATGAAGCCTGTCAGGTTGAGCGCCGCAAGAAATTCTTTGCCTGCACTGTCATTGGCCATCTCATTCAGCGCATGACCCAGCTTTGCTGTTCGTTCATCGCCTTGGCCACGGCGAATGACCAATGGCGGAAATCCAAAGAACTCCGACTTCCAGATGACCTCCGTTTTCATCGCGGACGACATCTTTTGCAGTCTCATGGTTTCCCAAACGTACCCATCGATAGTTCCTGCTTGAGCCAGTCCAACAGCAACTGCCTCAGCAACATTACGGTGGCCATGTGTGAAGAACGCTTTCTTAAGGTGCTGGGCCTGAATCCCGGCTTTTGCAAGCTGTACCTGTGCCACTAGCCAACCGGAATTCGACAGAGGGTCGGAATAGGCCAAGACCTGCCCCCTTAAATCTTGCCAGCCATTTATGGTGGGTGAATTGGTTGGCGAACGAATCAAATAGGACTGATATGTTGGTTTGCCTTGATAGAGAGGCACAGCAAGCAGTTCAAGCTCCGCCTCGAATCTGATGTATGGGTAACCGCATATCCATGCAGCATGAACTTGCTGAGAGAACAGCAGGTCGAGAATGCCTTGATAGGTTTCTCGTGCAACGAACTCAACTTGGAGGTTGGTCCGTTCGCTGAGATATTGCCCCCAGCGAGTAAGGAAGCCGAATTGGTCGGCCAGCATCACAGGTGTCAATCCGACTCGAAAGCTCCTCCCCTGGGACGCGGCCAGTACAGGGAAGGAAGCGGAAACGGCAGCCAATGAGAGGCTCCTGAGGCTTTCTCTTCGATTCATGTGGCGTCTCCTGATGGTTACGTTTTCGTAACTCTGACTTTGTGTTCATGTTACGCAAACTACCCGCAACGGCAAGTAGGGTTTCCAAGTGCTTGATTTTTCAAGGGTGCTCTCTGGGCACGGTTGTTGCGTGACATGTCGCAAGAGTCAACTACTACGGAGACAACATGGAAGACGTAAAGATTGCGCGCCGCTTTTTTCTGAAATCTGGTGGCATGGCAGCCGCAGCCGTGGGCACAGGAGGCGCTGTCATCCCAATTCACGTGGCAAATGCAGCGACTCCAGCAAACGCGAGTGGAACCACACTGCCATATCCGCGAAAAGCCGTCAGCAAGATTTCAGGCATGAAGGTGAATGAGGTCACTACCTTCATGTATCCGGATGACTCATCCCCCTGCTATGCGCTGCGCATGGACACACCGGTAGTTGGTGGCGTTGGACCCAAAGGAGACATCGTTGCATTCAGTGCGATGTGCACGCATATGGGCTGCCCGGTTACCTACGATGGCGGCAGCAGAACGTTCAAATGTGGCTGTCACTTCACCATCTTCGACCCTGAAAAGGGAGGGCAGATGGTCTGTGGCCAAGCCACTGAGGACCTTCCCAAGATATTGCTGGAGTACGACAACGCATCTGGCACCGTGACTGCGGTAGGCGTCGATGGCCTGATTTTCGGCCGCCAAGCAAACATCTTGTGAGGAGCTCATCATGTCCACCAACATCAATGACCGAATCGCCCTGCCCCCAACAGACGCTGAAAGGACCAACCTGACCTGTCACTTCTGCATTGTTGGCTGCGGCTACAACGTCTACAAGTGGGACCACAACAAAGAAGGCGGCAGGCCTGCCAACCAGAATGCATTGGGCGTCGACTTCACCAAGCAAGTGCCTCCGATGTCATTGACGATGACGCGTGCAATGACCAACACCATCACGGACAAGGCCGGCAAGCGCTGGAACATCATGATTGTTCCAGACCGCGAATGTGTGGTGAATAGCGGGCTGTCCTCGACTCGTGGCGGCAAGATGGCCTCGTACATGTATACCAACGATGGCATCGGCAAAGAGCGACTGAAGAACCCGCGCGTCTACCGAGGAGAGCAATGGCTCGACACTGGCTGGGACGATGCCATGGCGCTGTACGCAGGGCTGACCAAAAAAATCCTGGATAGCGATGGCCCCGATGGCTTGTTCTTCGATTGCTTTGACCATGGTGGTGCCGGAGGAGGTTTCGAAAACACGTGGGGCACAGGCAAGCTTATGTTCAGCGCGCTACAGACTCAAATGGTGCGCATTCACAACCGTCCGTCATACAACTCTGAATGCCATGCCACCAGAGAGATGGGGGTCGGGGAACTCAATAACAGTTATGAAGACGCTCAGCTTGCAGACACCATCTTTTGCACTGGAGCGAACCCATACGAGACGCAATCGAACTATTTTCTCAACCACTGGATGCCCAACCTCAGCGGGGGCACTGTGGATAAGAAGAAGCAGCGCTTTCCTGGCGAAACCGTTGGTGCCGCAAAAGTCATCATTGTGGACCCAAGACGTACTGCGACTGTAGCCATCAGTGAGCAAGTGGCGGGCAAGGAAAACGTCCTGCATCTCGACATAGAACCGGGTTCGGATACTGCGCTTTTCAACACCCTCTTCACATACGTCGTTGAGCAAGGCTGGCAGGACAAGGAATTCATCGCCCAAAACACAACTGGTTTTGACGAAGCAATCAGAACCAACAGGATGTCACTGGAGGATGGAGCGAAGGCAACCGGCATTCCTGTTGCGAAACTGAAGCAGGCAGCCGAATGGGCATACAAGCCAAAGGCTTCAGGGCACCGGCCGCGCACGTTCCATCCCTATGAAAAGGGAATCATCTGGGGGAACGACAACTACGTCATCCAAAGTGCCTTGGTGAGTCTAGTGCTTGCTACGCACAACGTTGGCCGCCGAGGCACTGGTGTTTGTCGTATGGGTGGACACCAAGAGGGCTACGCGCGTCCGCCGTATCCAGGCGACAAGAAGATTTACATCGACCAGGAAGTCATCAAAGGCAAGGGCCTGATGTATACGATGTGGGGGGCAAATCCATTCCAGACTACGCTGAATGCCGAGCAGCATAGATTGGTGATGAGCAAGCGAGCAAAGATTGTCAATGAGGCTATCGCGAAGGCTCGCGGCGCAAGCGTGGCACAGCTCGTGGACATCATCTACGACGCTTGCAAAAACAAAGGCGGCTTGTTCATCACCTCAATCAATCTGTATCCCACGACGTTGGCGGAGGAAGCGCACATGTTGCTCCCAGCTGCGCATCCTGGAGAAATCAATTTGACGTCGATGAACGGTGAGCGGAGGCTGCGGTTGTCGGAAAAGTTCATGGATGCACCAGGCACAGCCAAGGCGGATTGCTTGATTGCTGCGACCATTGCGAACTCATTGAAGGCGCTATATCAGCGCGAGGGCAAAGCGGCCATGGTCAAGCGCTTCGAGGGGTTTGACTGGAAAACCGAAGAAGACTCTTTCAACGACGGGTTCCGGCGTGCCGGTCGCCCAGGCGCTGGCCCGATTGATAGTCAAGGAGGGGATACTGGCTACCTCGCTACCTATGCGCTGCTGCGCAAAGCAGGCAACAACGGTGTTCAGCTTCCCATCAAGAAAGTGGAAGGAGAAAAGCTGGTCGGCACAGAGATGCTTTATGAGGATGGTAAATTCGACACGAAATCTGGAAAAGCAGAATTCAAGCCAGCCCCCTGGAACGGACTGCCAAAGCCTGTTGCAGCCCAGAAGGCAAAGCACAAATTCTGGATAAACAATGGCCGCGCCAATGAGGTGTGGCAAACCGCATACCACGACCAATACAACGCCTTTGTCCGAGACCGACTGCCACTTGCGTTCATCGAATTGAATGTGGCCGATGCAAAACAGCTTGGAGTTGCTGCTGGCGATGTTATCGAGGTCTTCAACGACTACGGAAGCACCTATGCGATGGCATACCCGATGAAGTCAGTGAAGCCGAACCACACGTTCATGCTGTTCGGCTACGTCAAGGGCGTCGCGGGAGACCTGGTCACTGATTGGGTCGACCGAAATGTCATTCCGTACTACAAGGGGACTTGGGCGAGCATTCGAAAGGTTGGTAGCTTGGAGGACTACAAGCAGAGCATTTCATTCAAGGATAGGCTCTATCTTTCATAGCACCCCCTCTAGGGGTCAACGTTTAGTGACTCCCTAGAGGACGGTACAGCTCTTACCGTTGATTGCCAGCCCATATACGCCGCACCGATGAATGCGGCTCAGCTCTACCTCATACCAGGTTCCAATAAAAACATCAGGCTCACCTCCATTGGCTTGATGGTGCTAGGCTACAGCAATACTTGGTGGCGCGCATCACGCGAAGTCGTGGCCTCATTCGTTTCGAGTTTGCGCCGTCTCTGATAGATATTTCACAGGGGACGGCGTTTGCTGAAAGATGAAACACCTACGAACATGACTCAACAGGTTCTGTACCTAGATTTCGATGGAGTGCTTCACCCCGCCCCCGTGTATCGCCACCATAAGCGAGGTATTTATTTCGGGGTCGAGCACTCAGGACACAAGCTGTTTGAAAATGTGAGTGCTTTGGTGGCAGCGCTGGCTCCGTATCCCGCAGTCTCAGTGGTCCTAAGCACGTCTTGGGTACACGTTCTGGGCTATTCACGCGCAAGGTCTTTTTTACCCGAACCTCTTCGTAGTCGAGTGGTCGGAGCGACTTTTCACAGTCGCATGAACAAGCTTGAATTTGCAACTATGCCGCGAGGGCATCAGGTGCTCGCAGACGCCACACGGCGCGGCGTAACCGCATGGCTTGCCTTAGATGACGATGAAGACGGATGGCTCACTTCCGCCCCGATACATCTGGTTTTGACAGACAAAACACTAGGTATTCAAGAACCTAAAGTGGCGAAGGCGCTAACGGAGCGACTAAAAATTCAATTCGGCAGCTAGCGGCCGTATCTCTACCTCCCCTTTCTCAGCAGTCTCTGCGACTCAGCGAAAAAGGAGTTGGCCGCTATGCAGAACGCTGACGGGAGCCCACCCTCAGCGCTCTTTTTCCTCTGCGCTTTCGCATATCAACTTGCCTTGGAACTGCAGACTCCGTCTGCTCACTCCATGCCGAACATCATTCGAATATATACATTATGTTTCTAAAGAAACAAATAAAGACCACAGCCAAAGTGAGCTAAGCAAGTCTACAGGTGGAAATAATGCATAAGTTATTTAATATAAAAATCAATGACTTACAGAATTTTATGCATTATCCCCACCTGAAATTATGCATAAATATTACACTACATCAACAACTGCTCGCCGCAATCCCCCCTCACTCCACCGTCACACTCTTCGCCAGATTGCGTGGCTTGTCCACGTCCGTGCCGCGTGCGACGGCCGTGTGATAGGCCAGCAGTTGCAGCGGCACCACGTGCAGGATGGGACTCAGGGCACCGTAGTGTTCGGGCATGCGGATCACGTGCATGCCCTCTTCGCTCTCGATCTGCGAATCGCCGTCGGCCAGCACGTAGAGCACACCGCCGCGCGCGCGTACTTCCTGCATGTTGCTCTTGAGCTTCTCAAGCAGTTCGTCATGCGGTGCCACCGTCACCACCGGCATGCTGCTCGTGACCAGCGCGAGCGGGCCGTGCTTGAGCTCGCCTGCGGGATAGGCTTCGGCGTGGATGTAGCTGATTTCCTTGAGCTTGAGCGCGCCCTCCAGGGCAATCGGGTAGTGCATGCCGCGGCCCAGGAACAGCGCGTTTTCCTTGGAGGCGAAATCCTCGGCCCAGCTGATGACCTGGGGTTCCAGGGCCAGCACCGATTGCAGCGCCACGGGCAGGTGGCGCATCGACGCAAGATACTTGGCCTCCTGCTCGGGCGTAAGGCGGTCCTTGGACTGGGCAAGCGCCAGCGTGAGCAGGAACAGGCCCAGCAGCTGCGTGGTGAAGGCCTTGGTCGAAGCCACGCCGATCTCCACCCCTGCGCGGGTGATGTAGGCCAGCTCGCACTCGCGCACCATGGCGCTGGTGGCCACGTTGCAGACGGTGAGCGTATGCGTCATGCCCAGGCTTTGCGCGTGGCGCAGCGCGGCGAGCGTGTCCGCCGTCTCACCTGACTGGCTGATGGTGACCACCAGGGTTCTGGGGTTGGGAACGCTGGTGCGATAGCGGTACTCGCTGGCCACTTCCACATTGCAGGGAATTCCGGCAATGGCCTCGATCCAGTACTTGGCCGTGCAACCGCTGTAGTAGCTGGTGCCGCAGGCGAGGATCAACACGGAGTCGATTTCCTTGAAGACACGCCACGCGGCGGTCTGGGTGTTTCCTTCGGCATCGAGCCCGTCGAACAGCTCGGGCACGATGGCCTGCACGCCCTCGAGCGTATCGGCCACGGCGCGCGGCTGCTCGAAGATTTCCTTTTGCATGTAGTGGCGGTACGGCCCCAGCTCCGCGGCGCCGCTGTGCGCGTGCACGGTGCGGACGGGACGTTGCTCGGCGCTCATGCGCTGGCCCGCGCGATTGACGATCCAGTAGCGGCCCTGCTGCAGGTCCACCAGGTCGCCTTCCTGCAGGTAGATGATCTGATCGGTCACTCCCGCGAGCGCCATCGCATCGCTCGCCAGGAAATTCTCACCCTCGCCGACCCCCAGCACCAATGGCGAGCCGGCGCGCGCGCCGACCACCCGGTGCGGCTCATCCTTGTGCATCACGGCAATCGCGTAGGCGCCGTGCAACTGGGCGACGGCCGCCTTGACCGCCTCGAACAGGTCGCCTTCGTAGAGGCTGTCCACCAGATGCGCGATGACTTCCGTGTCGGTCTGGCTGGAGAACACATAGCCGCGCGCCTGCAGCATCCGGCGCAGTTCCTGGTAGTTCTCGATGATGCCGTTGTGCACCAGCGCGACACGGCCGGCGCGTTCGGTCTCGGCCGGCGCTGCATTCGGCCCGTGGCTGAAGTGCGGATGGGCGTTGTGCACCGCCGGGGCACCGTGCGTGGCCCAGCGCGTGTGCGCAATGCCGGTGGCGCCCTCGATATGCTCCGCGGCGACCTGCGCCTGCAGCTCCGACACCCGCGCCGTGCTGCGTGCCCGGTGCAGCCCGCCGGTGGGCGTGCTGCCCATGCTGGCCTCGTGCACGGCGACCCCGCAGGAGTCATAGCCCCGGTACTCCAGGCGCTGCAGGCCCTGGACCAGGATGGGAACGATATTGCGTTGGGAAACTGCGCCGACGATGCCGCACATAAGCTGGAACTCCTTGCAGGGAGTCGCACCCCGCTCACAACAATGGATTTTTCGTGTCCGTCACGAATGAGCGTGATGGTAGAGATGAGTTGTTAAAATTTCCGATTCATTTTTCATTATTTTTGAAATAATATTTCGCAACATTTCATGTGAGAAATTTAATTTCAAAAAATCAATTAAATGGAAATTTTAGAAACCATTGACAGCATAGACCGGCAGCTTCTTGACCTGCTGCAAACCGATGCCTCGCTGAGCAACCAGACGCTGGCGGAGCAGGTGCATGTCTCTCCTCCAACCTGCCTGCGGCGCGTGCGCAGGCTGCATGAACTGGGGTTGATCGAGAAACAGGTGGCCCTGCTGCAGCCCGACCGGCTGGCGCAACTGCAGGGCCACGGGCTCACGGCCATCGTGGAGATCACTCTGGACCACCAGGGAGCGGAACACATGGACGATTTCGAGGCGCTGGCGATCGCCGATGCCCAGGTGCAGCAATGCTGGCGCGTCTCGCCGGGCCCTGACTTCGTGCTGGTGGTGCATGCGAGCGACATGCCTTCGTACCATGCGCTCTCGCAGCGCCTTTTCACTCAGCACGCCAACGTGCGCAATGTGAAGGCGTTCTTTGCCACCCATCGCGCCAAATTCGACACGCGCGTGCCGCTGGCTTGAATCCGCGCATGTCGCCTCCATCTTCAGGCATCCTCATCGAACAACCTCCCATGGATTGATGATGGGTTGATGAACGGAACGGCAATGCGCGCTCCCGCCGCCGCATTGCGATGTGCCCGGACAGCCTGCGCGCCCTCCTGCGTTGCGGCATTGGCCTACGGCCTGCCCGGAGCCTCCCCTATAGAGTGTTTTCCATCGTTTGTGCGGCCTTCGCTTGCAGGGATTGCTGCGGGCCGCGATTCAGGAGCTTGATGCATGGAGTTCAAGGACTATTACAAGATATTGGGCGTCGACAAGAGCGCCTCTGCGGACGAGATCAAGAAGGCTTACAGAAAGCTCGCCCGCAAGTACCACCCCGACGTCAGCAAGGAAGCCGACGCTGCGGATCGCATGGCGGAGGTGAACGAAGCCAACACGGTGCTCTCCGATCCGGAAAAGCGCGCGGCCTATGACAACCTCGGCAAGGAAAGCGCCTACCGCGCAGGACAGGACTTCCGTCCGCCGCCGAACTGGGACGCCGGCTTCGAATTCACGGACCACGGCGACAGCGCCGGCATGGACAGCGCCGCCTTCAGCGATTTCTTCGAGCAGATGTTCGGCCGCGCGGCCCGTGCGCAGCGCGGCGCGGGTGCCGACCATGGAGGCACGGCCAGCGGCCACTTCCGAGGCGGCCCGCCAACACAGCAGCGCGGCGAGGATCATCACGCCAAGATCGAACTCGATCTGCGCGATGCCTATGCCGGCGCCGAGCGCATGCTCACGCTGCGCGGTGCCAGGCTGGACGACAACGGCCATCTGGTCAACGAAGAGCGGCAGTTGCAGGTCACCATTCCCAAGGGAGTGCGTGAAGGCCAGCTCATCCGCCTCTCGGGCCAGGGCAGTCCCGGTTATGGCGGAGCGCCCAACGGCGACCTGTTCCTCGAGGTCCAGTTCAAGCCCGACACGCGCTGGCGCGCCCAGGATCGCGACGTCTACCAGAGCGTCAACGTCTCACCCTGGGAAGCCGAGCTCGGCGGCCCGATCCAGGTGACCACGCCTGGCGGCAGCACCGTGGAGGTGAACGTGCCCGCGCACTGGAAGACCGGCCGCAAGCTGCGGCTGAAGGAGCGCGGCATTCCCGCGGCCACACCGGGCGACCTGTACCTGGAGCTCCACGTGGTCCTGCCGCCCGCGACCACCGACGAACAGCGCGCGGCATACAGCAACATGGCCAAGGCATTTGCGCAGTTCAATCCGCGCAGCGCCCAGTAAGGAGGATCCGCACATGCCAACACCTACATCGAACACCGGCGCCACGCGCGCGTGGGCCGAACTGCTGGACGACGACGTCGCCCGCCATCTCACCCTCGAAGATCTCGCGCGCGCCTGCGCCATGGCCCCCGGCTGGGTAACCGAACGCGTCTCGCAGGGGCTGCTGCAAGGAGATCAGACCTCGGGCAGTTGGCGCTTCACCAGCACCACGGTGATCCGCGCACGCCGCATGGCGCGGCTGGAATCATCGTTCGACGCGGACCCGCAACTGGCGGCGCTCACCACCGACCTGATGGAGGAGGTCACCGAGCTCAGGCGGCGGATGGTGCAGCTGGAATCAGCCCTGAAAGGACTGTAGAACGAAAGCAAGAAAGCGTGGCCCGTGCGGTAGGCCACGCTTTTCCCCGCACTCTACTTTTTCTTGACCGGACGCACCCAGTTCGCAATGCTCACCTGCTTGCCCCGGGCCACGCTCAAGGCACCCGGCTCGGTGTTCTTGGTGATGGTCGAGCCGCCCCCCACGGTTCCGCCCGCGCCAATGGTCACCGGCGCGACCAGCACGCAGTTGCTGCCGACATGCACGTCCGCCTCGATCACGGTACGGTGCTTATTGGCTCCGTCATAGTTCGCGGTGATGCTGCCCGCGCCATAGTTCACCCGCTCGCCCACCGTCGCGTCGCCGAGATAGGCCAGATGATTGGCCTTGGCCCCGTCCGCCAGCGTGGAGTTCTTCACCTCCACGAAATTGCCGATATGCACTTCACGGCCCAGCTGCGCGCCAGGACGCAAACGGGCGAATGGCCCGATCAGCGCGCCTTCACCCACCTGGGCACCCAGCTTCTCCCCATCGATGTGCGAGAACGGATGGATCACCGCGCCTGCCGCGATCTGCGCGTTGCTGATGTGGCAGTACGCACCGATGCGCACGCCCTCGCCCAGTTCGACCTGACCGGTGAAGATGCAACCCACGTCGATCTCCACGTCGGCCCCGCAGCGCAGATCCGCCAGCACGCCGCGTGCATCGTCGCGTACGTCGAGGCGCGCAGGATCGGCAAGGCGCACGCCCTGCTCCATCAGCTCGGCGGCCACCCGCAGCTGGTGCGCACGCTCCAGGGCCGCCAGTTGCATGGGGCTGTTCACGCCCTCGACCTGCAGCGGGTCGGCGATGCAGTGGCCCACCACGGGAATGCCATCCGCCACGGCCATCGCCACCACGTCGGTCAGGTAGTACTCCTTCTGCGCATTGTTGTTGTCAAGGCGCGCCAGCCATTTCTTGAGCCAGCCCACCGGCGCGGCCATGATGCCGCTGTAGATCTCGTTGATGGAACGCTGCGCATCGCTTGCGTCCTTGTGTTCGACGATGCGCTGCACGGCTCCGTCGGCATTGCGCACGATGCGGCCATACCCCGTGGGGTCGGGCACGCGCACCGTCAGCAGCGCAAGCTTGTCGCCGCCCGAGGACTGCACCAGATCGGCCACCGTTTGGGCCCTGGTCAACGGCACGTCGCCCGAAAGAATCACGACCACTCCGTCCTCGTCGGGCAGCTTGGGAACCGCCTGCTGCACCGCGTGGCCCGTGCCCAGCTGCGGCTCCTGGCGCACGAACTGCATGTCGAGCGCGGCATGGCCCGGCAGTGTGAACCCGCCGCATGCGGCCTCCACCTCAGCGGCACAGTGCCCCGTCACCACCACCACGCGACGCGGCGAAAGGCTCTGCGTCTGCGACACCACGTGCTGCAACAACGGCCGTCCCGCCAGGCGCTGCAGAACCTTCGGAATACGGCTTTTCATGCGCGTGCCCTTGCCCGCGGCCATGATGATGATGTCGAGTTGCGCTGTCATGTAGGTGAGTGAATGAACACGGAGGAGAAATGCGGAGTGCCGATTATCCAGCCTCCGCGGCCGACCACTGATAGCGCACGGACTGCTCGGCAAAGGGCTCCATCACCAGATGCTGGCCCGGCCGCACCGTGAGCGACTCGCCGGCGGCCAGGATCAGGTCCTGCGCCCCTGCGGCGTCTCCCCCGCTGCCAGCCGGCGCGCACGTGACCCATGCATTGCCGCTGCACGACAGCAACCGCAACCGCATGGGCTTGCGGCTCTTCAGGCTGATGGCATGGCCGGCGCGCAAGGTGTTCAGGTCAAAGAAACCGTGCCGTGCGGTGATACCCGTGCTTTGTTGCGAATCTGGAACATGAATCGCGGTCATTTCCCACTCCTTTTGATCGACCAAAGTCGTTGAACAGGAATGAATTTGACTCGCGCGCGGTTCCATCGTCCAATGAAATGCAGATCCTCGATAGATGCGGAAAACGCATCAATTCACCGCCATATCCGTTGTCCCGCACCATGAAGCAAAGCCCCCCGCCCCTGCCGCCGACGCCTCCACCCATGGTCCACCTGCGCACCCGTCCGGTTTCCGTGGGCAATTGGCGCGCGTTCCTGGCGGTGGCGCGGCATCTCAATTTCCGCGCGGCCGCGGACGACCTGTCGCTCACCCAGTCCGCGGTGAGCCGCCAGATCCAGGCGCTGGAAGACGAGGTGGGCGTTCCGCTCTTTCTGCGCCACACGCGCGCGGTGGAACTCACCACTGCCGGCGGCCAGCTGTTCCAGACACTGACGCCAGCACTCGAACGCCTCGACGCCACCGTGCGCATGGTGCGGCAGTCGGCAGGACGCAAGAACGTGGCCATCACTACCTGGGCAAGCTTCGCATCGATGTGGCTGATTCCCCGGCTCGAGGACTTCCAGCGCAGCTATCCCGACATCGACATCCGCATCGACGCCACCGACACCATGGTCGACATGGACACGTCCGATGTCGATCTGGCGCTGCGCTCCGCTGTACCCGGCACGCAGCCGGCGGGCGCGATACGCCTGTTCGGCGAGCAACTGTGCGTGGTCGGCAGCCCCTGGCTGCTGCAGAGCCGCCCGCCAGTGACCACGCCGGCCGATGTGGCGAACTTCACGCTGATTGAGGCGGGTGATGCGCACCGCCTCGCCTATTTCGAGTGGATCACGTGGCGGCGCTGGTTTGAAGTGAACGGCATCTCGCGCCTGCAGCCCCAGCGCTGGCTGTATTTCAACTATGCCCAGCAGATCGCGCAGTCCACGCTTGCCGGCCAGGGACTCTCGCTCGCCCGGATGCCGCTGATTGCCGACAGCCTGGCCGCGGGCGACCTGGTGGAGGTGCTTCCGGGCCACCGCCTCGACTCGCCACTCGCCTACTGGCTGCTCATCGGGCCCCGCAGCGCCCAGCGTCCGGAGGTCCAGGCCTTCCGGGCCTGGCTCCAATTGCAGGCCCGACTCACCCGCGAGGCCATCGGTGAGGTGCCCGATCCCGACACGCGGGACGACCTGCCATAGAGAGGATGGTCAGGCGGACAGCGTCACGCGTGCGAACTTGCGCTTGCCCACCTGCAGGACGAAGGTGCCTGCCTCGATCTTCAGGCCCTTGTCGCTGATCACCGTGCCGTCGATGCGAACGCCGCCGCCTTCGATCAGGCGATTGGCCTCGCTGCTCGATGGCGCGAGATTGGCCTGCTTGAGCAGTGCGCCGATGCCCACGGGCGCGCCGGAGAGCTGCACCTCGGGAATGTCGTCCGGAATGCCGCCCTTGGAACGATTGATGAAATCCTGCTCCGCCGCTTCCGCCGCCGCCGCGCTATGGAAGCGCGCGGTGATCTCCTTGGCCAGCAGCACCTTCGCATCCTTGGGGTTGCGGCCGCCTTCGATCTCCAGCTTGAGCGCGGCGATTTCGGGCAGGCTCATGAAGGACAACAAGGTGAACCAGTCCCACATCAGGTCGTCCGAAATCGACAGCACCTTGGCGAACATGGTGTTGGCGTCCTCGGTGATGCCGATGTAGTTGTTCTTGGACTTGGACATCTTGTTGACGCCGTCCAGTCCCACCAGCAACGGCATGGTGAGCACGCACTGCGGCTCCTGGCCATATTCCATCTGCAGATGGCGCCCCATGAGCAGGTTGAACTTCTGGTCGGTGCCGCCCAGCTCCAGGTCGGATTGAAGTGCCACCGAGTCGTAGCCCTGCAGCAGCGGATAGAGGAACTCATGCAGGCTGATCGAGCTGCCGTCATTGAAACGCTGATGGAAATCGTTGCGCTCCATCATGCGGGCCACCGTGTACTTGGCCGACAGCTCGATCATGCCGCGCGCGCCCAGCTTGTCGCACCATTCGCTGTTGTAGCGCAGCTCGGTCTTCGAGGGGTCGAGCACCTTGTAGGCCTGCTCGCGATAGGTCTCCGCATTGACCTTGATCTGCTCGGCGGTCAGCGGCGGACGCGTGCTGTTGCGGCCGGAAGGATCGCCAATGAGGGTCGTGAAGTCGCCGATCAGGAAGATCACCGTATGGCCCAGGTCCTGCAGCTGGCGCATCTTGTTGAGCACCACGGTATGGCCGATGTGGATGTCGGGCGCGGTCGGGTCCAGGCCCAGCTTGATGCGCAGAGGCACCCCGGTCGCTTCCGAACGCGCCAGCTTCTGCGTCCAGTCCTCCTGGGGCAGGAGTTCATCAACGCCGCGCAGGGAGATTTCGAGCGCTCGTCTTACACCGTCGGTCACCGGGTGTGTTTTAACAGCTGAATGATTCATAAGGGTTTTTCTGGGTGTCTGCCAAGCCTTGGTCGGTATACTTCACGGCTTCGATGCGGTGTAGGATTTTAGTAGGCTCGCGAATCGGCGTTCGCCTACATCCCTATAACTGCGCACCAGAATACTGCGATATCTGCCCGCAGCCCCCTTCTTGTTGAAAGTCACAAGTACTGGTCTGGGCACAGGTATACGCCATGCCAGGGGTACGACTTTTGACGCAAGGTTTCACCGCCGCCTATTCGCTATTGGCTGAGCGCCTGTACGAACTAGCCCAGAACCATCCAAAACGCATTGCAGCCGCCGTCGCGGCTGTTCTCATGACCGGCGGCGGCGGCGCATTCGCCGTGGCCAACCTGGGTCCCGATCCCGCAGACCTGCCCACGCGCACCGTCACGCAATCGGTCGCGTCGCTGGCCGAAGACAAGCCGCTGTCCGCCCTGGTGGACATGCCCAGCTTCTCGCTCTACCGATCCGATACCACCCGCGGCAGCGACAGCGCCGAAAGCCTGCTGCAGCGCATGGGTGTGGCCGATCCGGCGGCTGCCGCCTTCCTGCGCTCCAACGACCTGGTGCGCCAGAACCTGCTGGGCCGCGCCGGCCGTTCCGTGACCGCCGAAACCACCGACGACCACCGCCTCACGCTGCTCACCGCGCGCTGGGCACCCGACGAAAGCGGCTATTTCAAGCGCCTCGTCGTCAAGAACACAGGCAACGGCAGCTTCACCGCGGCCATCGAATCGGCCCCCCTGACCGTGGGAAGCCGCCTTGCCGGCGGCGTCATCCGCAATTCGCTGTTCGCCGCGACCGACGCCTCCAACATTCCCGACTCCGTCGCGGTGCAACTGGCCGATGTGTTCTCGAGCAACATCGACTTCCATCGCTCCCTGCGCAAGGATGATCGCTTCTCGGTGGTCTACGAGACCCTGGAAGCTGACGGCGAACCGCTGCGCGCGGGCCGCCTGCTGAGCGCCGAATTCAACAACAAGGGCAAGACTTTCGACGCCATCTGGTTCCAGGAAGCCGGCTCCAGCAAGGGCTCGTACTACACGCTGGCCGGCGAAAGCATGCAGCGCGCCTTCCTCACATCGCCCGTCGAATTCACCCGCATCAGCAGCGCGTTCTCGATGCGCATGCACCCCATCCTGAAGACCTGGCGCGCCCACAACGGTACCGATCTGGCCGCCCCGACCGGGACCACGGTGCGTACCGTCAGCGACGGCGTGGTGAGCTTTGCCGGTGTCCAGAACGGCTATGGCAATGTGATTTACATCAAGCATGCCGCCAACCAGGAAACCGTCTACGCCCACCTGAGCCGCATCGACGTGAAACAGGGCCAATCGGTCGAACAGGGCCAGAAGATCGGTGCCGTGGGCTCGACCGGCTGGGCGACCGGCCCTCACCTGCACTACGAGTTGCGCGTGAACGGCGAGCAGCGCGATCCGATGGCCAACGCACTGGCAAGCAATGCCTCGCGCCCCATCTCCAAGGCGGCACGCCCTGCCTTCCAGCAACTGGCGGAGAACATGCGCGTGCAGCTGTCCTCGGCCGCCATGCTGTCGACGACCCAGGCCGAATAAGCGCGCCAAATAAGCGCCTCCCGGGCCGTACGGTTTTCCTGCTATCGTGTGCGCTTCGACCCAAGGAGCCACATGTCCCTTCCCAGCAGCGGCGCCCACCGCCATTTCATCGGCCTGATGTCCGGCACCTCGCTGGACGGCGTGGATGGTGTGCTCGTCGCGTTTGCAGCCGACGGCCAGCTCCAGTTGCTCCAGCACGCATCCAGGCCCTTTGCAGACGAACTGCGGGCCGAACTGCTGGCGCTCAACACCGCAGGCGACAATGAACTCCACCGTTCCGCGCTGGCCGCCAATGCACTGGCGCATGTGTATGCCGACGTGGTTCGCAGCCTGCTCACGCAGGGCGGCATGGCCGCAGCGGACATTGCCGCCATCGGCGCGCACGGCCAGACCGTGCGGCACCGCCCGCATGAGTTCGACGCCACGGGCTATACCATCCAGTTGAACAACCCCGCGCTGCTCGCAGAGCTCTCTGGCGTGAGCGTGGTGGCCGACTTCCGCACGCGCGACCTGGCCGCCGGGGGACAGGGAGCACCGCTCGTCCCCGCATTCCACCGGGGCGTGTTCGGCAGAGACGATCGCACTGTCGCTGTGCTCAACCTGGGCGGCATCGCCAACCTGAGCGTGCTGCGCGCAGATGGCGGTGTGCTCGGCTTCGATTGCGGCCCGGCCAATGCCCTGATGGACTACTGGTGCCACCGCCATACCGGCCAATGGTATGACGCCGGCGGCGCCTGGGCCGCCCAGGGCAGCATCGACGTCCGCCTGCTGGCCGCCATGCTGCGGGAGCCCTTCCTCGACCTCCAGCCCCCCAAGAGCACGGGACGCGACCTGTTCAACCCCTCATGGCTGGAGCAACACTTGGCGCTGCAGCCGGATGCGCCGATCCAGGCGAAGGACGTGCAGGCCACGCTGGCCGAACTCACCGCCCTGGCCTGCGCAAACGACGTGAAGCGCCATGCCGCCGACGCCAAAACGCTGATCGTGTGCGGCGGCGGCGCCCTCAACCACTTCCTGATGGGGCGGATCGCCGCGCACCTGCCCGGCGTGCAGGTGGAGTCCTCGCAGTCGCACGGGATCGACCCGCAGCAGGTCGAGGCCGCTGCCTTTGCGTGGCTTGCAAGGCAGTGCCTGCTGGGGCTTCCGGGCAACCTCGCATCGGTGACCGGTGCGGCCGGGCCGCGCATCCTGGGCGCGATTCACCCCGCCTGAACACAACACCGCCCCCGAGCAAGAAAGCACAAAGCCGCCTCGAGAGGCGGCTTTGTCACTGGAGAAAAGCGCGAGAGGTGCGGAAGGTGCGCTATCAGCCTTACACCGAGAAGCTGGAACCGCAGCCGCAGGTCGTCGTGGCATTCGGATTCTTGATCACGAACTGCGCACCCTGCAGGTCTTCCTTGTAGTCGATTTCAGCGCCCAGCAGGTACTGGTAGCTCATCGCATCGATCAGCAGCGACACGCCATTCTTGGTCATGGTGGTGTCGTCTTCGTTGGTGATTTCATCGAACGTGAAACCATACTGGAAGCCCGAGCAGCCGCCACCCTGGACGAACACGCGAAGCTTCAGATCCGGGTTGCCCTCTTCGGCGATCAGATCCGCCACCTTGGCAGCAGCGCTGTCGGTGAAGATGATCGGTGCGGGCATTTCGGTCGTGGAGGTGATGTTTTCTGCAACTGCGCTCATGGAATGAGACCCCTGTATGGAGATATATAACGGTGATGCTACTGCAATGCACGACCAAATGCATCGGATATGGGTTTTGACGCCAAAAGCGTTGTGGGAATAAGAAAAGACCACGCCGCAGGCCAGCCGTCCCACAATGTATAGCAGCGCTTCATCAAAGCCTTCAAAAAGAGCAGGCAACAAAAAACCGCCACGAGGGCGGTTTTTTGTGAGCAGCTGCTGGACAAAGCCCAGCAACCCACAAGCAATTTAACGCTTGGAGAACTGCTTTGCGCGGCGAGCAGAGTGCAGACCGACCTTCTTACGCTCGACTTCACGAGCATCACGGGTCACGAAGCCTGCCTGGCTCAGGACCGGCTTCAGACTTGCGTCATAGTCGATCAGGGCGCGGGTGATGCCGTGGCGGGTGGCACCGGCCTGGCCGGATTCACCGCCGCCGTGCACGTTCACCAGAATGTCGAAGGTTTCGACATTGTCGGTGAGCACCAGCGGCTGCTTGGCGATCATGATGGAGGTTTGACGGCCGAAGAACTGCTGAATGTCTTTGCCATTCACAGTGATCTTGCCGGAACCCTTCTTCAGAAACACGCGGGCGACGCTGGACTTGCGACGGCCGGTGCCATTGTTCCATTCACCAATCATTCAAGGCTCCTTAGATTTCCAGCACTTTGGGCTGCTGCGCGGTGTGCGGATGCTCGTCGCCGCCATACACCTTGAGCTTCTTGATCATGGCGTAGCCGAGGGGACCCTTGGGCAGCATGCCCTTGACGGCCTTCTCGAGTGCGCGGCCAGGATGCTTGGCTTGCAGGTCACGGAAGTTGGTGGCAGTGATGCCGCCGGGGAAGCCCGAGTGACGGTAGTACACCTTGTCGAGCGACTTGGTGCCGGTAACCTTGAGCTTGGATGCGTTGATGATGACGATGTAGTCACCAGTGTCAACGTGAGGCGTGTAAATGGCCTTGTGCTTGCCGCGCAGACGGAGGGCAACTTCGCTGGCTACCCGTCCGAGCACCTTATCGGTGGCGTCAATCACAAACCACTCGTGCACGACCTCAGCGGGCTTTGCGCTGAAAGTAGTAGTCATGAGTTTCTCTTTTCGATGAGAGAGGGTTTGCAGGTCCTTTTCCACGGTCGGTGCAACTCTGTTGGAAGCCTCTTAGGTGGGGTTCACCATCCGGTGCCGGCACCAGAGGACTGGTGCGTGCCTGGATGGCGCTATTGCCGCGGGACCCATGAATCGCTGCAAAGACTTGGGATTATACAAAATCCAGGTCGCCTGCCGCAAGCCGCCATTTCGCCCCCGCAGCGTACAGTTTCGCGTGCCGACCATTTGCGGGAAGAGAGTCCCCAGGAACACGTCACTGGGAATACATCTGGCGCTGGCGTCTTTCCTCGTCCCTGCGTCGCTTGTTTTCCACACAGATCGGATGGCCGGCCATGCCCGGCTTCTGGCATTCGTTGTGAATGCACATGGGCTTCGCGAGGAAGCCTGCATCGGCACAGCTCTCCTCGGGGCTCGCGCGCTTGACCACGGGCGGCTGCGATGCCGGCTGGGGCGCCGGCACGGCCACCGGGGCCGGCTGCGGCACAGGCACCTCTTCGCGCGCCGCCTGCACCTCCACCACCTTGCGCGGAGCCTCGGCACGCTTCCTTGGTTCCTTGACGGCAGGCACCGGCGCGGCCGCCGAGGCAGCAGCGGATGCAACGTGGTCTGCCACCAACAGTAGATCCGCCGATGCGGCCTGTGATCCCGGATTCGCCTCGGCCATTTCCGTCACGATCTCCTCGTCCGGCGTAGGGACAAAGGCCTGTTGCACCGTCTCCGGCGCGGCCCTCGTGGCGGACGAGGTCGACACGAACCATGCGACCGACCCGGCCACCAGCACCAGCGCCGCGGCTGCGGAAGCCAACAGCGCACGCCGGGGACCGCCGCCCGCCTTGGGACGACCATCGCCATTCCTTGTCCTTCCCGAGGACGACGGCCTGCCCGACCGCGACCGCGACGGCGATGCCGAGGCCTGCCTCGGCGACGAAGGCTTCCTCTGGCCGGCCGCCCCCGTGCCTGCAGAAGCAGGTGCCGCAGCATTGCCCGCCGCCGTTGCGGCCGCAGCAATGTGGGCCTCATAGGGCTCGTCGCGCGAGTCCTCGAAATCCATGCCGCGCACGACCGTGTCCTGGAAGTCCTCGGCAGTGCCGGCTCCACGCCCATCGCTCTCCACGGGCAGTGGCGGCGGCGTGCCGGGCAGGTGAAGCACCGTCGGCACCATGTCGGTGTTGTGGACGGCCTTCCTGGCGGCGGGCGCCAGGTCGGTGCCTTCGCCCATGTCCAGCAACACCGATGCTGCTGCCTGCGGTGCCTCATCGACCCAGGTGTCGCCCAGCTCCGCCTTGAAATCGAACTTGTCGAGGTTCGCCGGTGCCGTCGTCATGCCCATCTGCGCGAGAAAATCGTCGACGGTCCAATGCCGGTCGCGTGGCTGCAGCGATAGCGCCTTGCTGATGGTCTCGACGAACGGCGTGGAGTATTCGACACCGAACTGCTTGCGCACCGTCCGGGCCACGCGCGCAAACGGCACCATGCGGTCCCGGATGGAACGCAGCGTGGACGGCAGCGGCATGTCGTTGCAGATGCAGCCATAGATCACGGCAGCCAGCGAATAGATGTCGCTCCAGGGCCCGGGCTTGAGCTCGCCATCCGCGTCGGCATACTGCTCTATGGGCGCATAGTTCACCTTCAGCACGGCCGTGTGCTTGCGGTCGCGGTCTCCGATGGCAAAGCGGGCCGCCCCCAGATCGAGCAGCACCGGCGGCCCGTTGTCCTGGAGGAAGATGTTGTCCGGCGAAATGTCGCGGTGCAGCGTCTTGCCGTCATGCAGCACCCTCAGGGCGCTGCAGACCGACCAGATGACCTTGCGCAGCCATTCCTCCGGCGGTGGCGTGCGCATGTTGGCGCGCGCCTGCTTGAGCGTCATGCCCGCGTACAGGGGCATGACCATGTAGGCCGTGTGATTGGCCTCCCAGAAGCGGAACACCTTCACCAGCGAGGAGTGATCGAACTGCGCGAGCAGCCGCGCCTCCTCCACGAACGAGGCCAGCCCTGCCTGGAAGGCGGGCTCGTCCGCCGACGAACGCACCCAGATGGTCCGCCCCTGTGCGCGCCCCGCCAGCGACGCCGGCATGTATTCCTTGATGGCAACGAAGCGCAGCAGCGAGTGGTCGAACGCCTGGTAGACCATGCCGAAGCCGCCCACTCCCAGCAATCCGACGATTTCGAACTCGCCCAGCCGTGCGCCAACGGGGAGAGCGTCGACGTGATCGACATTTCCGGGGGGACGGGAAGCGGGAACTTCGGACATAGAGGATCAGCGGCAGCGGTGCATCAGACGATGGAAAGGCGGAAAGCGCGAAAGAATGGCGACTGGCTCGGGACAGGCTAGGCCTGTCAGAAGCGATTTTTCGGCATTCTTGTGAATAAACGCACATTTTGCAACGAACTGGCCCCGAAACGATTTCGACGGATTTTTTATTTACCAAGGTCCGAGACAGCCCGCGAGACGTACACTGCGCGCATGTTCAGTTACCGACACGCATTCCACGCAGGCAATCACGCCGATGTGCTCAAGCACACCGTGCAGATCGCCACCCTGCAGCATCTCACGCAGAAAGACACCGCCCTGACCGTGTTCGACACGCACGCCGGTGCAGGCCTGTATCGGCTGGACAGCGAGTTCTCGGAAGTCGGCGGCGAGGCGGTGGATGGCGTTCAGCGCCTGTTCGATGCCGAGGCGCTGGAGCCCGCACTGCAGGAATACGTCGACCTGGTGGCTTCGTTCAATGCCGGCAGCTCGCACAAGGTCTACCCCGGCTCGCCCTTCATTTCACAGCGCCTGCTGCGCGAGCAGGACCGGCTCAAGCTGTTCGAGCTGCACCCTACCGACACACGCACGCTCAAGGCCAACGTGGCCCAGCTCGAGGCCGGAAGACAGGTCGTGGTGCTGCAGGAGGATGGCTTCGAGGGAGTGAAGAAGTTCCTGCCGCCGCCCTCCAAGCGCGCGCTGCTGCTGTGCGACCCCAGCTATGAACTCAAGTCGGACTACGGCCGCGTGCTCGACATGGTCGGCGACTCGCTCAAGCGCTTTCCCACGGGGGTCTACGCGGTCTGGTATCCCATCATTCCGCGCCCCGAGGCACATGACATGCCGCGCAGGCTGAAGGCCCTCGCAACGAAGGCAGGGAAGTCCTGGCTGCACGCCACGCTGACGGTGAAGTCGAGCAAGATGAGCATCACGGCCACCGATGGCAAGCGCCCCGGACTGCCGGCAAGCGGCATGTTCCTGATCAATCCCCCGTTCACGCTGAAAGGTGCACTGCAGAAGGCATTGCCCCAGATGGCGCAACTGCTGGCCCAGGACCGCAACGCATCGCACTCGCTCGAATCGGGCGGCTGATTCTGATTTGCCGACGGGTCGATCGGTCGATCAGGGAATCACTGCAGGCCGAGCGCCCGGCCAGACCTACCGCTTCTTGGCCTTGGCGTTCGTCCGCGCTGGTGCCGGAGACTTGGCTGCCTTGCTCGTGTGGGCAGATGGTTTCCTGGCCCCGGCCTGCCGGCCTCGTGCCTTGGAAGGTGCCCCGCGGGTGCCGACCTCCGCGACGGCATCGACGGGGACAGCGGTCCTGTCCGCAGACCCATTGGAATTCCTATTGGAATTCGCGCTCAGGAATTCATCCGGGCAGCTCTCGCTCCTGGAGTCCAGCTTCCACAGCTCCACCGGCTTGATGCCCAGGCCCTGGATACCCAGTTCCCGCGCGGCGGCCTGACTCAGGTCGATCACCCGCCCCGGCGCAAAGGGGCCCCGGTCATTGATACGCACCAGCACGGTCTTGCCGGTGGAGATATTGCGCACGCAGACCTTCGAGCCGAAAGGCAAGGTGCGGTGTGCGGCCGTCATGTCGCCACGGTCGAAGCGCTCGCCACTGGCCGTGAGCCGGCCATGGAACTGACCGCCATACCAGGAGGCAAGCCCCTTGTCGACGAGCACGCCGCCGAACGAATCCTCGTCGTCGTCCTCATCCTCATCGCCATCGTCAGCACCTCCGCGCCGCGACAGATCCGCAGGAGGCCTCAGCCCGGCGCCATAGGCCGTCACGCCATCCCCGCTTTCGGGCTCGCCCGGATAGGGCGTCACACTGCTTTTGTTGACGGCGATCGCTGCGGGCTCAAGGCGCGTCAGCCGCTCGGGCCAACGTGGCCGCAAGGTCACTGTTGACGAGGCCTGCTCCGCGGTGGCGATGCCGTTGCCGCCATTGACACCGCTGTCTGCCTGCTTGGCGCCATCCTGCACCGGTGGCACCGAACACCCTCCAAGCACCATCCCCACGACCACACAGCCGCCAGCCTTGAGAAGCCTGTCGGTGCGGTGTTGAAGGGCGGCTGCGAAACGCAGCGGAAGTGTTTTCCAGTCTGGGCGGCTCATTCACATCGCCCGGAAGTGGATGGAAGAAATGCGGTGGGTGGGCGTCCTGATCCGCAAGCATACGACGAGTCCCGGCACGCGGTCTAACTTTACATGCATCACGGCATTGAGCCCCGCCCAACGCCCGAGGTTCCCCGGGCCGCTGTTTCCCTTGTGCAAACGCTGCGAACCGCCTTGGTGGTTCATCCGGTCACTGGTTACAAATCGAGGCTGCTCTTGCCATTTGCTTGCAGAGCCGCCCCGTATGCACAGGCCCGCGGAGCCGGGGTCGCGACGCACCGTATTCCGGCTCAAATGCCCAGGCGCTTGCAGATCTCGAGCGTCGCTGCGCTCTGGTTCATTGTGTAGAAATGCAGGCTGGGTACGCCGCCCTTGCGCAATTGCTCGCACAGGGCCGTGATCACATCGAGACCAAATGCACGGATGCTCTCGACATCGTCCCCAAACCCCTGCAGGCGCAGGCGGATCCAGCGCGGGATCTCCGCGCCACAGGCATCGGAGAAGCGCATGAGCTGCGACGCTCCCATGATCGGCATGATGCCCGGCACGACAGGCACATCCACACCGAGCCGGCGCGTATCGTCCACGAAACGGAAATATGCATCCGCATTGAAGAAGTACTGCGTGATGGCGGAGTTCGCCCCCGCCTTCACCTTCGTGGCGAAGGCCTTCAGGTCGGCTTCCGCGGATCGCGCCTGCGGGTGGATCTCCGGATAGGCAGCCACCTCGATGTGGAAGTAGTCGCCCATCTCCTCGCGGATGAACGCGACCAGGTCGCTCGCGTAATGGAACTCGCCGCCAATGCCGTAGCCGCTGGGCAGATCCCCGCGCAGCGCCACCAGGCGGCGCACGCCCATCTCCTTGAGCTGGGCAAGCTGCGTGCGCACGCTCTCGCGCGTGGCACCGATGCAGGAGAAATGCGATGCGGCATCCACGCCCTCGGAGAGGATTTCCTTCACCGCGTTGAACGTCCCCTCCTGCGTGGAACCACCCGCGCCATAGGTCACCGAGCAGAACTCGGGCTTGCGCTCATACAGCTGGGCACGCACGCCGCGCAGCTTCTGCGCGCCCTCGGGCGTCTTGGTGGGAAAGAACTCGAAGCTGACCGGAAAGACGGTGTTGCTGGTCTGGCTCATGGTTCACTTCCCTCTCTTCGCAAAAACAAAAAACTCGTGGTTGCCGTCGCCGCCGTCAATGGGCGAGTCCAGCCATTGTTCGACCACCAGCCCGACCGACTGGCAGCATTCACGGATGCGCTGCTCGACCTCTGCATACAGTGCCTTGTCACGCACGATGCCGCCCTTGCCTACCTGGCCCGGCTGCAGTTCGAACTGCGGCTTGACCAGCATGAGCAGCCGGGCGTCGGCCTTCATGAGCGGCACGAGCGCGGGCAGGATCAGTGTGAGCGAGATGAAGGACACATCGCCGGTGACGAAGTCGAACACGGGCGTGATGTCGACGTTTTCCGTGCCGTCCCTGCGCCTGCGCTGCACGGGCATCGAGCCGTCGACCTTCGCCTTGGCCTTCGCGGCGCGCTCGGCCTTGAAGTCCTCGATGTCCTGTTCCTTCGCATCGTCGCTGTCGTCATAGTCGTCATCGACCATGCCGCCGTTGCGCATCCACGCATAGGGCGCCGAGGGCTGCGTCTCGTTGTCTTCCTCGTCCTCGACGACTTCGCTGAGCGCTTCCTCGCAGGCATCGCGCAACGATTCGGGAGTGACCGAACGCGCGTTCATGCCTTCCACGCACACCACGCGAGGATCGCTGCGCAGCTTCTCGTGCAACTGGGCGTGCCCCACATCGACGCCGATGACCTGGGCCGCCTCCTGCTGCAGCATGCAGTCGGTGAATCCGCCGGTGCTCTGCCCCACGTCGAGACAGCGCAGGCCTGCTACCTTGAAGCCCGTGGCTGCCAATGCGCCCTCCAGCTTGAGACCGCCGCGCGAGATGTACCTGGCCTCGGCAGCATCAAGCAACTGCACTTCGGCCATCTCCGGAATGTCATCGCCATTCTTGGCCACCTTCTGCCATGGCAGCCCCGGAGCCAGACGCCACTGTACGCCTGCGCCAATCAAGCGCTGAGCCTGCGACCGCGTGGTGGCATGGCCCTTCTCAACCAAATAAACGTCTGCGCGCATTGCGCCTCCCAAAAAACTCTCTCACGACGGCTGACGTACCCTCTCCTCCAACGAGGAGGAGAGGGCGTTCATCCGTTTAGTAGCGGTAGGTGTCCGGCTTGTAAGGACCTGCCTTGTCCACGCCGATGTACGCAGCCTGCGAATCCGTCAGCTCGGTCAGCATCGCGCCCACCTTCTTCAGGTGCAGGCGGGCGACCTTCTCGTCCAGGATCTTCGGCAGCACGTAGACCTTGCCCACTTCGTAGGCGTCAGGCTTGGTGAACAGCTCGATCTGGGCGATGGTCTGGTTCGCGAACGAGGACGACATCACGAAGCTCGGGTGGCCCGTGGCACAGCCCAGGTTCACCAGACGGCCCTTGGCCAGCAGCGTGATCTTCTTGCCGTCGGGGAAGGTGATCTGGTCGACCTGCGGCTTCACTTCTTCCCACTGGTACTTCTCGATCGAAGCGACGTCGATCTCGTTGTCGAAGTGGCCGATGTTGCAGACGATGGCCTGGTCCTTCATCGCCACCATGTGCTCGTGGCGGATGATGTCCTTGTTGCCAGTGGTGGTCACGAAGATGTCGGCCTTGTCGGCTGCATATTCCATCGTCACGACACGGTAGCCTTCCATGGCGGCCTGCAGGGCGTTGATCGGGTCGATCTCGGTCACCCACACCTGCGCGGACAGCGCACGCAGCGCCTGGGCCGAGCCCTTGCCCACGTCACCGTAGCCGGCCACGCAGGCCACCTTGCCGGCAATCATCACGTCGGTGGCGCGCTTGATGCCGTCCACCAGGGATTCGCGGCAGCCGTAGAGGTTGTCGAACTTGGACTTGGTCACCGAGTCGTTCACGTTGATCGCGCGGAACAGCAGCGTGCCCTTGGCGGACATCTCGTTCAGGCGGTGCACGCCGGTGGTGGTCTCCTCGGTCACGCCCATGATCTTGGCGCTCTTGCGGCTGTACCAGGTGGGGTCCTGCGCGAGCTTGGCCTTGATGGCGGCGAACACGATGCGCTCTTCCTCGCTTGTCGGGTTGGCCAGCACGGACTGGTCCTTCTCGGCCTTCTTGCCCAGGTGCATGAGCATGGTGGCGTCGCCGCCATCGTCCAGGATCATGTTCGGGCCTTCGCCTTCGGTGTTGGCAGGGCCGAATTCAAAGATGCTGTGGGTGTAGTCCCAGTAGTCTTCCAGCGACTCGCCCTTGATCGCAAACACCGGCGTGCCCGTTGCGGCGATCGCGGCGGCGGCATGGTCCTGTGTGGAGAAGATGTTGCACGAAGCCCAGCGCACGTCGGCGCCCAGGGCCTTGAGCGTCTCGATCAGCACGGCTGTCTGGATGGTCATGTGCAGCGAGCCGGTGATGCGCGCGCCCTTGAGCGGCTGCGCCTTGGCGAATTCCTCGCGGATCGCCATCAGGCCGGGCATCTCTGTCTCGGCGATCCTGATTTCCTTGCGGCCCCAGTCGGCCAGCGAAATGTCCGCAATGGCGCGGTCTTGAGTCTTGGTGTCCATGGTTTTCTCTCCGTACGAGAATTTGCAAAAACCACGTTCTGGGGGAGCAAAAGATTGCATCTCACCGCACAGAAAGCGTGGGTGAGCGTCGTTGCCAAAGTGTTGATCCGAGCCTCACGTCCCGCTCACTGGGGGACGCTGCAACGCTCCTCGGAAAACGCGGATTATACCGGGAGCCGCCGGATCAGTGCATCAAACCCACAAGGCGGTATCCCACCTGCAGCTCCGTGATCAGGTGTTCGGGCCGCGCGGGGTCGGCCTCGATCTTCTGGCGCAGATTGGCCATGTGCACCCTCAGGTAATGCGCGCGATCGAGGTGCTCCGGCCCCCACACCTGCAGCAGCAACTGGCGGTGCGTCAGCACCCTGCCCTGCCCTGCAATCAGTGCGGTGAGCAGGCGAAATTCGATGGGCGTCAGGTGCACGACCTCCCCCGCGCGCAGCACCTCGTGCGTGGCCAGATCGACCTTCACCTGTCCGAAGTGCACACGGCTGCCCTGCGCCGCTTCGCCGGCGACCATCTGCTGGCGCCTTCGCAACAGCACACGCATGCGTGCCAGCAGTTCGGGGACCCCGAAGGGCTTGGTCAGGTAGTCGTCGGCTCCGGCATCAAGCGCCGCGACCTTCTCCTCCTCGCGGTCGCGTGCGGAAAGCACGAGAACGGGCGCGCCGGACCAGGTGCGCAGCTCCGTGATCACGGTCTTTCCGTCGGCGTCCGGCAGCCCCAGGTCGAGCACCAGCGCATCGGGTTGGCGGCTGGCGGCCTCGATCAGGCCGCGCCGCGCAGAGTCGGCCTCGAACACCTGCCAGCCCTCGTCTTCCATGGCCAGCCGCAGGAAGCGACGGATATTGGGATCATCTTCGATCAGCAGGATGCGAGGCGCGGCGTTGGTCATGGGCATGATTCTGACAAAAGCAAGGCGGGTCCCAGAGCCCGGAGCAGTAATGGACACGATAAAGTAGCGGCCTTGCCGCCGCCATGCCCAAAGACACATCCTCTCCCACATCCACCCCGCCCCCGTTGATCCAGGGCTGGTGCCCCGGCGCCTGGCAGCCCATGGCTTCGGGTGACGGGCTGGTGGTGCGCGTGCGCCCAAGGCTGGGCCGGCTGAGCGCGAAGCAGGCACTGCTGCTCGCGGATCTGGCGGAGCGGTTCGGCACCGGCCTGCTGGAGTTGACCAGCCGCGCCAACGTTCAGCTGCGTGGCGTGAGCCCGAGCCAACATCCCACCGTGCTGCAGGCCCTCGCCGATTCGGGCTTGCTGGACGCAGATGCGCGCCAGGAGCGCCTGCGCAATCTGATCGTCGACCCGCTCTGGCATGCGGATGACCAGGTGTGGAAGTTGGCACACGCTCTGCAGGAGGCCCTGGTCCGCACGGAAAACCTGGATGCCCTTCCCGCCAAGTTCGGATTTTCCATCTCGTCGGGACGTCATGCCGGACTGGCGCAGGTTGCCGCCGACGTGCGCCTGGTGCGCACGGAGGCATCGACCTGGCTCATCCATCCCGAAGGCCATGACAGGGCATTGGCAGCCCCGCATCGGGCGCACGCCACGGCGAGCGCACTCGCGCTGGCCCGCTGGTGCGCCACCCAGGCGTTGGCACGGCGCGAGCGGGGCGAGCATCCCGGGCGTTTGTCCACGCTGCTGCGTGGCTGGCACGCCGCACACCGTGAATGGCCGGCGCTGGCTGTGCCGGCGGGGGTGCGGTGGGTACCGATGCCCGGGGGGGCCGGAGAAATTCCTGCGCCAGGCTGGGTGCCGGGCCTCGGCTTGCTGATCGGTGCGCCGCTGGGCCGCGTGAGCGCGCCAGCGCTGGCCCGGCTCGCCCATGAACAGCCGAATGCACTGCGCGTAACGCCGTGGCGCATGCTGCTGGCTGAATCCATCACTCCGCAGGCCGCTGAATCGGCGGGATTGTGGGATGCCCGGCACTGGATCAGTTCCCCCGCGGACGCGCGGCTGCGTGTCTCGGCCTGTACCGGTGCGCCGGGATGCAGCCAGGCGCTGGGCCCCACCCAATCGCTGGCACTCCACCTGGCCGGGCAGGTTCCCCCGCACGCGCATCTTCACGTCTCCGGCTGCGCCAAGGGATGCGCGCGCCAGCAGGCCGCCACCATCACGCTGCGCGCGCAGGGACAGGGAAGCGGCACGTCCCCTATCTTTGAAGTGATCAGCAACGGCTCGGCGCGAGGAGTCGCCGAAGCCGCCTGGGACGAGCGCGCACTGCGCGACAATCCCGGGCTGTTGTTTGAAGAAAACTGATGGTTCATACCTACGAAACCAATGGCGCCGAGATCTATCGGCAATCCTTCGCCACCATCCGCCGCGAGGCCGACCTGCAGCGCTTCACCCCCGGTGAAGAACGCGTGGTGGTGCGCATGATCCACGCCGCCGGCATGGTGGAACTTGCTGCACACGTGCAGTTCTCGGCCGGTGTGGTCGAAGCCGGCCGGCGCGCACTCGAGGCGGGCGCGCCCGTGCTCTGCGATGTGCGCATGGTCAGCGAGGGCATCACGCGCTCGCGCCTGCCCGCGGGCAATCCGGTGATCTGCACGCTGCATGAAGACGACGTGGCGGAACTCTCCCGGCAACTGAACACCACGCGCAGCGCCGCCGCCCTCGAACTGTGGCGCCCGCATCTGGCAGGCGCCGTGGTTGCCATCGGCAATGCGCCGACGGCCCTGTTCCATTTGCTGAACATGCTGAAAGATCCTTCGTGCCCGCGCCCGGCCGCCATCGTCGGCTGCCCCGTGGGTTTCATCGGCGCCGCCGAATCCAAGGAGGCGCTGATGCAGGATCTGCCCGCGCCCTCGATGATCGTGCGTGGTCGACTGGGCGGGTCCGCCATCACCGTGGCCGCCATCAACGCCCTGGCCAGCCATGCGGAATGAAGCGCAGGCCGTCCCCCCGGCATTGTCTGTGTGGGCCTGGGACCGGGTGACCCGGAACTGATGAGCGTGAAGGCCGACAGGCTGGTGCGCAACGCACGCCATGTGGCCTTCTTCCGCAAGAAGGGCCGCGCCGGCAAGGCGCGCCAGCTGGTCGATGGCCTGCTTGCCGACGGTGCCGTCGAATATCCGATGGAATACCCGGTGACCACGGAAATCCCCGTGGACAGCGCCGAGTACGTGCAGCAGCTCTCCCGCTTCTACGACGAGTGGTGCCTGCGCCTGGCCGAACTGGCCCGCAGCGAACAGGTGATCGTGCTGTGCGAAGGCGATCCGTTTCTCTATGGGTCCTTCATGCATCTCTACACCCGCCTGCGCGAGCGCGGCGATGTCGCGCTGCAGGTGGTTCCCGGCATTCCCGGCATGGTGGGCTGCTGGCACGCCACGGGCGAGCCGATCACGTGGGGCGACGACGTCCTCAGCGTGATGACGGGCACCCTCTCCGAAGACGAGCTGGTGCGCCGCATGGACACGGCCGAGGCGCTGGTGGTGATGAAGGTGGGCCGCAACCTGCCGCGCATCCGCCGTGCCTTGGTGCGTGCGGGGCGGCTGGAGGCGGCCTGGCTGGTACAGAACGGGACCACGGCCCATGAGCAGGTGGCCAGGCTGGCCGAAGTGAGCGATGAGACCTGCCCCTATTTCGCCATCGTGCTGGTGCACGGGCAGGGTCGACGACCGGAGGCTGCATGGTGACAACCACCGCAACCACGGGCCGCCTGATCGTGGCCGGGCTCGGCCCGGGCGATCCGGCACAGATCACGCCCGCCGTGCACGACGCCCTCCTGCAGGCCAACGACGTGGTCGGCTATCTGCCCTACATCGCCCGTGCGCGCGAGCTGCTGGAGTGCACGGGCGCAGTGCCCCGGACAGACATCGCCTGGCATGCATCGGACAACCGCGTGGAGCTTGACCGGGCACGCCAGGCACTGGCACTGGCCGCGCAAGGCCGGCAGGTGGTCGTGGTGTCGTCGGGCGATCCCGGCGTATTCGCCATGGCCTCCGCCGTGTTCGAAGCCATCGAAGCCGCGCCCACCGAAGCGGCGGCTGCGTGGCATGCGCTCGACGTGCAGGTGCTGCCCGGCGTCACCGCCATGCTGGCCGCGGCCGCGCGTGCGGGTGCGCCGCTGGGCCATGATTTTTGCTGCATCAATCTTTCGGACAACCTCAAGCCCTGGCCGGTGATCGCCCGCCGCGTGCAACTGGCCGCCGAAGCGGATTTCGCGATGGCCTTCTACAACCCGCGCTCACGCACCCGGCCCGAAGGCTTTGTCCGGCTGCTGGAGCTGCTGCGCGCCCAGTGCGAACCTAGCAGACTGCTGATCTTCGCCCGTGCCGTATCCACGCCCGACGAGACACTGCAGGTCTGCACTCTCGCGGAGGCCACCCCCGAGATGGCCGATATGCGCACCGTGGTGATCGTGGGCAACAGCACCACGCGCCGCGTGGGCCGCTGGATCTACACGCCGCGCTACTACGGCAACGCGCCGTGATCCAGCCAATGCAACACGGCGCTCACCTCCTCGGTGCGCAGCCTGTCGGGCAGCACCGGCCGCTGCACCATCACCACGGGCAGGCCCAGGCGGCGCGCGGCATCGAGCTTGCCGCGCGTGGCCTCGCCGCCGGCATTCTTGGCCACAACCCATTGCATGCCGTGCTGCCGCAGCAGGGCCAGGTCATCGGCCTCGCCGAAAGGACCGCGACCCGTGATCACCGTGTGGCGCGGGAGCGAAAGACTGCCGGGCACGGGCGCATCCACAAGCCGCAGCAGGTAGTGGTGCTGCGGGTGGCGCGCAAAGGCATCGAGCTGTTTGCGCCCCACGGCGAGAAACACGCGCGATGGTGCCTCGGGCAGGGCGGCAGCTGCTGCTGCCATGTCCGCCACGTCGATCCACTGGTCGCCCGCTTGCGGCTGCCAGGCTGCGCGCTCCAGGGCCAGCAGCGGTGTGCCGGTGGCAGCGCATGCGACACAAGCGTTGCGGCTCATCTGCGCGGCAAACGGGTGCGTGGCATCCACCACGTGGCTGATGCCGTGATCGCGAATGAATTGCGCCAGCCCCTCGGCGCCGCCAAACCCGCCGCTGCGCGTAGGCAGGGGCTGCGCCAGCGGGGCGTGGGTCACGCCCGCGTACGAGAACAGGGCGGGCACGCCCGCCCGGTGCAATGCCTGGGCCAACTGGCTGGCGCCGCTGGTACCGCCCAGCAGGAGAACTTGCGTCATGACTGATCCATGGTTGACTTTGATAGGGCTGAACGAAGACGGACTTCAGGGGCTATCCCCCTCGGCCCGCCAGGCGCTGGACAACGCCGAAGTAGTCTTCGGTGGACCGCGCCATCTGGCGCTCGCCCAGGTCGATGAGCGCGGCCAGCCCTGGCCCGTGCCGTTCGATCCGGCACCGGTGCTCGCGCAGCGTGGCAAACGCGTCGCCGTGCTGGCTTCGGGCGATCCCTTCTGGTTTGGTGCGGGCGGAAGCCTGGCGGCGCAGGTCACGCCCGGGGAGTGGCGCTGTTTCGCACAACCCTCGACATTCTCGCTGGTTGCGGCCCGCCTGGGCTGGAAACTGGAAGCGACCGAATGCCTCGGTCTGCATGCCAGTCCGCTGGAGCAATTGCTGCCCCGCCTTGCACCCGGCCGGCAGATGATCGCGCTGCTGCGCGACGGTGCGGCCGTCGAGCAGTTGGCGCAATGGCTCTCGCATGAAGGCTGGGGCGCCAGCCAGATGTGGGTGATGGAATCCGTGGGCGGACCGCGCGAGCGCTGCCGCATGCTGCGCGCTGACGCCGCGGCGGACACCCCCGCGGCAGAACCCGCCCAGGCCCCCGTGACCGTGGCCTTGCTCGCACAGGGCGGCGCAGCATGGCCCCAGGTGCCAGGCCTGCCTGATGCATCGTACGCCCACGACGGCCAGATCACCAAGGCGCCTGCACGCGCCATCACGCTGGCAGCCCTCGCGCCGCGCCGCGGAGAGCGGCTGTGGGATATCGGCGGGGGCTCGGGCTCGGTCGCCGTGGAATGGTGCCTCGCCGGTGGCACGGCCATCAGCGTGGAGCAGCACGCCCGGCGCACGGCCAACATTCGTGCCAACGCCGCACGGTTTGGCCTGCAGAAGACATTGCACGTGGTGCACGGCCTCGCGCCTGATGCGCTGCAGGGCCTGCCGCCGCCGCAAGCGGTGTTTGTGGGCGGTGGCTTCGACGCCGCGCTGTTTGCCGTGCTTCGCGAGCACATGCCCGCCGGCTGCCGCCTCGTGGTGAATGCCGTGACGCTGGAAACCCAGGCGCTGCTCGTGCAGTTGCAGGGCGAATGCGGCGGCCAGTTGTTGAAGCTGGAAATTTCCAGTGCCGTGCCGCTGGGCCGCATGCGCAGCTGGGAAACCGCGCGTCCATTGATGCAATGGAGCTGGCAGCCGTGAATGCGATGGCGGACCATGAATGCGTGGTGCTCGGCATCGGCATGCGCGCACAGGCCAAGGCCGCCGTTCTGCAATCACTGTGGATACAGGCAGGGCTCGGCCTGCCCGCGCTGACACGGTTTTGCGCCGTGGCAGTGCTCGATGGCAAGGAAGGCAGTCCGGCGCTTGGGGAGTGGGTCACCCAACTTCCTTTCCACGTGGCCATATTGCCGGTGGCGGCGCACGCGTTACCGGGTCAACCTGTAGTCACCCGTTCCGAAAGGCTGCTGCGGCGTTATGGCACGGGCAGCGTCGCGGAAGCGGTGGCCCTGTCGGCTGCAGCGCCGGCCCCCACACTGCTGCTGCCCCGGCGAGTGGCGGATGACGGCAGCGCCACACTGGCCGCCGCCCTGCGACATCGCCAGAGTGGCCAGATCTATCGTTGTCTGGCGGCAGGATGCGCTCCTGCCGCCACTGAAAGTCAAGGAGTTACGGCATGACCGTTCATTTCATCGGTGCAGGCCCCGGCGCCGCCGACCTGATCACCGTGCGGGGGCGCGACCTCATGGCGCGCTGCCCCGTGTGCCTCTATGCGGGCTCGCTCATTCCACGCGAGCTGCTGGCCCATTGCCCGCCGGGTGCGCGCATCGTGAACACTGCCTCCATGAGCCTGGAACAAATCATGGAAGAAATCTCCGCAGCCGAAGCGCGCGGAGAAGATGTGGCACGTCTGCATTCAGGCGACCTGTCTGTCTGGTCTGCCATGGGCGAGCAATTGCGGCGCCTGCGTGCGCTGGACATCGCCTACACCGTCACGCCGGGCGTACCGTCGTTTGCCGCAGCGGCGGCCACGCTCGGCGCGGAACTGACGCTGCCCGGCCTGTGCCAATCGGTGGTGCTCACACGCACATCGGGCCGCGCCACGGCCATGCCCGAGGGCGAGAACCTCGCGGCGTTCGCGGCCACCGGTGCCGTACTGGCCATTCACCTGTCCATCCACGTCGCCACGAAGGTGCAGGCCGAGCTGCTGCCGCACTACGGTGCGGACTGTCCCGCCGCCATCGTCTGGCGCGCCAGCTGGCCCGATGAAACAGTGGTGCGCACCACGGTGGGCGAGCTCGCGCAGGCGGTCGCCACGAGCATGGAGCGCACGGCCATCATCCTGGTGGGCCGCAGCATTTCCGCACAGGAGTTTGGAGAAAGCCGCCTCTACGCCGCCGACTACGACCGCCGCTACCGCCCTCTCGGCACCGAGCCGCGTTTTCCCGGCAACGGAGCGGCCGTGGACACCGCCACCGATCGCCCGTTACCCGAGGCGCAGGCATGAGCACCACACTGCCGCCCGTGGAACTGACGCTGATCGGCATCGGCACAGGCAACCCTGATCACCTCACGCGCCAGGCGATCAGCGCCATGAACGCTGCTGACCTGATCCTGCTGCCCCACAAGGGCGAGGACAAGGCCGAACTGGCTGCCCTGCGCCAATCGCTGTGCGATGCAGTACTGGCGCCCGGCACGGCGGTGCATATTGCCGGATTCGACATGCCAGTGCGCCGCAGCCAGGGCGACGACTATCTGGTGCAGGTGGATGAATGGCATGCTGCCATCACCATGCGCTGGCAGGCAGCCATGGCCGATGCGCTGGCACGGGGCGCCGTCGACCCGTCCCGGCGGAACGCCCTGCGCGTGGCCCTGCTGGTGTGGGGTGACCCCTCGCTCTACGACAGCACGCTGCGCATTGCCGCCCGCATGCAGCCCGCACCGGTGCGCATCACGGTGGTGGCCGGCATCACCTCCATGCAGGCCCTGACGGCGGCACATGCCATTCCCGTGAACGACATCGGCCAGCCCTTCGTGGTGACCACGGGCCGCCAGTTGCGCGAGCACGGCTGGCCTGCGGGCGTGGATACGCTCATGGTGATGCTCGACGGCCAATGCAGCTTCGCTGTGCTTCCATCCGACGTGGCGCACGACGTCCAGATCTGGTGGGGCGCCTATCTGGGCATGCCGCAGCAACTCCTGGACCATGGACCGCTTGCCGAAGTGGCGGAACGCATCGCTGCGACACGCGCCGCAGCGCGTGCGCGGCATGGCTGGATCATGGACATCTACCTGCTGCGCAGGTCGCCCGCTCACTCCACGTCGGGTTGCGCCTGAACCGGCAGCGCGATCGCAAATACAGCCCCAGGCCCCGGCTCAGCGGAATGCGCCGTCAAGGTGCCGCCATGCGCCTCCACAATGCGCCGCGCCAGTGCCAGTCCCAGGCCGATCCCGGAGATGCTCGATTCGGATACGCCACGCGTGAAAGGCTCGAACAACTCGCTCTCCGCCATCTGGACAGGCAGGCCAGGTCCGCTGTCGGCAATGCTCAGCACCAGTTGCTCCGCACCGTTCACCGTCGACTCGACACGCGCGGCGATGCGCAAAATGGTACCTTCAGGTGTATACCTGCAGGCATTGTCGAGCAGGTTCACAAGCACGCGCTCCATCATCGTCCCATCGATGCTGAGCAGCGGCAGATGCGCAGGCAGATCCGTGCGCACAGGATGGCCCGCAAGCCTGTCACGCAACTGCTGCAAGGCGCTTCCCACCAGCTCCTCGACCGGAATCCACTCGCGTTTAAGATGCACGCCGCCCTGCTGCATACGCGCCATGGCCAACAGATTCTCGACCAGCTGCTGCATGGACTGGGCCTGATTGCGCAACTGCACGAGCATCTCGTGCCCGGGGCCTTGCGGCACATGCGGCAAGGCTGCCTGCGCGGCCCCCAGGATGCTGGTCAGCGGCGTCCGCAGATCGTGCGAGACGGCAGACAAAAGCGTGTTGCGCATGCGCTCGCCCTCCATCACGATCTGTGTCTGCTGCGCCACCTCCACGAAATGCACGCGCTCCAGCGCCAGGGCGATCTGGCTGGCACAGGCCTCCAGCAGGCGCCGCTCCTCCGGCACGTCGAGCCGCGCGGGCGAGCGCATCTCCAGCGCCAGCACGCCGCGCCCCCGCACGGGCGCCTGCAGCGGAACATACAGCGCACTGGCCGCATGCAGCGTATCGGTGCCGCGCCCGGCCATCTGGCCATGCTCCATGCTCCAGCGCGCAAGGCTCACGTCGGGCGTGACCGCACTGCCTGCCACCAGTTGCAGCCGCTCTCCCGGATCAGGCAGCAGCAGCCCTGCACGCGCATCGAACACACCGGACACCGTGCCCAAGGCGATCTCCGCCACCTGCTCCTGCGTGAGCGCCCCCGACAGGTCGCGCGCCAGCCGGGCAAGTGCTCCCACGCGCCGCTCACGCTCGGCCGCCACATGCGCCTCGTGCCGCAGCCGCGCCATCAGCTGGCCGCACACCAGCGCCACACCCAGCATCAAGGCAAAGGTGAACAGGTACTGCGTGTCGGCAATGCTGAACGAGCCTCGCGGCTGCACGAAGAAGAAATCGAAACACAGAACGGCCAGCAGCGCGGCCCACGCGCCGGGCCCGCGTCCCCAGCGCAGCGCGCTCAGGATCACGGTCAGCAGGAACACCATCACCACATTCGCGGGATCGAACACCTGCAGCAGCATTTCCGCGAGCGCGGTGACGGCCAGGCAGGCCAGCGTGGCGCCCACATAGCCCCGCCAGCGCACCGGCTTACGCACCGGCAGCGGCTCGCGCGCCGGGTGCGCCTGGCCCGCATGGCCATTGGCGGCCCCTTGCCCACGCGTGGAGAGCACAAGAACGTCCAGGCTCGAATCGATCTCCGCCACGCGCTCCGGCAGGCTGCGCGCGAACCGGCGCAGCAGCGTCCAGGCGGAGCGCGCGCTCTGCGCCAGCACCAGATGGCTGGCATTGCGCTCCCGCGCGAAGTTCACCAGCGCCAGGGCCACGTCGTCACCGGGAATCGTGGCGGTTTCCGCTCCCAGCCGCACAGCAAGCGCCAGTGTCTTCAGCACCGCCGCCTGTGCGCTGCGCGGCCGGTGCTGCCGGTGGGGTGCATCGACATACACCACCAGCCAGTCGGCATCGAGCCGCCGGGCAAGCCGCGCCACCTGGCGCACCAGCGCATCGTCACCGGCACGTCCGCCCACTCCCACCAGGAGTCGCTCTCGCGTGGGCCAGACGTCGCCGATGGATCGCTCGCGCCGGTAGTCGCGCATGTCCTCGTCCACGCGATCCGCCGTCCTGCGAAGCGCCAGCTCGCGCAGCGCCAGCAGATTGCCGCGCCGGAAGAAATGCCTGGACGCGCGCTCCGCCTGCTCCAGGTGGTAGACCTTGCCCTCCTTGAGACGCCTCAGCAGCTCGTCGGGCGAGATGTCCACCATCACCACTTCATCGGCATCGTCGAAGATGTGGTCGGGCACCGTCTCGCGCACCCGGATGCCGACGATGCCGCCCACCACGTCGTTCAGGCTTTCAAGATGCTGCACATTGAGTGTGGTCCACACGTCGATGCCCGCATCGATCAGTTCCTCCACGTCCTGCCAGCGCTTGGCGTGGCGCGAGCCCGGCACATTGCTGTGCGCCAGTTCATCGAGCAGCAGCACGTCGGGGCGCCGCGCGAGCGCCGCGTCGAGGTCGAACTCCTTGAGCTGCCTGCCCTGGTAGACAACGTCCAGCAACGGCAGTTGCTGTAGCCCGTGCAATTGCTGCGCGGTCTCGGCCCGGCCATGGGTCTCGACCAGCCCCACCACGATGGAGCGCCCCGCCTGCGACTCGCGCTGCGCGGCACCCAGCATCGCGAAGGTCTTCCCGACACCGGCATTGGAGCCGAAGTAGATGCGCAGCTTCCCTCGATGCGCGCTCGCCTGCTCGGCCTGAAGCCGCGCGACGAGCGCGTCCGGATCGGGACGCAGGTCGTCTATCTCCTTGTCGATGTCGTTGGACGTACGGGGCATATCAGCGACAGCGTAGCATCAGACCATCCCGGCGCCCGCCAGCAGCATGTCGATCAGCTTGATGCCGACGAACGGCACGACCAACCCGCCCACGCCATAGATCAGCAGATTGCGGCGCAGCAGTGCCGCCGCGCCCACCGCACGGTACGGCACGCCGCGCAGCGCCAGGGGGATCAGCGCGATGATGATGAGCGCATTGAAGATCACGGCGCTCAGGATGGCCGATTCGGAACTGTGCAATCCCATCACATTGAGCGATGCGAGCTGCGGGTAGGTGCCCACGAAGGCCGCAGGGATGATCGCGAAGTACTTCGCCACGTCGTTGGCCACACTGAACGTGGTGAGCGCCCCGCGCGTCATCAGCATCTGCTTGCCGGTCTCCACCACCTCGATGAGCTTGGTGGGGTTGCTGTCCAGGTCCACCATGTTGCCGGCTTCCTTCGCCGCCTGCGTTCCACTGTTCATCGCGACGGCCACATCGGCCTGCGCGAGCGCTGGCGCATCGTTGGTGCCGTCACCCGTCATGGCCACCAGGCGACCCGCCGCCTGCTGCGAGCGGATGAGCTGCAGCTTGTCCTCGGGCCGCGCCTCGGCCAGGTAATCATCCACACCGGCCTCGGCCGCGATCGCTGCGGCGGTGAGCGGGTTGTCGCCCGTGATCATCACGGTCTTGATGCCCATCCGGCGCAGCTCGGCAAAGCGCTCGCGGATGCCATGCTTGACGATGTCCTTCAGCTCGATCACGCCCATCACACGCGCATTGTCGGCCACCACCAGCGGGGTGCTGCCGCGACGTGCGACCTCTTCGACGAGCTTCTGCACGTCGGGGGGAAACTGGCCGCCCAGTGCCTCCACATGCTTTCTCACCGCATCGGCGGCGCCCTTGCGCAGCGCACGCGGTCCGGTGGCGTCACGCATGTCCACGCCGCTCATGCGTGTCTGCGCGGTGAACGGAACGAAGGTGGCATTCAGGGCACTCAATTCACGCTCGCGCAGGCCATGCCGCTCCTTCGCGAGAACGACCACGCTGCGGCCTTCGGGTGTCTCGTCGGCAAGCGATGCCATCTGTGCAGCATCCGCCAGTTGTGCCGGTGAGATGCCGGAGGCCGGCAGGAAATCGCTGGCCTGGCGATTGCCGAGCGTGATGGTGCCGGTCTTGTCGAGCAGCAGCACGTCGACGTCCCCCGCAGCCTCGACGGCACGGCCCGACGTGGCGATCACGTTCGCCTGCATCATGCGGCTCATGCCTGCCACACCGATGGCCGACAGCAGGCCCCCGATCGTCGTGGGGATCAGGCACACCAGCAGCGCGATCAGCACCGTGAGGCCGACAACGGAGCCCGCTCCGGCCTGCTCCACGGCAAATGCCGAAAACGGCTTGAGCGTGACGATCACCATCATGAACACCAGCGTCAGTCCAACCAGCAGGATCGACAGCGCCAGTTCATTTGGCGTCTTCTGGCGCTTCGCCGACTCGACCATCGAGATCATGCGATCCAGGAAGGATTCGCCGGGATTCACCGTGACCTGCACCACAAGCCAGTCCGAGAGCACGCGCGTGCCGCCCGTCACCGAAGAAAAATCGCCGCCCGCCTCCCGGATCACCGGGGCGGATTCTCCCGTGATGGCGCTTTCATCGACCGATGCGACGCCTTCGAGCACCGTGCCATCGAGCGCGATGGTGTCTCCCGCCTCCACAAGGATCACGGCGCCCGCACGCAGTTCGTTGGCCTGAATCGGCGACCATTGCGCCCCAAAACGTGGCTTGGTGAGCAGCTTGGCCACGGTGTTGCGTTTCATGCCGCGCAGGCTCGCCGCCTGTGCCCGGCTGCGCCCCTCGGCCAGGGCTTCCGCGAAATTGGCGAACAGCACCGTGAACCACAGCCACAGCGCGATCGACAGGATGAAGCCCGCGGGTGCCTCCGCATTGCCGCGCAGCGCCTCGATCCAGAGCAGCGTGGTGATGACCGCGCCCAGGTAGACCACGAACATCACCGGATTGCGCCACTGCGCGCGCGGTGTGAGCTTGCGCAACGAATCCTCCAGCGCGCCGCGCACCAGTGACGGATCGAACAGCGGCAGCGGAACATCTTTTCTCGACATCTTGATCACTCCTTCACTCCCTTCACGGCCGGGCCACCCAGCGCATCGAGCGCAAGGTTCAGGGCCAGCACGTTCACGCGCGGCTCGCCCAGCAGCCACAGGTCACGCCTGTCCGTGTTGTTTTCCACCAGCCTCGCCACCACGTCCTGCGGCAACGTGCGCTCCTTCGCAACGCGTGCGGCCTGCAGCTTCGCGTTGGCTACGGAGATATGCGGGTCCAGGCCCGAGGCCGATGCCGTCACCGCATCCACCGGCACGGGGGCGTCCGCCGCCATGCCATTGAGCTGGCGATACGCCGCAACGCGTTCAGCCACGGCATCCGCCAGCGCCTTGCTGGTCGATCCCTGGTTGCTGGCGGCCGACAGCGCCGCGTTGTAGGGGGCGCTGATCGTCGCCCCCTCATTCTTGGGATCGGGCGCCGAAGTGACGCTGGGACGGCCTTGAAAATACTTTGCCGACGTGAACGACTGCCCCAGCAGCTCCGAGCCCACCACCCGGCCGTCCTGCCGTATCAGGCTGCCCTCTGCCGCATGCGGGAAGACGCCTTTGGCAACCACCGTGGTGAGCAGCGGATAGGCCATCCCCGTCACGATGCACAGCGCCAGCGTGGCGCGCGCGCATTGGGCGAGCGTTCTGCCCCATGAAGTGTCGCCCTGGCGGTCAGCGCCATGGGCACGTGTTTGAACCATTGTGTTCATGATGAATTGCTCTCCTGCTTTCACCGGCTCAGGAATACAGCTGGCCGGCGATCATCTGAAGGTGTTCGACCACCGGGCCGAGCGCCAGCGAGGGAAGAAAAGTGAGCCCGCCCACCACCAGGATCACGAACACCAGAAGGCCCATGAAGAGCGGCGTGGCCGTGGGGAACGTGCCCGGTCCGGGCGGCACGGTGGCTTTCGCTGCAAGGCTTCCGGCCACGGCCAGCATCGGCAGCATGGTGAGGAAGCGGCCGAGCAGCATCGCCAGACCGATCGTGGTGTTGAAGTACGGCGTGTTGGCATTCAGCCCGGCGAATGCCGATCCGTTGTTGGCGGTGGCCGACGCATAGGCATACAGGATTTCGGAGAAGCCATGGGGCCCGTGGTTGGCAAGGCTTGCCGATGTGTCTCCCCAGACCGCAGCCAACGCCGTGAAACCGAGCACGCATGCCGGGTGCGCCAGCACGGCCAGCATCACCAGCTTGATCTCGCGAGCCTCGATCTTCTTGCCCAGGAACTCGGGCGTACGGCCGATCATCATGCCCGCAACGAACACGGTGAGAATCGCGTACTGGATCAGGTTGATGATGCCCACGCCATCACCGCCGAACACGCAGTTCAGCATCATCAGCGCCAGGGGCGTGATGCTGCCCAACGGAGTGAGCGAACTGTGCATGGCGTTGACGGAGCCCGTCGTCGCGGCGGTCGTGGTCGTCACGAACAACGCGGTGTCGGCGATGCCGAAGCGCATCTCCTTGCCCTCCATGTTGCCGCCCGGCTGGTCGACACTCAGCACCTGATCCGCACCGGCGCGGGCCAGCAGATCGCTGCCGCGTTGCTCGGCATGGAACGTGAGCGCCAGAAAACCGATGAACATCACGAGACAGGCACCAAACAGCACCCAGCCCTGGCGACGCCGCAGCAGCATCGAGCCGAAGGCGTATGTCAGCGCCGAAGGAATCAGCAGCATCGACAGGATGTGCACGGCGTTGGTGAGCGGCGTCGGGTTCTCGAACGGATGCGCCGCATTCGCGCCGAAGAAGCCGCCGCCGTTGGTGCCGATGTGCTTGATGCTCTCCAGGCTGGCGATCGGACCCGTCACGATGCTCTGCGTGCCGCCTTCCAGGGTGGTGGCCGGCACCAGGGACACCATGGTCTGCGGCATGCCCTGCCACACATAGAACAGCGCGATCACGAAGCACAGCGGAAGCATCACGCGCCAGAGGATGCGCATGTAGTCGACCCAATAGTTGCCCACATCGCTCGCATTCGCACGCGCAATGCCGCGAATGAATCCGGCGCCCACGGCCACGCCGGTGGTCGCGCCCGCGAACATCAGGAAAGTGATCACCACCATCTGCGTTGCGTTGGAGAGGCTCGCCTCGCCCGCGTAGGACTGCCAGTTGGTATTGGTGATGAAGGAAGCCGCCGTGTTGAACGCCAGGTCGGGCGTCTGCGCGGCCAGGCCCAGCGCGTTGAGCGGCAGGCTCGCCTGCATGCGCAGCAGCAGATAGCCCAGCAACATCATGAGCATGTTGGACAGCAGCAATACCGTCGCGTATCGCTTCCACCCCATGCGCTCATCGGGATTCACACCGATCACTCGATAGCTCCAGCGCTCAATGCGCCAGTGTGAATCGCTGGTGAAGCAATGTGCAAGCCACTGCCCCATCCCCACCGTTAGCGCCGCAAGCAACAGCAGCACCAACGCATATTCAAGCCACGCCATCCACATGGAAATTTCCTTCCTTCAGAGGCGCACCAGTGCGGCGGCAATTGCCACGAAGCCGGCAAAGCAGGCCACCGTGAGCACGACATAGACAAGATCCAGCATGGTGTTTTTCCCTCAGAACTTTTCGGGGCGCACCAGCGCATAGCCGAGATAGCCAAACAGGCCGATGGCAAAGGCCATGGCCAGCCAGTCGATCCAACCCAGACTCCACATGATTTCTTCTCCCACGGCGCGACCGAAGCGCACCCATTGACGATGGGAGAACTGTAGGAATCAGCAGGTCAAGAGCGGGTTGAGATTGGCGCCCGCCGTATCAAGATGGCATCAAGACGCCGTTTGCGCCGCCGCGGCGGCCTGCCGCTGCACGCGCAGGGCAAAGTAGAAGGTCACGGCCAGCCCTGCCAGCGCCATCCACCCCATGCCGCTCCAGCCGAACTGCCGCAGGAACCACCCGCCCAGCGCGCCGAGAATGCTGGAGCCCATGTAATAGGCCCACAGATAGAGCGACGACGCATGCCCCTTGTTCTGCACGGCGAGCCGTCCTACCCAGCCGCTTGCGATGGAGTGCGCGACGAAGAAACCCGCAGTAATGAGCACGATGCCCAGCACGATCGGCCAGAGGGCCTCCAGCGCGTTGCCGAGCATGGTGCACAGCACGCCCGCTGCCATGATCGACACGCCCGCCAGCAGCACCTTGCCGCGCCCGAGCCGATCGGCCAGCGCGCCCGCCACCGGTGACGCAAAGATGCCGAAGATGTACGCATAGAAGAAATAGCTGATCTGCACCTGGTTCAACCTGAACGGCGCGCCCGAGAGCAGAAAACCCGCATAGTTGTAGATGCTGACGAATACACCCATCAACCCGAACGAGATGACGAACAGCGACAGCAGACCCTCATGCCGCAGGTGCTGCCTCCATGCCTTCAGGTGATGTGCCGCACCCAACCCGGCCTTGGCAGAGAAGCGACGCGACGGAGGCAGCAGCCAGATGAAGCCGAACGCCACGAGCAGGTCCAGCAGCGACAGCACAGCAAGCGCATGCTGCCAGCCCAGGTATTCCGTCAGCACGCTGGTGCCGATCCGCCCCGCCATTCCTCCGAACGCCGTGCCGCCCACATACAGCCCCACCGCATAGCCCAGCCCCTTGGGATCGATCTCCTCGAACAGATAGGCCATCACCACCGCCGGGACGCCGCCCAGCAGGATGCCCTCCAGCAACCGCGCGGCGAGCAGCGCATGCCACTGCGGCAGGAACGAGGCCGCCAGATTGCACAACGTGGCAAGAACGAGGGAGGCAAACATCAGCCTGCGCCGCCCCAGCCCCTCGGAAAGCGCGCCCGCCATCACGATCGCAATGGCAAGGCTGCCGGTCGTCAGCGACAGTGCCAGCGCGCTCTGCGCCGGACTCACCCCATAGGCAAGGGCCAGCTCGGGCAACAGCGGTTGCACGCAGTAGAGCAGCGAAAACGTGGCGAAGCCGACGAGAAAAAGCGCAATGCTGACGCGGCGATACTCGGGCGTGCCGCGCTGAATGCCGCTACCGGGGAGCGGTCCCAATCCATCAGGTGATTCCGACGAGGTTTCCGCCTGCGCATTCATCGCGGTAGGATTCATTTCTAAGCTTGGGTTGCAGGAATTCACGGTTGCCTGGATTGTGCGGCCATACTCAAGCCATTGCGGAAAGCGGTACCACTTTCCACAGTTCCAGAACAAGACCGGCGCAATTCTGACGAGATGTCAGGAATTGACGCCTTCACGCGACCATCGACACGTCATTTCATGAACGCTCCACAGCACGCCAACCAGTTCGACAAGATTCGCATCCTTGCCGCATTGGGCGTGATCTTTTCCCATCATTTCAACCTCGCCGGAATGCAAGGCCCATTCTGGCTGGAGAACCGCTGGCTCAATTGGGCGTTCATGGGCGGAGTGAGCGTGATGGTGTTCCTGATCATCAGCGGCTATCTCATCACGCTGAGCTGGTATCGCAAGCCCCGGCTCGCGCCCTATCTCTGGAGCCGCTTCCTGCGTATCTGGCCCGGCATGCTGGGATCGGTGCTGATCTGTATCTTCGTGCTGGGACTTGTCTTCACGAATCTGCCCGCAAAGGAATTTCTGGGCCACGACGCGACGCGCCAGTTTCTGCTCTACAACCTCAGCCTGTTCCGCGACTATGCCGACCTGCCGGGAGTCTTCATGAACCAGCCTTACAAGCAGGTCATGAATGGCGTCTATTGGACGATTCCCATGGAGTTCATGTGCTACCTGATCCTGGCGGCCCTGGGTGTTGCAGGGGTCATGCGCCACAAGTGGTTGGCCACGGCGCTTGCAGCCATCTACATCGCAACGTTCCTCGTCTTCGGCAACTACGATTTCACGGGAAAAATCCACCACTGGATCGAATACCCGGCCTACTTCGCCGCAGGAAGCCTGATCGCGGTACACAACGAATGGTTCATGCGCAATAGCAAACGGCTGGTCATGGTGCTCGCGCCCCTGCTTCTCATCGCATATTTCCTCACGCCCTATCAAGCCACGGTGCGCATCTTCTTGATGCCCCTGCTCGTCGTTTTCATCGGCAACCTTCCAGCGACCGAAAACTGGTTTACCCGGATGGGTGATCCGTCGTACGGAATCTACCTCTACGGATTTCCGCTGGCCCAGTCGGTGATTGCAGTTTTCCCCCAGCTCAATTTCTGGCTCAGCATGGGGCTCTCCATGACACTGGCGATCACTGCTGGCTATCTCTCGTGGAGTCTTCTGGAGTCGCGCGCGCTGCGGTTGAAGGCGCTGTTTTCAGACAGCCCCTTGAAAGATGCCCGGACAGCCAATATCAGCCGCCCCTGAACGGGCAACCGGTGACATCTGTCCAGGCAATGTACACGCCCAGTTCATGCAAACTCCGACTGGATCTGATTCAGGTCGAAAGGTTCGTGTCGGTCTTTGGGTGCGCTCACATTCACTCGTGTTTTTCAGGGTCCCTCTGTAAAATACCCGCATTCGCCATGACCGGACTCGGTCATGCGCTCTCTGTCTCGTTTCCCCTGGATTCCCCTTGACCTACGCTCCCGAAACGCGGCGCCGCCGCACATTCGCCATCATTTCCCACCCTGACGCGGGTAAAACCACGCTGACGGAAAAGCTGCTGCTGTTCTCGGGCGCGATCCAGATCGCCGGTGCCGTGAAGGGCCGCAAGGCCAGCCGCCATGCCACATCGGACTGGATGGAAATCGAAAAGCAGCGCGGCATCTCGGTGGCTTCGTCGGTGATGCAGATGAGCTACCGCGATCACGTCATCAACCTGCTCGACACTCCCGGCCACAAGGACTTCTCGGAAGACACCTACCGCGTGCTCACGGCCGTGGACTCCGCACTGATGGTGATCGACGCGGCGAACGGTGTGGAAGCGCAGACCCGCCGCCTCATCGAAGTCTGCCGCCAGCGCGACACACCCATCATCACCTTCGTGAACAAGATGGACCGCGAAGTGCGCGATCCGCTCGACATCCTCGACGAAGTGGAACGTGAACTCGGCATGCCCTGCTGCCCCATCACCTGGCCCGTCGGCCAGGGCAAGAGCTTCGGCGGCATCATCAACCTGCGCACGCAGAGCATGACCGTGTTCTCCCCCGGCAGCGAAAAGCGCCCGCAGGATTTCGAGACCATTCCGCTCAGCGAAGCCGACAAGCTGCGCACACGCTTCGGCCAGGCGTTCGACGACGCGCTCGAAAGCATGGAATTGGCGGTGGGTGCCTCGGCCGAGTGGAACCATGAGGCCTTCCTCGCAGGCAAGCTCACCCCCGTGTTCTTCGGCTCCGGCGTGAATAATTTCGGTGTGATGGAAGTGCTTGACGCGGTGGTCGACATGTCTCCCCCACCCGGCCCGCGCAAGAGCACCCTGCTGGTTAACAAGCAACCCGTGGAGAAGATCATCCAGCCCGAAGATTCCGGCTTCTCGGGCGTGGTCTTCAAGGTGCAGGCCAATATGGACGCCAACCACCGCGACCGCATTGCCTTCGTGCGCGTGGCCTCCGGCAAATTCACGCACGGCATGAAGATGAAGGTGCAGCGCACCGCCAAGGAACTGCGCCCCACCTCGGTCGTCACGTTCATGAGCCAACGACGCGAGGCTGTGGAAGAGGCCTATGCAGGCGACATCATCGGCTTCACCATCCACGGCGGCGTGCAACTCGGCGACACCATCACCGACGGCCCCAACCTGCAATTCACCGGCCTGCCCTTCTTCGCCCCTGAATTGTTCATGACCGTGGTGCTGCGCAACCCACTGCGCACCAAGCAGCTTCAGCAAGGCCTGATGCAGTTGGGGGAGGAAGGCGCGATCCAGGTGTTCAAACCCGAAGCCGGCGGCAACATGTTGCTGGGCGCGGTCGGCCAACTGCAGTTCGAAGTGGTGCAACACCGCCTGAACACCGAATACGACTGCGACATTCGTCTGGAAGGCTGCCAATACACCGGGGCTCGCTGGATCACTGCGGATACGCCTGCGGAGCTGCGTGAGTTCGAGAACGCCTATCCATTGCGCATGGCGCGCGATGCGGCGGATACCCTCGCTTATCTGTGCACCAGCCCGTATGACGTGCGGCTGGCGCAGGAGCGGTTTCCTAAGATTCACTTCCATCCGTTGCGGGAGCATGCGGGGTTGGCGTTGCAAGCAAACGGGTGATTACAGCATGACGGGAAACAAGGGCCCCTTCAAAACGAATAACTTTGATTTCATCCGAATCGTGGCTGCGTCCATGGTTCTTATAAGTCACCATTTCGCACTAACTGCACAACAGGAACCATCGTTTTTCGGGATCTTTAGTTTGGGAGGGCTGGCGGTCGCCATTTTCTTTGTCATCAGCGGTTACCTGGTGATGACAAGTTGGAAAAGAGATCCCAATCTGTTACGTTTTGCGTTGCGCAGATTTCTGCGCATCTGGCCCGCACTGATATGCGTGGTGGTTTTCACCGCATATGTCCTCGGGCCCATCGTGACCGAGCTGCCCGTCAAGGAATACCTGCGACATGGAGCAACGTCGGACTATCTGCGAACCCTGTACATGCAGATCTACTACGTTTTGCCAGGAGTTTTTGAGCACAACCCCTATGCCCGAGGCGTCAACGGATCGCTCTGGACCATTCCCTACGAGGTTCGTTGCTACATCGTGTTAGGAATTGCAGGGATTATTGGGCTATTGAAGTATCGGTCCATCTTCTTGGCAACTGTCGCCATCTATTTGATTTGGTTTCTCTCGAAAAGCAATGCGGATTTGACTCAAGTAACCAACTACGGTCGCGAATTAAGCGCCTACTTTCTCATTGGTGCCGCATTAGCAGTTTTAGAACCTTATTGGTCGCGCGCCCCCCATTACTGGGCATTGACTCTGGCCACTATTTTTGTAGTCTTGTGGTCGATTGGCTGGCGGCATACAGCATTGCTAACCGCCTTGCCTTTTCTGATTGTCTATACAGGAACTCGCTCAACCGCCTATGTTCGCCAAGCCGGGCGATTTGGAGATCCCTCGTTTGGAATTTACTTGTATGCATTTCCCGTTCAGCAAACAGTTATTCTCTACACATTTTCACAAGCCGGTTTCTGGGGTACACTTTTTTTATCGGCGATAACTACAATTGCACTGGCTTTTCTTAGCTGGAATTTCGTTGAAAAGCAAGCTTTAAAATACAAACCCAACCCCAACAAAGCATCTATTTTGACGAGGGCTAAAAGCTATTTCATGCGCTCACCAAGCCATTGATTCTACGCCTCTGTAAATTTCGATGCATATCCCATATGTATGAGCAAAATTTTCCGTTGATCGAGCAGCCGGATACCAATGCTCCTCGTCGTTACTTATTCTGGGGTCTGGTAGTTCCGCTGATCATCTACGCCGCGCGATCAGTTCCGCTGCTGCTGAATCCAGATATTCGAATTGATACGATCTACACCTATTTTCCCCTGGCGCGGCAATTGCTGGCGGACGGCGCTTCTTTTTGGCAGGACCCCAGTTCACTGAAATCCGCTCCCGGCATATACACCTATATGGCGTTGGCGAATGTGGACGTCGTGACTCTCAAAATCATTGATTTGGTGATGGCGCTATCCGTCGTCACCATGCTCAGTGATATTGCATGGCGCATTGCAGGGAATGTTGCCGCGGGCGCAACCGCATGGCTGATAGCTGTGTCGCCCCTGATTCTGCCCTTGAGCATTTCGCCCATGGCGGAGCCTCCGGCATTTTTTCTTCTCGCACTCTGGCTATGGGCCACAAGCTGTTGCCTTCAAATGGGAACGGGGCCAAGGCGCAGATATGGCTTGGTTGTTTTGGCCGGCATTGCGCTAACGGCGGCCACGCTGACCCGCGCAACCACCATGTATTGGATTCCGGCATTGGTGCTTCTGAGCGTGATTGCGCTGCTGATCAAAGGTCCCATCAAGGCGCTGCTCCCCTGGAAACGCCTGCTGATCATCCACCTCGTCGCCCTGTTGGGCGTTGGCGCGTACATGGTAAAAAACCAGGTCAATTTTGAAAAACCACTGATTGCGACCGGTGCCGGGGTGGCGCTTTACTTTGGAAACAACATGCTGACCTATGGTCAGGAACCCCCTTTCTTTGGCCTGCAGCATGATGAATTTCTGATCACCAAAGAGGAGAGTCACCTGTCAATCAAAGGTGACCACCGCTTGTCTGTTGCAGCAGTGGAGCGGATCAGGGAGGCACCGTTTCCTGTACTGGTAGCGACGTATATCAATGGCGCGGGATCGCTTCTCTTTTTCAGCAAGAGCCATTTGCACAATTACTCGGATCGCATCTGGCGCATCTGCCTCATCACCCTGGCCGTCTTCGGGATCTGGTTTGGACGCCGGCACCCCATGGTCATTCTCCTCAGTGGCTTGGCACTGTACATGTGGGCGGTTCATCTGCCTGCGCTGTACAACCCGCGTTACAGCATTTTGGCGCTGGATATCGAATTCAGTCTGCTTGCCGGTATCGGGGTGGCTGGAATCTGGCAACAAGCGCGCAGAAAATCAACCATCGTGGGCACACTGCTCATCATGCTGCTGGGTAGTGTTATCGGCTCCGCCCATCAACGATACAGCTCGGCGATGCAGGCGAATTTCACCGCCATGCCACCACCAGCCATACGGATGGCCACGCCGACCGAGGTTCAGACCTCAGGTTTCTCAACGGACCCATTCATCACACTGGCGACCACCACGTCCAACTTGGTAAAAATTACGTGGACCCGCGATTTCCCCGAAATCAATCCCCTGATGCTGGTACATCTGGGAATTGAAACACTCACAGGAGAATGCACCAAAGCGTGGATTGGCTACATCAACGCGGCTGGCGTGAACCGGGTCGATTCCGTTCGCGTTGCCTCATTATCTCAAGGGCAGAATTTCTCACGCGGTCTGGCTTTTGTGACGTCACCTGGGCGCGGGAAGCAGTTAGAAATCACCTTGGAATGCACTCAAGGGGCGCAGATACAGTTGAGCTCGCTCGGGCTCTATGACGCATCATTCGGGAAGCGCGCTCGGATAAACGAGCCCCTGCCTGGAGACGATTGACTTGGCGGCGCACCCAAGAGGCCGAAGCCATTGCAAATCGGCGCGGATTCGGCATTGCCTCGCAAGAAACCGGGTTGACTGAATACGCTACAGTCAGCCCATCAACCCACCAATTCCTGGCATGAATTTTCTGCTCTCCACCGTTACCGTCCTATGTGTCGTCGGTATTTCGCTCGGGCAAATGCTGTTCAAAAAAGCGGCAACCGCCATCCCGGCCGCGGCAACGTGGCAGAACTGGGTACTCAACCCCTGGCTCATCGTAGCGCTGGCGCTTTATGGCATTACCACCCTCGTTTGGATCTGGGTGTTGCGCCATGCCCCCCTGCATCTGGCGTATCCATTCATGGGACTGGCGTTTCTCATCGTGCCCGGACTTGGCTGGTTGTTTCTGGGCGAACCCATTCAACTGCCCACCGTAATCGGTGGCGCGCTCATTCTGGCCGGTATTGCCGTTGCCGCCCAGGCGGCGTGAAGAGTCCATTAAAACCATGAAGATCGCTGTTGCCATTCCCTGCTACAAAGTCACGCAGCATGTGATGGGTGTCATCTCAGCCATCGGGCCTGACGTGGAGGCCATCTATGCCGTGGACGATGCCTGCCCTCAGCAAAGCGGTAAGTTCATCGAGGAGCACAACACCGACCCACGCGTGCGGGTGCTCTACCACCCCGAAAACCGTGGTGTCGGGGGTGCCATCGTCACCGCCTACAAGGCAGCCATCGGCGATGGCATGGACATCGTCGTGAAGATCGATGGCGACGGCCAGATGAATCCCGCACTGCTGCCCCAGTTCGTGCGACCGCTGCTGCGCCATCAAGCCGACTACACCAAGGGCAACCGCTTCTTCCGTCCGGAATCCGTTCAGGGCATGCCGCCCATGCGGCTGTTCGGCAACGCGGTGCTGTCTTTTCTCACCAAGCTGAGCTGCGGCTACTGGACCAGCATGGATCCCACCAACGGCTATACCGCCGTGCGAACCAATGTGCTGCAAGAGTTGCCGCTCGACAAGCTGGAGCGCCGCTACTTCTTTGAAACCGACATGCTGTTTCGCCTGAACACGGTGCGTGCGGTGGTCAAGGATGTACCGATGGATTCCGTTTACGGCGACGAGGAGTCGAACCTCAAGATCGGAAAGATCCTTCCCGAATTCCTGCGCAAGCACTTCTCGCGCCTGGGACGCCGCTATGTCTACAACTACCTGGTGCGCGACTTCAATGTGGGCACTGTCTACAGTCTCGTGGGCGGGCTGCTGGTGCTGGGCGGCGGGCTGTTCGGGTTGGGGCACTGGATCACCGGAAACCTGCACAATCAAACCGCATCGAGCGGCACCGTCATGCTTGCGGCTTTGCCCATCATCATCGGTATCCAATGTCTGATTGCGTTCATGCACTATGACGTAAGCAATGTGCCTACCGAACCGCTGAGCACCACACTCGACGACCTGCAGATGCCGCAAGGCACTCGCGTACTCTGAACTGAACGCAGCAATGGAAACGTGATGGCGCTCAGAAGGATGCCGTCGCGCGCTTGATCTCGCCCTACTACTTCTCCGTGGTTCCCGAGCGCCTCAAAGCGTCCACGGAACATGACGTCAATCGCATGGAACTCCGCCCTGACAACCCCAAGGACGGCTCGGACAAGTTCTATCGTGCGATCATCGAGTTCGCCAAGCACTGAGGCGCTTATTCACTCTTTCCGGGCGCCCTGTTTGCCTATTTATTGAACATGCTCCCCCTTTCCCAATGGCCGCTGGCCAGTCGTGCCCCGGTGCACGGCATCTTCACCGACATCGACGACACCCTCACCACCGACGGCGCCATCACGCAGGACGCGCTAGAGGCGCTCGCAGCGCTGAAGGCCGCCGGACTGCATGTCATTCCCATCACCGGCCGTCCCATCGGCTGGAGCGAGCCGTTCGCCGGCACCTGGCCCGTGGATGCCATCGTGGCGGAAAACGGTTCGGTCGCGTTTCGCCATCGCAAGAACGGGGATGGCATCGAGAAGATCTACCAGCAGGATGCCGCTACGCGCGAGAAGAACTATGCGCGCATGCAGGAGGTCGCCCGACAGATCGTGCGTGAAGTGCCCGGCGCCATGCTTGCTACCGATTCGCTGGGGCGTGAGACTGACATCGCCATCGACCATAGCGAGTCCACGCATCTTTCGCAGAAAGGCATCGACCAGGCGGTTGCCATCATGCGGGCGGCCGGCATGAACGCCACGGTGAGCAGCATCCACATCAACGGCTGGTTCGGGGACCACAACAAGCTCGAAGGAGCCCGCTGGATCGTGCGTGAGCTGTTCGGGCGCGATCTCGAGCAGGAGCTCGACCATTGGGCCTACGTCGGGGACTCGACCAATGACCAGCAAATGTTCGCGCATTTCAAAAACAGCATCGGTGTAGCCAACATCGCGCGGTTTGTTCCTCAGCTCAAGGACTTTCCAAACTACGTCACCACCAGGGAGCGTGGCGCAGGGTTTGCCGAGGTGACGAAGGCACTCTTGCAGCTCTAAGTCTCACGATTTGTATAAGCGCGAACATCTTCTTGCTATTGCCATGCATGACACCCTGTTCTAGGGAAGGTCTGAAAAACTCACCTCCGGCGCCGAGCGCGATGAAGGCGCGTATTTGAAGCTGCGATGGATGGCCATCCGATGTAGCACTCACTTCAGAAGTCTTTTCAGACACCCTGCCCAAGCGCTCCCCCGGCTGTTTGCAGACGCACCTATGCCCGCAAGGCCGTGAGCTTTTTGCGCGCCATCCACAGATTGGCCAGTGCAAACAACGTCACGATCTGTCCCGTGTTCTTGGCTAAACCTTTGTAGCGCGCCTTGGCAAATCCGAACTGCTGCTTGATGACCCGAAACGGATGCTCCACCTTGGCGCGAATGCGTGCTTTGATCGTCTGTCTGACCGTGCATCAAGCATTGGCTTACGTCACATCACTCACACGGGCCGCCGTCGTGATGATCGAGTGCGCCAATCCCGAATCTGCGTCCACGCCAATGTATGTAGGCCTTGATTCCAAAGTACCACTGATTGCCCTTCTTGGTCTGGTGCATCTCGGGATCGCGCTCGCTGCTGTCGTTCTTTGTCGAACCCGGTGCATTGATCAGAGTGGCATCGACAGCCGTTCCGGTCTTGAGCCGCAAGCCCTTGCAGCTCAGCAGATCGTTGACCACCCGCAGCATGTCCGGCGCCAGATGATTCCTCTCCAGCAGGAGACGTAAGCGCAGGATGGTGCTCTCGTCAGGCAGTCGATCAAGAGCTTCTTTGAGCTTGGCAAACTCGCGGTACACGGGCACGTCATGCAAGGATTCCTCCATGGCCGGATCACTCAGACCGAACCATTGCTGCAGATAGTGAATGCGCAGCATCGTCTCGATGGGAAATGCTGGATGCCCAGTCTTGGCTTTGGTGTAGTGCGGCGCGACGATCTGCACGAGCGCATCCTACGAAACCACCTTGTCCATCTCTTCAAGGAACTCGCGCTTGCGGATCTTCTTGGTCGACAGGTTCAAACCCAAACTAATTTGCCTCATATGAGGATGATCGCAGAATCGTGGTGATGGAGGCCGGCTTCAGGGGGGTTTACAGACCTCCCCTAGGGGGCCTCAGAAAAACGACAGCACTTCGGATATTCATTGATATCCGATTAAACTCCTCGCGCAGTCAATACATCACGCAATTTGGATTCTATGAAAGCCTTGCATTTCACATAGAGCCTTTTCTCTATCAATGAAAACCAAATCATCGAAATTAGCACCACCCCAAAAATAGTCACAAAATACACAGGCAGTCGAGGTAAAGTGAATTTATAAGCAAGCAAACCCATGATGGATATAATCAAGGGATGTATCAAATACAGACTAAATGAAGCATCGCCGATTTTTTTTAAAAAATTCGGAGGTGAATATTTTGTACCATTCAATTGCAAAAAAACCCACAATGTGCAGACGCCAAACACACCAAAGGTCATTACCCGAAGGAATTCATAATTCACAAAAAATATATCTTTGAGGCCAACCAAAAATCCAAAAATACCCAATACTATCGCAGGGAAAATGCTAGCGCGGTGATTTTTATTCCACTCCGTGGATGCAACAAAAGCGCCAAGCAAAAACTCCAACACAAAAGCATTCAATTCATATCGGAGCGGCCAACCTCCTCCAATTACTTGATTCTCTCGGAAAAGGTAGAAATACAAATTGTAAAAAAAGAATATGGAAAAAGTAAAAATAATTTTTACCTGCAATGAAGCACTTCTGTACGCGATGAATATAAAAAATACAATAACGTATAGCCGCAGCTCCAGCGCAATACTCCATGCAGTTTCGAGCCAGTTTTTTACAATATTTGGAGATAGCAAAAAAATACTGGGCCATGCATTTTCCATCAAACCGTGAATGGGCCTGACACCTGCATAGGCAAGTGCGAGCGTCAACAGCATAACAGGCCAGTATCCAGCAAAAATTCGGACGAACCGCTCCACCAGAAATGCAGCATACACATATTTATTATTCTCTCGCCGAATCAATGTTGAAGTAACAACAAAACCACTCAACGCAATAAATACATCCACACCAACATACCCATGCCGGCCAAGCAGTTTCAAGAAATTTGATACGGCCCCATCTCCCAGCATCGCCGATGCATGAAATAAAAGCACATAGATTGCCGCCAAAGCACGAAGCGCTTGCAACCAGGCCAGGTTATTGTTTGCCTTTTCCATCGATCCATTCATCTGATCAGCTGAGGGGCGCTCCTCGTCAGCGGGAGCCCCTCAGCCTCGGGCGCGCAGCTCCTTGGGGGTTGGATTTAGTGCTGAAGGATCTTGTTGAGGAATTCCTTCGTGCGTGGCTGACGTGCATCCGGGTTCCCGAAGAACTCGTCGCGCGAGCAGTCTTCCAGGATCTTGCCGCCCACGTCCATGAAGATCACGCGGCTCGAGACCTTGCGGGCGAATCCCATTTCGTGCGTCACGCACATCATGGTCATGCCTTCATTGGCCAGGCCGATCATCACGTCTAGCACTTCGCCGACCATTTCGGGATCGAGCGCGGAGGTGGGTTCGTCGAACAGCATCACGATCGGATCCATCGACAGCGCACGGGCGATCGCCACGCGCTGCTGCTGGCCGCCCGAGAGTTGGCCCGGGAACTTGTCCTTGTGCGCCATCAGGCCCACGCGGTCCAGCATCTTCAGGCCGCGCTGCTTGGCTTCATCCGCGCCGCGGCCGAGCACCTTCATCTGGGCGATGGTGAGGTTCTCTGTCACCGAGAGGTGCGGGAACAGCTCGAAGTGCTGGAACACCATGCCCACGCGGCTGCGCAGCTTGGGCAGGTTGGTCTTGGGATCGTGAACGGCCACGCCATCGACGAAGATCTCGCCCTTCTGGAACGGCTCCAGCGCGTTGATGGTCTTGATGAGTGTGGACTTGCCCGAGCCGGACGGCCCGCACACCACCACCACTTCACCCTTCTGGATGTTGGTGGAGCAGTCGGTCAGCACCTGGAAGCTGCCGTACCACTTGGAAACGTTCTTCATTTCAATCATTGCAATTCCTTTGATCGGGCGGCAGCCTCAACGGATGATGGCGATCTTCTTGTGCAGGCGCTTGACGAACCACGACAGCGCGTAGCACAGCACAAAATAGGTGATGGCAGCGGCCAGATACGACTCCACGGGGCGACCGAAGTTCTTGCCCGCGATGTCGAAGCCCTTGAGCATGTCGTAGGCGCCAATGGCGTAGACCAGCGACGTATCCTGGAACAGGATGATGGTCTGCGTCAGCAGCACCGGCAGCATGTTGCGGAAGGCCTGTGGCAGCACGACGAGGCGCATGTTCTGGCTGTAGGTCATGCCCATGGCCTGTCCGGCAAACACCTGGCCGCGCGGGATCGACTGGATGCCCGCACGCATGATTTCGCTGAAGTAGGCGGCCTCGAACGCCACGAAGGTGATGATGGCAGAGGTTTCCGCGCCGATGGGCTTGCCGATGATCATCGGCATCAGCAGGAAGAACCACAGGATCACCATCACCAGCGGGATGGAGCGCATGCCGTTGACATAGATGGTGGCGGGCAGATCCAGCCACTTCTTGCCCGACAGCCGCATCAGGGCCAGCAGGGTGCCGAAGAACACGCCGCCCACGGTAGCGATCAATGTCAGCAGCAGGCTGTATTTCAGACCTTTCCAGACATAGTTGCTGAACAGGTCCCACGAGAAAAATGACCAGTCAAGACTCAGCATCATTTCAGTGGCCTCCACCGCTTGCCGCGATCAGACCCGGGACGCGCGAGCGCTTCTCGATGAACGTCATGATGCGGTTGACCACAAAGGCCGAGAAAACATACAGCGCCGTCACGGCCAGATAGACTTCCACGCCGCGCGCGGTTTCTTCCTGCGCCTGCATGGCGAACATCGTGAGTTCCGCCACCGACACGGCGAACGCGACCGACGAGTTCTTGAACACGTTCATGGTCTCGCTCGTGAGCGGCGGAATGATGATGCGGAATGCCATGGGCAGCAGCACGTAGCGATAGGTCTGGAACGTGGTGAAACCCACGGCCATGCCGGCATAGCGCTGGCCGCGCGGCAGGGCCTGGATACCCGAGCGCACCTGCTCGGCGATACGCGCCGAGGTGAACAGGCCGATGGCGAACACCACCAGCACAAAACCGTCCACGCGCTTGAGCGCCGGGAAAATGGCCGGAATCACGTGATACCAGACAAAGACCTGCACCAGCAGCGGAATGTTGCGGAACAACTCGACCCACGCATTGCCCAGGCGGACGATCCACGGCCGGTCAGGCAAGGTGCGCAGCGTGCCGATGATGGCGCCCAGAATCAGCGCGATCAGCAGCGACAAAAGTGACACGGAAACCGTCCAGCCCCAGGCCGACAGCATCCAATCGAGATAAGTGATGTCGCCGTTTTTTCCAAAACAGCTTTGCCCGACCTCTTGGGTAATGGTGTCTTGACAGAACACCTGCCAATCCCAACTCATACGAGCACCTCTTTTTCTTCAAACAACCAGGGAGACCGCATCCTGCCGCAGTGGGCGCTCACAACGCGATCTCGCAACAAAAACGCCCCTTCGGGCTTGGCCGGAACCGGCCGAAGGGGCGCAACCTTCAAGCGACAGGATCAGTCGGCGATCTTGTACTCTTCCATGGGCTTGTCGTTCGGAGCGTCCCACGCAGCCTTGGTGGCGGCCGACAGCGGCAGGCCGATCTTCACGTTGTTCGGAGGAATCGGCTGCATGAACCACTTGTCGTACAGCTTGGCCAGGGTGCCGTCCTTGATCTGGCGGGCGATGGAGTCATCCACGGCCTTCTTGAAAGCAGGGTCGTCCTTGCGCAGCATGCAGGCGATGGGTTCCACCGACAGCACTTCGCCGACGATCTTGTACTCGCTGGGAGCCTTGGACTTGGAGATGTTGGCGGCCAGGATCGAGCCGTCCATGATGAAGGCGTCGGCACGGCCGGTCTCCAGCATCAGGAACGAGTCGGCGTGGTCCTTGCCCATGACTTCCTTGAAGGTCAGGCCGTCGGCGCGCTTGTTCTTGCGCAGGGTCTGCACGGAGGTGGTGCCGGTGGTGGTCACCAGGGTCTTGCCGTTCAGGTCCTTGATGCCGGTGATGCCGGAATTGGCCTTCACCGCAATGCGCACTTCCTCCACGTAGGTCGTGTAGGCGAACGCGGCATCCTTCTGGCGAGCCAGGTTGTTGGTGGTGGAGCCGCACTCGATGTCCACGGTGCCGTTCTGCACCAGCGGAATACGGTTCTGCGATGTCACCGGCTGGTACTTGATTTCCATCTTGGCTAGGCCCAGCTGTTTCTGGACGTCGTGCAGGATGTTCTCGCCCATCTCGGTGTGGAAGCCCACGTACTTGCCGTTGCCCAGCGTATAGCCCAGGCCGGAGGATTCGCGCACGCCGAACGTCACGGCGCCCGAAGACTTGATCTTTGCCAGTGTGTCATTGGCCTGGGCGAATGCCGTGCCTGCAGCCAGTACCGAGATGGCGGCGACCATCAAATGCTTCTTCATAGAATCTCCTTGCAAGTGAAGCGAAAAAAACAGTGTAGTGAATTCAGAAGTCAGTGAATGTCAACGAGTGATCCGTTGACATCGCAGTTTCCGATCAGCACCCGCAAACTGTGGTTGGGGGAATTGCACCATCAACCGGGGAGCTGATCTGTAGGGTATTTCCAGAAGTCTTTCAATAAATAACTGACCGGCAGGTTCAGCGAGTGCTGCGCTGGCGCAATTGGCTTGAGGAACCATTTGTCATATAGCGCATGGATTTCCCCGCTCGAGATCAGCCGGCGCATCTCGGTATCGACCAGCTTCTTGAATGCCTCGTCTCCCTTGGGAAGCATGATGGCAAGCGGCTCGGTGGTCAGAAACCGACCGACGATCTTCATCGCCTTGGGATCCGCGCTATTGGCCGACAACCCGGCCAGCAGCACGTCATCCATGACGAAGGCATCCGCTTCGCCCTTCTGGACCATCGCGAAGGCCGCATCGTGATCGGGAGCGGTCAGGATGTTCATACGCAAATAGCGTGCCCGATTGGCCTGTTCGAGTGCGGCCAGCGGCGTTGTGCCCTTGGTGGAAACCACCTTCTTCTGCTCGAGATCCTCGAGGCGCTCCACCTTGCTGCCCGCGGGCACCAGGATGCGCGCACCTGTGATGAAGTGGGCGACGGTGAAATCGACATCCTGCCGCCTTGCGGCGTTGTTGGTGGTGGAGCCGCACTCCAGGTCGGCTTTGCCGGTCTTCACCACATCCACCCGGTTGGCGGGCGTTACCTGCACGAACTGGACCGGCATGTCCTTGACGCCGGCCTGCCTGCGCACCTGTTCGGCGATGCGCAGGCACAAATCCAGTGCATAGCCGATCGGCTTGCCCTGATGGACGTAGGAAAAGGGAATGGAAGCCTCGCGATGTGCAATCACCAGGGGCGCCCCCTTGGCGACCCGATCCAGCACCCCGTCCGCGTGCGCGGCTGCGGCGGTCACGATCAGTCCCAGGCATGCAGATGCCCGCCAGAGAATGTTTCTCATGAGATGACTGTGCTCCTTGGCTCCAAGAACAGGACAGATCAAGCGCATGGGGGCTCGGTAGGGCCCTGCATGCGCAGTCAAGCGGTCTGTCCAGCGAAGATCCGATACCTTTTTGAGGGCCGGATCAATTTTTCAGCGAATGTATAGGTGCCATTCGATGAGTGCCAATGCTAATTGCTACTCGTAACTATGCAATCAAAACATGAATGACCACATAGTCACCCCCGCTTCAATCCTCGACGATGGCCGCGTCGGTCTGTGACTGCAGGTAGCTCCAGAAAGATTCGGCCAGCGAATTCCCCGGTTCCTTGGTGCTGGGCCTCTCCCGATATGCCCGCACCTCCATTGCCATGTGCAGATGCGTCGCGTCCGCGGGCGCAGCGCTTACCAGCTTTCCGGCCCGCAATTCCTTCTTCACGGCGCTGTGCGGCAGAAAAGCCACACCGTGGCCTTCGAGCGCCATGGCCTTGAGCCCCTCGGCCATGTCGGTCTCATAGACGCGATCGAGATGGATCGTGGTGGCCGCCTCCTTGAGGATCAGGTCCGTCACCCTGCTGAGGTAGGCACCGGGCGCATAGCCCAGGTAGGGCAGCGGCTGGCCCGGCTTGCCCGGCAGCGCATACATCGGCTTGCCTTCGGCGTCGGGCTTGCAGTAGGGCGAAAGATATTCCTGGCCCAGGCTGACCATTTCGTAGCGGTCCGCATCGAGCTGGATCGGCTGCGAGGGGTGGAAATAGGCGATCAGCAAGTCGCAACCGCCTTCGATCAGGCGCATCACGGCGTCGTGCACGTTCAATGCCAGCAGGCGTGTCTTGAGCGGGCCGAACTCGGTGCGCAGCTTGGTGAGCCATGCGGGGAAGAATGTGAACGCCAATGTGTGCGGCACGGCAAAGACGATCATGTCCTTGCCCGTGGATGTGTGCGCCCGCAGCATGGCGCGTGTGTTCTGCAGCGCCTGCAGCATTTCCAGCGCCTGGTCATACAGCGTCTTGCCCGCGCTTGTCAGCCGCGTGGGGTAGGAACTGCGATCGACCAGATCCGTCCCGGCCCACGCCTCCAGCGCCTGGATGCGGCGTGAAAAGGCGGGCTGCGTCACATGGCGCAGTTGTGCCGACCGGCTGAAGCTGCGGGTTTCTGCGAGGCTGACAAAGTCCTCAAGCCACTTGGTTTCCATGCCGCGCATTATCCGCGCACGGCACTGTTGCTCAGGCTCTCGCGGCAAGGCGGATCGCAATCTTCGATGCTGCAGCGCAGCAAATTTTTCACCAGGACTCGGGGAACACCCGCACATTCCCAGCCTGCCTTCAGGGGCAAAATGATTTGCACACGCGCGCATGACGCGGCCCCACATGCACAACATGGAAAGGCCCGGCGTTGGCATCCCCGTCCGTTGACCCTTCGCTCCTGCCTTTTCAGATGTCCTCCAAATCTCCCGCCGGAACGGATCAGAACGCCGTTCCGGAAGCCCCGGCTCCTGCCCAAGAAGAACCCCGCTCCCTGCGTATAGAAGACTGGCTCACCGTCATCGTGATGGCGGCCCTGGCTCTCATCACGTTCGCCAACGTGCTGGTGCGCTACTTCACCAATTCCTCGTTTGCCTGGACCGAGGAGATCTCGGTCTTCCTGATGATCGTGCTCGCGCTCGTCGCAGGCTCGGCCGCGGTGGGGCGCGACCGGCACATCCGCATCGAGTTCTTCTGCGAGGCGGGCTCGGCCGCGCGCCGCCGCCGTCTGGCCCAGCTCGGCGCACTGATGGTGGCGCTGCTGTTCGCGCTGATCGCCGTGCTCAGCATCCGCACGCTCTACGACGACTTCCGCTTCGAGGAAACCTCGCCCGGCATCGGCGTGCCCCAATGGTGGTACACGATGTGGCTGCCGATTCTCTCGGTCGCCATCTCGATGCGCGCCATCGGCCTGTTCATCCGCCGCACGCGCCAGCCGGATGCGGAGTACCTGAAAGACGGTACCGCCGAAGGCCCTGCCAACGCCAGAGACAAGCAGCCATGATCGCCACGCTTCTGTTTGTCGCCTTCATCGTGCTCATGATGGTGGGCGTGCCCATCGGTGCTGCGCTGGGTCTCGCGGGAGCCGCGGCGATCGCGCTGGCCAACAGCGAGACGCAATGGTTCGGCCTGCTGGCCGTGCCGCAGAACTTCTATGCCGGCCTGGGCAAGTACCCCTTGCTTGCCATTCCGATGTTCGTGCTGGTCGGCTCCATCTTCGACCGCTCGGGCGTGGCCTCGCGCCTCGTGAACTTCGCGGTCGCCATCGTCGGTCGCGGGCCGGGCATGCTGCCGCTGGTCGCAATCTCGGTGGCGATGTTCCTGGGCGGCATTTCCGGCTCGGGTCCCGCCAACGCGGCTGCCGTGGGTGCGGTCATGATCGCGGCGATGAACCGTGCGGGCTATCCCGCGAGCTTCTCCGCCTCGGTGGTCGGCGCCGCTGCCGCCACCGACATCCTGATTCCGCCGTCGGTCGCCTTCATCATCTACTCGGTGCTGGTGCCCGGGGCATCGGTGCCCGCGCTGTTCGCCGCCGGCATGGTGCCCGGCGTGCTGGCCGGCATCGCACTGATCTTCCCTGCCGTGTGGATGGCACGCAAGCACAAGATGGGCGCGCTGGAATCGTCCATGCCGCGCCCGCCTTTCTGGAAGAGCCTGCGCGAAGCGTCCTGGGGCCTGGCGGCGCCGGTGGTGATTCTGGGCGGCATGCGTGCAGGCTGGTTCACTCCCACGGAAGCCGCTGTGGTGGCCGTGTTCTACGGTCTCTTCGTCGGCATGATCATCTACCGCACGATCAAGGTGCGCGACCTGTTCACCATCCTGCAGGAGGCGGGCGAGCTGTCCGCCGTGATCCTGCTGGTCGTCTCGCTGGCGGGCATCTTCGCGTTCTCGCTTTCGACACTCGGCGTGATCGATCCCGTGGCCAACGCCATCGTGCATTCGGGCCTGGGCGAATGGGGCGTGATGGCGCTGCTGATCCTGCTGCTGATCACCGTGGGCATGTTCCTCGACGGCGTGTCGATCTTCCTGATCTTCGTGCCGCTGCTGCTGCCGGTGATGAATCACTACAAGTGGGACCCCGTCTGGTTCGGCGTGATCCTCACCTTGAAGGTCGCACTCGGCCAGTTCACGCCGCCTCTGGCGGTGAACCTGATGGTCTCGTGCCGCATCGCCAAGGTGCGCATGGAATCCACCGTGCGCTGGGTCGGCCCCATGCTGTTCGCGATGTTCCTGGTGATGATCGCCGTGATCGCCTTCCCGCAGCTCGCGCTGTGGCTGCCCAAGTACCTCGGCTACTAGGATCACGCGCACGCCCTGAATCAACAGCTTTTCCCACACAAGATTTCAACCCTGGAAGGAGACAACCATGAAAGTCCGCACATTCCTCACCGCGACGGCTGCCGCCGCTGCAGCACTCGTCCTGTCGCCTTCGGCAGCGCTTGCACAGCAGAACTACAAGAGCGAGTACCGCCTGTCGCTGGTGCTCGGCCCCCATCGCCATGGGGCATGGCGGGCCAGATCTGGGCGGACCTGGTGAAGGAGCGCACCAAGGGTCGCATCAACATCAAGCTGTACCCCGGCGTTTCGCTGATCCAGGGCGACCAGACGCGCGAGTTCAGCGCATTGCGCCAGGGCGTGATCGACATGGCCGTGGGCTCGACCATCAACTGGTCCCCTCAGGTCAAGTCGCTGAACCTGTTCTCGCTGCCCTTCCTGATGCCTGACTACGCAGCCGTCGATGCGCTGACACAGGGCGAGGTCGGCAAGGAAGTGTTCAAGACGCTGGAGAAATCCGGCGTGGTGCCGCTGGCCTGGGGTGAGAACGGCTACCGCGAGCTCACCAACTCCAAGCACGCCATCAGCAAGCCCGAGGACCTGAAGGGCATGAAGATCCGCGTGGTGGGCTCTCCGATCTTCACGGACATGTTCACCGCGATGGGCGCCAACCCCACGCAGATGAGCTGGGCCGATGCGCAGCCCGCGCTCTCCAGCGGCGCCGTGGATGGCCAGGAAAACCCGTTGTTCATGTTCACCATCCTGAAGCTGCAGACCGTCGGCCAAAAGTATGTGACGACCTGGGGCTACATGGCCGATCCGCTGGTGTTCGTGGTCAACAAGGACATCTGGGCCACGTGGAGCAAGGCCGACCAGGACATCGTTCGCCAGGCCGCCATCGATGCGGGCAAGCAGGAAATCACCATCGCCCGCAAGGGCCTGGTTGAGGCCGGCAAGCCGCTGCTCAAGGACATCGCCGGCATGGGCGTGACCGTCACGCAGCTCACGCCCGAACAGCGCGAAGCCTTCGTCAAGGTGACACGCCCCGTGTACGACAAGTGGAAGCCACAGATCGGCACCAGCCTGGTCGACATGGCCGAGAAGGCCATCGCGGCCCGTCCCAAGTAATTCGAGTCCCAGGTACCAAGGCCCAGGCAGCTCCCACCCGATGACGGCATCGGCGCGCAGCCCCCAATCACAAGGGCTGCGCGCCGGGTCGGCTCGCGCTCCGTATTTCTTCAGCCAGTCATGACAGATCTGCTTTCTCTATTCCGAACCATGGTGCGCATACGCGCATTCGAAGATGCCGCCGAGGCCGCCAGCCAGGGCGGCGTGAGCTGGGGCGGCGCCGCGACGGGCAAGCCCGGTGAAGTGCGCGTGAAGGGACCGCTGCACCTGTCCACGGGACAGGAAGCCGTGGCCACCGGCGTATGCGCCCATCTGGGGCCCGAAGATCTGCTCACATCGACCCATCGCGGCCACGGCCATACGCTGGCCAAGGGCGCCGATTCGACGAAGATGATGTGCGAGCTGTTCGGCCGCGCCACCGGCTACAACGCAGGCAAGGGTGGGTCTATGCACATTGCGGACTTCTCGGTCGGCATGCTCGGTGCGAACGGCGTGGTGACGGCCGGCCTGCCGATCGCCGTGGGGGCCGCGCACGCCCTCAAGATCCGCAAGACCGGGGCCATCGCCGTGAGCTTCTTCGGCGACGGCGCGATCAATCGCGGGCCGTTTCTCGAAGCGCTGAACTGGGCGCAGGTGTTCAAGCTGCCCGTGCTCTTTGTCTGCGAGGACAACCAGATCTCGGCCACCACGAAATCCGCGCCGATGACGGCCGGCACCAACGCTGCAAGCGCCCGCGCGCAGTCCCTCGACATCGAGGCGACGCGCGTGGATGGCAACGACGTGGAGGCGGTGAGCGATGCCGCGTCACAGTTGATCGCACAGATCCGTGCAGGTTCGGGGCCGCGCCTGCTGCACGCGATCACCTATCGCCAGAAAGGCCACGTATCCGTGGATCCTGCCACCTACCGCAAGCAGGAGGAAGTGGCCGAGGCGCTCAAGGACGACCCGATTCTTCGCGCCCGCGCACTGCTCGCACAGCGCGGCCTGGGCGAGCAGGCGGCGCGCATCGAAGCCGAGGCGAAGGCCGAGATCGACGCGGCCGTCGCCGCAGCCTCCGCAGCCCCCGCGCCCGATGCAGCCGCTGCATACACCGACATTCTGACAACCGGCGAAGGGATGTGGAAATGACCGACTTTGCAACGACGAACACCGCCAACGAGCCGCGCGTCTCCACCCTCACCTATGCCCAGGCCGCCGCCGCCGCGCTGCAGGAAGCCATGCGCGCCGATCAGCATGTGGTCGCCATGGGCGAGGACCTCGGGCGCGGAGGCGTCTTCGGCCAGTACCGCAGCGCGGATGGCCGCAATCTGGTGGACATCTTTGGCGAGGAGCGCGTCATCGATACGCCGATCTCGGAGGCCACCATCATGGGCGCTGGCGTCGGCATGGCGCTGGCGGGGCTGCGTCCCGTCGTCGAGATGCGCGTGGCCGACTTTGCGCTGTGCGCGATCGATGAACTGGTGAACCAGGCCGCCAAGAACCGCTACATGTTCGGAGGACAGGGCCGCGTGCCGCTCGTGGCCCGCCTGCCGATCGGCATCTGGACGGCTTCTGCCGCACAGCACTCCCAGTCGTTCGAATCATGGTTCGCCCATGTGCCCGGGCTGGTGGTGGTGGCGCCGTCCACGCCCGCCGACAACTACGGCCTGCTGCGCTCGGCGCTGCAATGCGGAGACCCCGTGGTCTACATGGAGCACAAGGAGCTGTGGGGCATGTCCGGCGAGGTCGTTCACGAGCCGGTGGAATTGGGACGCGCACGCGTTGCATTTTCAGCCGGTCCGAGCGGCCGCACCGACGTCACGCTGGTGTCCTGGTCCAGGCAGGTGCATGTGTGTGTGGACGCCGCCCGCGCGCTGGCCGAACAGGGCATCCATGCGGAGGTGCTGGACCTGCGCACGATCTGGCCCTGGGATCGGGATGCGGTGCTTGCGAGTGCGCGCCGCTCCGGCCATCTGCTGGTGGTGCACGAGGCCGTTCAGGCGGCAGGCTTCGGGGCGGAGGTGGCTGCCACCGTCGCCGAGCACACCGACGCGCGGGTGGCGCGGCTGGGTGCACCCCGCATTCCCGTGGGGTATGCGGGATCGCTGGAGCTGGAGTCGCGGGTGGGTGTCGAGCAGATCCGCCAGTCCGCCCTGCGCCTTCTGAAGCGCGCGTGAGCCTGCGCGCCGCCTCGCGGCGGCGCCAGCAGGCTGCTCAACCGACCTCCTCTGTCTCGGTCCGCTCCTGCGCATCGCGCTGCAGCATCCACATGCGCGCGTATCGCCCCTGCATCGCAAGCAGTTCCGCATGCGTGCCGCGCTCGAGGATTTCGCCCGCATCCATCACCAGGATCTCGTGCGCGTCGACCACCGTCGAGAGCCTGTGTGCAATCACCAGCGCCGTCTTGTTCCGCGCGGCGCGGCGCAACTCGTTCTGGATCGCGCGCTCGTTCGCGGAATCGAGCGCCGAGGTGGCCTCATCGAAGATCAGGATCGGCGGGTTCTTGAGCAGGGTGCGCGCGATAGCCACGCGCTGTTTCTCGCCGCCCGAGAGCTTGAGCCCCCGTTCGCCAACCATCGTGCCGTAGCCCTTCGGCGATGCCGCAATGAAATCATGGATGCGCGCTGCGCGCGCGGCCTCCTCGACCTCCGCGTGCGTTGCCCCCGGGCGGCCGTAGGCGATGTTGTACTCGATGGTGTCGTTGAACAACACGGTGTCCTGCGGCACGATGCCGATGGCGCGGCGCACGCTGGACTGCGTCACATCGCGGATATCCTGGCCGTCGATCGTGATGCGGCCGCTGCCCACGTCGTAGAAGCGGAACAGCAGCCTCGCCAGCGTCGACTTGCCGGAGCCGGACGGCCCGACCACCGCGACCGTCTTGCCCGCGGGAATCTCGAAGCTCAGGCCATGCAGGATCTCGCGCGCGGGGTCATAGCCGAAGTGCACGCACTCGAAGCGCACCGTCGGGGGAGCGTCGCAGACGAGCGGCCTGGCGTCGGGCCTGTCCTCGATCTCTCGGGCCTTGTCCATGAGCGAGAACATGCGGTCCAGATCCGTCAGGCTCTGCTTGATCTCCCGGTAGATCGCACCCAGGAAGTTGAGCGGTATGTACAGCTGGATCATGAACGCATTGATCATCACCAGATCACCCAGCGACAGCTTTCCCGCCACCACGCCCTGCGTTGCGCGCCAGAGCATGATCACCAGTGCCGTGGCAATGATGAACTGCTGTCCGGAGTTGAGCAGGCTGAGCGTGGTCTGGCTCTTCAGGCGCGCGCGGCGCAGCTTCTCCAGGCTCTCGTCGTAGCGGCCGGACTCGAAGTCCTCGTTGTTGAAGTACTTGACCGTCTCGAAGTTGAGCAGGGAATCGATGGCCTTGGTGTGCGCGGCCGAGTCCGCGACATTGGCCTCGCGGCGAAAGCGCGTGCGCCATTCCGTGACCGACACGGTGAAGGTCACGTAGAGCACCAGGGCTACCGCCGTGATCCAGAAGAACCAGGCATCGAACCGGATGGCAAGAATGCCGAGCACCATCGCCACTTCGACGAAGGTGGGAAGAATGCTGTACAGCGAATAGGAAATCAGCGACTCGACGCCCTTGACACCCCGCTCGATGTCGCGCGTCATGCCTCCCGTCTGGCGCTCCAGGTGAAACCGCAGGCTCAGGCCGTGCAGATGCTGGAACGTGGTGAGCGCAATGCTGCGCGCCGCGCCCTGCGTGGCCTTGGCGAAGACCAGCTCCCGCAGTTCCGTGAAGAGCGACGTCGACAGCCGCAGGAGGCCGTAGGCCAGCAGCAAGCCTGCGGGAACCACCAGTACCGCCGCCGCATCGCCGGGTTGAATGGACAGGGCATCCACCAGGTGCTTGAGCAGAATGGGAATGCCGACGTTGGCCACCTTGGCCGCCAGCACGAACAGCAGCGCGGCCAGCACGCGCCATCGGTACTGCATCAGGTAGGGCACCAGCCGGCCCAGAGTCTGCCAATCGTTGTGGGTGCGCTGCTGCGCGCTGGGATCTGAGGATGCCGATGAGGAACTGTAGCCGCGCATGGTTCGTGGGTTTTTCTTGGAGCGTGCTTTGCTGCTTTGACTGCTTTTGCTCTGGGGTGCTTCTGCACGCATCGATCGCCTGGCAGTTGGCGCGGATCGGGATGGGCAGAGGGTCCCCGGGATTGTCCCCCGAAGAGCACCCACGCGCACAGGCAGCGGCAGATACACGCGCAAGGCGAAAGACTGCACCCTCATTAAGGCTGATGCGCAGCCCGGCTGCGCGAGTGACTTGGTTGCGAAATAATAAGGGTTTACCCTAGTAACTGTTGCGCCATTTGCGGCAACAGTGTCGAACCGCTTACATGACAACAACAACCATGACCGATCCAGAAACCCTGCGCATCATCACGCCCGAACTGCCTTCCGACAAGGAACTGGTGCTGCGCGTCATTCCCATGCCCGCGGACACCAACAGCAACGGCGATATCTTCGGCGGCTGGGTGATGGCCCAGGTCGACCTGGCAGGTTCGGTACTGCCAGCTCGCATTGCCCAGGGCCGCGTGGCCACCGTGGCCGTCAACGAATTCGTCTTCAAGCAACCCGTGCGCGTCGGCGACATTCTCTCGTTCTATGCGCGCATCACGCGCATTGGCAATACGTCGATTGCAGTGGATGTGGAGGTCTTCGCCGAGCGCATGTCGCTGCAGGGCCAGCACATCAAGGTGACCGAGGCCACGCTGACCTACGTGGCGATCGACGATAACGGCCACCCGCGCCCTCTCCCCAAGCCGACAGGCCGGTAAACAGCGTACCTGCAGAAGGCAAAAAGGCGATGCATTCGACATGCATCGCCTTTTTCTTTCGAGCTTCGTCTTTGGAAGCTGCGGCCGTCGGCAAACCCGAATCAGCCGCCCAGATGCTTCATCAGGAAGCTGCGGCCGCGGAGGATGTGCTGGTGCTGTTTGACGAAGCAGACGATGTCGCAGCAGATGACGCAGAGCGCGATGCGTTGCCGATGCCGGCCTCGATTTCGCCGGAGAGCTGGCCGCCCTCCTCGATCACCACCTTGCCGTAGCGGATCTTGCCGCTGACCTTGCCGGTGCTGTAGATCACCAGCTTGTCACGCACCGTCAGCGTGCCGTCGAACTGGCCATGAATCTCGGCGATGTCGATTTCTGCGGAACCCCGGAATGCCCCTTGCTCTGCGATCTGGATCACGCGGGAATCCATGGTCGCTTCGACCGTGCCCTCCACAACCAACGTGTCGCAGTCGGTGATCTCGACGCCCTTGAGCTTGATGTTGGGGCCGACCGTCAGCTTGCTGCCGGCGGATTCATTGGAGACGCTGGTTGCGGTTTTGCTCACGACGGATCCGAGTCCAGTGGAAGAAGTCGAGGAGTTTACGGCAGAGTTGCTGCCCACGGTGGAAGCGCCACCACCCAGTACCGAGCCTGGCTGCCGGGGTTGCAGCACATCGGAATCACGTTTGCCAAAAAATGGGTTTTGCACAGCCATCGGTTCTCCTTGGGGAATTAACACACTTGCCGGAATCGGCCAAGATTCATTCAGTCGACAGGTACCTTACGCGACTTGCAAGTACAGCGTCAAACAAGCCCCGACAAACGGGTCAAGCTCGTTGCTGCACCTGCCGATGCATCCGCACGTGCCCAATGCCCGCCGCATGCATGACGCACCGGTTGCAACAGAACCCGACAGCCCCGAAACACCCGCGTACCCAACCGCGAGAAATCGTAATGAGATTTGAATCGAATGAACCGTCTTGTTCCGAAAGAGGAGTAACCAAAACGCTCAAAAGTTGCATCGCCTTGCAAGGCTTGCAGCGGCACACATGAAGACCCGCGTTCATCGGCGCACATCGGGGCGTTTGTCAGGAAACGATGTACGAGGCCGTCCCGACGGACAGCAGTTCGTCCTGTGCTGAGAGGAACTCCATGCGCACCGTGGCGACTCGCGACCCCAGGCGCAGCACCTGGGCCTTCTGCTTGAAATACGTTCCGATGGCGGGACGCAGATAGTCGATGCGCAGATCGATGGTGCCCAGTTTCGCGAAGCGCTGCAGACGCCGCGCTGGCGGCTCGTCCATATGCCGGGCACCGATGGCGGCCATGACTGCGAGTCCGGCCATCGCGTCCAGCGCCGCACTGATCACGCCACCGTGCACGCGGTTGTAGGCGAAGTGGCCGACCAGCTCCGGCTTCATGCCGATGCGCGCCTCCACGCCCGCAGGCGCAATGCGCACGATCTCGAGGCCGATCACCTGGTTGAAGGCAATCTGGCGCTCGAAGACGTCGGTGAGCGCCTCGACGAACTCCGGCTCGAACTCCGCAGGTACGGGCGCCACCTGCAGATCACCGCCCGTCGCCGTGCTCACAGCTTGCTGAAGTCGGGAGCACGCTTTTCCATGAAGGCCGTGAAGGCCTCCCTGGCCGCCGGTTCGCCAAGCATGCGGCCGAAGCTGGCCGCTTCCTCGTCGATGCGCCCGAGCAGCTCCTCAGTGTTCGTCTTCTTGAGGAGGCGCTTGGTCTCCATCAGCGAGGCCAGCGATTTCGCGGCGAGCTTCCTCGCCTGCATCTGCGTGACCATGTTGCACTCCGTCGGCGGTACCACGCGGTTGACCAGGCCCACCTCCAGCGCGGCCTCCGCCATGAAGGGCTCGCCCAGCAGCAGCGCCTCTGCCGCGCGGTGGTAACCCAGCATCTGGGGTGCGAGCAGGCTCGAACCCGCCTCAGGGCACACGCCCAGGTTCACGAACGGCATCGAGAACGCCGCGTTGTCGCCCGCATAGACCAGGTCGCAATGGAAGAGCATGGTGGTGCCGATTCCCACGGCGGGCCCGCAGACGGCCGCGAGCAAGGGCTTGGGAAACGTGGCCAGCACGCGCAGGAAGCGGAACACCGGCGCGTCCGTCGTGACCGGCGGGCGCTTGAGGAAATCGCCGATGTCGTTGCCCGCGCTGAAGATGGCCACGTCGCCCTGGAACACCACGACGCGTGTGGCCGCGTCCGCGTTGGCGTTTTCCAGCGCATCCGCCAGCGCCGAGTACATCGATGCGGTGAGGGAGTTCTTCTTGTCGACGCGATTGAATGTGATCGTGGTGACACCTTGTTCGTGGTGCACCAGAATGTCCTGAGCGGGCGTGGTCATGGAAATGAAGCTCCAAAGAGGAAAATGGACGGAAAACGCGGCGGCCCGGCAGTGATGCCGTACCTGTGCGTTCACTCCTTGTAGTAAACGATCTGGTTGCTGGTGGCGAGCATCAGGCCTTCGGCATTCCACAATTGTGCCGTCTGGTCGAAGAAGCCGTTGCGCAATTCCTGGGCCTGGGCCTGGGCGAACAGATAGCTGCTGCCGGTCTGCGCCAATTGCGCGCCGGTGGCATGAAAGTAGGTGGTGATCGACACGGTGCCAATCGGCACGCGCTTGGCGCGGCGCAGCCAGATGCGTGGGAAGAACAGGTCGGACGCCGCCGCCAGCGACACGAAGTCGAGCGAGCGCTCGGGCATGTCGCGCACCCAGAGTTGCGACAGACTGGCATCGCCACCGCCGTCCCAGGCTTTCGGAAAGTTGCCGGTCACGGGCCGCATGTCATACGCATTGAGCCACTGCGCGGGAAAGTCGGGTGCAGCACGTTCGAAGTGGGATGCATCGGGCACCTTGGGCATGGGGCAATCCGACACGCTCCAGGTCTCGCGACGAACCGCCGTCACAACCGTTGCCGTGGTCGCCACCATCATCTGGCCGTCCGGGCCCGGCTGCTCGAGCGTGAGCATCCAGTGCTGGGTCGAACGATTGGTGCGCACCGGGTTGGCTCGGATGGTGAAGTCGCCCTCCATCACCGCACCTGCAAAATTCACCGTGAGCGAAATCGGCTCACCCAGCAACTGCGGATGCTGCATCACCGCCTGCAGCATCGACGCCGCCGTGATGCCGCCGAACGGCCCCACCATGTTCCAGTAGGCCTGTGTCGTGTGGCCGACAAAGACGCCGTTGTCCCTGGCTTGCAGTGCCAGCGCGTCGTCCAGGGGATGAGTCGTTGCTTGGTGTGTCATGTTCGCAATCATGCTCTCAAGTGTGACGGCAATTGCGGGATCCGTGCGTCATCATGGTGACTTGGAATGCCACGCATGCAAGCGAGTCCACGCCAGCAACTGCCGCGCAAGGGCCACCCACCGTTCCGGCTGTGCCACAGCTCCGAAGCGAGAGCCAGGGCATGGCATCAAAGTCACCACGGCGGTAAAGATCAGAAGGCCGCGGAGCAGGCCATGCCAGCGGCAGCCGCGCAAGGGCCGCCCCGCCGCGCTGGCTGTGTCCCCCTCCCGCGAAGCGAGAGAGGGGGAAGGCGCGAAGCGCCTCAGGGGGTGTGCCCTCACACTCTTTCGAAAATACCGGCTGCGCCCTGCCCCATGCCCACGCACATGGTCACCATGCCGTACTTGAGCTTCTTGCGCTGCAACGCATGCACGACGGTGGCCGAGCGGATCGCACCGGTGGCGCCCAGCGGGTGGCCGAGGGCAATCGCGCCGCCCATGGGGTTCACCTTGGACATGTCGAGCCCCAGCGTGTTGATCACCGCGAGCGACTGCGCCGCGAAGGCTTCGTTCAGCTCGATCCAGTCCATGTCGTCCTGCTTCAGGCCCGCATAGCGCAGCGCCGCAGGGATGGCCTCGATCGGGCCGATGCCCATGATCTCGGGCGGCACGCCCTTGCTGGCATAGCTCACGAAGCGCGCCAGCGGCGTCAGGCCGAAGCGCTTGACTGCAGCTTCGCTGGCCAGGATCAGCGCCCCCGCGCCGTCGCTGGTCTGCGAACTGTTGCCCGCCGTGACCGAGCCGCGCGCCGCGAACACGGTGCGCAGCTTGGCCAGGCCTTCGAGCGAGGTGTCGGGGCGCGGGCCTTCGTCGAGACTCACGGTGCGTGTGCTGGTGATGATGTCGCCCTTGGCGAGATCGAGGCCGCGATCGATCACATCGATGGGCGTGATCTCGCCGGCAAACTCACCGGCCTGTTGCGCCGCGATCGCGCGCCGGTGCGATTCGAGCGCGAATGCGTCCTGCGCCTCGCGCGTCACCTTCCATTGCTGGGCGACCTTCTCCGCGGTCAGCCCCATGCCGTAGGCAATGCCCACATCCCCATCGCGCTCGAAGATCGAGGGCGAGAGCGACGGCGCGTTGCCCATCATCGGCACCATGCTCATGCTCTCCACACCGGCGGCAATCATCACGTCGGCCTCGCCTACGCGGATGCGGTCAGCGGCCATGGCTACGGCCGACAGGCCGGAGGCGCAAAAGCGGTTGACGGTGATGCCGCCCACGCTGGTCGGCAATCCCGCCAGCACCGCGCCGATGCGCGCCACATTCAGGCCCTGCTGCGCCTCGGGGATCGCGCAGCCGCAGATGATGTCCTCGATGGCCTGGGGATCGAGGCTGGGCACCTGCGCCAGCGCCGACTTCAGGATCGTCGCGAGCAGGTCGTCGGGGCGGTAGTTGCGGAAAAAGCCCTTGTGCGAGCGGCCGATCGGCGTGCGCGTCGCGGCAACGATGTAGGCGTCTTGCTGTTGTTTCATGTTGAGTACTCCTTGCGTGACGCGTTCATCAGTTCCGCACTGGCTTGCCAGTGTTGAGCATTCCGAGGATGCGCTCATGTGTCTTCGGGTGCGCGATCAGGTGCGTGAACGCCTTGCGCTCCAGCTTCATCAGGTATTGCTCGTCGACGAGCGTGCCGGTATCGACATCCCCGCCGCACACCACTTCGGCGATCAGTGTCGCGATGTGCTGGTCGAACTCGCTGATGAAGCCGCCGTCGCGCATGTTCACCAGCGAACCACGGATGGTGGCGATGCCGCTGCGGCCCGCGACCGGGAAGGTGCGTGCCAGCGGCGCGCGCCAGCCGGCGTTGGCCATGGAGCGGGCTTCGTTGATCGCCACATGGAGCAGCTCATCCTTGTGCGCAACGATGATGTCGCTGTCCAGCAGGTAGCCCAGCTTGCGCGACTCGATGGCGCTCGTGCCGACCTTGGCCATCGCCGCCGCGGTGAAGCCTTCGGTGAGGAAGGGCAACAGGTCCTTGCCCGTGCTGGTCGTCGCGTTTTCGGCGGCGCGGCGCGCGATGTAGGTGAGACCGCCTGCGCCCGGCACCAGGCCCACGCCGACCTCGACGAGGCCGATGTAGCTCTCCATGTGCGCCACGCGGCGCGCGGAATACACCGACAGCTCGCAACCACCGCCCAGCGCCATGCCGTGGATCGCAGCCACCACCGGCACCTGCGCATAGCGCATGCGCAGCATCATGTTCTGCAGTTCCTGCTCGATGCTCTCGATCGCCTCGGCGCCACCCACGACGAATGCAGGCATCGTCGCCTCGAGGTCGGCACCCACGCTGAACGGTGCGTCACCGGACCAGATCACCATCGCCTTGAAGTCGCTCTCGGCAACGTCCACGGCTTCCACGAGGCCTTCCATGACCTCGGGGCTGATGGCATGCATCTTGTTCTTGATGCTGGCAATCAACACCTCGCCGTCGAGCGTCCAGGTGCGCAGCGCCTTGGTTTCCGAAATCGTCGTGCCCGCGGTCTTCCAGTCGGGCAGGCTGTCCTCGCCCAGCAGCTTCTCGGGGAAGATCTGGCGCTGGTACACCGGCAGCTCGCGGCGTGGAACGAACTTCTTCTGTGCGGGACTCCACGAACCCTGCGCCGTGTGCACGCCGCCGGCCTCGGCCACCGGACCCTCGAACACCCATTGGGGCAACGGTGCCTTGGTCAGCGCCTTGCCCGCGTCGATGTCTTCCTGCACCATCTTCGCCACATCGAGCCAGCCGGCCTCCTGCCACAGCTCGAACGGGCCCTGCTTCATACCGAAGCCCCAGCGCATGGCCTGGTCCACGTCGCGCGCGGTATCGGCGATGTGCTCCAGGTGGATCGCAGCGTAGTGGAAACTGTCGCGCAGGATCGCCCACAGGAAGCGACCCTGTGCGCCTTCCGCGTTGCGCAGCAGCTTGAGGCGCTCGCCGGCGGGCTTCTTGAGCATGCGGCCGTAGACCTCGTCGCTCTTCTGGCCTGCGGGGATGTATTCCTCGCTGTCGAGCTCGAACTGCAGGATGTCGCGGCCGACCTTCTTGAAGAAACCGGCCTTGGTCTTCTGGCCGAGGTTCTTCAGATCCAGCAGCTTCTGCAGCACCGCGGGCGTTCCGAAGTTGCCGTAGAACGGATCGGTCTCCAGGCTCAGGTTGTCCTGCAGCGTCTTGATCACGTGGGCCATGGTGTCCAGACCCACCACGTCCGCCGTACGGAAGGTGCCGCTCGACGCGCGGCCCAGCTTCTTGCCGGTGAGGTCATCCACCACGTCGAACGAGAGGCCGAAATTCTCGGCCTGCTTCATCGTCGAGAGCATGCCTGCGATGCCGATGCGGTTGGCGATGAAGTTGGGCGTGTCATGCGCACGCACCACGCCCTTGCCGAGCGTCGAGGTGACGAAGGTCTCGAGCTGGTCGAGCACCTCGGCGTTGGTCGTGGGCGTGTTGATCAGTTCCACCAGCTGCATGTAGCGCGGCGGGTTGAAGAAGTGGATGCCGCAGAAGCGCGGCTTGATCGCATCCGGCAGCGCCTCGGACAGCTTGGTGATCGACAGGCCCGACGTGTTCGATGCCACGAGCGCCGTCTTGGCGACGAACGGCGCGATCTTGTGGTACAGGTCGAGCTTCCAGTCCATGCGCTCGGCAATGGCCTCGATGATGAGGTCGCAGCCCTTGAGCAGCTTCATGTGCTCTTCGTAGTTGGCGGGCTGGATCAGGTCGGCATCTTCGGCCACGCCAATCGGTGATGGCTTGAGCTTCTTGAGGTTGGCGATCGCCTTCTCGGCAATCGCGCTCTTCGGGCCTTCCTTGGCAGGCAGGTCGAACAGGATGACGGGGACTTTCACATTGACGAGATGGGCAGCGATCTGCGCACCCATCACGCCCGCGCCGAGCACGGCGACTTTCTTCACCTGGAATCTAGACATATTGTTGGTTCCTCAGAAATTCCACACTTCGCTTGGCTCATGCCACAGCAGGACACGGCTCGCCCGCCACTGCGCCGAGGGCCGCGGAGCAGGCCATGCCAGCGGACGCCGCGCAAGGGCCGCCCCGCCGCGCTGGCGTCGTCCCCCTGGAGGGGGAAGGCGCGTAGCGACTCAGGGGGTGTTTCATAGTCAGTTCACGCGCTGCCACGTCTGGGTCCGCCAGAAAGGACCAAGGAAACCGCGCACCTCGAGCTTCGCACCACCTTCAACGGGGGTGAGGCTCGCGCGGTATTCCTTGCCGTTCTCGGGGTCGATGATCTTGCCGCCGGACCACACCTCCTTGTCGGCTTCCTTCTTGCCGCCACGGATGATCTCCAGCCCGATCATGGGCTTGTCCTTGCGGTCGTCCTTGCATTCGACGCACAGGGCTGCCGGATCGGCCCCTTTCTTGAGCAGCTTCTCGATGCGGCCATGAAGGCCGTCGGCTTCATCGGTGATGCGGATTTCCGCCTTGGCTTCACCGGTCTTGTCATCCACGCTGCGCCACACGCCTGCCGGGGACATTTGTGCGAACGCAGGTACGGCCATGGCCAGGCCCAACGCGGCTGCAAACAGGGTTTTCATAAAGCCTCCATCGCAAAGATGCTCATCTGGCAATCAGGTTTCAGGCAACGCACGGACCATCAGGCCAGTGCCGCGTCCGTATCCATCAACGACTTCGAACCGGCGCGCGCTGTGCGCATCAGCGAAGCAGTCTCGGGGAACAGCTTGGCGAAGTAGAAGCGTGCGGTCTGCAGCTTGCCCTGGTAGAACGGATCGGTGTTGCCATTGGCGATTTCGCGCAGCGCAACCTGCGCCATGCGGGCGAAGAAATAGCCAAACACGAGGTGGCCCGCAACGCGCAGGTAGTCCACGGAAGCCGCGCCCACTTCGTCGGGGTTCTGCATGCCCTTGAAGCCGATCTCGGTGGTGAACTTGGTCATCTGGTCGCCCAGCATCGCGATCGGGTTGATGAACTCGGCCATCTTCTCGTTCACGCCTTCCTCTTCCACCAGTTGCGCGACCAGCTTGCCGAACTTGCGCAGGGTTGCGCCCTGGTTGGAGAGGATCTTGCGACCCAGCAGGTCCAGCGCCTGGATGCCGTTCGTGCCTTCGTAGATCATGTTGATGCGCGCGTCACGCATGAACTGCTCCATGCCCCATTCCTTGATGAAGCCATGGCCGCCGTAGACCTGCTGGCTCATCATGGTGGCGGCCCAGCCGTTGTCGGTGACGAACGCCTTCACGATGGGTGTGAGCAGCGCCACGAGGTCGGCGCTGTCCTTGCGCACCTTCTCGTCGGTGTGGTTCAGTTCCTTGTCGATCAGGAAGGCCGTGTAGGTGATCAGTGCGCGGCCGCCTTCTGCATAGGCCTTGGCGGTCAGCAGCATGCGGCGCACGTCGGGGTGCACGATGATCGGGTCAGCGGGCTTGTCCTTGGCCTTCACGCCCGACAGGCTGCGCATCTGCAGGCGGTCCTTGGCGTAGGCCAGCGCGTTCTGGTAGGCCACTTCGTTGAGGCCCAGGGACTGGTTGCCCACGCCCAGGCGTGCCGCGTTCATCATCACGAACATGGCCTGCAGGCCCTTGTTGGGCTCGCCCACCAGGGTGCCGATGGCGCCGTCGATATTGATCTGCGCGGTGGAGTTGCCGTGGATGCCCATCTTGTGTTCGAGCGCCCCGCAGAAGATCGGGTTGCGCTCGCCCAGCGAGCCGTCGGCCTTCACGTGGTACTTGGGAACCACGAACAGGCTGATGCCCTTGGAGCCCTGCGGCGCATCGGGCAGGCGGGCCAGCACCAGGTGCACGATGTTGTCCGCCATGTCGTGTTCGCCGGCGCTGATGAAGATCTTGTTGCCGGTGATCTTGTAGGTGCCGTCGGCCTGCGGTTCAGCCTTGGTGCGCAGCAGGCCCAGGTCGGTGCCGCAATGCGGCTCGGTCAGGCACATCGTGCCGGTCCATTCGCCGCTGGTGAGCTTGGGCAGGTAGGTTTTCTTCTGCTCTTCCGTGCCATAGGCGTGCAGGGCTTCATAGGCGCCGTGCGAGAGGCCGGGATACATGGTCCATGCCTGATTGGCGCTGTTGAGCATTTCGTAGAGCGCCGAATTGACCACAAAAGGCAGGCCTTGCCCGCCGTAGTTGGGGTCGCATGACAGCGCCGGCCAGCCGCCTTCTACGAACTGCTTGTACGCTTCCTTGAAGCCCGCGGGGTCTTCACCTCGTTCGTGCTCTTGTCGAGCGTGCAGCCTTCCTCGTCGCCGCTGATGTTCAGCGGGAAAGTCACGTTGGCGGCGAACTTGCCGGCTTCCTCGAGCACGGCGTTGATGGTGTCGGCGTCCACCTCGGCGTACGCCGTCATCTGCTTGTAGTCGTCGGCGATCTTGAAGACCTCGTGCATGAGGAATTGCATGTCACGGAGTGGCGGCGTGTAGGTAGGCATGTGGACTCCAGAAAGGTGATGTGAATGAACTGAAGAAAAGGATCGTGGACGCGGATTCGGAAGACTGTCTGGCGCCTGCCGTCATGCGGCGGCGACAGGGTCGGCGCCGTAGCGCAGCAGGATGCTGTTGAAGCCACCCACCGCGCGCTTGATCGAGCCGGGCGTGCGCAGGAATCGGGCCTCGTAGTGCAGGGCGAGAATCAGGCCGTGGATCTCGAACAGCATCTGCTCGGCATCCACGTCGACCTTGAGCTGGCCGCACTCGGCGCATTGCTCGATGGCGCGCTTCATCGCTGCATGCCAGGTGAGGACCGAGTTGGCGAGTGCGTCACGCACCGGACCTGCGCGGTCATCGAACTCGACGGCCCCGCTGATGTAGATGCAGCCCGAGTCCAGCTCGATGGACGTGCGCTTCATCCAGTTGTCGAACATCGCACGCAGGCGCGGCAGGCCGCGCGGTGCGGTCATCGCCGGATAGAAAACTTCCTGCTCGAAACGCGTGTGATACTCGCGGATGACGGAAATCTGCAGTTCCTCGCGCGAGCCGAAGTGGGCGAACACGCCGGATTTGCTCATGCCCGTGACATCGGCCAGCGCACCGATGGAAAGGCCTTCAAGCCCGATGTGCGTGGCAAGGCCCAGCGCGGCCTCGACGATGGTGGCCTTGGTCTGCTGCCCCTTGTGCAGCACCCGGCCTTCGCGGCTCGCGGGAGCGCGCGCAGTCTTGCGGGTTGGGGTGGAAGTGGCCATGCTGGTCAATAAAAAGAACGATCGTGCTATTTTGCACAAAAGTTTTCTCCAATGCCAGAGTCCACCCCTATCTTCTCGT